>CAZRQL010000001.1:0-203442 GCA_964602415.1 uncultured Roseobacteraceae bacterium
TTATCTTTGATTTAATCTGGTTTAGCCATGACTGCAAATCTGCTGCACTTTGAAAGCCTAATTGAATAGCAAGAGCTTCTTTATTTGATTGGGAGGGATTATACGTAAATAAATTATAGGCATTTTCGAAAGATTGAAAATTTTCCAATATGAATGGAAAATTATTAGTAGCAAAATTAGACGCGAGTGATACAGTTTCTATAAAGTTACTATCAATAGATAATGCAGAGGATGACAACTGATGAAAAGATTCGATTTTAGTACTATTAGGGTTCATGTCCCTACCCTCATAATTCGAACAAGCACCAAATACTAAAGCCAAAACGGCATAACTAAGAGAAATCAATACATTTCTTTTGATTTTCATTGAATTAAAGTAAAAAATTTTTGTACCTACTCATTGGCTTTTCGGCTTCCGCCCCTGCATTTGTAGCTGCCGGTTGCTAACTTTCATGGCCATGTAAAAGTGGTACAAAAATCAAAAATCAAAAATCAAAAATCAAAAATCAAAAATCAAAAATCAAAAATCAATTTTTTATTAATTTTTTGTTAACTAAAAATGAAGCGGAAAAATGATAAAACAGCATTGATTTTTTTGATATAGATTAAGTGTAGGGTATCGCTTAGGGTGTGGGTTGGTTCTAAAAGTTCGTCTAAAAAACAAAAACTCTTATGAAACTTAACAAAGGTGATAAAGCCCCCGATTTTTCGGGAGTTGACCAGAACGGAAATGCTGTCAAACTCAGTGATTTTGCAGGCAAAAAATTGGTGCTCTATTTCTATCCCAAAGATGATACCCCCGGTTGCACGGCAGAGGCTTGCAGCTTGCGCGACAACTACGAGGCGATGACAGCCAGAGGCTACGTTGTTTTGGGTGTCAGTACGGATGATGAAAAAAAACACCAAAAATTTATTGCCAAATACAGCCTTCCTTTTTCACTCTTGGCTGATACCGACCACTCTATCCATGAACTCTACGACACATGGAAAGAAAAATCTATGTATGGCAAAACCTACATGGGAACGGCCAGAACTACTTTTATCATTGATGAAAACGGTGTAATCGAGGAGATTATAGAAAAAGTTGATACCAAAAACCACGCCGCACAGGTTTTGAAATGAAGACAGCACTCATAACGGGAGCCACATCGGGCATAGGCCGCGCATGTGTTCAAGTGTTTGTTAGAGAGGGTTTTAGGGTGGTGGCTTGTGGTAGGAGAGTAGAGAGGCTCAAAGAACTTGAAAATCTCTTTGGGGACAATATAAAGACTTTGTCTTTTGATGTATCCAAATACGACGAAGTGGTCGGCTCGCTGGCTTCTTTGCCCTCGCCTTTTCATCATATAGATGTGCTGATTAACAATGCCGGCAATGCCCATGGTCTTGCCCCTATACACGAGGGGCAGATTGCTGACTGGAGCGCCATGATAGAGAGCAATATACAAGGTCTTTTGTACATAACCAAGGTTCTATCTGCCCAAATGGTCGAGCGCAAAAGCGGGCACATCATCAACGTAGGCTCGATAGCCGGCAAGCAGACCTATCCCTCGGGCAATGTGTATTGTGCCACCAAGTACGCCGTTGATGCCCTGACCGAAGGCATGAGGCTTGACCTAAACCCTTACGGCATAAAGGTTTCCGCCATCAACCCCGGACTGGTGGAGACCGAGTTTTCATTGGTTCGATTCAAAGGCGATGAGCAAAGAGCCAAAAAAACCTATGAAGGGATGCAACCTCTTAGAGCAGAAGATATTGCAGAGCTAATTTGGTTTATGGCTTCTCGTCCTGCCCATGTCAATATAGCCGATATGCTGGTACTGCCGACCGCTCAGGCCAGCGCAACGGTGGTAAAACGCGAACTCTAAAATTTGGAGCAATGAGACTTGTACTGTTGCTTTTGATTGTTTCACAAGGTTTTGCACAAAATTCTTTTTGGGTCGCCTCATCTGATTTTCATTATGGTTTTATCATACCCCACCATAAATTTTTGAGAGATATTTCCCAATCAAATCCTTGGGGTATTTCACTTAGTTTTTCAAAACATATTGTCAATCAGCAAGTTTGGGAGGTATATGGCTGTTTTCCTCGTGTGGGAGGGCAACTTAATTTTTTCAATTTTGGCAACCCTGCACAGTTGGGCAGTACGGTGACGGCATTGGGTTTTGTAGAGCCTTTTTTTGGATACGGCAAACTAAAGCCTTCGCTTCGGTTGGCTACAGGCCCCGCTTACATGAGTGTGGTTTATCATCCTAAAAAAAATCCTGAAAATCAATTTGTTAGTTCGCATCTAAGTTTTAAAATTTCTGCACAATTTACTCTATCTTATTCTATAAAAAATCATTTATTTTTGAGGAGTTCTTTGACTTTCAATCATATATCGAATGGAGGTATCAAAGAACCTAACCGTGGAATTAACTTTCCAACGGCTTCCATAGGCATAGAGTACAATTTTTCAAAGCCTGACTTTCCTCTGTACAGCAGACAAAGAACAGTTGACGAACTTCATCCTCAAAGATTTAGCTATGAATTTGCAGTTTATATGTCGGGTAAAAAACTGGAGGCCTTTGCCCATCGGTTGCCTGTTTATGGGGCAGTGGCCACAGCCAACTACATTGTGGGCAAAACCTCGATGCTCAGGGGAGGTTTTGAGCTTTGCAGAGATGAGTCTTTGGCGAAGCGCGTAAATAATGGCGAACAGCACAATCCCAACACCGCAGCCCTTCTTTTCGGGCACGATTATTTGATGGGGAGGTTTCGGATTAACACACATTTGGGAGCCTATCTGATAAAGCCCAACCAAGCGCAGATGCTTGTTTATCAGCGTTATGGTCTTGATTTTCGATTTTGGAGAGGGTTTTACGCGGGCATGAATTTAAAATCGCACACTTTCACGGCTGACTTTATGGACTTTAGGTTAGGTATAAGGATATAATTGGCATATTTGCGTACAATCCAATTCCTTATGCTTAGATCATTGTTTGTTTTATTGATTGCCCAAACATCTTTATATGCCCAGTTGTATCCATTCAAAAAAAATGAAACATGGGGTTTAATTGACAAAGAGGGCAAAGTCGTTGTAGAACCTGTTTATTCCTACATATCTGATTTTAAAAGTGGCCTTGCCATTGCAAAAAAAGAAGATAAAACCGGCGTTTTGGGGGACAATGGGTTGCCCGTTTTGCCCTTTGAATATGAACAAGCCAAAATTTTCCCAAATTTGATAGCCGCATGGAAAAATGGATATTGTCAATTGTTTGACAAGCAAGGACACATCATTTCAAAAAACTTATATTCTAAAGTGTCTTTTTGGACAAAGGATAAAATTTTAACCCATTGCAACGATAAAAAGGGAATTTTTAGCCTTAGTGGCGTTGAACTGCTTGCTTGTCAATACGATTGGATTGGCGAAATTGAAAAAAGCGCACCTTTTCATAAAATAAGCAAAGACGGTAAAATAGGACTTTGGCGAGCTGACGGTAAAATAGCTGTAGAGGCATCTTATTCACAAATTTGGATTGAAACAGGCATGTCTATTGCCCAACAAGGAAAGAGCTACGACGTATTTGAGTTTGATGAGAAGTTTGAAATTAAAAATAAGACAAGCTACATCAACAAAGCCGCTTTGGATATAGCCTTAAAAGCAAAAAAAGATAAAGAAATTAAAACGGCTTTAAAGCAAACTCCTACGCCTTACCGATGGATTTCGGAGGGATTTAAGTTTAAACTAATTGATAAACAGGCTCAAAATGTGCTCAATCTTGATTTCTACGATGTCAGTATAGATTCTAAAACTCAAAAGTCTTTGGCCAGAAGGGTAGGAGAGGACAAAAAAGATATTTGTTATTATATTGATAATCTGAGCGGTAAAATTATTTTTGAGGCCAAAGTAAAAGACATACTTATTTCGGACTTTGAGTTTGGAGGCTACGCCAAAGCCAGTGTTGATACGCTATGGGATGCTTTTATCAGCAATAAAGGCGAGTTGATTTCTCAGTTGGAGAATAAAAAAATAAAAAATATAGGTCTTTATAGTGAAAAAGGTATTTGCGCAGTTGAATTTGCAGATGGAAGTATTGCATTTGTCAATCACAAAACCCAGGTATTGGAAAAAGGTTTTCAAGTTGCGGGCGATTTTGTGAATGGATACGCCATAGCCAAAAAAGACGGCAAGTTTGGTGCTTATCCTGATATCCCGTTTGTATACGATGGTATAAATCCTTGCGAGCAGGGTCTATTTAGAGTCAAAAAAGGCAAAGGCAAAGAAGGCAAATGGGGCATAATTAATACAAAAAATACTGTCATACTGCCATTTGAGTACGATATGATTTATCCATTTGAGCAAAATCATGCTTGTGTGAGAAAAAATGGCAAATCCGGCTTGATAGACCGAAGTGGTAAGTTGGTAATTGCTGTGGTGCATGATGTCGAATACATAGGCGATTTGCGCAATTCACTGGCTCAAACGGCCTTCGGGAAAACGGAACGAGGCTTCTCAAAATACGGATACATCAACGCCAAAGGCGAAACGGTTGTCGAATGCCAATACCAGAAAATCGAAGGTTTTGAAGAGATATACGCCAAAAAGAGCGGCATCGCTAAAATCTATAAAGACAACAAAATGGGCTATATCAACCACTTAGGCACTGTATTTATTGAGCCTGTCTATGATAAAATTGAAGACTTGGAAAAAGTTTATCGGCAAAGCAAAGCAATAGCAAAAGCCATAAAAAACGGGAAAACAGGTTATTTTGACAACTTGGGCAGGTTGGCGATTCCTTGTATTTATGATGAAATCCAAAATTTTGAGGTTATTTTGGAAGATAGTTCAAATTTATTTAAAGTTAAATTGGAAAATAAATATGGCTACATAGACGCAAAAGGAAAAATAAGAATACCCATTTTATACCAAGAGCTTAGTGAACCCAAAAACGGATATATCTGTGCCAAAAAAGACAACCTTTGCGGTGTTCTAAGCGATAGAGCTGAGGTAGTTTTGCCTTTTTTATATGTTTATACTGGGTTTATACAAGACAGCGATTTGATTTTGGTAAGTACCGAAAACAAAAGAGTGGTTTATTTTAATCAAAATGGCGAACCGGTTTCACAAATAAATAAACCTATCGTCGTTTTGCCCCAAACCGATAAATTAAAATTTATTAGTTTTAATACTGAAATAGGTTTAGGAGTCGCAAAAAAAGACAACCTGTATGCTTTGGCGGATGTTAAAGGCAAATTGCTAACCAAATATGAATATTTGCAAATTGGAGAGTTTTCGGAAGGGTTTGCTTATTTTCAAGACAAGAGCAAAAAATATGGTTATTTTGACAAAAATGGCCAAATAGTGCTTGCTGCGCAGTACCACAAAGCTACTAACTTCAAGCAAGGCTTGGCAGCGGTTGCGCTTGCCCCCAACAAGTGGACCTACATAAAAACCGATGGCAAAGAGGCTTTTAAGGGATTTTTCAGACAAGCCGAGCCGTTTTTTGGGGGCTATGCCCTGACCAACGCCAGCGAAATCATCAACTTGCAAGGCAGCAAAATGGGAGTCTTGACGGTAGAGAGCGATGCCAAGTTTTTTTCTGACAGAGCGGTGGCCAAAGATGCCAAAGGGTATTTTCACATCGCCCCCAATGGGTTGGAGGCCTATCCGCAAAGGTTTGATGAAGTTACGCCATTTTTTGGTGAAACAGCCTTTGCCAAAAGAGGCGAAATATGGGAACTGACGAGGTACACTGCCAAATGGGGCGAAAAAGATCCATCCAACGTTCGAGAATCCAAAATAAGGTTTAGTAAGGCGGAAAAGGAATTTTACTTAAAAGAAAACGGAGAAAACAGAAAAATTGAGACTCAATTTCAAGTTACCCAAGATATAGGCTGGACGAAAGTAAGCGAAGGACTCTGGAGGATGATAGATACAGATGGCAACTTAGTCAGTGACGCTGTTTTCAACCAAGTAGAGATACTGGGCAACGGCGCAAAAGTTGAGTCAAAATACGCCTTCGGTCTGTTTTATGACGGTAAAGTGATGCTTGAGCCGATTTACGACAGCATCCGATTGAAAAATGGCCTTCTTAGGGTAGAAAATAAGGGAAATATGGGCTATTTCTCTATTGCGGGACGGTGGGTTTTGCCTTTGAATTAGAAGAATTTAAAATCTCTCAGCATCGCTTCCTTGTCAATTTTGACCACAATTCCCCAGCCAACAACGGGGATATACCGCCCGCTGGTAAGTGTTTCTGTTCCTCTGTAATCTTTCATCATCTTAGTGAAAGGCAGGGCATTGCTCTTGCTGGCTTGCGCATGTGCAGCATTTTCTATATTGTAGGGAATTAGAGGAATAGGAAGAGGCTCTTTTTTAAACTTGGCGGGAGAGATGATTTTTAGGCTTGTTTGATTGTCGAAATAAGAGGTCAAAATTATTTCTCCTGTTTCTCCCAACGTGTTGTCCACGTTGAGCAAAGGATAGATATTTTCCTGCAAATCAAAAACAGCTACAAAGACTCCGATGACTTCATTTTCGCTTCTTACAGCCGAAAGCAAAAAAGTTTTTGTACCGACTGTGATGTAGTGTGTGAGGTTTTGTTTTTGTGCAAATTGGTCAATTGCATATTTAAACTCAGTTAAAAAACTGTTTTTAATCAGTGTTTTATCGTTGTAGTTTGATTTGTAGAGTATTTTTCCATTTCGGTTGGCAATACCGATGTCTAAGTAGTTGTAAGCGTTTTGCAGTGGAACGAGCGATTTGTTGAACCCTCTTTCTATGGCACTGAAACGGGTGGCATCTTCTTTTTCCAACTCTTTGACCAAGTCAACAAGGGCAGGTGTGTTTCTTACCAACTCCAAAGAGTTGCCCATCTGTGTGAAAATGGCTTCTATCTGTTTGGCTTTTACGTTTGCCATTACAGTAAGCAGGTTTTCGTAGCGAGTGGTAAAGGTTGTTTTGCTGTTATGGTAAGCCCTGTAGCTCATAAAAGCAAATAAGCCACTGAAAAACAGAGCAATAGAAACGACGAAGGTTACTAATCGTTGGAATCTTTTTTCGGAGCGTGCTTTCTGCATCTCAAGGTGCATAAATTCACGCTGTCTGCGGTTTTCTTCTTCTTTTTCGGCCATAATCCGCAGTTCGCTCTCATCCAAGAAAAGAGTGATAGCATCGGTAGGTTTTGGCTGAATTCCTTTTTCGAGGGCTTCGGTGTACCATTGTTTGGCTTGCTCCAACTCAGCGGCGCGCAGCAACAAGTCAGGATTTTTATTTGATTGCTGCCATTGGTTTGCTTTTTGCTGCCAGCGTGCAAATAGCGTAAGATATTCTTTGTTGGAGTCCAGTTCAACGAGCAGCCTATGCAGTGCTTCTTTAGGCTTCAAGTTAGAGGCATCAACTATCTTGCAATTTTTTAATATGCTCGGTATTGGATTTTCAAGAGGCTCAATTTGCAAAACCAGCAGTCTTTTTTGCTTAGAAAGTGCATATTCTGCCTCATTCAACGCAAAAAAGGAGTTGTGAGATTGATTTGATAGGATAAAAAGTAAGTTGAGCGAATTTTCTATACTCTCGACAAGCAGGTTTTCTTCAGAAATGTTTTCTTGATCAAACCAAGTAATCCTTCCGGCAAGTTGGAGTTCTTCATTGATTTGCCTTGCGTACTCTGAATCGTTGCGAGAATAAGATATGTAGATTTCCAATTGCAGGCCAATTGTATCGGTGGAACTTCTGTTGATAAACTCTTTGTGAAGCTCTGTTGCGCCATAATGGGGTCTGTTTTGAGCGGTGCTCAGCCAAGCCTTCGCCAGCTCAAGTGTTGTATTCATAAGCAACAAAGAGGGAATTTCTTTATTGTTTTTCCACTTGAGGGCTTGGTTGAGGATGATTTTATGTGTGTTGAGGTATTCTTTGTCGCTCTCAACAATATTGAGCAGACTCGAAAACTCATTCGTATGGTTGAGAAAAAGTGCATTGATATTTTCTAAACTGTACAGAGGTATTTTTTGTAAACCTCTTAAAAACAGAGGCAAAGAATCCATATCCACCTCTTGCAGCACAACGGGAATGATTCTTTTATTTAAAGAGCGGGCATAATCTATTTCCCAAAGACAACTCTCGGTTTTTATGGAATCTTCTGTAATAAAAAATAAAATATTGTTTGACAGTTCTATGCCTGACTCAACCATCTTCCGGTATTTGCTACCGGGTTTGATGTCATACTCGTGCGCCCAACAAGTCAAACCTGCCCTAAGCAGAGAAAGCCTGACTTTTTCTCGCAATTCGTTGTAAGTGGGCAACTGACCAATAAACACCTCACAGCCACCATTTTGGGCTGATTTTTGAGATTGAGCGATAAATTCACAGTGTAAAGGGGTAGGGGTGCAGGGCGGTTGACCGCTGAAAGTGGTTTTGAGCCAAGTCTGAGAAGACATTCTCAAGTTTCTGGTCAGGATTTTATGTTCCGAGCGGCCACTTTTTTGCCATTCCAAAGCATGATAAAGCAGTTGGGTGTGTTGATGCACATAGCTTTTATGTGAGTTTAGTATATCAACGAACAACTGATAAGACTTATCAAAATCGCCATCTTCCATAAAAAACAGCCAGTTGATTTTCCCAATGGCAGGATGCAAACTTGACCAGTCTTTGTCTGTTTCTAAGTCTTTGTGCAGCAATGGTATGATTCGCTTGTGATAGCGCACAGCGATTTCAATTTCCATTCTGCAATACTGA
This sequence comes from uncultured Roseobacteraceae bacterium, assembly GCA_964602415.1. Lineage (GTDB taxonomy): Bacteria > Bacteroidota > Bacteroidia > Cytophagales > Flammeovirgaceae > CAZRQL01. The sequence goes on from CAZRQL010000001.1 coordinate 8,714, forward strand.
GACGCTACCGAGTCGGGCGATATAATGAAAATAAAATTATCCGTGCATCGGATGCCTTCTTCTATTTCTTGCTGAAAATCAACAGCCGCAGGGATGTCTTCTTGATCAAACCAAGTGTCCCAGTTTTCAGTTTCGAGTCTGTGATAAAGTTTTCTGGCAAATGATAAGTTTCTTCTCGAATAGGAGATAAAGGCAGAGGTAAACAGGCTACTTGGTTTATACATTCAAAGACATGGGCTTATTGAGAAATTAATTCTTTGTCGTATTTGAAAGAATTGAGAAAAGCAATCAGGGTATCAAGTTTTTTGAAGATTTTAGCTCCATTTTTTTGAACCATTTTCCCAACTGCGTCCATAGCTTTTTTCTGGTGAGGCGTAAATACCTCACCCTCGTCTTCTTCCAACACACAAAATAAGGTCTTATCCGGCCTTTTATTTGAGTCATCAACCACTTCGGCCACGGCATAAACCCCCGTCATTTTAGGGGTGAGCACGTACAGGCAAAAGTCACAATGTTCTCTTTCGTGCAACTCACGCTGGTAGGCAGCATCGTTCCATTCCTTTACAACCGGATCGAAATAGTCAATTTGCAGTCTTTCAATAACATAATCTCGCCATTTGGAGCCATTTACAGTACCGCCCAAAAAAACCTTTGGCATGGGATTAAATTTTTCATAAAACTAAATAAATCCAATAAAATTATTTTAAAAAATAATTCACTTAAGAGAAAAGAAATTTATTGTTATTTTCAAATACCTGAAAACAAGTTTGTTCTGTATTATAGGGTAGCTTTATTTATGAGCATAGTATTTTTACTAACTTTGTAAAAAACTATGGACAAAAGAACATTTCTCAAAACAGTCTCTGTGTTGGCATTGGGAACTTTGGCTGGTTTCAGAGAGGCTTATGCGCAGAGGAGCATCAGCAAAGAGTCAGATTTTGAGCTTCCTTCTTTAGGTTTTGCTTACGCTGCCTTAGAGCCTCATATTGATGCTCGCACCATGGAAATCCACCATACCAAGCACCATGCCGCCTATATCAACAATTTAAACAATGCTTTGAAAGGTACTGCTTTGCAGGGGAAAGACTTGCATGAAATTCTTGTGTCCCTCTCCCCAACAGATGTAGCCCTCCGCAATAACGCCGGCGGCCATTTTAACCACACTCTTTTTTGGAAAACGCTCACGCCCGGTGGCTCAAAGATGCCCAAAGGCAAACTCCTTAAATCTATTAACAAACAGTTTGATTCTTTTGAGCTATTTAAGAGCCGCTTTAGCGACGAAGCCAAAAAATTATTTGGGTCGGGATGGACTTGGCTTGTTGTCAATAAAGGCAAGCTCGAAATTGTCTCCACCCCCAACCAAGACAATCCGCTCATGGCCAAGGTTGTAGCAAACCCATCTGTTCCCATCTTGGGGCTTGATGTTTGGGAACACGCCTATTACCTAAAATACCAAAACCGTCGGACTGAGTACATAGAGGCTTTCTTCAATCTCATAAATTGGGATGTCGTAGCCGAAAACTTTCAAAAAAAATAGCCTTGCTTTTGTTGTAACTACTTTTTCCAATCGACCGAATTGAGCATTTCTATCATATCTTTTTTTAGGTATTCGATGATAGGGGCCAAAGAGTCATTTTTCTTGCTTTCAGGGAAATAAAGAGCGACACGGAAAAAATTTTGTGTCGAATCGGTAACAAAATATTGAAATTGGCTGGGCACGTCTCCTTCTATTTCAGATATGATGGCTGTATATCCTTTAGGTGTTTTGTATGAATATTCATTGATGGCAGTAGCAAAGTATTCGTGTTTTCCGGTAAGGCGCAATGAGGTATTGAAAAATTTGGCAAGTGAATCACGGTTGTTTTTTGGGTTTTGGTGGGATATATGCAAAACACCCATATAGCCGGGGTAGGCAAGGTGGATAAACCAAGGCTTAGCCCCATAAGATGAGTCTTTTACTATCTGACTGTGTGCGGAGCGGAGCATTTTGTAAGGGAAGCCAGTAGAGTCAAATTCAACATAGCTTGGTTTAGGCATCTCTATACGATGAAAGCCTCTTGGGCGAGGAAGGTAATTAGTTGATTGTCCGCAAGATAATAGTATGATACAAGATAGGCTAAGAATTTTTGACATGGTAAATACATTTGATGGTTTTAATTCTTTTTTTGTCAGTTGAAACGATGACAAACTCAAAATTTTTGTAGCAAATTTTTTGCCCAACCGAAGGCATACCTGCAAAAATCTCAATGACCAATCCTCCTAATGTGTGCACTTCATCACGCAATTCAGAAAACAAATCATATTCAATGTCAAACACTTTGCAAAAGTCATTGATTGATATTTTGGCATCAAAGGAGTACGTATTCTCATCAAGCTGTTTGTAGAGTGACTCATTGGCATCGTCAAATTCATCATTTATGTCTCCAATGATTTCCTCCAAAATATCTTCCAAAGTGATGAGTCCTGACGTACCTCCATATTCATCTACTACTATGGCCATGTGTACCCGACGCTTTTGAAACTCTTTAAAAAGGTCGTCGATTTTTTTGTTTTCGAGCACGAAAAGCGTATCCCTGCGGATAAATTGCTGCCAATTGAAATTTGTATCGTTTTCTACATGCGGGAGTAGGTCTTTGATATACAAAATACCCTCAATAAAATCTACCGTGTCCCTGTAAACGGGGATTCGGGAGTAGCCCCACTTATTTATTTTATCGAGAAGGTCGTGAAAATTGTTATCCAAATCAAAAGCAGCCATATCCATTCTGGGAGTCATGATTTGCTTCACGGTTTTTGAGCCGTAAGTAATAATGCCTCTCAAAATTTCTTTTTCCTCGTTGGAGGTCTGGGTGGAAGTAGCCATCTCAAGAGCCTGCACCAACTCTTTTGTAGTTACTTGATAACCAATTCTTTTCACGCGTTTTTCTATAATCCCCCCAAAGCCCATCAGCATCCAGCTAAAAGGACTTACCAACCAGATTACGGTACTAAGAGGCAAAGCAACTTTTTTGGCAAAAGCCAAATTGTATCGGGCTGCGAGAATCTTCGGGAAAATCTCCCCAAAAAACACGATCAATCCCGTGGCAAAGATAGGGGCATAAAAAAGGGCAGTAGGATTGTTGCGGCCAAAAATATCCCAACTCAAATACAGCAAGGCCGTAATCATACTTACATTGATAAAGTTATTGACAATCAATATAGTAGCCAAAAGCAAATTGGCATCTTGCAAAAGTCTCAAAATCAATTTTTCAGCTTTTGATTTGCCGACCTTGCAAGACTGGAGTTGTTGGGGAGAGAGCGAAAAGAAACTGGTTTCGCAAGCTGAGATCAGCCCCGAACCAATCAACAAGAGCAACACCCCCGCCATCAGCGAGACAGAACTTAAGTCCATTTCAAGCAAAATGAAACACAGTCCGATTTGAGATAAAAGCGGGTTGTCCAATTTCAATCAAAATTAGAAAGGCAAATCATCTTCTACTGTATCACTGACAGGCGAAGGTTTCGGCATATCGGCGGGTTCAGGCTCTTTGGGAGCAGAAGTGCCTGCATGCAGTCCTTTAGGCATAAGTTGCAAAGTTATAACCCTGATTTTTTGAGTTTTGCGTTGTTGGCCTTCTTTATCTGTCCAAGTGTCGGTCTTTATTTTTCCTTCAACGAAAATCAAATCACCTTTTTTGCAGTACTGATGAACGATTTTGGCTTGCGGATCCCAAAACTCAAGTCTGTGCCACTCTGTAACTTCTTGTTTATTACCGTTCTTATCTGTGTAGGATTCGCTTGTAGCTAAATTCACATTCGCAACGGAAGTGCCGCTTTCTAAGGTTCTTATCTCGGGATCGCTTCCCAAGCGTCCCATCAAAATGACTCTATTAAAATTTGACATGAGGTGAAATTTTGAACAACAAATAAAATGAAAAAAGTAAGTAATAAATAATAAAGATATTTTTATTTTTTTTAAATATTTGATTTTCAGTTTAAAAATCCAGCAAACCTTGTTTTATCCTCAAGTGTTCCAAAATTTTGCTTATAGCAGCCGGTTTGCCTATTTGATTTGCCTGCTCAAAGCTAAATACTTCTAAACCAAACTTTAAAGCCAAAGATTCCGGCTCTTTTGTTTTGTAAAGCCACGAGTCTATGACTAAGTCTTGATGCGTAAGTTTATGAGTAAAAGACAGCATAGGACTAATATATTGAAAATCAAAGTTTTGTTTTCGTGCAAACAATTGTATATCTTCATGCTCCTCCAATTTATAGAATTCATAAAGACCTTGCCAAATATCATCCGAAGTTCTTTTTCTCAGTAAAATACTTTCCTGATTGCAGATCACTAAGTAGTTGAATTTTCTTGTTTTTCGGTTTGTGTTTTTGATTCTGACGGGTAGGTTTTCTTGCGTTTTGTGAGAGAAGGCCAAGCAGCTTTCCCTAATCGGGCAGTGCAAGCAGTCAGGTTTTTGAGGCTTGCAAACCAGTGCACCCAGTTCCATAATCGCTTGATTGTAAAGGGCAGATTGGCCAATGGGCAATAGTTGGTCAGCTATCGATTGAAGTTGTTTTCTTCCCGCACCCGAAAGGATATTGGTCTTTACATCAAAGTGTCTTGACAAAACCCGCATCACATTGCCGTCCAACACGGCCACAGCTTCATCGAAAGCAAACGATGCAATTGCAGCCGCAGTATAGTTTCCTATCCCTTTGATTTTCAGTAGCTCACTGTAAGTATCGGGAAATTTGCCGTTTTTGTAAATAGCTTGAGCTGCCTGATGCAAATTTTTCGCGCGTGTGTAATAACCAAGCCCTTGCCAAAGTTCAAACACCCTATCCAACGAAGCCTCAGCCAAATCTTTGATAGACGGGAAGTGTTCGCAAAATTTATGATAATATCCAATACCCTGATTCACACGAGTTTGTTGCAGAATAATCTCTGAGAGCCATATTAGATAAGGTTCTCGGGTGTGTCGCCAAGGCAGGTCGCGTTTGTTTGCCAAATACCAGCTAATGAGTGAATTAGTGTTCATTATTTATCTTTACATCCATTCCCAAGCGGTTTGGTATTTTCCGCTTTGCTCCACATACTTCAAAAATGAATCGTAAAATTTATGACTTGAAATAGTTGAGCTGTCTCCTACTATGACCAATTTTTTCTTTGCCCTGGTTACAGCCACGTTAAAACGCCTAAAATCAGATAAAAAGCCAATATTTCCTTTTTGGTTTGAGCGTACCAGACTCAGATATACAATATCTTTTTCTTGACCCTGAAATCCGTCAATAGAGTTCACGGTGATTTGGTTGCGGAAGTAGTCAAAATTTTTATCGTTTAGCAGGGCTTCTTTCATCGAGTTTACTTGACCTTTGTAGGGCGAAATAAGGGCAATCGTTTTTTTTGCAAAATCGTTTTGGTGCATAACCAAGGCCTCAAAGAGTTGCAAGAGATGGGCAAATACAACGCGGACTTCCCCCGGGTTGTGGTAGCTGTGTCCTTGGGGTTCCTCCTCAAAACTGCATCCGGCGGTATCCAAAAACTCCAAAGCCTCGCAGAGCCTCTCATTTTCCTTGCCCAGCACATGGTTTTTCACTTCTTCATGCGCCAACAATCTTCCATTGTAAAAGGCAATAGAACTGAAACCGGCAATTTTTTCATTCATCCTGTATTGGATTTGAAGCATTGCGGATGATTCGGGATAGTAGCCTATAATTTTCTCAAACAATGTGTGCGTCAATCCATTACTTTTTGGGTCGGGGGCTTTTACGGTGGGGGGGAGTTGCTGGTGGTCTCCTGCCAAAACGACCCGATTGGCCTTGAGGAGGGCTATCCAACAAGCCGGCTCAAGAGCTTGGGCAGCCTCATCTATGAACACAGTGCCAAATACTTTGCCTTGCAAATGATGAGAACCTACCCCCACCAGAGTAGCGGCAATAACCTGTGCAGAATTTAGGATTTTTTCGACTAAGTACTGCTCAGTCTTGATGGCTTCTTCTTTTAGCAGCCGAACTTGATTGAGCAGCAGTTTTCTTTGTTCGCGCTCCTGCTGACCAAAGTTTCGCTTGTATTTTTTGGCTAAATTGTAATATTCTTCCGCATCGCGGCGCAGTTGTTTGATGTTGCGGGCTTCGCTATGTGCGACAATTTGTTCGTCAAGCGTAAGAGATTGCAATTCAGTCTGCACGCGAGCCGGATTCCCAATACGCACCACTTTGATACCTGCTTGGCTAAGTTTTAAACATAGCAAATCAACTGCCACGTTGGAGGGCGCACAAACCAATATTTGGTCTTCGTTTTTTAAGGTCTGAACAACAGTTCTGACCAGAGTCGTAGTTTTTCCAGTTCCGGGAGGCCCATGAATAATGGCAACATCTTGGGCTGTAAGAGCCAAATTCATAGCCGCATTTTGGGATGAATTAATAGCAGGGTCATTGACAGGAAAATAATCGCATTTAAAAGTCGGCTTCTGTTTTCCCAACAACACTTCACGCAAGAAAAAAAAGCGAGGATGTGCACTCAGAGCCGCTTCTTTAAGAGCCTTTTCCATCTCTTTGTAAGAATGGTTGTCAAAAAGTAAATCCACACGCAATTTGTTTCCCTCTTCCAGCCAGTCAGGCAACTCATCTACCGCCACACGCATGCCATCATCCCAGACACCCACAATCACACCTTGTGTAGTTTCCTCGCCCACAATAGCCACATTAGCCCCCGAAGTAAACAAGTGCGCCTCTCCCAAGTGTTTTGTTCTTTCCAAAGAAAGGCGGAATTGTCCACCACTGCCCATTTCTGCCGATTTCAAAATGACCGGATACCAAGTAACCCCCTCAGCAATTCGGCTTTCCAAGCGGTCTGCTTGCATCACAGATTGATACAAACGCATATCTTCTACTCTCTCGGCCTCCAAAAGCTCCAACAAACGGTCAAAGTATGCTTTGATTTGGGATTTCATGCCGCAAAGATAACTTTCACAGTTGAGCAGGCGGTCGCAGCGTGATAGAAATGAATCTAATCTTCATAATCATTACAATGCAACAAATAACTAAAACCGAATTAAACATTAGAAAAAATCCTATTGCGTAATCTGTGTTAAACTTTGATTTGTTATTTGTTCCCGCTCTCAATATTACTGTCTCAAATAATACAAAAAAGCCCCGGTATTTAATCGGGGCTTTACTATAAAAATAATTCTAAACAATTAATTTATTCAAGGATTTCAGTTACCTGACCTGCACCTACAGTTCTGCCACCTTCGCGAATCGCAAATCTGAGGCCTTGTTCCATAGCGATAGATTTCTGTAATTCCACAGTGATGGTAATGTTATCACCGGGCATAACCATTTCTACACCATCAGGCAGTGTGATTTCACCCGTAACATCTGTGGTACGGAAATAGAACTGAGGGTTGTAACCTTTGAAGAATGGAGTGTGACGACCGCCTTCTTCCTTACTCAAAACGTACACCTCTGCTTTGAACTTTGAGTGAGGTTTTACTGAGTTTGGTTTGCAAATAACCATACCACGGCGGATTTGATCTTTGTCAATACCGCGCAGCAAAAGACCTACGTTGTCGCCTGCTTCACCTCTATCGAGGAGTTTGCGGAACATTTCAACTCCCGTGATGGTAGAAGTAAGGTTTTCTGCACCCATACCGATAATTTGTACAGGCTCTCCAACGTTTATGATACCACGCTCAATACGACCAGTAGCCACTGTACCACGACCAGTGATGGTGAAAACATCCTCTACAGGCATCAAGAAAGGTTTATCTGTTACACGCTCAGGGATGGGGATATAGTTGTCAACAGCCGACATCAATTCCACAACAGTTTCTACCCATTTAGGTTCTCCATTCAGAGCACCCAAAGCGGAACCTTTAACTACCGGAATGTTATCTCCGTCGAATTTGTAGAATGAAAGTAATTCGCGAATCTCCATTTCAACGAGTTCCAATAACTCAGGATCATCTACCATATCCACTTTGTTCATAAACACAACCAGTGCAGGAACGCCGACTTGGCGAGCCAAAAGAATGTGTTCGCGTGTCTGTGGCATAGGGCCATCGGTTGAGGCCACAACCAGAATAGCACCGTCCATCTGAGCAGCACCCGTAACCATGTTTTTTACATAGTCAGCGTGACCAGGGCAGTCAACGTGAGCATAGTGGCGATTTTCAGTTTGGTACTCAACGTGTGCGGTGTTAATAGTGATACCACGCTCGCGCTCTTCAGGGGCATTGTCAATGGAGCTGAAGTCGCGGTAAGCGGATAAACCTTTCTCAGCCAACACTTTCGTGATTGCAGCTGTCAAAGTTGTTTTGCCATGGTCAACGTGACCGATTGTGCCAATATTGACGTGTGGTTTAGACCTGTCAAATGTTTCTTTTGCCATTTTATGTGAATTTTCCTGTTTCTAAAATCCGTTTGAGCCGTTGACGAGAATTGAACTTGCGACCTCTTCCTTACCAAGGAAGTGCTCTACCACTGAGCTACAACGGCTTTACACATGTATTGAGCGGAAGACGAGGCTCGAACCCGCGACCTATAGCTTGGAAGGCTATCGCTCTACCAACTGAGCTACTTCCGCATAAATTCCAAAGCCTTCTGCTTTGAAGCTGTGGGGAGAGAAGGATTCGAACCTTCGAAGTCGTAAGACAACGGATTTACAGTCCGTCCCATTTGGCCACTCTGGTATCTCCCCATTAAAACCGAATAACTTCTAAATCATTCAAATTTTGGCTTGCAAAAGTAGCGTCTCAAAAGTTGATGACAAAATTTTTTTTCAAAATTTATGGGTTTCATATAAATTTCTTTCCGATATCAAGAAAAACCCTTCATAACCTGTCTTTTGGTAGAGGGGCATTAGCAAATAACCAGATTTTTTGGCAACTACTTCACCGTTCAAATCCCAGCCCAGTACTTCTCCCGATTGCACGTAAGAAAAATTTTTAAAACCCAATTTCATCCTAAAATTTTCTTGACCGGTGATTTTATGTGCATAATCGAAGCCTAAACAGCGGGGCAGTTTTTTGGAAAAGCTACTTAAATTTTTTGATGCAAGCACAGGCAACTCATCAATAATACCCGAAAATTTGAGCATTTTCCAAATAAAAAACTCATGGTTTTCTATTTCCTGAGTGCTGCCAATTTGTCCGCCTTCAAAAGCCAAAGAAATAAATCCTTCATCGGTCATATATCGCAAAAGCGTATTTTTGAGCATGTTGTCGTCAGCCAAAATCAAAGGAGCGATGAAGTTTTCTTGCTCTATTTTTGGCAGCATTTCTTGCTCCACCAAAATAAAAATGCCATCTTCTCCAGAAGTAGCATGCAGATCTGCGAAGTACTTGTTTTGAGCATATTGTGAATAAAGTAAGATTTTTTCTTTTAGCTCTTTGAGTTCCTTTATTTCGCTAAAAACCTCCTGCTCTATCGAATCACCTTTAGCCCACAGCCTGTTTAGGTCTTTGTCTATAAACCGGCGGTTTTGTTTGATAGCCTCAAGGTTTCCGGTCAGAACGATCCATCTGCCTTTGAGTTGAATTTCTTGGCTTTTAATTTTGTTCGCTACGGTCAGTGCGGATAAAAGTGCGCCTTGCTCATTGCCGTGAATGCCTACGGTAGTGATTAGAATATTTTCTGGATTTTCACCCATCTCCAATAATACCCGCCGGAGAGATTGTTTTTCAAACATTGTTATGGCTTAATGAGGCAAATTTCCAACTTTTACTGCAATGAAGAGATACTATGGCTTTCTTTTAATTGTTTTATCCTCAAACTGTATAGGACAAAATTTTGATTACGAATTTTTTAAACATCTTCGGCAACATTCTTTGTGGCGTGAAGGGCTTGCGCTTACCAGACAAAACACCAACGACACAGCACGGCTATGGGCTGCTAAAATCGCTTTCAAGGCGGGGCAGTACGATTCTGCACTTGCCCATTTTTCAAAAGTTAGCCGCCAACAAGATACCTGCCTTTATTTTGAAGCCAAGAGTTGGTATAATTTTATTTATTTAGCTGATAAACAGATTGCTAAAGCGGATTGGCCGACACCCTGTGACAGTTTGGGGTTGCAACTTTACAAAAGGATGATTTTATACAATCGATTTCTAACCCATGATATAAACTCTAACTCGCACCATCAGTTGTTTTTGGAGCATCCTTTCAAAGAATTGTTAGAAAGCCGACAAAAATTTAAAAGAAAATCTGCTTTTGTGGCGGCTGCTTTTTCTGCTCTTTTGCCCGGGATGGGTAAGTTTTATACTTCTCATCGGGCAGAGGGGTGGGCGGCTTTGACGCAGTGCACATTCTTGGCTTTGCAGGCTTTGGAGGCTTATAGGCTTAATAATAACCTGAGACAAAACGAGCGATTTTGGTTTTTTGGGGGTGTTTTTTTTGTGTTTTACACGGGCAATATATGGGGCAGTGCACTAAAGGTAAAAGTAAGAAGAAGAGAATTTTATGAGCAAGAAAACCGTCGTGTTTTTGAATTTATGTATGGTGATCTGGACGAACATTTCAGAGGCGCAAATTGACTCGGATAGCCTTTTAATGTGGGAGCGACAATATTTTGTTTCTGAGAATGAAGATTGGATTTTCAAAAAAGTACACCACTACAAAGCCAACCAATATTATAGTGATGCTTTGGCTGAAATCAGCCGTATTCAGAACCCGACTTTTTTGATACAAAGAGAAAAAGCAATTTTGTATTATCTGACAAGACAATTTGAACAAAGTCTATCGGCAGCCCAAAACGCCCAGCAATTTGCTCATTCATGGATTGATAGCTTGCATGCCTTTGAGATTGCATTTTTGGCATCTGTAGAAGTGGGTAACTTTGTAATGGCTCAAGATTTGGCAACTCGAATATTCGAGGGAGATAAATTGAGAGTTATACTCGGAGCTCTTCAAAAACGACCAATTATTTTGTCGCTTCGGAAGGCGGAGGTATTGCAGAAACTTTTCCCCGGTTTGGGGCAGGCTTATGCCGGAAACAAAAGCAGGGCATTGGGATCGTTGGTTTTGCAAGCGGGAAGCCTAACCTATTTAGTAAGCAGCTTTTTGACAGGGCATTATCTATCCGGTGTTCTCACAGGGGGCGGTTTATGGTTTCGTTTCTATGCCGGAGGAATCAGGCACGCACGAAGTTTGGCCGAGCAAGAAAATTTGAATAGAGTGGATAAGCACAAAAAACACCTTAGAAAGATTTTTTTTGACGAATAAGCCAAATAGGTTTGATATAAATTATTGATTTTTAAACTTATATCCGATTTTTAAAACTGTTGTTACCCCCGAGTTTTTCAGTATCTACCTTACAGGAGGTAGATTTAGCATGTGAATTGACTAATTTTGCGATTATTAACCAAAAAAGGTTTGCTATCTATGGAAAATTCGCCTGAACTTCAAGTTAAAGCGAAGTATTTGGGTCAGATTTCGACTTATTTGGCCAAACTCTCTCCTTTGCTCAAAGAGGCAGCCTATCAAATTAAGGCTCGTAAGATATCAGATTATCCCATCTTTGCTTTATCAAAAGAGCAAATTAAAATAGGCAGTTTGCTTGTCAAAGGCAAAGAAAAAGGGCTTGATTGGGATTGTTATTTTACCTACATGGAGGAACTGGTAGAGCGTAAAATCATAGCACCATATAGAGAGGAGGTTTTTTTGCGTACCTACAAAGACCCACAAGAATATGCCTGTCTTTTGATGGTTGAGCCGGATTTTACTAAATTTATTTATTTACCTTATCCTGAAGAAGTTGATGAATTTGTTTCCTAATATCGGGGTTGTTGGTTGTGGAACGATGGGCAGAGGCATTGCCTTGTTGGCCGCCCAAAACGGTCATCGTGTCGTGGCCTACGATACCAACGAGTTGAATTTAAGCAATGCCCAAACGATCAATTTAAAGAGCCTCGAAAAACTGCTGAGTAAATCAAAGATCACCAACCAAGAGTTGCAAGATATTTCATCAAGCATAAGTTATTCAACTGATATAGAGGTGCTTGGGGGTTGCGATTTGATTGTGGAGGCTGTAATAGAAGATTTGTCGATCAAGAAATCACTGTTTGCCCGCCTTGAGGCAATAGCTCCACAAGCTCTACTGGCTACCAACACGTCCTCTCTTTCGATAACATCGGTAGCGGCTGCCTGTCAAAATAGCGGGCAAGTAATTGGTATTCACTTTTTTAATCCCGCTCCGGTGATGCAGTTGATAGAGGTTATTCCAGCCATTCAAACATCGCTTGGTACGCTGGAAAGTGCCCAAAAACTTTTATTGAGTTGGAACAAAACTGTAGTCGTAGCCAAAGACACGCCGGGTTTTATAGTCAATCGAGTAGCCCGGCCATTTTATGGGGAGGCTTTGCGCATTTACGAAGAGGGTATTGCAGATTTTGCCACCATTGATTGGGCTATGCGTCATTTGGGCGGGTTTAAGATGGGGCCTTTTGAACTGATGGATTACATAGGTCTGGATGTGAATTATGCCGTGAGCGAGACTGTATTTAGAGAATTTTATTTTGACCCGCGCTACAGGCCATCTTTTATTCAAAAGCGGCTGGTGGAAGCCGGATTTCTTGGGCGTAAAACAGGAAGAGGGTTTTACGACTATGGCAAAGATATGCCACAACCTGTCGAAGATGAAAAATTGGGTAGAGAAGTTTTGGATAGGATACTGGCTATGCTTATCAATGAAGCCACAGAAGCAGCGTATTTGCAAATTGCTACTCCCAAGGACATTGACTTGGCAATGACCAAAGGCACTTCATATCCCAAAGGTTTGCTGACATGGGGAGAAGAGATTGGTTTAGATACGATTCTCAACAAATTGGAGAGCTTGCAGCAGTCTTATGGCGATGATAGGTACAGACCCAGTTACTTGCTTAAAAAATTAGTTAAGCAGGGAAGGCAGTTCTTTTAAGAATTTCTTAAAATATTTTAAAAAACTTATAAAAAAATATAATTCTATGTTAAATAAAGTTAAATTTTTTCGTGTAAGATTCATTGCATTATTTTAAATAAATGAGAAATGAAAGTTTGTTTTTCGTTGATTATTAAGTAGATATTTTTCATTTTTCATTTTTCATTTTTCATTTTTCATTTTTCATTTTTCATTTTTTGGAGATTGATTTTTTGTTAGTTTCTTTGTAAAGTCAATTTCAAACAAGGGCAGGTGTCACAAATCAACTCATTACGCAGACACCCGTTTTGGGGAAATTTGGATGTTCTTGTTTGGAAATGATATAAAAGTCTGTTTTAACTTTAATTACTTTATTAATGAAAAGATCACTCTCATTACCATTATTTGCTATTTTTATTTGTGGTTCATTATTCGTTTTGAGTTGCTCCAATTCTAATGATAATGTTGGTAAACCTAAAAACGAAAAAATTGATATTTTGGATCAAACCAATTTTAGTTATTTTCCGGATTCTTTGTTTTCATTGCAAGCCCTTATGGCCAAGGGTACGGTATGTATTCCTCCTCCCGATTATATTCCGTCTATTGATATTTCTACTATACCTAATTGCATTGGTGTTTATCTCTATAATCCAAATGGAGTTAGCAATGGTATTGTAACTGAGGTTCTGGCTTTCGAATCAATTGATGCGGCAAAAAATTATGCAGCATCAGAAGCTAACGGCACTTATTCTGAGATAGATCGTGAAACTGAAGGTATTGATAAATTCTGCTCTGGTGAACCATGTAATTGTAAATGGTCTCATGTCGTGGATAATTCTGGAAATATAATTGGGGTCAGAATTCTGGTTTATACTGATGGGAACGGAAACCCAGGTCCTTGTAATTAGCCTAACTCATTAGCCTCACTTAATTTATGAGGCTTTATTATTCATTAAAGTTGTTTAAAAAATATCGCTAAACTTATGAAATTCAACTTAATATACTGCCATATTTTATTGATTTTTTTGACATTGATGCAGAGTTGTAATCAAAAAAAAGACTTAAAATATGCTAATTTAGTATTTGACCAAAGCAAACAATTGACAGTAAAAAAAGGGTTTACTTTCCAAACTGAATATAACGGAATCATTCAAAATGAACGAGTTTTAAATTACTTTTATCGCTCTGATACTATCTATAAAATAGATATTTTTGCAAATAAAATATTAGAATCTATACCATTAGAGAAGAAAATATTTTATCTTCAATTACCCCGATTTGTAATTTCTAAAACGCCGGGAATAGGTTATATTACATATACATCGTATATCGAAGGAGCTAAAGGTGAGAATGTTATTTTAAAAATAGATTTAACTAACGGCAAAACAATCGAAAAAAAAGTCTTTGAGCATCAAATTCTTACCGGTAAAGATAAATCAGATGATGAAAAAAATTCATTAGCTTACTTTTTCAGTTTGACCAGTTTCTTTGTCTTGAATGATAGGATAGTAATGGATTTAGGTAAATATTGTTCATTTGCCTCAGATGATTATTTAAATCTTCCACATGGAGCAGACATTGATTTTGAAAAAGATACGATAAATTTTCACTATATTCCAGATCCTATGGCGGGTAAAGGTGTTTTATACCCTATGGTTAATTCTACTTATTTTATAAATAAATCGCATAAAAAAAATAACATAATATATGGATTTAGATATTCACCTGTGGTTTATCTCTATGATATAAACACTAATGAATATATTAAATATGAAACAAGATATTCACAAATAGATACTGTCATACCCACTCCAAAAGAGAATTTTAAGAGTTTTGTTTCAAGTGAAAAATTTTACAAGAATTATCAACCTGTTTATGATGAATTGTATTACGATAGCATCAAAAATTTTTATTATAGAGTATTTAAACTTGCTGTAAATGATACGAATAATGTTTACGAAATAAATTTTGGCAGATATGGTATCGCTGTTTATGACACAAATTTTGTAAAAATTGCTGAGGGATTAATCCCCAGCGAATATAAGAAATGGATAGTACAGATAAATGATAGATTTTATCTAATTAGAAACGATGAAAATGGAGAGTTATACACTTTGGATAACTTTGATATACTTTTTTCAAAGAAAAATACTGAAAAGCAGAGCTTATTAAAAAATAAAATAAAATATAATTCCTGGACTCAATATTTAGATGAGCTGGGGTTGAAGGGAGAACAGAAATTGGTTGTGATACCACAATCGTTCTGCATTGGTTGTGTAGCTAAAATACTTAGTGAGGAACTTTCTTTTGCAAATGAGCATGGCTATAAACTGCTATCGTTTATATCTGAGGATGAATTAGATAAATTCCAGCCATTAAGTTTGATAAAAAATAATATTATAACAATTGTAGATACTCATAAACATAAAAGATATATCAAAAAATTTAATGACGCTCACTTGATAGTGATAAAAGATGGAGAGTTGATTGTAAAAGAGCAATTGGGTTTGGAGCAGGTTGATAAGATAAGATATAAAATCTTAGAAATTGATAAATTTATGGATAGAAAATAAAACAACCTTTGATTTTAAATTGAGACAGTTGCGCGTTTTTCCTAGTGGACATGCCTAAAATTGATTAATGCAAAAGCCAACAAATTGAACCAGGGGAAAAGATATTGATACCATTCATATTGGATAGGTGCTCGCCGGAATTTGTCCTGCCATGAAAAAGTTCTTTCACATTTAAAGCGGTTTTCATAAAAGTCTTTGTCAAAGAATCGCTTACGGTGTCGAGGGTTTTCTTTGATGTTGGGTTTGAGGCCAGCATTCCAGATAGCTTTCCGGTTTTTCGGCTGTCAAACTCGGGGTCAAGGTTGGGAGGTATGTTTCGGGGGATGACTAATCCTGTTCTTTTACAAGTAACTTTCAAGTCTTTCAGGGAGTTGGGTAATTTGAATGATATCTGATTGATTAAGCTATTATCATTGGAGCAAGGGGATTTCCAGCATTTTCTTGCTTGAAGCAAGTTGGAATTGTTTGATTTACAGCTTGTTGTCGATTTGTTGTTGTTTTCCAGAATTGATTGAATAAATCTTGTATTCGCAAAATCAAAATTACTCAATATATTGATAATCAAATTTTTATACTATTAAAAAATCTGCAATCGGCTCTCTATAAAGATACTTTTTTATTTAAAAATTCAAAACTCATCCCTTAAATACCCTAACACTCATTACCATATCCAAAGCTATCAATACCAGAGCTAGCCCCAAAAAGTAGAAAAATTTGTCGTCTTTGGCTTCGATAGTTCTGGCCTCCCTTAGTTGCCCTTCAAGCAATGAAATAGAATTGATTAGTTTTTCGGTGTCATTACGAGAATTGCTGATTTCAAAATACCTTCCCTTGGCGATTGAGGCCAACTTTTCCAAGGCAGGTCTATTGAGTTTGCTGATGACTTCATTTCCGTCTCGGTCACGCTTGTAGGTGTTGCCTTCCAAAATACGGCTACCTTCTTGAGTTCCTACCCCCAAAGCATAAAACTGGATTCCTTGGTAGGCTATTTTTTGCGCCAAATCCTCGGCTTCTTGACTAAAGTCTTCCCCATCGCTTATGAGTACAATAACTTTAGATTTTTCTCTATCAGGCCGGTTTTCAGTATCTTGATTGAGTTTTTCTACTGCCAATTTCAGTGCAGCCGCAAGGTTGGTGCCGTGGCTACTGATCATATCGGTATGCAAAGCCTGCAAAAAGAGCATCAGTGCAGCCCCATCAAAAGTAAGGGGTGATTGCAAATAGGCATCCTGCGCGAAAATAATCAGGCCGCAGCGGTCTGAATTGAATCTTGAAATGATTTGTTTGAGCTGTATCTTGACTTTCTCCAGTCGGGTAGGAGCAATATCAAAAGCATCCATTGATTTGGAAAGGTCTAACAGAAAGAAAATATCTTTACCTATACTTTTGACCTCACGGCTTCTGTATCCAAAACTCGGACCCAACAGGGCAATCAACAGCAAACCAAAGTACAAAACCCTGAGCGGGAATTTAACCAAAACAGCTTTGGAATAAGACTTGGTTTTTTTGTATATGTTGTAAATTCTAAGAAAAAAAAGCATATAGAACAGAACAAACAAACCCACAGCCACCAGTTCTACAATTCCAAATTCTCTTAAAGTTACCATCGCTTTATTCTTCGCTTGATGATGAAGGAGGGATGTTTATTTTATCAAATAATTTTTCAACTTCTTGCATGACCACAAACGTGTCATCAATGTAAAATTCCAAGTTAGGGACTTTTCTTACCTGATTTCTAATCTTTTGACCTAAAAGCAGGCGGATATGCCCTTTGTGTTCTTCTATACTATCCAGTGTTTTTTGTGGGTTTTGAGCAAGCATGAAGCTAAGGTATATCCTTGCTATGCCCAGGTCAGGCGTTACCATCACATGAGACACAGTAATGAATACCCCCCCAAATAAGTGTTGGCAATCGTGTTGAAGAATATCGCTCAGGTCTTTTTGGATGAGTCTTGATAGTTTTTTTAGTCTTTTGTTTTCCACTATAGTAAAATTTTAGAGATGAACGATAATACATGAACCAAAACAAGCAAAAGCCACGCAAAGTTAGGTTTTTTGAGCAAAAACAGGTGCGTCACTTGCTGAGATGGATTTCATTATGACCTAAGACAAAAATCGGTTCGTGTGCATAGCTTATTGTTTAGGATACACCAATGGCTAAGAAAATCTAAGGCAGATCGGGGAAAATAGTTGGTACAATATTTTGATTGCTAATTAGTTGATGTTTTTGTAGTACTTTTATATGGGTAAGATTTTTATTGAATCATTTTTTTTATTTTCTTTGCTTCTATGATGACTGCTAACCAAATCGAAGCTCTTAGAGAATCTTACATTGAGGCAAACAAGGCTAAATTTTTGGAAGAACTCCTCAATTTTTTGAGGATTCCCTCTGTGAGCACAGACAAACAATACCGTAAGTTTGTTTTCCAAGCGGCTCAGTTTGTCCATGACAAACTACTGGATGCGGGAGCTACAATCGCTGAAATTATCGAAACCGAAGGCTATCCTATAGTTTATGGGGAGAAAATAATTTCCAAAGACCTTCCCACGGTGTTAGTCTATGGGCACTACGATGTTCAGCCTCCCGATCCTTTGGAGCTTTGGGATTCTCCGCCATTTGACCCCGCAATCAGAGATGGTAAAATATATGCCAGAGGTGCTTCGGATGACAAGGGGCAAGTTTATATGCACATAAAGGCGTTGGAGGTCATGATCAAAACCAATACCCTACCCTGCAACATTAAGTTTATGATTGAGGGAGAGGAAGAAGTAGGCTCTGCCAATCTTTATAGGTTTGTGGAAGAAAACAGCCAAAAGATCAAGTCTGATGTGATTCTTATATCAGATACAGGGTTGATTTCCAATGATGTACCATCTATAAACGTTGGATTGAGAGGCTTGAGTTATCTCGATGTTGAGGTTATGGGGCCAAACCGCGACTTGCATTCTGGGCTTTATGGCGGAGCTGTTGACAATCCTATCCAGGTATTGGCCAAGATGATAGATAAGCTCAAAGACGAGAATGGTCGCATTACCATCCCCGGGTTTTATGATGATGTGGTTGAACTGTCTGCTTCAGAACGAGAGCTCATCAATTCAGCCCCTTTTAGTGATGATGAATTTAAAAAATCAATTGGAATCTCTCAAATAGTGGGTGAAAAAGGTTATACACCAATAGAGAGGATGTCCATTCGCCCTACTCTGGACGTAAATGGTATTTGGGGGGGGTACATTCAAGAAGGAGCCAAAACGGTTATTCCTTCAAAAGCCTATGCCAAAATATCCATGCGACTGGTTCCCAATCAACAAAGTGATAAAATATCCAAACTTTTTGAGGATCATTTTGTTAGTATAGCTCCTTCATCAGTGAGTGTAAAAGTTCATTTTCATCATGGCGGGGAGCCGATTGTGGTTTCAATAGATTCTTCTGCATACCGTGCTGCCAGTAGAGCCATGAATAAGACATTTGGTAAAATACCCATTCCCACCAGAGGGGGGGGGAGCATTCCTATTGTGGCCATGTTCAAAAACAAATTAGGGTTAGATTCTATTTTGATGGGTTTTGGTCTTGATAGCGATGCCATTCACTCGCCCAATGAGCATTTTGGGGTTTGGAACTTTATGAAAGGCATAGAGACTTTACCTTATTTCTATCAGTATTACATGGATACTAATAGTTAATTTTTTCTCTCTGAACATACTTTGGATGGTATATCCAAAGAAGGACAGGAGTCTTTCTCTTTTTTAGTAGGTCATCGAGTTTCAGCATGAAAGTATTGCTGATGGCCGGACATCCCCAACTTTCCGGTGTGCCGTCAGGATATACTTCTTCGTCGGTAATCTCCTCCCAAGAGTGCAATACTATGTTTCTTTCTAATGCCAGGCTGTTGGTTTTTTCTAACCCCAGTAAGGTGTATTTTATGCCAACTCCCCAACTGCTCTGTCCCCTCTCGCTTATTTTATATTTTCCGGCAGGGCTACACAAACTGCCCGGTGTATTGCTAAACTTCGGATTTTCACGAGAGTAATCTGCTCCCCATGTGTACTCGCAGCAGCCATGAGAAACCAAAGCCGAGTCAATAATAGCTTGTTTGGCAAAGTCCCAGACAAACAATCGCTTCTTACCGGAGTGTATCCTCATATCCGCCAATATGTAAAATGTTGTATCCATCCTTCGAGTGCGGCAGTAGTGAAGTGCCTCTTTTGATAAGGATAAATAGTCTTGCTGTTGGGATTGAATCCAGAGACAACTCCATAGTAAAATCCAGAGATTCATGTCAGATTTTCTTAATCTTTAAAATGGTTTTTGATGAATTGGTGATTTTGAACAATTCAGATATGCTCATGCCCAGTATTAAAGCAATACTGTTACCACTTGACAAAACGTAAGTGCGCTGTTTTTCTTTTAAGTTGATTTTGCGGTCAATCAAAAAGTCACTGACTTTTTTTCTTTGCTTCATACCCAAAGGGACGAAGTAGTCACCTTTTTGCCACAGCCTCAATTGGAGAGGAAACTCAAACTTGCCAGCGTCCAACAGCCATTCGTCCGATTGAAAAACAGACGGGGCTGCTTGGGTGATTTCAAAAGCAAAATCTTGCAAAACAAATTGTTCAAACTGGTTAAGCGAAAAAAAATCAAAAGATGGACTACCTTGTTCTACTTTAGAGCTAACAATAAGCCAACCTCTATCGAAAAGCACTTCATGGCTTGATGAGTCGTATCTTTTGCCGGATTGCTGCGAGTCAAGCATACTTTTACATTGCTCAAAATTGAAGCCAAAGTTTTTTAGCAATTCGTAAATTCTGTAAGCAGGGTGGCTTTCTCTTTTTAATGTTTCTAAATCAACATAATAGATTTGATTTTGTTCTTTCAGCCAGCGGGTTTGACTTGCCAACAGGCTTTCTTTAAGAATGTCGTTGGCGGCTGCAATTTTCTCAAGTGTGGATACACTGGTCTGAAAAAGAGACGGATTTATCTTTTCTAAGGCGGGTATCACCTTAATTCTGAGGTGATTTCTTTGATAATAGGTTTGCTTGTTGCTTGCGTCTTCACGCCAAACAATTTGGTTTTGATGGGCATACACTTCAATTTCAGATTTGCTACAAGCCAACAACGGTCTAAACCGATTGCCTTTGATAGGCTGCATACCTGTCAGTCCCTCGATAGAAGTTCCCTTTGTTAAATTGAGAAGAACTGTTTCAAAGTTGTCGCATGCATGGTGTGCAGTAGCCAGCAAGTCAAATTTTTCACTCTCCATGATGGAGTCAAACCAGTCATATCGCAACTTTCTGGCGGCCATCTGTATGGAAATTTTGTGTTTTTTGCTGTAAGATGCGGTCTCAAATCTTCGGACTTTGAACTCAACGTTCATTTTTTCTGCCGTTTGGCGCACTAACTCCTCATCAAGGTCTGATTGAGAACCTCTTAGCCCAAAATTACAATGCACCAAGGCGAACTTAGCGTTGGACTTAAGAAAAATATTTGCCAAAACCATAGAGTCTATACCGCCACTGACAGCGACTAAGAACCGTTTATCTTTTTGGCGTTCAATAAATTCAAAAACTTTTTTCATTTCATCTTGGGCAGGGTCGTGATGGTTAGGGCTGTCTCGCCTTTCATGGCAAAGTTTCCGCTTGGTTTGAAGCCCCTAGATTTGCTCAGGGTTTCGGTAAGTCCATCTTCTATGATTCTGTAACCTTGATAAAACCTTATTTTTAGTGGTTTGAAAGGCTCGCTTTGTGCCAAAACCTGTAAAAGCTCTCCCCCAAAAGGCGGGGTACATTCAAATTCTTGTGCAATCCGATAGGGTTTTCCTACTTGGCTTTCCGAGATATATTGGTTATCAAGAAGTAAAACCTTGCTTTCATCGGCCATGAAATAAATCGCGCGGATGTAGGAGGGTTGGTTGACGGTGATAAAGAGAGTCATTTTTTCGCCTTCCTCAAAAGTAAGCCCTTCACTGCCTTTGTTGGTGGTTACTTTGACAAACAGATTGCTGGATGGGTCGTGTTGATCTATTTGCTTTTGAATCTCAAGCATCTGCTCCAAATTTGCAGGCAAAATGCTACCGCTGTACTCCACATTCTCTAATTGTAAGCTAAATTCATTAGAGGCAATGATGTTGCCATTTTTTAGGTCTTTGATGTGGGTCAAAAACGAAATGTTTTTGTCTTGTATCCAGTAAGTTCCACCAAATTCCCAATTTACTGAGTTGGCATTTGAGGTACTTAGCCCGGCAATTTGTGCAAGTTTTTGTTCAAAAAATACGGCCAATTGCGCCGAAAAATTGCTTGCCAGAGAGGTATTTTGGTAAGTAAGAGGTTTGATGAGTACATTTTTGGTCTCATTTGTCAAGACAAGTTTGTACTGAGAGGCTACCAAAGAAGCCAAATCAGCCAACGTGTTTGGGGAGGCATTTGAGAGGGTTTGGATCTTGTTTAGCAGTGTTTGTCTTTTTTCTTCGATCCTGGTAGCTGGGTAAGGCTGGCTTTTTTGCAAAGCTGTCAAAACCGTGTAGTTTTCTTCAAGTAGAGGCAAAAATGTAAAACATTCTAAATACAGCTTCAAAGCCTCTTGCTTGACGGATTTGGATTCAGCGAGGCCTATTTTGGTTTCCAGTAAACTGAAATTTTTTTCTCCGTCTTGTCTGTACCACTCAATTACTTCTTGTCGATTGGCATACACCAGACAGTATGCGACTTTCTTTTTTTCATCAAAGTAGTATTCGGTTTTGAGACCAAGTACTTTAAGGTTTGAAGTTGAGGCACTTACTTTTTTGAAATAAGTTTCAGTAACGGAATTGGTGTTTTCTATGGAAGAAAGTGTTATGCTTTTTATGTTGGTGATGATTCTTTCTGTCAGTTCGGCGCGTGCGGCCATTTCAGCATCTTCACGCAGTTGGGACTCGTCTCGACTTCGACTTTGTTGAGAACTGAAGCCCACCAAAAATTGATCATCGGGATATAAGGTGCTTCTAAGCTGAAAGTCAACCCATTTAGGTTGAGCCAATACGCAAGTTGCAGCCAGCAGGCCAAGTCCTAATAAAGCGAAATTTCTCATTGCATATATTTTAAGATTTGACAATCAAAAAGCTAAATATGCAACTCTAAATCTTTGAAAGCCTTGTATTTGGTTGTTTTATTTGGCGTATTGTTTTGGTAATAAATTCGTAACAAAGTCTTAACATCCGAAATGTTTGGTTTTCAATCAATTTTTTCCTTAATTCGCGCCGCTTTTTGAAAAAAAATGGAACAAAAATTACGCAATATAGCGATCATCGCTCACGTTGACCACGGCAAAACAACCTTGGTAGATAAAATCATTCACGCCTGTAAAGTGTTTAGAGACAATCAAGAAACCGGCGAACTTTTACTGGACAACAATGATTTGGAGCGCGAGCGAGGAATCACCATTTTGGCCAAAAATGTTTCAGTAAACTATAAGGGCTACAAAATCAATATCATAGACACCCCCGGACACGCCGATTTTGGTGGTGAAGTTGAGCGCGTGCTCAAAATGGCCGATGGGGTTTTGTTGTTGGTGGATGCTTTTGAGGGACCAATGCCACAAACTCGCTTTGTGCTCAGTAAAGCTATCGCTCTGGGTCTCAAGCCTATAGTTGTGGTCAACAAAGTTGATAAACTTAACTGCCGCCCTGACGAAGTGCAAGAAGCGGTATTTGAACTTATGTTCAACTTAGATGCCACAGAGGATCAACTTAATTTCAGAACTGTTTTTGGTTCAGCCAAGCAAAACTGGATGGGTTCGGACTGGAAAAATCCTTCCCAAGACATTTATTACCTTCTCGATACCATACTCGAAGAAATACCAACACCGGTTTTTCGCGAAGGAAACCCTCAGATGCAAATTACCTCATTGGATTACAATTCTTTTGTAGGTAGGATAGCCATAGGAAGGGTGCACAGAGGCACTCTAAAAGAAGGCGCGTCAATGGGGCTTTGCAAGAAAGACGATTCTGTCAAGCGTGTGAGAATCAAAGAATTAATGCTTTTTGAGGGAATGGGAAGGATCAAAGTGGCTGAGGTGAATTGTGGGGATATTTGCGCCATAGTGGGCATAGAAGACTTTGAAATAGGTGATACAATAACTACTTATGAAAATGCAGAGGCTTTGCCTCGTATCTCGGTTGATGAGCCTACTATGAGTATGATGTTTTGCATCAACAATTCACCGTTTTTTGGAAGGGATGGTAAGTTTGTGACCTCAAGGCATCTACGCGACAGGCTCTACCGCGAAACCGAAAAAAATCTCGCTCTGAGGATAGAAGATGGTGACACAGAAGACAAATTCAATGTTTTTGGGAGGGGGATTTTGCACTTGTCGGTCTTGATTGAGACCATGCGCAGAGAAGGTTACGAACTGCAAGTGGGGCAACCAAAAGTCCTTTACAAAGAGATAGATGGCATCAAACATGAGCCTATGGAAAATTTGGTGGTGGATGTTCCGCAAGAAATGGCTGGCAAAGTCATAGAGCTTTGCACGCAGCGCAAAGGGGAACTTTTGATTATGGAGCCAAAAGGCGATTTGCAGCATTTAGAATTTAAAATCCCTTCTCGCGGTCTGATAGGCTTAAGAAATAACATGCTGACCGCCACCCAAGGCGAAGCCATTATGGCGCACCGACTTATCGGATATGAGCCCTACAAAGGCGATTTACCCGGTAGAATCAATGGCTCTCTAATTTCTATGGAAACAGGGGTTTGCACAGAGTATTCTATTGACAAACTGCAAGACAGAGGGGTGTTTTTTGTTGATCCGGGTGAGGAACTTTACGAAGGCCAAGTTATCGGTGAACACAGCAGAGACAATGACTTAATGGTCAACGTACAAAAGGGAAAAAAACTAACCAACATACGCACAACCTCTGCCGATGAAGCCTATAAAATTGCCCCCAAACGACAAATGTCATTGGAAGATTGTTTGGAGTACATTCAGGATGACGAATTGGTTGAATTCACACCCAAAGCCATCAGGATGAGGAAGGTAGTCATTAAAAAGTAATAGACTTATTTTTCCATTGCTTCATTGATTTTTTTCCAGCGGGCTATAATTTTTTTTCGTAGTAGTTCCATCTTTTCCGGTTGAGTGATGCTAACAACACCAAAATGGAGCGACCCCGAAGTGTGCATGGCTAAGTCTATAAAGTCGGTGTGTATGTTTGACCAAAAGCCTTCCGTTCGAGCTAAAATGATTTTGATAGGCTTAGAAATTTGGTTCTTGAGTATCAAATCCCTGATGGGTGGCCTCGCATCGGTTATGTGTATGATTGGCAAATCGGGAAATCGGTTTTGTGCCCAGAGAATGGCTTCCACGTTGTTTTCCTGCAAATCATTGCCATCGCCGGCAGCTATTACATTGTCCATTTGGGACAGTATGAAATCAAGAGTTTTATTCTCAATATAATAAATACCTTCTGTTGAGCCTATCTGCTTTCGATTATTGGGCAAAGAGTCGCCGTCGTTGAAGACGATTAGACCTTTGATTCGTTTGTTTTCCCGAATTTGCCATAAGATTGCCTGCAAAATATGTCCCGACATGCTGGCAGTCAAGTCGCAAACCAAAATTTTTTCTTTTAAGGTGTCCATAGTAAGCTGATAGAGCACAGTGGTATCCTTGTCCCATTTCTGGTACACCAAATCCTGTTTCAAACCCTTGTATCTAATTGGTTTTTTGGGTTTTGTCAAAAAGAAATAAAATCCATGTTTTAGTTTTAGGGCATCTTCACGGGTGTTGCATGCAGTTTGCCTCACAACTTTGACAGGGATGGAATCTAAGTTTGGAAAAAAATAAGCGATTGACTCAAAGCGCGATGAGTTTAAAGCTGTTAGGGTGGCATTTTTAGGAAAATCACTGAAAAGCAAATAGATGCTGTCAATTTGATAGCGATATACTTTCAAAATATCCAGAGCATTTTTGTAGGAATTTTTTCCATAGCCTATTTCTATAAAAATGCCGTTTTTTGTTTGTGAGTCAATATAAAATACAGGTAGTTTAACCTCCTGAGCATGAGGGGGTATTTGGCTCAAGCCAACCCATGGAATGCCAAGGGCAATCAAGAAGATAACGTACTTCACAATTTTGTGGGCATATAAAAAAGAGAGGTAAAATCTATTTTTTTCATAAAACGAAAAGCCGATGGGTTTTTGAAAACGATTTGTATAAATTTGTGCGTAAAACTTTTTTGATATGAAATTCGTGGTCTCATCTTCAATACTGCTCAAACACCTTACCAACGTTAAGGATGTGATACCCAACAACCCCGTCATACCTATACTGGAGAATTTTTTGTTCGATATAGCTGATGGACAACTTACTATTATGACATCGGACCTGCAGACTTCGATGACTACTTGGATGAATGTTGAAGCAGACAAAAATGGACAGATTGCGATTCCCTCCAAGATGCTTATCGACACACTTAAGAACTTACCGGAGCAGCCCGTAACATTCAAAGTTGATTTGGACACATACAGTACTGAGTTGGTTACTGAAAAAGGGAGGTACAAAATTTCTTGTGAGAACGCGACAGACTTTCCAAAAATCCCGGAGTTGAAGCGCACGACCAAATTTGAATTATCAACTGGACTCATAGAAAGTGCGATCAATTCGACACTTTTCGCGGTAGGCAATGACGAACTCAAACCCGCTCTTATGGGTATTTACTTCAATTTTACTACTGCTTACTTTGATTTTGTCTCTACAGATACCAAAAGATTGGTTCGCTACCGCCGCAGAGATTTTACCACCGACAACGAGTCTTCTTTTATAGTTCATAGAAAAGCTCTTGCCACCCTGAAATCAAGTTTGACTTCAGAAAATCAACCCCTTGATATTGAGTTCAATGAGACCAATGTATCTTTTAAGTTTGCAAATATCAAAATGGTTTGCCGTCTGCTGGATGAAAAGTACCCTGATTATGAGATGGTTATCCCTTCAAAATCGTCAAACATCATTTTTATTGACAGAGATGAGCTTTTGGGGGCACTCAAACGCTTGTCCATTTACGCAAACAAGTCAACTTCACAAATTCGCTTTAATATTGTGGGCAATTCGATGAAAATATCTTCCGAAGATTTGGATTTTTTCAATGAAGCCAGTGAAGTTTTGAGTTGCGACCACGAAGGGCAAGATATTGAGATAGCTTTCAGCGGTAAATTGCTTATTGAGATGCTTAACAATATCCAAACTCAACGAGTTTCTATCAAACTTTCAGAGCCGAACCGTCCAGGAGTCATAGAGCCTGCTGATAATAGCGAAAATGAAGAGACAACCTCTATTTTAATGCCTTTAATGCTTCTAAGTTATGCAACAAACTAAATTATTGTTAGCATTGAGGCAGTTAAAGTTTATTTTCTTCGGATTGAACTTTTATTTTAGTGTACCTAATCCATAATTCTGAAATCCACCAACCCAGTCCAATCCATCCCAAAACAGCGGGATAGAAAATCCATCGAAGTTTTGAGTCCAAATCATAAGCGTTGAACGCAGGATTGCCTTGTGCACCCGGATGTAACGAACTATCAGATAGGCGGGGCAAGATAAAAATCAGTAGCACAATAGTAGGGTAAGCAAAAATACTGTAAATTGATGAGACGGTCGCTCTTTTTTGAATGTTATCAAAAGAGCCTCTCAAGACAAAGAAAGCCAAGTAAATCAAGAGAGCCACCGCCGATGCGGTTTGTTTCGGGTCGTTGCTCCACGCCCTTCCCCATGTGTATTGCGCCCAAATCATCCCTGTAACCAAACCCAGCAGACCATACACAATTCCGGTTGAAGCCAGACAAGAGGCTTTTATATCATGCAGTAGGTCTTTAGTGCGCAGGTATAGAATTGATTGATAAACAGATACGCTAAAAAAAGCCACCATTCCAAACCACATAGGGACATGGAAGTGAAGATTTCGGATAGTTTCGTTTAGGATGTCAAGTCTGGGTGCGTCTGCCGTTAGGCCTTTGAAAAGGACATAAAATAAACAAACAACTGTCCAAAATTTATGACTTACAAAAAATTTCATTTACTTTTACGGACGAAATTAGTTACTTTCAATTTTATTTAGCCAAAAACTTAGTTTAATATAAACTTAGTTCGGACAGGAAACATTATCTTTTCATTAGAGCAAAGTTATGAAATCTGCATTCATTCTTTTTACTTTGTTTTGTATCTTACTTGATGAGCCTACCGCTCATTTAGTCAAAGGGAAGAACTATTTGCAGTCAAAAGAGTACATTGAAGCCCTCAACGAGTTTACCACGGCGGTCTCAATAAATCCCAATTATGCAGAGGCTTATTATTACCGTGCTTTGGCCAAAGACATGATGGGCAAAGAAGGCGGCTTTATTGTTCAAGATATCTGTGTGGATTTGATTTTGGCTGTTGAAAATGGATATACCAGTGCCCTGCCTATGCTCAGAGACAAGTCAGACCAGTTTTGCTTCAATCTCAAAGCAGCCTCGGCGGCTTCTCCAGACGCAATCTATTGTGCAGACTTTAGCTCTTCGGTACTTAGCGAAATGCCCAAGTTTTTTTTTGATATGATTCTACTTACCAACTTAAAATTGTTTAACAACCGTTTTGAGGCATTTCCAGACTTGACATCGAGCAAATACTTGGTACACTTGGATTTGGGCAGTAACTCTATTGCGAGCATTCCTGAGCACGTCTTTAAACTTCAATGGCTCTCACATCTTAACTTAACTCGCAATAAAATATCCTCAGTTTCTGCTTCAATTTCAAATCTGAAATACCTCAATGAATTGATTGTTAGAGAAAATTATTTAGAACAACTCCCTATCGCTTTCGCGCAGCTCAAGACCCTTGAAACCTTAGATATGTCTTTCAATCGGTTTAAAACCATTCCTGAATGCTTGGAGCAAATGACCGGCCTGAAGACACTGGTTTTGACGGGAAATCCTCTGACCGAAGGGCAAGTCAATGAGCTGAAGCGTAAACTGAAATCAACCCGTATTTATTTCTGATATGCGCAATTTTCTTCTTATTTTCTTATCTGTTGCATTGTTATCTTGCTCAGATTTTTATAAAGCCTCCAAGAGCCAAGATTGGCGAGTTAAATACAATACGGCGGTAAATTTTTACGGAAAAAAAGATTATGGCAAAGCCCTATTGCTTTTTGAAGAAGCCTTGCCTCTTATATCAGGCAAGCCCGAAGATGAATCAGCCAGATTTTATTATGCTTATTGCCAGTATTATGCAGGGATGTATCTTTTGAGTGCAGAATATTTTAGACGCTTTCACCGCACCTACAACCGCAGCAAAAATGCAGAAGAAGCCCTCTACATGTACGGCTACTCTCTTTACAAAGAAACCCCTCAACACAACTTAGACCAATCAAGCACTTCGGACGCGATTGAGGCTTTTCAGGATTTTATCAATACCTATCCCAATAGTGCAAGGGTCGAAGAAGCCTCTAAGATGATAGCGGAATTGAGAGCCAAAATGGAACTTAAAGCCTTTGAGATGGCGAAGCAATACCAAAAGGTGAGGATGTATAAGGCCGCTGTTATAGCTTATTCAAACTTTGAACGCGATTTTCCCGACTCTGATTTGCGTGAAGAAGTTGCTTATCTGAGGCTTAGGTCTCAATATGAACTTTCTAAAAATAGTGTTGATGAGCAAAAGAAAAACCGTTTTGAAGAAACCCTAAGGCTCTACACCGAAATGGTTGATAAATATCCAAGCACACGCTTTAAGTCGGAGGTAACCCGCATTTTTGAGAGCACAAGCAAACAAATCAAAAACCTGAGACCAATACAAAACTGACGCATGTCCTACAAGTTATTTTTATTGGCTTTATTATTTGTGTTTTTAGGTGAACTGCAAGCCCAATCTTCTCAATATTTTATAGATAT
Organism: uncultured Roseobacteraceae bacterium; assembly: GCA_964602415.1. Classification (GTDB taxonomy): domain Bacteria; phylum Bacteroidota; class Bacteroidia; order Cytophagales; family Flammeovirgaceae; genus CAZRQL01. The sequence continues at coordinate 38,045 of CAZRQL010000001.1, forward strand.
AAACGATGATTGGTTGTTGTATCAAAAAAATAATTACATACCTTATTATGAAGGGGCAAAATCCAAGACCAAACACATATTCGTATCCGCAGAGTCGAATTCACCTCGCTATTTAATTTTACAAATGCAATTCGAGGGATCTTCCGTATTTTTTGACAATGTGTTGATAAAGAAGATGTTGCTTGATACTTTGTTTACACACAGGATAGATACTTTCACAAGCAAAAGCATTTTGGTTACTGTTTACAACCGAAATGGCGTAGAAAACACCAAAGCATTTGTGTCATCAACTCCAACTACAGCCCTTTACTCGAATATAGAAAGCAATAGCAAAAAATTTTTACAGCCAGATTTTGTACAGTCTAAACAAGCAGATACTGATGTTTTCTTTTTTTACTTTACAATTTTCATTGTCAATCTGTTTATATCACCCCTGAAGGGTGGCTTTCAATGGCTTTGGAGCTATCTCAACGGGATTACTTCCAAGCCTATTTTCCGCAACTATGACTTTTTTTATCTACTGTATTTTATAGCATTTTTTTCACTCAACATTTTGGTAGTAAATAATTTAGTTGATAAAAAAGGCGGCAGTTTTTTCTCATTTACCACTCTGTATTCTTTCATGAATGTGGGCTTATTTACAGGGTCTTATTTTCTGATGATTGGTTTTTTATCTTCTATTTTTCGCAAAAGACAACTTGCTTCCATCCATATATTAGAGAGTATCACGACGTTGCATATTTTTCTGATGTTAGATGCCGGGTTTATTTTTTTTTTCACACTTAGGCCGGATTACATACAAGGATTTGTCACCTACATAATTATTTTACAATATATTACGTATTTTTTTGCAAAACTTATTTTGGTCTATCGCTTAAATGCAGTTATTAATGATGTGCAGAGCCTAAAAATTATCTACATTTGCATCACAGAATTGGTGCCTTTCGCGCTGTTTCTGAGTTTTTTTGTGAAAACATAAACTCATGGATGCCAATAGAATAGTAAAGTCGATACTAATTACTCAAGCCCCACCTTCTCCGGCAACCAAATCACCTTATGCTAATTTAATAGAAAGATTTGGAGTTCAAATAGATTTTACATCGTTTATCCAAATACAAGAGGTTGATTTTAAAACATTTAGAAAGCAAAAAATAAACATAGCAGACTTTACAGCGATTATTTTTACCAGCAAACATGCAGTGGATAATTTTTTTAGAATAGTCAAAGAAGCTAAGATAGAGATGCCGGCAGACACAAAATACTTTTGTATATCTGAGCAAACCACCAACTACTTACAGAAATATATTGTCATGCGCAAGCGCAAACTTTTTACAGGGCAAAAGACTGCGGCGGATCTAATTGAAATTCTTAAAAAGCACAAAAACGAAAAATTTTTCTATCCATGTTCTGCCATTAGACGCGATGAAATACCGGTATTTTTGACGGAAAATGGTTTTAACTATGCTGAAGGAATTGTTTATGAAACCATCCCTGCACAAATAAATAGCATTGATATCGATTCCTACCAGATGATTGTCTTTTTCAGTCCATCCGGTGTGTCCTCACTCAAGCACAATTTTCCCCATTACCGGCAAGGAGAGACTAAATTCGCTGCTTTTGGGTCTTCAACAGCCAACGCTGTTCTTGATAATGGGTTTCGTCTTGACATCCAAGCTCCTTTACCTAATGTACCCTCAATGGCCGGAGCCATTGAAAGCTACTTAGAATCACACTTTTCCCTTACCCAAAATGAATAGATTATTACTGCCATTGCTTTTTTGCCTCTTTACGTTGAGCCTCCAAGCTCAACAAATGGCTCAGTTCACTCAGTTCTACTTCAATAAGCTCTACTTCTCGCCGTCTTTCGCAGGAGCTGATGCCGACTGGAACGAGTTTTCTTTGATACACAGAAGTCAGTGGGCGGGATATAGTTCACAGATAGACCCCAGCATAGCACCCACTACTACCATACTTACCGGTAGTTTACCTTTTCATAAAAGAGAGTTTGGCATAGGTTTTTACTTTCTCAATGAGACAATAGGACCTTTTACCAATCAAGTCTTCCAAGTGTCAGGTGCGTGGCACAGAAAACTTAAAAGTAATGGGGCGACCATTAGTTTGGGTGCACAAGTAGGAATTTATAATAAAGTTCTTGATTTTGGGGTATTGAGACCACGCGAGCAAGACCCATTAATTACTTCCACAGGTAGGCTCAATAGTATAGGTCAGTTGCCTGATTTGGCATTTGGTGCAGGGTATTCAACTAAGAAATACTTCGTTCATACTTCGTTACAACAAGTGAGCCAAGCCTCTTTCTCTTACGATGGCAGGCAGATGGCCCCTTTAGCGATGCACGTTTTTATAATGGCGGCCTATCATTTTGAATTGAGCCAAAGAGTCAAGCTAAGTCCTATGGCTGTTCTAAAGACCGAGACAAATTTGTTTTCTTATGAAGTAGGTGCTTTATCTACATACAATGATTGGGTTTGGATGGGCATATTTCATAGACAATCGGAATCTATTGCAGTTTTGGCCGGTCTAAATCTGGATAAAGCTAAAAAATTTAGACTCAGCTATTCTTTTGATTTTTTGGTGGTCAATCAAGCCGTTAGAAATGCAACTTCTGCTGGTTCTCACGAAGTTGTATTGTCCTACCGAATCCCTAAATTTTCTTTATACCAACGAAGTCCTGTTCGCACTCCAAGGTTCAGACTTGATTGAGAGGCCAAATTGAAAATTTTGGCACGTATTTTACTGTATATTTTAAAGTTTCCTAAATCTTAACATGACAATACGCGATATGAAAAGAGAACTTCTCTTCTTGGCAGTTGCAGCGGCAGTTGTACTGCAAAGCTGCGGCGGCGGCCGTTCCTCTGATGACGGTGGGCATTTGGTGGGTGTTCAGGACCGCGAAATGTGGAGACCTGTTACGCCAATAGGCATGACATTGGTTCCCTCCGGTACATTTCACATGGGGCAAGCCGACGAAGATATTGCCTCATCAAAAATCAATCTCAACAAACAAGTAACCATTGGTGGATTCTACATGGATGATACCGAGATTACCAACAATGAGTACAGGCAGTTTACTAATTATTACCTGTTTGATGGTCCTGATTCTGTGCTCTCTACTTATCAGGAGATGGTTGATGCCAAAATATATCCTGACACAACTGTTTGGATGACTGATTTTACTTACCACATGGGAGACCCTATGCAGCAATACTATTTTATGCACCCTGCATTTGATGACTACCCTGTTGTTGGAGTCAATTGGGATGCAGCACAGAAGTTTTGTCAATGGAGAACAGAATACCTGAATTCTTACAGGGTTGATGCTGAAATGTTCCCAATGCCTAATTTTAGGTTGCCTTCTGAGGCTGAGTGGGAGTACGCCGCCAGAGGTGGTAGAGATATGGCTAAGTTTCCATGGGGCGGCCCTTACACCCGCAATGGCAAAGGTTGCGCTCTATGTAATTTTAAGCCGGGTCGAGGCAACTACTATGATGATGGATTCCAGTACACAGCACCCGTTAGGGCATATTTTGCGAATGAATATGGTCTTTACGATATGGCGGGAAATGTTTCTGAATGGTGTGAAGATGCTTATTCGCCTAACAGTTATCCAATAGTTTGGGACTTAAACCCAACCTATTTTGATAAAACCGAATTGAGGAAAGTAATACGTGGAGGCTCTTGGAAAGATATTGAATTCTACAATGAAACGGGGTCTAGGCTTTATGAATACCAGACCAGAGCTCGATCCTTTATTGGCTTTAGATGTGTAATGACACATTTGGGTCGCTCATCAGGCTATGAATTTTAAATTTTTTTTTTTAAAAGAATTTTTTTCCAATCTTTGAAGCCTAAACCTTTCCTAAATTAAAAATCTAAAAAATCCTTAAAAAAATGGCAAAAAAACATCAAGAAACAACACTCGAGTGGTTCTACCGAGTTGTTATCCCCAAAGCTACTTCACTTGGAGCTGCAGTTGTGGTATTGGGTGCTCTTTTCAAAATCATGCACTATAAAGGTGCTGGTGAAATGTTGACAATTGGTCTTTGTACTGAATCATTCATTTTCCTTTTAGGTGTGTTCCAGCCTGCCCCTCCGGTTGAAGCTCATTATGATTGGTCATTGGTTTATCCTGAATTGTCAAGTGGGCAAGCAAAAGCAAAAGATACAAAAGCTATTCAACAAGATCCTAAGGTCTCTGAAAAATTAGCTCTTATAGACAAGATGATCCTTGATGCTAACCTCACTCCTGATGCTTTCAAAAACTTTGGTGCTGGCATGGGTGTACTCAACGAATCTGTAAAGCAAATGAAAGATGTTTCAAATGCGACTTTGGCTACTAATGAGTACGCTAATACACTCAAAACAGCAACCAGTTCTATCAATGAATTGAATAAAGCCTATGGTAATACTATTAATACAATGAATCAATTGGCCACAGCCACTAATTCGGCCAAAGAATATCACAGCCAAATTCAGAATTTAACTAAGAATTTGGGTGCGTTGAATGCGGTCTATGAAATGGAACTTAATGATGCAAACAGTCATATCAAAGCGATGAACAAATTCTACAGTAATTTGACCGTTGCTATGGAGAGCATGTCTGATGCCAGCAAAGAATCTGAGGTTTTCAAGAATCAAATGAAATCTTTGACAGGAAACTTGACAACTCTCAACAAAGTTTATGGCAACATGATTGCTGCTATGAAAGCGTAGTTTTATTTATTCATTAAATTTATTTAAATCAACAACCTATGGCAGGTGGTGCAAAAGAAAGTCCAAGGCAACGGATGATCAATATGATGTATCTCGTATTGACAGCCCTCTTGGCACTACAAGTAAGTAATTCAGTTTTGGAAAAATTCCAGTTCATTGACGAGAGCTTGCAACATACAGTAAGTTTAACATCAGAAAATAATGGTAAAGTATTAGCTGGAATTAAATCTAAAGTTGAGAAGGATGGCAACCGTCCCGCTGACTTAGCTGTGTTGAGAAAGTCTGAAGAGGTAAGGAAACTTACTGAGGCTCCAATGGCTAAGATCAATGAAATGAGGAAGGTCATCGCTGAGTTGGCTGGTGGCATAGATCCGGAGACAGGTATGTATGCAAACGGAAAGGACTATGACGCTCAAATGAATTATACAATTGGAGTAGAGGGAGGTCCTAAAGACGGCGAAGCATATAAACTTAAAGACATTTTGGTCAATTATATAAATTCGTTGAATGCTTTAGTCGATTCGCTCAATGCAGATCAGATAGCTCTTGATGCAAAAGATATGGATCAGTTCAAAAACAATCCAGACCAAAAGAATAAGGATTTTGCTCAATTGAACTTTGATCACACCCCTAACGTGGCATGTTTAGCAGTTTTGAGCTATATGCAGGCTGAGGTTGTTCAAGCTGAATCAAAAGCATTAGAAAGGTTGGCACAAAAAATCGGAGCTGATCAGCTTAAATTCGATGTGATCACGGCTTACGTTAGTGCAGAATCGAAATACGTAGCTGCCGGAACCAAGTATTATGCTGAAATGTTCATTGCTGCAACTTCAAGAAATCTTGTGCCTGTAATGACAAGAAACGGCAGTCCGATTCCGGTTGAAGGAGGTAAAGGCAAAATTGAATTTACTGCTGCTGCAACAAGCTATGACCAAGATGGTAATTCGAAGCAATCTTACAAAGGCTGTATTACAGTTCCCAGACCAACCGGTGATACTACTATATGTCAAGAAGTTGATTATTATGTAGTAAAACCTATTTTACAAGTTCAAGCTGCTGCGGTTTCAGCCCTCTACCTCAATTGTGGTAATGAGATTCAGGTTAACTGCCCTGCTTTGGGAATAGCTTATGATCCTCGCTTTACAACTTCATCAGATGCAGAGTTGATACCGGGTGCGAAGAAAGGGTTAGTTACTATTGTTCCCAGAGGACCAAAAGTAGATTTGACAGTTTCGAGTGGTGGAGCTGCACTTGGCGTTGAAAAATTCAATGTTCGTAAGATACCTCTTCCAACGATTAGACTTTTTCACAATGGCAAGCCCGTTGACTTGAAAAACGGTGTACCTTGTAGTGGCGCGCTTGATATTAAAGTAGTCCCTGACGAGAGTTTCAAAGAGTTCTTACCCAAAGATGCTCGTTACCGTCCGCAGAAAATAGAAATTTTAGCGGTTAGAGGTAAAAAAGTTATCGCTCAGTTAAATAATGTAACTAATCCAAGGATTGACTTAAATTCAGTTTGTCAAGGTCAGATTGATAGGATTGTAGTTACAGTTGAAAAAGTTGAGCGCATGAATTTCAAAGACCAAAAGGAAACAGTTGCTATGGGAGAAGAAATTATTCAATTACCTGTACAATAAAAAGTAAGTTTATGAATCGGAAATTCATTTTATTAATTATGGTTGCAACCCCATTCTTTGCGAATGCTCAGGGTTATGCAGAGTTTGAGTTTGGAAATTATTCCATAGAGCAAGATCCCCTTGCTAAGCACTCGGTTCGTCCTATAGTTGAGTCAGACAGAATGTTTGTTCGCTCACTTTGGCAGAGGATTGATTTGCGTGAAAAGCAGAATGAGCCTTTTCGAGCTGCTAAAAACGAAATAACTCGATTGATTTTGGAAGCTGCCAAAATAGGTGCCATTCGCCCTTTTACCAATGACTCTTTGACAACAAGGATGAATCCGCAAGATTTTTTGGATAAGTTGAAAGTCCCCGGAGCAGGTGTGATAGAAGATGATGCAGGTTTTGATGATGAAGAAGATGATTGGGGTGGAGAAGCCGAAAGCTCATCCGCATCGATTTCAGCTTCTTATTGGAGGTATGACAATCAGTTATACATTCTTGACATCAAAGAGAACTTGATATTCGATAGGAAAAGGTCTCGTATGTATTATGACATTGAGTCTATCACCATTATAGTTCCTGCTGATTTTAATCCTAAAGGCGTTGAAACTTCAATTGGTACATTTTCCTACAAAGAACTGGTTAAGAACCTGTTTAGCAAGAACCCAGATGCTCAGTGGTTTAATCCTCAAAATATTACGGAGCATAGGAATTTGCAAGAAGCATTTGATTTGCGTCTTTTTACTTCCCACCTTACCAAGTATTCAAATCCCAGAGATGAGTCTATCGATTTGATTTATCCTAACGGTCAAACTCAACTTGGCAAGGCATTAGAGTATATGCACAATCTTGCTGAGTACGAATCTAACACTTGGTCTAATTAACAGAACATCATTTTTTTAATAAAAAAGGGTTTCACACGAAACCCTTTTTTTATTTTGAGTCAATTAGAGTGCAAAGATTTTGGAAAATTTCATCAATCGAACCCACGCCATTTACAGCAAAGAACTTATTTTGACTTTGATAAAAGTTTTTTACAGGGTAAGTTTCTTGGTTGTAAACACGAATACGGTTTTCAACTTTTTCAGGGTCTTGATCATCGGCTCTACCCGAAGTTTTACCCCTTTCCATGATTCTTTTTTTAAGTTCTGCTTCAGGCACCTCCAGAGCGAGCATAAGATTTATTTCAATTCCCAAATCAGATAGCATTTTATCCAATGCCTCTGCTTGGGCCACTGTTCGAGGAAAACCGTCAAAGATGATACCCTTTTGGTCCAAAAGCTCACAAACACGGTCTTTGACCATCCCAATCACCACCTCATCGGGTACCAAATTACCTTCATCCATGTATTTTTTTGCCAGCAGACCCAATTGAGTCTCATTTTTAAGATGTTTGCGAAAAAGATCGCCGGTTGATATGTGAGACAATTGGTATTTTTCGATAAGTTTATCACTTTGCGTACCTTTGCCTGCACCGGGAGGGCCGAATAAAACAATATTTACCATAATCTTTTTAATTAAATTCACAACAAGGATACATAAAAAACTAATTCAAGCAATGCAGACGACAAAAATTAGAATCGGCTTTGGTTATGATGTACACCGTTTAGTAGAGGGGAGAGAGTTTTGGCTTGGGGGCATTGAAATACCACATGGCAAAGGTGCATTGGGTCATTCAGACGCTGATGTGCTTATTCATGCTCTGTGCGATGCACTCTTGGGAGCACTTGCTTTGGGAGATATAGGCCAGCACTATCCTGATACTGATTCCAAATGGAAAGGGATTGACAGCAAATTACTTTTGGAAGATGTTATCAATAAAGTTAGAGCCCAAGATTACATAGTTGGTAATGTGGACGGTATGATTTGTTTGCAGAAGCCTAAGATAAAACCGTACATCCCTCAAATGCGGGAAGTTTTGGCGCGTATTTTGAAAATTGAGGTTGATGATGTCTCTATAAAGGCCACAACCAATGAAGAGATGGGTTTTGTTGGTAGGGAAGAAGGCATTACAGCACAAGTTGTTGTGCTTTTGATAAAAAATTGATTGAAATGAAAAATTTGTTTTACTCCATATATTTTTTGTTTTTTCTCTGGGCGTGTTCTCCAAAAGATGGTTTACCGGACGTATCGGGCATTTCGGTGGAACTGTCGCTAATTGCTCTGGAAGATGAGTTTAGAGCATGTAAAACCGTGGAGCAAGTTCAAAGTTTTGTGTCTAAATACCCCAAATTTGCAAAGAGCTTTTTGGGGTACCGCCCTGAAGAGGGTGCAGAGTTGGTACATAAAATTGTAGCTAAAACAACTCTACCTCAGTACGATACGCTGTATTTTGCTTGCAAAAACCACCTCACAGGTATAGATAAAGCCAAGGACGAATTGCAAAATGCTTTTCGATTCATTAAGTACTACTATCCTGAGGAGCATCTTCCTTCGGAGGTTTACACGATAGTCTCCGGCTATGAGGCGGGAGCAGATTTATTTACTGATGGGGAGATATTGGTTTGGGGGCTTGAGTTTTGTTTAGGGAATAAAGTTCCTTTCAGACCGCCGCCCCAATTGCAGTTGCACGGTTATATGCTTGAGAGGATGACACCTACTTATCTGCCAATTAATTACGTATTGGCCTTGAGTACAAAGTTTAATAAATATGATATTTTAGAGCAAACGATGCTTGCTGATATGATATATTATGGCAAATCGTATTATTTTTTACAAAAGATATTTCCCGCTTACCCAGACTCGTTATTAATAGGTTTTACCGAACAACAGATTTTAGATGCACATTACAACGAAATCGAAATTTGGGGTCATTTTATTAAAAATGAGCTATTGTACAATACGAAGGCATCCGTTAAGAATCGCTATTTAGACGAACGACCTAAGGTTTCTGAGATAGCAGAAGAGTGCCCGGGTAGGATAGGTCGTTGGTTGGGCTGGCAAATCGTGCGGGCATACATGAAACGCAACCCACAAATAACGTTGCAACAACTTATGGAGATGAAGGATGCCCAGAAAATTTTTCAGGAATCTAAATACAAACCCAATCCACCACGACGATCTTGGTAACGGTTATTTGCATCGCTTACAATCATCAGCAGTACATTGCTCAAGCTATTCAATCGGTTTGGCAGCAGAGCTATAAGCCCATACAGCTAATAGTAGCCAACGATGGCAGCAGTGATGCGACTGATTTGCAAATACGACGCTTGAAAGAGCAAAAAGATTTTTTGTATTTGCCTAACCCGTGCAACATGGGCTACTGCAAGACTTTTAACCATGCTTTGAGTTACGCTGAGGGGGATTTTATAGTGGATTTGGCCGGTGATGATGTGCTTTTGCCCGACAGGATTGAGCGTCAAGTCCGATTATTTGCTTTGCACCAAGTAGGTGTTGTGTATTCTAATTGTCTTTTGATTGATGAACAAGGCCAAACTGTAGGGAGTTTTCACGCTTTGAAGCGGGGCAAACTTATTCCCAAACCTTTGAGTGGTAAGATTTTTCCTCAAGTTTTGGGATTGAATTTTATTTCTACGCCTACAATGATGATTGGGCGGGAAGTTTTAGATTATACGGGCGGCTACGATGAGAGTTTACTGTTTGAGGATTTTGATTTTTGGGTCAAGTCATCAAAAAGGTTTGAATATTACTATGACAATCAGATTACTACCCAAAAAAGAATACTGAGTAATTCTTTATCAGCGCAGTTTTATCGACCCAAACGCGAGGCTCATTTTACATCACTTGCCAAGGTACTATACAGAGAAGCTGATGTTAAACATGGCCTGTTTGCAAGCAAAACGTTGATATATTATTTGCGGCTGGCTTTGATTACTGAAAACTTTTCATCAGCAAAGCGTTTTTTTGTGCTGTGCAATAAATATGAAATTAGAAGTTTTGAGATATATGTTTGGAGGCTGATTTTCAGATATAAAATTAGACTATATTATTTTTATCAAATGTACAGAAAAATAAAAGGCCACCTTTTTACTGGCGGCCTTTTATGTTGGTAATTTTTACTATTCTGTTTTAAAATAAGTATCTACAACTTCCTCATTGATTTTGATAGAGTTTACTTTGACATCAAGAGGCCCCATCGGGGTACTGGGTCGAAGCAAGAATGGGAACTTGATACCATCAACAAATTTATATTTATCATAAGTGTAAGTTTTATCCTTGAAGTCTTTGACCTGTAATAGTAACCCATTTCTCTTGGCGTAGTACTTGTAATATGACATTCCATCCGGGGTGGTTACTTTGACTTCATAGCAAATTTCACTGCCGATTTGTACTGTTTTTTTGCTCAGTTTCAATCGGTAGTTTTTGAGTTTATAATATAGTTCGTCAAAGTAAAACGCTTCAATTGATGCCATTTCGAGTGCTGCGTCATACAGAACGTCCCTAAAGGCTTTTTTGTCCTTGTCTTTATAGGTGTAAAAGCCCTTGTTTTGCTGGCCATTATAGACTTTTTGGTACAGCGTATTGCCTTCCATGAACATATTGGCTGCCATCATGTTTGGGAATTTGCGCACTTCGGTAAGCTCAATTTCTCTTCCGCTTGAAAGATTTGATGCTTGAATAATAAGAGATTTTACTTTCAGTAGTTTTTCTCTGCCACCTATGGCGTTGAGGTAGTTTTCGACGACTTCTTCAGCAGTAAGTCCGGCGGGAACTTCGGCGGAGATGGGTACGATTTCGTTGCCTTCGTCGTCAAAGACTTTTACTTCTCCAAACTTTCTGAGTTTTTCTTTGATTTCTTTTTCTTTCCCTACGACCATCATGCACATTTTTTCAGGCTGTACGTGTTTCTGAGCTATTTCTTGCACTTGCTCAGGGGTTACTTGAGTGATTTTTTTTAGATAGGTTTGGTAGTAGTCTTTAGGCAAATTGTAACGCTCGATTTGTGTAGCCATACTCGCCACTGTTCCTTTGTCCTCCAAAGAGAGCGCAAATGAGCCAGTCATGATATTGGCAGCCAGATCCACCTCTTCTTGGGTGGGTTTTTCGTTTCTGATTCGATTGATTTCATAAATAAATTCTCGCATGGCTGAGTCGGTAGCCGAGTTCCTGACGCTGGCACCACAGCTCAAAGTTCCGATTTGGTTGTCAGCAGAAAAACTGGAATACGCCCCGTAGGTAAAGCCTTTGTCCTCGCGTAGGTTTTGGAATAGGCGCGCATTGAAGCCACTTCCCCCCAAAATCATGTTCATAAAATCCATTTTGAAGTCATCTTCTGTGTAGGGTTTCACATCAACGAGTTGGACTATGTTTATCACAGACTGCTCCGCGTCATCTTTGTTTACTAAAGCGATGAATCCTTTATCAAATTTTGGTTTTTCGTAAGTGGGTTTGGGGACATCGCCTTTTCTCCAATCGCTAAAATATTTATTAGCCAGTTCTTTTGCTTTTTCAAAAGTCAAATCTCCCACGATAGAAAGATAGGCTACGTTGGGCCTGAAATACTTTTTGTAGTATTCGCGGCAGTCATCGAGTTCAATGTTATCTATTGTGAACTCGGTAGCCACATCACCATAAGGGTGGTCTTTACCAAAGATGATTTGACGGGTCGTTCGGTTGGCCATCGAATTGGGGTTGGTTCTTTGGATGGCCAGGTTTGTTTTGATTTGTTTGCGAACTTTTAGGAACTCTTTTTCAGGGAAACTTGGTCTTAAAAGTATATCCGTAAAAATATCCATAAACTTATCAAGGTGTTTGGTAACGGTTGCTCCAGATATACCTGTTCCAGAAGTTCCCACGTAGGATCCTATGGTTTCGATTTCTTCATCAAGGGTCGATTTGCTTCGCGAAGTTGTGCCTCTTCTGAGCATTTGTCCCGCCATTTGGGACAAACCGGCTTTGTTTCCCTCTTTTATGGGTTCGAGTACTAATCTGAGGCTAATATTTACAGTTGGGCGGCTATTGTCTTGAACAAAGAAGACCTTCAGGCCATTGTCAAGCTCAAATCTCTGATAGTCAGATATGTTGATTTGTGGGGCTGATTTGGATATAGGGGCTTTGCTTCTGTCAATGGATTGAGCCATTACAGACCAGCCAACAAGCATCAAGAAAAATATAAGTATTTGTTTCATAAAATGATGGATTTAAATTTTAGGGATATAACGAAGAACCACTCGATTGTCTTTGCGCAAGTACTTTTTTGCCACAGTTCTGATGTCGTCCACGGTAACTTTCAAATAAGGCTCTGCGTAGTTGTTAAAGCGCCCGGTATTTTTGAAGAAAACATAGCTTGAAGCCAATACTTGCGCCATTTGTTCCATTGAGCTAACCCCACCGAGCTGGGCTATTTCGTATTGGTTTTTGACTTTTTCCAGTTCGCTGTCTTCCACCAATGTATTGCAGATTTCTTCGATCTCTTTTTCAAGTGCTTTTTCGAGCTTTTCTAAACTGGCGATATCGGGCGAGGGCGTTCCGGCAATAACCAAGAACAAACCGGGATGCTCAAGTAGGTAAGGTGAGGCACTGGCGAAATTGGCCACTTCTTGTTTTTCAACTAACTCCCTATTGAACCTTGAAGAGGCTCCTCCACCCAATATCTCGGCCAGCATCTCTAAAGCCGGTGCGTCTTCATGGGTTTGTTCGGGAATTTTGTAGCCCATATAAACCCTGGGAAGCGGAACTTCACGCTCCAAGTTTACCCTTATTTCTTTGCCGAGCGGCTCGTCATTTTTGGAAGGTCTAACGATGTCTTTGCCCCTCGGAATCTCTGAAAAATATTTGGTGGCCAATGTTTTTGCTTCCTCAATTTTTATATCCCCCGCAATGGTGAGAGTGGCGTTGTTGGGCACGTAAAATGTTTTGTAAAAATTGACATAGTCATCTTCTTTAGCGGAGTTCAAATGCCGCATAGAGCCGATGACAGGCCAACGATAAGAGTGGTTTTTAAAAGCCCTTTTGAACATTTCTTCGTCCCAATCTCCGTAGGGTACGTTGTCCACACGTTGGCGGCGTTCTTCTTTGACTACTTTTCTTTGGGTTTCTATGCCTTCTTTTGTAACTGTGGCATGGAGCATACGCTCTGACTCCAACCAAAGAGCCAGTTCGAGTTGGTTAGAGGGAAGGACTTGGTAGTAGTAGGTTTGGTCGTTGGAGGTGAAGGCGTTTAACTCACCGCCTGCGTTTTGGACATACCTACTGTATTCGCCGCGTTTGATGTTTTTTGTTCCTTCAAAGAGCAGGTGCTCAAAAAAGTGAGCAAATCCTGTTCTATCAGGGTTTTCATTCTTAGAGCCTACATGATAAAGTACGGACACGCACACAACTGGAGCAGAGTTGTTTTGGTGCAAAATAACATGCAGCCCGTTGGGCAAATCGAACTCGGTAAATTCGATTTTGCGGGATTGCGCCCATGTTTGCAGGCTACAAAGCCAAGCTAAAACAATTAAAATTTTTACTTTCATGGATATATACTTTGAAATAAAAAAAGCCATCATAGAAATATGACGGGCTCAAATTAATTCATGCGGCTAAATTAAAGCCTAAATTGAGCAGAAATTTTTATTCTAAACGGCCCATTTTCTACCGTGTAAGGCTGGTCAAGGTAAGTGAGTCGGTGAATGGCCTCAATTCTTAAAAACTTAAATATATTTTCGATTCCGTAGCTTACTTCTAAATAGGGCAAACTGGGGCTTAACCAATAAATTTTTTCGGAACTGTTGATGAGAGCCGGGTCGGTATTGGAAATTTGGTTTTGGGCTGAGAGGTCGCCTAATAGGGAAGAGGCAGTAACAAAATTGCGCCATTTGAGTTTTTTGAGCAGCGGAAATCTATTAAAAAATAAACCCTCAAACCTTTGTATAGCCCGCATGGACACAAATCTATCACTGGCAAACTCAAAAAAGTTCATCATGTTAAAAGATGTGATGTTGTAGAAAAAGCTCTGGTTGCCTAAGTGAGTTTCCAACAGTGGATAAGGCAATCTTGAAGGTGTGAAGCCTGCATTGATTTGGTATTCAAATCTGCCCAGTCCTCCCATTTTGATATATTGCTGAAGACTGACATTGATTTTATCGTACTCGAAATCACCGCCAAGCGCATGTCTAAATCCTTTTGAATAACGAATCGTAATGATAGGTCTTCCCTTGGTTCCTTGTGAGATGCGTTCATTGCCTTGGATAATAAAGCTCTCTGTTGGGGCAAAACGGGTTTCGATGGTTAGCTCGCTGGTGTTGAAGCGGGAGAGACTATCTTTGCCGCTTCCGTCATTGGGGCGGTAATACTCAAAGTTGAAAGTCTGGTGAGGCACAAACTCACGCTGAAAACCCATGAATTTTACACGCAACGATTTGCTGATAGGTATATCTATCCAAACTTTATTGGTAGTATTATGGTATGCGCGCCGGAGCGTGCCTTGGCGGGTAAAGGCATCAAAAAGAGGCGTATTTTGGACAAAGTCATTGTAAATGGCCAATTGGTCAAGGTCGTAGCGATGCGACATGCCCAACACCGTCCATTTTTTACGGTTGAGTATAAAATTGACCTCCCCTAAGTATTTCCAAGTTTTATCGCCTGTACCATAAGCACCGTAGCCCTTGAAAACTATTTTTTTGCTGAAGTCCTCGTTGGTTCTGAAACCAAGCCTAATTCTGTGTCCCTCTATATTGTTGAAGGCGTACAAGTAAGAATAAGTGCCTAAATCAATGGGGCCAATGGTCTTGTAGCCCACGAAAAAGAACTCAACAATATCTACAATCGTGCGGATGGCAGGTATGTTTTTGACTTCTTTGATGACTTCATATTTTTGGAGCTCTTCGGTGGTAAGTGTATCGGGACGAAGCAGTTGCCAGTTTTTCTCAGATCTGGCACTTAGAGCCGTATCTGTAAGTTCGACATCCAAATCAAAAAAAGAAGGACTGCGGGGCTTGTTTACCGTAAAGTCGGAATTGGCCACATAAAATTTTAAAAGCAAACCGGCAGATTTTTTACTAATCTCAGCTACGTCCATCAAGATACGGGTTTTTGAGACCAACCAAGCACCGCTGGCAGCATCTTGAATAAGTTCTTGCTGGATTTTTATTTTCTCAATAAAATTAATGTTGGCTTTTTTATCAACAGTAACTTCAATCCGCTTTATGGCAAAGTCAGGCTCATCGGTTATCCACATTTTGCCGATAAAAGCCAAGTCGGATTCGTTTTTGGGCTTGAAACTGATTTCGTGGCAGGGATAGCCGTCTATGTTTTTCAGTTCAAAAGACTCTAATTTGTAGTCATAAAAAACCCGCCAAGTGTCTGCCAAAGGCGATATAAAGTCTTTTCCGGCAATGGTCAAGGTGTTTTTGTAGAAATTATAGACTTGAAAAGTTGAACCCATCAACTGAGCGATGGTCGTGCCTTTGGTTACCCCCAAACCATCTACTTTTGAGGCACTAATCACTTCTTTTTGGCGCAATGGGTTGTTGTTGCGGTACACCCTCGACACATTTTCAGACATAAAAAGAGGAATAAGCATCTTGCCGTCTTCTCCCTTTATTCTGGCGGTTTCTTCTATTTTTTTTGAGATGAAACCGAGTTTTTTCTTAAACTCATCTGTTATGTTGTCTGCCGAAATTTCTGTTCTCACATAGCTGTCGAACTCGTAGCTGTTGAGGCGATCGGAATTGTTTTTGGGTTTGTGCTTTATGGCTTCGCGTATGATTTCCCAAGCGGGGTTTTCGTACTTGCCTCCTACTACCACTTCTTGAAGGACGATTTCAGGGAGCAGTTGGAAGTTAATAGTTTGCTTTTTTTCGCTGCCAATTGGTTTTCTCTTTTTCTTGTAGCCCACATAACTTGCTTCGAGAGAATCTGCATGTTGCTCTAAATCGATGGTGTACCTGCCATTGAAGTCAGTAGCCGCACCCACCCCCTTCAAGCCGACCACCACCACATTGGCAAAGGGAACGGGTTCACCTGTTTCGCCATCAGTAACCACTCCTGAGATAGTTATCTTTTGTGCCCAAACTATGCTTGTGATGCTCCATAGCACCAAAAGGGGAAGTATTTTTTTGCTCATAACCCTAACGCCGATAAATCCGTATGTTGTAGTTTGTTTCCTTCAAAGTAATCTATATTGTAGCACCCACTGACATTGGTCAGAAAAATACTTTTTGCTTGCGCAAGTTCTTCTTTGTAAGCTGAAATTTCTATGATTTTCAAGTTTTTAGCTCTCAGTTTATCTATAACAACCCTCCGGCGAATTCCCCGTATGCAGCCCAAAGACAACTCCGGCGTGAAGATGGTATCTTTTTCGTTTATCCAAAAGACATTTGAGCGTGAAGATTCAACAATTCTTTCTTTGTGGTCTAACAAGATAATATCATCCCAATTTTTTTGTCGGGCTTCTTTAGCTGCCATTACGTAAACAATAGAACTCATTGATTTGAAGCCTGATAATTTATTGGGCTGGACTCTCCAATCTTCAGATATTCCAACGTGAAGAGCAGCGGTAGGGTTTATCAAAAGCGGTCTGACTTCAATTAGATAACTAAAAAAATTGTCATAAGGCAAATACAGCCCCTTAGACTCTCTCCAAAAATAAATTTTAGCCCTTGCCTCAGTAAGCGAGTTGGCCTTCATCAATTGTTGGATGGCTTGGTTAAGTTCATCAATAGACATAAAACCGCCTTCAAACTCATAGGCTTTCAATCCATCCAAGATTCTTTTTAGATGCAAGTCAAGAAAAAGACATCCGGTATTTTTTGCGATGATGCTCTCAAAAAACCCATCCCCGTAGGCAAAAGCGCGGTTTTGAGGCTCAAGCCGAAAATCCGAAACCAAACTCCCGTTGTGGTTGTAAATCAAAGGTTTTTCTGCCATAAACCTTCTTGTCTAACAGAGTGAACCGCTATGCCCAGTTTTTCGGCTTCTTGTTGGAATCTTTTTATATAACCAAAAGAATTGCTCGCATCTAAAATGACTTCTTTACAGTTTATTTTCTTTAAATGGTTTATTTTTAGGCTGTTGCGTCCCACAATGATGTAATCGGCGCAAACAGGGTATTGTTGAGGTGGCTTACTGATATGCCAAAATTTTTGCCCTTTGAAATAAATCCACCTGCCTGCTGACAAAAAAGTATCGGCAACAGAAATAGGTCTATTGGGGTAATAATCCAAAAAACTACCCAGTTTATACTCGTAAGTTTCTTGGCTCAAAGCCGTATCCAGCAAAGTTTTGCTGTTGCCGTTTTCCACCACTATCAAACCCGAAGCCGGTCTGAAATCCCCAACCACGGCAAGCGAGGTATTGGATTTGAGGTTGTTTTGATACCATTCCAGCGTAATGTGTAGCAGAGCAAAAAACAAAATACTGGTCAAATGCCATGATTTTTTTTGGATAAAGTATAAAAAAACAAGTGCGATGAGTATATATTGCACAATGACCATCGCTTGGCTTGGAAAAAATCCCCCTAAAACTGCAAATGGGAATTTTTCTATTGAAAGGACAAAACCATTCATAAGGTAAACAAGCAACTCACAGCCCTTGCCCACCCAGATAGCCACCGGACTCATCCAAGACACGGCCAACAGCAACAGACCGCTTGCCAACACAAAGAAGGCCATTGGCACAACAAACACGTTAGCCAACCAAAAATAAGTAGGGAATTTGTGAAAATAATATAAACTCAGGGGCGAAGTAGCCAGTTGGGCAGCCAGCGACACACAAAAAAGCTGCCAGACGTAATCCAATATCCGATTTTGAGGAGATGCGATTGAATACAAAGGCTTGTAGAGCAGAACAATACCCAAAACAGCGGCGAAAGAATACTGAAAACCAATATCATACACAATTTTTGGGTCAATAGTTATCAGTACAAAAGCCGTAAATCCTATGGTGTTCAATACCTGCCCTTGTCTTGCAAAAACCAAACCCAAAGTCCCCACAGAGAGCATGGTAACTGCCCTCATTACCGAAGGTGAAAGCCCCGTAACAACGGCATAAAACCAAAGCAAGCCCAGAGCTGTGCTCACAAAGAGGCCTTTGCCGTATTTGAGTTTTTTCAATGGCGCAAGCAAAACAGTAATAAGGTAAAAAAGTATTCCTACATGCAGCCCCGAAACGGCCAAAATATGCATGGTTCCTGTGGCTTGGTAGGCGGCTCTAAGCTCTCTGTCCAGCCCGTCTTTGATGCCCAACACCATGGCTATCAGCAAACCAGATTCGGGACTGCGGACATAGGTTTTGATTTGCTCCTCGCAGTAGGCGCGTACCTGCATCGCGTAATAGATAGGCAAAGGATGTTTTTCGTGGCCGACTACTTTGCAGTGTTTGATGTAGTGGCGGTGGGTGATGCCTTTTCGCTGCATGTAGCCTCGGTAGTCAAAGCCCATGGGCACAGAGGGCGGGTCAAATGCAGTAGGCGCACCCATCACAAAAAGCAAATCCCCAAAATGTAATTTGGTTTCGGAAGCAAAATAAGCCTGTATCTTAGTTGGTCTTTGTCGGAGCGTTGTTGGTCGAATTTCCAGAGTTACCTCTTGGCTGTCTAATTTCTTCTTAGGTGCACTGACTATTTTTGCAAAATAGCCATTCGTATTTCTTAAGAATTGTAAATGATGATTTTGGTCATCTTGCCTATCAACTGATGTAATATATACACCAAAAATGTAGCTTATTATACCTATGGTTAGGCCTCTTGACAGAGCGTATTTCTTGTAATATAAGCAATATACCAAAGAAACAACCATTAACAGCAAAAGATAGAGCCAAGAGTTGGCAAGTAAAATTCCCAGTATTAAATTTACTGAAGAAATAAAAAATATGTTTAGATTGTATTTCAAAATTTCTGTATTATTGCTAACAATTGTTAAGACAAATCACTTTTTTATTTAATCATCGTTCCTCTCTAACACAACAAACAATAAAATATGATAAACATCATGCTCATTGACGATGACCCTATTAATAATCTAATCATCGAAAAAATAAGTTCATCTTTCAATCAAGTAAAGATGCACAATTTTGAGCAAGGTCTCAAAGCATTTGAAGCCTATTCAAAAAACCCTTCTATGTATCAGTTTATCTTGCTTGATATCAATATGTTGGATATAAGCGGATGGGATTTCCTCGACAGCTGTATCAAAGCCAAACTTACCAAAGTTCCGGTCTATATTTTGACCTCATCTATTGACCCCAGAGACGCTGAGAAGGCACAAACCTATTCTCAAGTGATTGGTTTTTTGTATAAACCATTTTCTCGTGAAACTTTGCAGGAGATTTTGGGCTTGTAATACAATATGGAAAAGAAAAACACAACGCCGTCCAAAAGGACGAGGACACGAAAATACCCCAATCAAAACGAAGAATTTGACGTAGAAAAAGGGCTTGATGAGGATAATAAGCACAATCGAAAGCCAAGGGGGCAGAAAAACCAAACGCCTCACGGTTATGACAACTCATTCAAAGCTGTAGGCCTGAAAAGCAGCAAAACAACTCGAGAGCCTTCATCAAAAGGTTCTTTTAGGCAGTTAAAAGACTCTAAAGACAAGGTTAGAAATTTTGAAAATGAACAATCAAAAAACTCACTTTACCCCGAAAAGAAGTCTTTTAAATTTGGTGGTCAAACAACTAAAACATCTTTCAACAAAAAATCTAACCCTGACGAGGCAAACCGCCACGGCTTTGTGAAAAAATACCGAAGTGACGCTACCTCGGCGGGTACGCATTGGAAGGAGAAGAGAGACATTCAAGACAGAAGCTCCTATTCAACAAGGGAGCCTGTCAAAAGAACCAATTCTTTTTCGTCCAAATTTTCGGAAGGCAAATACCAAAGACCCCAATCCAGCGATTCAAATAAAAAGCAGCGATCGCACACAGAGGATGCAAAGCCTTATCGCAGTAAATACCTACAATCTAAGGATTCATTTCGTCCCAATCGCCATAGCAAAGCTGAAAAACAACCCTTAGAAGAAAAAGGCTCAGATACAATCCGCCTGAATCGCTACATAGCCAATGCAGGGATTTGCGCACGTAGAGATGCGGATATTTTGATAGCCAATGGCGATATCACCGTAAACGGGAAAGTCGTTGCCGATATGGGGTATAGGGTCAAAATAACTGACAAAGTGGTCTATAAGGGTAAGGTTTTGAACCCTGAACGCAAGGTGTATGTGCTTTTGAACAAACCCAAAGGCTTTATTACGACTTTGGAAGACCCATTTGAGCGCAAAACCGTAATGGAGTTGGTCAAAACAGCTTGTCCAGAAAGGATTTTTCCGGTCGGCAGGCTTGACCGCAACACATCAGGACTTTTGCTTTTGACCAACGACGGAGAACTTTCGATGAAACTTTCTCATCCTTCAAGCAATGTCAAAAAAATTTATTCGGTAGAGTTAGCCAAAGGATTGACTTTGGAGGATGAAGAAAAACTAAGAGACCCCGCCTTTGAACTTGAGGATGGGCCAATCAATTTAGATGGCCTCTCGATTTTGAGTACCGACCGCAAGGAGCTTGGCGTACAAATTCATTCGGGCAAAAACAGGATTGTCAGACGTATATTTGAAAGTTTGGGGTATGAAATTGTGAAATTAGACAGAACAGTATATGCCGACCTGACCAAAGAGCGACTGCCAAGGGGTCATTGGCGTTTTCTCACAGACCAAGAAGTCATAAGACTCAAACATTTTACCACCGTAAAAGGGACTAAGTCAAAAGTTGTTTCCCGCCAAGGTGCAGATTAGGGGCAGCAGTTTTTATCTTCTTGCCCCAACCGCCACACGGAGTACGCTTTTTTCTATAAAACCGTTTAAATCAAAGGCTTCAATAAAAACGGCATAGATACCTGCTTTGGCTTTTCGACCTTGGTTGTCTGTGCCGTCCCATTGGATAAACCCTTCTGCGGATAGGGTTTGCTGAATAGCAAGGTCTTTGATGATCCAGCCGTCAGCGTCGAAGATTTGAATCTTGACGACCAAATTATTGCGGTTGCAGTTGTATTTGAGTAAGGTAAAGTCATTTTGGCCGTCTCCGTCAGGGGTGAAAATCTCCGGCTCTACACTAAAGCATTCATTTCGAGGCGCAAAGTCTAAGTTCACAGATTGTGAGTTCAGGTAGCCGGGTGTGCCATAACCGCTTGTAGAAGAAGCAGATTTCCAGTTAGATGCGTTTTGTGTCAGCGCAGAGGGAGAAATCCTTTCCAGCGAAACCCCCTTTTTGTCTCTTATCAAAGCAAAGTGCATTTTTTCTGTGTAAGAAAATTCATCTATGATGGTGTCTGTGTCGTTGAGCAAAACCACCACATCGGCATCACTGTTGTAGTTGGGCATTGAGCACTGAAAAAATCTATTCCATCGCCCATTGGGATGTTGTCTTTGGAGTGCCGTTGTGTCGGTGCAAAAGACCCAATACCCGTCAGGGGGCAAAACCAATATGTTGTTGGTGATGGTTCTGATGGTAACCAAATCGCCGGCTGTGTTTCTTTCGGCCAGTTTCCAGCCTTTTAAACTGATGAATTTTGGGGAGTTGTTATAGACTTCGACAAAATCCGTTCCTCCTGTTGGTGGATTGAACTGAATTTCGTTGATGACGACCTCGTCTTTGTTGCCGGATTCGGGCAAAACGATTTCCAACGACAAAGGCCTGAGTATTTGATTGCCCACACAATCTGAAAGCCCGCTGATTTGTAAGCTGTAAAGTGTTTGGGCTTGGAGTCTTGGGGATGCAAGCAGCCTGATTGTTTGTTGGTTGTCGTATCGCAAAAAGGTGATGCTAATCCCTTTGTCCATCGTGTAGTTGCCCGAGAGGGTCTGGTCTAAATATTCGTTGAAAGTCAGTACAATGGTATCTTGCGCAATGGTCTCAGCTATCAGGACAAAGGGCGGTTCGCGGTCGTTGAGGCTTGTGGCAACGGAATTGGCTCTGCCGGGTGTGCCGCCTGTCGGGTGTTCCGATCCTGTCCAGTTGCGGGGTTCATCGCAAGGAAACTCTGTATCAATCATTTCCAAAGAAAAGCCACCTTCTTTTTTAAAGGTGCTGCCGTACCACTTGTCGCTGTATTCGACTTGGTGAATGAGCGTTCCTGAGGCTGTTCTGAGTGTGAGTAAGTCGTCACTGTTGTTGAGTGAAGGCCAACTCGTAAGCCCGAGCACATTGCCATAAGGCCTGAATTCGGCGGTATCTGCTCTGGCGCACAGGATTAGATACGACCTTGGCGCAAGTTGGTAAGCAGGCAAGACGGTTTTTGAGGTTCTGTCCGAGTATTCTATTCCAGCCAATTCGAGGCTTTTGTCGCTGCGGTTGTAGATTTCGATGTATTCTTTTTCGGGTAGCCCAATGACAGGCGAAGGGTCTGCAAAAATCTCTGTGATGACAATATCTCTTTGCCCCGAAGAGGTCTCAAATTTGAAAGTTGCTTGGCTGTTATTGGGCAAAGGAGCGTTTTGGGCTGAACGCACATTGCTCACGCTGAGGGTGTAGAGTTTGAAAGGCTCAAAGTTATTGGCAAATGTGAGCCTTACCGCTGAACCATTCTCAGAAGCAACCGAAACAGGACTGCCCAACTCTGAGACCGTATAGTTTTGGGGTTGCAGTGCCCCTGCTCCATAAGCCTCGCTAAAATTGACCAAAATAGAGTTGGCACTGAGTACCTGAGCACCCAAAAGTGAAAAAGGTGCGCTTTTCACTTCTATATCGTCGAAATAAAACAGATTCCTGCGGGTAGAGGTATGGGCGCAATAAAGGCCAAAGTTCTTGCTTGTGCCGATTCGGGTATCGTTTACCGTTCCTTCCAAGACAAAATTATTGCCGCCGGCAACATCTGAATAGAGCGACCAGTTGCCCAGTGGGTCTCTGATGACTTTAACCCTTACTTCGTTGCGTGAGCCGTTGACTATTGTTGCGTTGCGTCCTTTGATGATGCGGGTGGCACTGCCGGATTGTTGGCGATACAAATCCACTCCATCGTCTCCTCCGTCTTCTCCCAGCCTCACAAAGTAACCATTGCCACCCTTCAGGCTGTCAGCATCACAACTTAGGTACACTCTGGCGTGGTTGCTTCCTGAGGGCGAGAAATCCATCCTCACGTAAAAAGTCCATTCGGTATTAACAAGTTGGCTGCTCGCGGTAAGTAGGGTAATTTCAGCGGTGGCATTGGGGCCATTGGATTGGAGCTGAAAACTTGAATTTACTGAAAAAAAGTTCGTATTGCCAAACCAAGCCGGATTTTTGGTAAAATCTCCATCGCTAAAATCTTCTTTGAATTGCGAAAAAACACAAAAGGGAATCAATAAAAACACCCATGCAACCGTGAACCTGCTCATAAGAATATAGTTACCGACGCAAGTTCTTGAGAATTTTTATGTGCGCCAAAAGAGCTGAGATTTGTTCATAATAAGTTTACATGGTGTTTCAATTGTGAATAGCTAACAATTCTTTCAAAAAGGATACCCAATTCCCATGTTGAACACGGCCTGTCCCCGTTCTCCAAATGGGGGCGATGAAACTATTTTGTGCAGGATAAACCGATTGGCTTGCGGTCTGGCGGGGTCATAAGTTTTGATGCCCAAATCAAAGCGCACCAGCAGAAAAGAAAAGTCAAGCCTGATACCCAGCCCTGTCCCGACAGCCATTTCTTTATAGAATCTATCTATCTGAAAGTTTGCATTAGGCCGGGAGGCATCTTGCCTAAAAAGCCATACGTTTGAAGCATCAATAAAGGCAGCAAAGTTGATAAAACTATACAATTTGCGCCTATATTCAATATTGGTTTCTATAATAATTTCCCCGGGTTGTTCAAAATTGTATTCAAAAAAGCCTTCTCTATTGACTACAGGGCTAAAACTTCCCGGCCCTACACGGCGGGGAGGCCAAGCCCGATTGCTATTGCTCCCCCCTGAGAAAAAAAACTTTTCATAAGGCAAAGCACCCGAAGGAGAGTAAGAATAAATCGCTCCGCCGAAAACGCGCGCTACGAATTGGCTTTTTATAGAAACAGGCTTTATGTACCTTATATCAAGAGCGGTTCTTAGAAAACGAAACACCCTTACCCCACCCAAAAACTCACCTTGGGAGTCAATTTTTCCAGAGATAAAATTTTGATACGTGCCCCCTGCTTCAAACTCAGTACGCAAATACTTGCCTCTTGAGGAAGTACCGGTTTGGCTGTAGGGATTTACAAATTCAAATATGGTACTTGAAATTAAGGAACGAGAAAAGCTAAAAATCAATGGATTACCTTGGTTGAATAGTTCTAACAGACGATTGTTGAAGTTGTCTGCTATTCGGCTGGTATTTACCAAAACCCCCTCAATAGGCGAAAGATTAAAAATTTGGTTTTTATTGTTTTTCCACCGATAGCGAAATCCGGTGAGGGTATTTTGGCGGGTGTATTCAGGTCTTTCGATGAAGGCATAGCTCAGGGTAAAAGTGGTTCGGGGGGTTCTTCTGTTGAGTTTGTCTTTGATACTCAATCCTAAAGGAAACATAACTCTGGGGAAAGAGAGGCTCAACGTGCCGGCCAACTCCGTGCTCAAATAAGCGTTACGAATACTGCTTTGGGCTTGTACTGCCGTAGCGGAGGCTTGCGACTCCAGCCCACCCCTCAAAGAGATTTCCAAAATATCTAACCTGCCAAATATATTTCTGTCTTTGAGAGACACCCGTACAAAGGGGCCGGGTAAAGCTTGGGTAACATTGAGACCTGTTTCACTGGAATATTCGTACTTTTTAAAGGGGCTTGTAAAAATATTGGCCAGAAGTTGAGTGCCCATGGTGTCGAACTGGACGTTTACAAACCTAAACATATCTACGTCGCGCAATGCCCGCTGAGTTTCTATTACATCTTGTTCGCTAAATGTATTACCCGGCTGGATAAAAATCTTGTTTTTCAGTGTTTTGACGTTGTATCGAATGTCTTCTTGGTAGAAAAAAATATTGTTTAATACGGTGTCCAATCTGGAGACCCCTCTGTCGCTGTAAAATGAGGTTTTGGCAATACCAAAAGGGCGGTGTGACTGTTTGTTGGTCGGGACTCTAATGATCATCGTAACTTTAGCAGAAAAATCTGAATAAGAAGTATCTACCTGAAAATAGATAGCTTGGTTTCTAAATAGAAAAAGTCCCTTCTCGACAAGCATGGCCGAAACCCTGTCTCTTTCCTTTTGTAAAATATTGTAGCTGAACCTTGCCCCGATTTTAGGCAAACGATTTGCAGAGTCGCTTAAAACCAGTCTATTGACCAATGTATCTTTTATTAGGTATTTGAACTCTTTGATAATGAAAAAACTGTTTTCATTTATCTTGAAATTGACGATTATTCGCCTTTTTCTCAGTGTATCTGGTTCTATACCTACTTGAGTTGCATAAAATCCCAAATTGGCGTAATGTCGCTGGATTTGTTTGGCACTTTTGGCAGCCTGCATCGAATCGAAGAATAGAGGTTTTTCTCCGATTGAAGTCATAAGCCAGTTGCCATTTTCAAGCTGCGATTGTAGAACTTCGATTTTTTCTGACCGAATAGAGCGTATGTTTCTGAGTCTGATGGATTGTTTGAGTGTATCGCTTGTTTGTTTTGAAACTTTTAAAATCCTTTTTTCAGTTTGCTGCTCGATACGATTGATTTTTTTTAAAATTTTAAGACTGTCTTTCGGGAAACGCTTTTTGCCAAGATAATACGCAGTTAAATAAGGAGCTATTCTTGATTTTCCTACGAAAGAATTGGGTTTTTGAGCCAGTAGGGGAATGAGTTCTTCTTCAGGGACACTCTGGTTGCCCAAAAATGTATAGCCGGCAAAGTAGTACTGACCTTCAGGTAGGGGTTTTACGGGTGCGCAGCCCCAACAATAGAGCAGTAGAAGCAGCAAGCCAAGTTTTTTCATAGCCGCAAAAATCAAAAAAAACCGTTGTCGTAGGTTATGTTGATTTGCCGTACCCGACTGCAAAATTATGGTAAAATTTTTTGTGCTGCCAACTACCGGTAGTGCTCAAAATTATTTGAGTCGGTTCATTATTTTTGTAACATGATTTCGGTAAGTTATTTTCTTTGGTTGGGTATTGTGCTGTTTTCGGTGGGTTTTTATGTTTCTCTTTCCCAACAAAACATCATCAAAGTTCTTATAGGTATTGAGATGATGCTCAACTCAGCGGTGCTGAATTTCATCATTTTTTCAACCGATTATCAGGGTGCGGTAAATGCTTTGTTTGTCATGGCTTTGGCCGTAGCGGAGACCGTCTTAGCATTGGCACTCCTACTGAAGATGAAAAGGAAAGGCCGTAACATACGCACTGAGTTGATTTGATGCTAAGCCTTCCAAATGTTGTAAAGTTTCGCCCTAAAGTCTAATTTTGTAAATAATCTCATAAGGTTTTGGAGTCTATTATTACACTGGTGGCTTTTGGGGTAGTTTGGTTGATACAAATCAACTTTTTGGTATTCGTATTTTTTAAATTGTTGTTTTTTAAATGGGTTTCTGATGGGCAGCTTCTACCTATTTCAGTTGTAGTGGCTGTAAGAAATGATTTTGAAAATATCACAAAGTTGGTTGATGCGCTTGTTGATCAAACCCATCCTCACTATGAAATTATCGTAGTTGATGATCGCTCGGAGTTTGACACTTATTTGGCCATGAAAAATCGCTTTGAAGGTTTAGCCAAAATTAGGCTGTTGCGTGTAGAAGAGTGTCCCTCGCATATTCATCCCAAAAAGTACGCCATTACTTTGGGTATCAAAGCCGCCAAGCATCAACACATTTTGCTCACTGATGCGGACTGTTTGCCGCAAAGCTCGCGCTGGGTAGAGTCATTGAGCCGCAGTTTTGACCAGGCCACTGATTTTGTGTTGGGCTACAGTGCTCAAGCCAAAACGAAAGGATTTTTGAACTCTTTTATTCGCTACGAGACGTTTGTGACGGGCGTGCAGTACCTTTCGCTTGCTTTGGCAGGCATGCCTTATATGGGAGTGGGCAGAAACTTGGCCTATCGAAAACAAATTTTTATAGACAACAATGGTTTTGGTAGATTTCAGGCGGTGGTGGGAGGCGATGACGATTTATTTGTCAACCGCTATGCTCGGGCAAAGACCACTAAGATAGTCTTAGATATTGAAAGTCAAACTGTTACAATACCAAAAAATACCTTCAAGGAGTTTTTTATTCAAAAGAAAAGGCATTTGTCGGTTGGCCGACACTACCGATTTGGGCACAAGTTTGTACTGAGTTTGCTCAACTTCTCTCATATTATGATGTTGCCTTGTGCGCTGTTGGTAGTGTTGTTTTCTTCATTTGCATGGGTCGGGGTGATAGGTTTTTTTTTATGGATTTTGTTGAGGCATTTGATATTTTTCCAACTTAAAAAACGTTTCAAAGAAAGTATAGATATGTCTCTATTTTTAATCCACGAATTGATTTTTTCCGTTTATTTATTTTTAGTGGGAATAATAGCTCTAACAGCCAAAACAGTGAGATGGAAATAGAAAACTACCAACACAACGATAGAACACTTGAAGATTTTGACCTCATAGACAGGGCTTTACTCAACGATGAAAAAGCCTATGCTATTTTGATGGAGCGGTACAGGCGACCTCTTTATCATGTCATTTTCAAGATGATTCGCAATGAGGACGATGCCCAAGACCTTACTATTGAGGCTTTTGCTAAAGCGTTTAGGAATTTACCCAATTTTAAAAAGACCCATTCATTTGGGAACTGGCTCTTTAAGATAGGCACTAACAGTGCCATAGACTTTATCCGTAGAAGAAAACTTAATACCTTGTCCATCAATGGACTTCAAAACAATAGTGATGGTGAGAATTTTACGCTTGAAGTCAGGGACAGCGGCTTAGACCCTTATGAGAAGGCCATCAAAGAACAAAAGCATGAGGTAATAAGGATTTTGGTTGAGCAGTTGCCCGATAAGTATCAAAAACTAATTTCTCTGCGCTATTTCAAAGAGTATTCCTACGAAGAAATATCAGATGAAATGGATCTGCCAATGGGTACAGTAAAAGCGCAACTCTTTAGAGCCAAAGAGTTGCTTATTGACATCATACACAAACAACAAGTTTACTTTTAGTTATGCACACTGAAGCCAGAGCCATCACAAAAAAAATCAAGAAATTGGGTAAGCAAAATGTCAAACAAACTTCCTTGCTGCTCAGCGACCGCCGCAACTGGTTTGATTTTTTACTCAAAGGAATTGGATATCAGTTTCCCGGCATGTTTATGAGCTTACTCACAATTGGCTTGATAACGGCAATTTTGGTTTATATTCATACTACTCTTGAGTTGTCTTTTCGAGTGCCTTCTACCTTTCATACCGTTCTTGGCTTGGTGGTTGGCTTGTTGTTGGTTTTTAGGACCAATACAGCTTACGACAGATGGTGGGAAGGGCGCAAACAGTTGGGTAATATTACCAATCAGGCCAGAAATTTTGCTATAAGGGTACAGAGTTACCTACAAGAATCATCGCAGCGGGATGAGATTTTGACGCTGACAATTTGTTTAGTCTATGCTACCAAAGAGCATCTTCGTAGTCATTGCTATGATTATGTAATGACTCTACTGCCTGACTACCTTAAGCCCGCTTTTTTAGATGCCAACCACAAACCAATTTTTTTGCTTAACCGAATCAATTCTTTGGTTAGCCAATCCTTGGAAAGGAAAGAAATAAATGGAAGCCAGTTAATTGTTTTGGAAAGTTTCCTTACTGAACTCACCAATGCTGTAGGGGCTTGCGAACGCATCAACAATACCCCCATGCCGGTTGGTTATTCACTTCATTTAAAGCGGATTTTGTTTATTTATCTCATTACGCTACCCACTGGTTTTATTTCGGATTTGGAGTGGTGGGCTATACCGGTGGTGATGTTGATTTTCTACACTATGGTTGGCATTGAGTTGATTGGGGAAGAAATAGAAGGCCCGTTTGGGACAGATACCAATGACCTGCCCTTCGATGCGCTGGCCGATAGGATACAAACGGTAGTAGAACAAGTTCGCAACACCGAATTTTGATGCAGGTAAGCGAGGATTTTTTGGCTTATTGTTGGCAAACAGGAATTTTCTGCGGTAAGAATCTACAAACTGTTGAGGGAGAGTCTATTAGTGTCATATCTTTAGGCGCAAAAAACAAGAACAGTGGTGCAGATTTTCAAATGGTCTGTTTGGAATTGGATGGACTTAGGTGGGTCGGTTCTTTGGAGGTTCACAGTTTGGCTTCAGATTGGTTCAAACACGGCCACCATCAAGACCCTGCCTACAACAATGTGATTTTGCATTTGGTTTGGAAAAATGACCAACAAGCCATTAGACAAGATGGCTCAAAAGTACCTCAATTGGTCGTCGAAGAACTGATAGATATATCTCATTATCAGAATTTTATTGAACTTACTACAACTCATAATCCTATTGCTTGCAGTTATGGTTTGTCAAGAGTGCCACCAAATATTTTTCGCAAAACGCTCACTTTGAATTTAGAAAATAGACTTCAAAGAAAGTCAGATGAAGTGCTTGATTTGCTCAAACGCAATCGGCAAGATTGGGAAGAGACAGTCCACCAACTGTTGGCCAAAGCCCTTGGGTTCAAAATCAATGCAGAGCCATTTTTTCAGTTGGCCAAACGCTTGCCTTACAAGGTGTTAAGAAAACATGCCGACCACTTGCCCCAACTTGAGGCCATGGCTTTTGGGGTGGCGGGTTTCTTGGAGGACAAGTTTTCTGACCTCTATCTGTTGGATTTGCAAAATGAGTATTGGTATCTCTCGCACAAATACAAACTTGATGCTTTGCCGGCAGGGTACTGGAAATTTCTTAGACTTAGACCGCCTAATTTTCCCACCATCAGAATAGCCCAGTGGGTGGCTCTTTTGCACCGCTTTCCCAATTTTTTCTCCAGAATATTGTTTTGGCAGGATAAATCTGATTTGGTTGAACTCTTTGAGGCTCAACAATCTACTTACTGGCAGCAACACTACCTACCCGAAAAGCCCACAATCCGCCCGACGGTGCAGATAGGCAAAGATGCTGTTTATGGTTTGATTGCCAATGTTGTGTGTCCTATATTGGTTGCCTATTCCAGAGCCGGCAACGGAGAGCAGTTTTATCACAAAGCCATTGAGGCCTTGGAACTATTGCCTTCAGAGAAAAATCAAATCGTTTCTCTATGGAAAGAATTGTCTGTTGAAGCCAAAAGTTCTTTTGATTCGCAGGCTCTTATAGAGCTAAAGACACAAAATTGCGACACCAAAAACTGTTTGGTTTGTCCCATAGGACAATACCTGATTTCGGCTCGCCACTGAGAGGCTTCGTTTGTCAATAGATTATCTGCTTAAATTTGCTGCAAATGAAAATAAATATGAAAATAGCTGTCCTGCAGTTGTGTTTACTATTCACTACATCAATACTTTATGCACAGCGAAACCCCGACTGGACTGAATACAACCGCCGCGTAAATCAGTACCCTGAAAGCGAGTACCTCGTTGGTTTTTATAGTGAAAGCAATGTGGCTGTAGCAGACCAAACCTTGTTTGATAGGATGAGTGCCAACGCCCGCAAGCAACTCATCGAAAGCATACAAGTTTCGCTCAAATCCACCAGTACCTCACAAATCATCAACGAAAACCAGCGCACCCAAGAGTACTTCAAAAACACAACTCTGTCTTTAGCAAAAGCTGATATTGTTGGTTTGCAGTATCTTACGCATTATGATAGAAAGAATAAGATAGCTTACGGCTTTGCTTACGCCAAGCGCAGCGAAGTGATTGCGTATTATCGAAAACTCATTGATAGCAAAGTAGATGAAGTAGCACAAAAAATAAAAGCCGCCGAAAATTTTGAATCCAATGCCGACAAGCGGGCTGCTTTGAGGAGTTATTATGAGTGTTTGCCTCTTTTTAAGCAAATAGAGGATGCCCAATTTATCTTGATGGTGTTGGATAAAGCCACGCTGTTTCTAAAAATAGATCAGGTATATGTTCACAAAATTAGTGTCAAAAATGGACTTTCTAAGCTATTGAATAGCAAAGATTTAACGCTTGATGAGGTGGCGTTTTTTTTGGCTTACGGCCTCAAAGCCCAAACAGAAGACATGCCGGCTGTCATTTCCACACGCAAAATTTCGTATGCCGAAACCGATTTGTTGAGTGATTTTTCGGAGCAATTTCAGGGGGTATTTGAGCAAAATCTCATTGCAACCGCAGGAGTTCAGGTTTCGCAGGGGGCAAGGCTGCCTGTTTTGTCAGGGACTTATTGGGAGGAAGGCGATATGCTCAAAATTATTGTTACCCTCAAAGACCCACAAGGCAAATCTGTTTCAAGCAATGAGGCATTTTTGTCTAAGTCATTTTTGGAGAGTCGCTCAATAGCCTATTTGCCGGAGGCTCTCAAGAAGATTTTGATGCTCTCATCTATCGAAGTCAAGGCCACAAACCCGCTCATTGAGGCTAAGATGAACCAAAAGATACCCACACCCCTTGAAGTAACCGTTCAATACAAGGGGCAACCCCTTGACAATGTTCCGATTACGTTTGCTTACGCGGACGGGAAAAATACGGTTTGTTCTACGGTAAAAACCGATCGCCAAGGTATAGCCAAATGCCCAATGTCAAAGCCCATTAGTGACAAAAAAATACAGGTCATCAATGCGACTTTGGATTTGGCGGCTTGGGTGGGGCTTTCTTCTGGTTCAACACTGATAGAAAAGACGGCACGCGAGCAAACGATTCCTTTTGCTAGATTTACTTTGAAAGTGAGCGGATTGGCTGTTTTTATTGAGGCAGAAGAAAAAAACTTGGGACAGCCCCTTGATATAAGAATTATAGAGCCTACTGTCAAAGAAATGCTTTCTCAAAGAGGGTTCATTTTCTTACAAGATCCTTCTAAGGCTGATTTGACGGTATCCATACAGGCTGCCTCCCGCGAGGGGAGTACTTACCAGTCAAGTATTTTCTTTTCTTTTGTGGATGCAACCGTTTCTGTGTTGGATATGGCAACGGGCGAAGAGATATACAAGAAAGTTTTTGCGGATAAAAAAGGAGGGGCAGGCAACTACAAAACCGCCGGCATAAAAGCCTACAAAGAAATAGCCGAACAGGTGAGCAAAGAAATATCTGAAATTTTATCAAGGTAAACAGATATTTTATAGATTTGCTCAAATGTATGTCTTTAGATTCTTAATGGTGCTGGTTTTGCACGCCTGTGTGTCTAAAACCTTTGCTCAACAGCAAATCATAAACCAGTTAGAGTGGGAACTTGCAGATGCCAACCACGACACCACACGTGTCAATAAGCTCAATTTGTTGTCAAATGCATATAGACAAATAAATCCTTCTAAATCAATTGAATATGCTCAGAAAGCGGTTGGTTTGGCTCAAAAGATAAAGTTCAGACAGGGGCTTGCGTCTGCCTACCTCAATTTAGGAATCGCTTACCATACCGAAGATGAGTACGCCCCTGCCCTTAATAGCTACATAAAAGCACTTGAGCAGTGTGATTTGGCACAATTAAAAGCTACATCAAGTGCGGTTTATTCCAATATGGCCAATCTTTACTTCACCCATAGGGAGTACGCCAAAGCTCGGATATACGCCCAAAGAGCCATTTCTGTATCTCAGCAAATAGGCAATGATGAGCAGTTGGCTCGAAGTTTGACTCTTTTGGCGGCTGTTGAGCGCAAGTTGGGGCAAGCCGAAGAGGCATTGAAAAATTACAATCGCAGTATTGATATCTACGACAAATTGGGTCAATACAGCCAAACAGCGGCTACCTTCAACAACATTGGCAATTTGTATTTAGACCAAAAAGACTACTCCAGAGCCAACGAATACTATCAAAAAGCATTGATGCTTTACAACAAATTTGCTCCCAACGAAATTTCTGCCCCCATTTATGCAAATATATCGGTAACCAATACTTGGTTGGGTAATTACATCGATGCAAAGACAAACGCATACAAGGCCTTATCGCTTTCGGGCAAGTCAAAAAATGATAAAATACTTTCTTACGATGCTTTGAGACTATTGTTTGAAAGAATGGGTATGTACGATTCAGCGTATTTTTATTTTTCTCAATCGGCATCCATCAAAGATAGTTTGTTTAGCATTGAAGTTGCCAACCAAATCAACCGCATCCAAACAGCCTATGACAAAAGTAGTACTGAGCGCGAAATTGAGAGGCTTAGGACAGAAAATGAGCTTAATATCCTTAGGTTGAGGCAACAGGAAGCCGAACAGCAAAAAGTAAAACTTGATGTTAGACAACAAGAAAACTATTTACTTTACTTAGAGACTCAGAATCAACTCACCGAACAAGCCTTAGAGCGCAAAAAACTTGAAGAGGAGCAACTTAGGTTGATGACAGAGAAGCAACACCAAGCCGACATGCTCAACAACCGTCGGTTGAGAACACTGGTTAGTGCAGCTGTTTTAATTGGATTGCTGGCGATAGTATCAGCTATTTTGCTCAATCGCGCACGCAGAAGACAAAAACAAGCCTACGAACTTACTCTCCTACAAAAGAGAGAAATCGAATTGCAAAAAGAAGAAATCCTATCTCAGCAAAAAGCCATTGAAAAAACCAATCAAGACCTCCAGTACATCAATCATCAAGTCAGAAAAAGCATAGAGGCGGCGCAAGTTATTCAAACGGCGTTTCTACCGTCTGCGGCTCACATGAGCCGGCTTTTTGCCGAACATTTTGAGTTTTATTGTCCCAAAGATTTGGTGTCAGGAGATTTTTATTGGGCAGAGAAGTTTGAAGATTATACCTACTTAATCGCGGGGGACTGCACGGGACACGGTGTCTCAGGGGCATTGATGTCTATGATAGGCCATGCGTTGCTTGACAAGATCATTGCTGTACAGCACATACACGAACCTACGCAAATTTTAACAGCATTAGACAATGACCTTAGAAAAGCATTGGAAGATACAGCACAGGATTCGAGTATGGATATATGTATATTAAGAATACAACCATCAGACAATCAGTCTTACCGGCTTTCTATTGCCGGTGCTAAATCTAGTATGTACTATATTGAAAATGAGCAAGTAATTAGAATAAAGGGCGATAATATCCCAATGGGCACAAGAAGAAAGGGCGAAAAATTTACCCAACACAATATTACAGTACCCAAAGGAACGGTGTGCTATATGGGCACAGATGGTTATTCCGACCAAAATAATCAGGAAAGGGTCAAATTAGGCACAAAAAAACTCAGAGAGATTTTCCTCCACATTCACAAGTGGAAAATGGATGAGCAAAAGCAGTATTTAGCTGACTTTTTGCAAGATTATATGCAAGGAGTAAGCCAAAGGGACGATATTTTGATTGTAGGGGTAAGGTTATGAACGAGGTAGTTGTATCATTTCCATATCCAATCTGGCAGGTATTGATTGGCCAAGATGCCGAAGCAATTTTGATGAAAGGAGACTCAGGCTTTTGGTTTTCGGCTGTGAGAAATGGGCAAGTTAATTTTCAGATTGCTCTGCCCAAATGGGCTAACCTTCTTTTTATGACCTCCGGTTATATTTTAGTAGGGTATTATCCTGACCCTCGCATTCCTGAAATCAAAGGCATACAGTGCTTCGATGTCCACAGTGGCGCGTGTATTTGGCAAAGTGAACAAGCTATCCCCACGGCTTTTTATGAGAATGGCGTTGAGGCACTCATAGAGAACAGGCCTTTTTTTCTCTCTGTACAGACGGGGCAAATTACTTCGCAACATCCTATTATCCAGCCCGACGCTTGCCAATATCCCGAATTATTTTTGCCTGAGGATACCCATTACACAGACGTGAAGGCTTTTTTTGAAAAAAGAACAAATTTTAAAATTGAGGGCAGTATTAGTTATTTACAAACAGATGATTACCTAATAACATACAGTTCGGACGGATATTTGCTTATTGCTGACAGTCAAGGACAAAAGATTTTTTCAAAAAAATACACCAAAGGAAACTTTGTACTTAGAGAAAACCGGCTGCACATAATACTTGAAGATAAAATTTTGTACTTTTCGCTATGAAGCACACAGAAAAAACAGACCAACTAACTGCATTTCAGGGCAATTTTAATGTCTTTGTTTACTTTTTCTTGTTGGGTGCTTTTGTTTGGACGCTGATATGTATTTTTCTGAAAGCATATTTTTTGGCGGTATTTCCGTTGGGATATATTGCGGCGGTCGGCTTGGTTTTTATCTCGCAGAGATGGGGTACTTCTTTTCGTGCTGTACGCTTTGTTTGCACTTTGTTGAGTATTTCTTTACCGTTTGTGTTTCAATGGTTGGCAGGAGGTTATCACGCTACGGGGGTGGTGATGGTTTGGGCACTGTTGGCAGTGCTTGCCGCTGTGAGTTTTCACCAAAGCAATGAAGGCTACTTCTGGCTGTTGTTTTATCTGTTGTTGCTGGTGGGGAGTTGGATTTTTGAGCCTGATTTCAATGACCAAACCGCGAGTATTTTGGGGCAAAGTGAGGTAAGTTCATTGCTCACACTGATAAATTTATTTTTGATTTCCGTTGCTCTTTTTATACTATCAGAGCACATTAAATCAATGTTTTTAAAAAAAATTGATCAGCTCTCAAATCTCAACGACCGCTATAATTCCATTCTTTTGGAAAAAGAGAAAAGCCTTCAAAGGTTCTTTAATACGCAGAAAGATTTTTTTGAGGCCAATGAAGAGCTTCAGAAAACAAAAGACCAACTTGAGCGCAGTCAAATTGAACTAAAAGTGAGTTTAGATGCCATCAATTCTACTTTGTTGGGAGGTTATCTCACAGCCGATGGTAAAATCATAAGCGTCAATAACTGTTTTGAGAGAATAACAAAATATTCAGGTGAAGAATTGTCCGGCCACTATATCTGGGATTTTTTTGATGGAAAAGATCATTTTTTGCCTAACAAATTGTCTGAGGGGAGAATTTATACTTGCGAACAGGTTATTTTAGACAAAGACCAACATCCAATATGGATTCAATTGACATTTAATGCAATTAGAGACCGACAAGGCCAAATTGAAAAATATATTTTTTTGGCTCAGGATATTAGCCAAGCCGAGCAGATTAGATTAGATTATGTATCTCGTTACGAAGCGGTAGAAAACTTCAATTCCGTTGCAGAGATTGATTTGAAAGGAAATATCATCGCCGTCAATGAACTGTATGCTGCTTGCCTACACTATGAGCCGGATGAACTTATCGGGAAGCCGTACAATATAACCTTTGCTGACAAAAACACTGAGCACACATCGGAATTGATGCGGCACATATTGCTCAATGGCTACATTGTTTCAGAATCAGAAAGAAAGAGTAAAAATGGCTCTTCGGTTTGGTTTTTTTCTATTCTGAACATAGTAAAAGATAGAAAAGGACAGCCTTACAAGATTGTAGAAATCTCACAAAATATAACCCGTAGAAAGATACTGGAGATAGAACTGACTGCTTCAAAAAAACGT
Organism: uncultured Roseobacteraceae bacterium; assembly: GCA_964602415.1. Lineage (GTDB taxonomy): Bacteria > Bacteroidota > Bacteroidia > Cytophagales > Flammeovirgaceae > CAZRQL01. The sequence goes on from CAZRQL010000001.1 coordinate 74,763, forward strand.
ATCGAAACACTTAATGACATAACCCTTGCACATTTTGACGACCCTGTTGCTCAAATTAGGGAACTTATGGCTTTTTGTTGTCAAAGTATGGGCTTTGATACAGCGGTGCTCGGCTTTAGAATAGGCCAATCGGATTATTTTTCGGCTCAATATGTATATTCTTCACCTCAAGATTTGATTGCCCCACATTCAAGGATTAAAGTTGGCACTTTAAAAGCAAAAGATGACTTAGAGATTTCAAATCTGCGCTTTGCTGCCGATATAGAGGATTTGGGAGATTGCGACTTTGACAGTATTAAGCCAAAAAGTTTTATCTCTTCTCAATTTAATACACCTATCGGTGATGCACTTTTTGTCTTATTGGCTCGTGAAAATAAACCCGTGCTTTCTGATTCGGGAGTTAGCTTTTTGCTGTTGTTTATCAGATGGCTTTCTTCTGCCGCCAATGCTTCACTTTACCAAGCCGAATTGCGAAAGCTGTCTTTGGTAGCCTCTAAAACCAACAATGCAGTCATCATAACCGACAAAGACGGCTACATAGAATGGGTAAATGACGGATTTAGCATCATCACCGGCTACAGACTCGATGAGGTAATAGGCAAGAAGCCCGGTTCCTTTTTGCAAGGAGAACTCACCAACCCCCAAACAGTGGCAGAAATACGTCGCGGTTTGCAGATGCAAGCCCCGTTTTATTCGGAGTTGGTTAACTACCACAAACTGGGACTTCCCTACTGGATAAACCTGCAAATAACCCCTATATTTGACAAAACAGGTAACCTCGAGCGGTTTATAGCCATACAAGCCGACATAACCGAGCGCAAAAACGTGGAAGAAAGGCTAAAACAAACCAATCAGCTACTGGTTACTCAACAAGAACAACTCAAGGAAGTAAACAACGCATTAGAGTTGAAGAACAAACAGATAAACGACTCCTTGCGCTATGCTTTTAGAATTCAGCAAGCGGCTTTGGGTGAACCGGAAGAGGCAAAAGGGATTGTCTCTGAAATGATGGTTCTCTATCTTCCCCAAACGATAGTAAGCGGTGATTTTTATTGGTTTTCAAGACAAGACAACAAGTTGGTGGTGGCGGTGGTGGATTGTACAGGCCACGGCGTGCCCGGGGGCTTTATGACCATGATGACGGCTGCTTTTTTGGAGAATATTGTCAATTCTCAAAAAATTCTCCAACCCCACCTTATACTCGAAAACTTAGATAGATTGGTCTCAAAAACACTCAAACAGGCAGATACCAAAAACCAAGACGGGATGGACATTGGGATTCTTGTCTTTGACAAAGAAACAAATGCAGTAAACTATGCCGGAGCCAAAATAAACTTGGAGATGGTAGTGGATGGAAAACTTGAGGTTGTTGAAGCCGCCCGCAGGCATATAGGAGGAATCAATCCACAAATAAAATTTATCAGCCACCAAATCCAAGTTCAACAACCTACTTGTTTTTATATGGCTACCGATGGATACAGGGATCAGTTTGGTGGACAACCTGAACAAAAATTTGGTCTTAAAAGAGTCAGGGAACTTCTTGTGTCAATATCTCACCAAGATATGAATGAACAAAAACAGGTGTTGAGGCAGACTATCAAACAATGGATTGAGGATGGAAACATCAAAAAACAGATAGATGATATATTGGTAGTTGGAATTTTATTTAGATGAGCATGAGATTTTTTCTGGTTTTAATGGGACTGTTTACCTTATGTACCTACCGAGTGCTTGGACAAAGCAGTTATTTTGATTATCAAATGAATGATAGGATCAATATTTACTATGATGGCTTTGACGACAACCGGAACGGTTGGGTGGCTCGATTGGAAAATCTAAAACTTGAGAGGAAGATTGAAAACGGTTGTATGGTGCTGGAGAATTGGGACACAGAAAATGGGAAGTTTTCATACATCACACAAAAGATAGATGTCTCGCGCGACTTTCAGTTGGAAACAAGGTATCAGTTTGTAAAAGGCGCAGAAAGCTACGGGATGGAATTTCAGTGGGGTAGAGATACAGAAGGCAACTACTATTCTGTCCACCTGAGCGGCAATTCACAATATTGGATTGGGAAATACGAAAAAGAAATTGGTTATGTCGCGTTTGTTCCATGGACAAAATCTACGTTGGTAAATGGCAGAAGTTGGAACAAGATAACTGTCAGAAAAGTAAAAGACAAATACAGTGTGTTTTTGAATGAAAGTTTCATTTATAGCTTTAATTTTCAGGCCTTTTTTGGGGATAGGGTTAGTTTTTGTGTTCCCAAATCAACCACTATGCGGGTGGACTATTTGATGATAGACTATTTGCAAAAACAGTCGGTCAGTCAAAATCTTGAAGATGAGTCTTTAAAGACAAACATCCCTATTCAGCCATCTGCTTACGAACCCACCGGCAAAAGAGTGGCCTTAATTATCGGGAACAAAAACTACACACATGTCTCACCCCTTCAAAACACCCTCAACGATGCCCAAGATATGGCGAATCTTTTGAGGAACAAAGGTTTTGAAATCATTTCTGTTTTTGATGCCAAAACCAAGCGCGACATAAGAGAGGCTGTACTGCGCTTTAATAATTCCCTAAAAGGTCAAAAAGATGCCGTCGGTTTGTTGTATTACTCCGGCCACGGAATGCAAGTAGATGGGACAAATTACCTCATTCCCACCAATGCAGACCTGCAAATCAAAGCAGACATCGAAGACCAGTGTTTCAATGTGGATTACATGCTCAAAACCATGGAAGAAGTAGGCAGTTCTCTCAATATAGTGATTTTGGATGCCTGTCGGAACAACCCTTTCAAAAGTTTTGACCGTTCTACCGATAGAGGCTTGAGAATGGTAGATGCTCCCAAAGGCAGCTACATAGTCTATGCCACCAAACCCGGCTCTGTGGCTTCCGATGGCTCAGGTAGGAATGGTTTGTTTACTTCAAAATTGCTCAAGTACATGGCTCAGCCGTCCATGTCTATCGAACAAGTGTTTAAAAATGTGGCTCGCGAAGTGGCACTGGAATCTTCAGACGAGCAAAGACCTTGGATTTCGAGCGATTTTACAGGCGAATTTTTCTTTAGTAAATAGATCCGAAAAAGCCTAATTTTCTTGTTTTTACGATTCCCAAGCCCAACAGTACAAGCCCCATTGCAGCCAAAGCCAACCAAGCCCAAGAAAATCCCAAAAACGGCGCACGAAGCCCAACAGTGGTGAGCAGCAGCCCTATACAAGCCACAAATACCCACCATCCGATTTTGATTTCCCAAAATAAGGGCAAAGGATAGGCTGTCTTGTGGCGGAGAAAATAGCGATTTTTTTCTACCATCTTTACCCCCCAAAAATAAAGGGCGTGTATCACCAGCCAACAAGCAAAAATTGAAAAAACAGAGTCGCTAATCCAGTGATCTTTTGACATAGACCTCGAAATTGACATTAGGGTAGCCAAAAAAAACGCAAATACCCCGACCGCTATACCTACAAAACGGTGTTTGGAAGAGTTGAGCAAAACAGGGTAGGCCAAGGCCATAAACATAAAAGCTGTTGCGGTGTGCCCACTGGGGAAACTGCCGTGAAAATACCCTTTCAGCATAAAAAAATCACCCCATTCATACCACTCACTGTAAGGCAGTTTGTCGTCCCAAACGTGTCCCGGACGGGTACGCCCGAAAATCCATTTTGTCGTATGCACCAGATAAAGCGCACAACAAAGACCACAAAGAACCAAGTAGCCCAATGTGGGGCGCGTGTCTTTAAGCCACTTGTGCAGCCGAGGGCGCGCCAAAACGAAAGATATGGGAAGTTGCAGCCGTTGAATCCAGTTTTCATCTTGAATATCAACAACCTGAGAAAGCAAGTAACAAATAGCTATCCCGATAAGTAAAAAAACAGCAAAATCACCTCCCCCTATTGGCTCAAGCTCAAAAATCGAATTGGCCATAAAATCTTTGAGGGCATTGTTTCGGTTTTGGTAAAGCCATAGCGTCAGTGGGTAGTCCATATCTACCACTATCCAAAGGCTCAAAATGCCTAAAATCAAAATGATAAAAAAGAACAAATAAGCGTACTGAGAGCGAGTCATGTCCCAAATATAAGGGCTATTGCTCGTTTTTTTCGGACGGCTTTTTCTCTTTGAGCAAAAAGGCCAAACAAAACTGATGTGATAGCCCCAGCAGCGGATGAGTCCCCAGTGCGTAGTCTAATTTAAAGCGGCTGGTCTGCACACCTGTACCAAAGTACCCCGAAGTAGGAAAACTCACAATCCCTGTTCTTACGAAGATGTATTTTCCGGCTTTGTATTCCAAGCCTGTGCGGATGATATGCTGTTTTTCGATGTCCTTTTCTGCATCAAGATTGACAAAAAGTTTGTCGTTGGGTCGGAATGAAGTGCCTATTCTCAAAATAGTGGGAACACGCTCATCTTGAAAATTGGCCAGTTTACTCTGTGTGAAATTGAGTATGTAGGCTCCCAGATAGATGGTTTTGGTAAGCCTGACGATTGACCCAAAATCAAAGGTTGGCGCACTGATGCTGGGCAGGTCTTTTTGCCCTATCTGAAAGTAATTGGCTGAAACCCCCACGGCAACTCCATCGCGCTTGTATCCATAAGAGATACCCAGTTTTTGCTGGTTGTAGAGGTCTGCCCCAAATCTGACTATGGAAACCCCCAGCCCGCTTTGGTTGCTCAGTTTACCAGCATAGTTGGCATACATGGTTGCAAAGTCTTGCAAGCCAATGTTGTAGCGGAGCATATAGCCCACCCCGAACATCCCCCGCTCCAAGCCGCCCAACCCCGCTGCGTTGTTTGCCCAGCCGTCGCTCGTCGTGGCTGTAGCCCCTCCCATACCAAAAGCCCTTGCACCTATGGGTACAAAGACCTGTGAATAAGAGTCTTCCGCAATAAGTACCAAAGCCCACAGTCCAAGTATCCTGAGCATATAAACAAAATTTTTATGCAAGGTAAAAGCCCAAATATGACGTGCACGTTAAGCGATAGGCAAGTCTAAAATTCGTTCGGTTAATCTTGTTTTTTTATGCCAAATGTGCGCTGCAAGTTAAAACCAAAGTGTATGCCGCCATCTGCCCATGAAGTACGGGTTTCAGAAAGAAATAGCGCGTCACCCATACCTCTGGAGTTGCTGAATACAAGTTGAAAAACGTGCCCGCCGCTTTCTATTTCCCAGCCCAATGATATAGGCTCATAGATTCTGTTGATGCCCAGCAGTCGCTCTTGCTCACTTTTTTCAGATTTTATATAGCTATCCGTAAAGAAGTAATAATCAGCAATCAACGACATGCGCTTGTTCACTTTCAAGCGTAAGCCTGTACCAACAACAAAGTGCGTGTTTTTTATTGATGAATTGGCAACCAGATTGCTGTGGTACACGCCCGGCATGAGTTGCAGGGAAATTCTTTCTCCCATTTTGCGGGCTATCAGTAGTTGGTGGGTGTAGCTCAGGTGATGGCGGGGCTGCAAACTTACTCCGGCAGGCACATAATTGAAAGCCTCCGAACCCCTGTAAAATAAGGCACTATAAAGCACCACAGATATTGGAATGCCCGCTTCTTGCTGGCTTAGGATTTTGACTTTTTGGTAGAGATCGGCCATTTTTTCTTGGCTGGCTGTCGAAATCCCAACCGCCCAATTTTTTAGTATCCCATATTCAAACCCAAAGCGGGCATAAGCATTGTGAAGCCCGAAGTATTGTCTGGCTCCGGCATTAAGCGCGCCAAAACGGTGTTGTATAAAAAACTGCAATTCCCCAACAGGATGTAAATCAACTGTTTGTGCGTTTATTAGGCGAGAGCCTTTAAAAGTAGATAGCACTTCCTCTGTGTTTTTAGTAGTGCTTTTCAGAAGGTTTTCAAGACTCTGGTAGTCCTCGTTTTCTTGTGCATAGGACTTAACACAACAGAAAATTAGAACAAAGTATAGGATACGCATTTTTTTGTAATTAATACAAGACAAATTTAAAATGTAAGCTTTGTTTTTGATTCTCCATTCAAATTTAAAATACCTTACCACATCTCTTGAGGCGACAAGATTCGGGGGTCATTTTGAAAACGCAAAGCCAAAATGACCTCGTGGCTACCGGAAAAGCCGTTTTGTAGAGCGATAAAAGTATAATCATAAGCGTAACCCAACGCCAAATGCTTATTTATATTAAATCCTGAAACAAAACCTAAAGACTCATTGATGCGGTAGGTTGCACCTATCCATGCGGTTTCTGCCCAAACAAATTTCATGGTAATATCACAACTCAAAGGGGTGTTTCTGATTCGCTTGAGTAGCACCGAAGGTGCCAAGGCATATTCTTTGCTCAAATGATACTTATATCTGGCCAGTAACGCCAAGTCACTTATTCTAAAACTATTTGATTCTACTTGTGCCGTTGCAAAGTTGATGTTTGGGTCAATCATTCGGGTCGAAGAAAACCCCAAAAGAAAATCTTGCGAGTACAGCGAAATACCCAAATGGATATTGGGGGCCATTACTTGGGTGGCAGTTTTGGGGATAGAAGGGTCATTGGGTTGGTCGGTGGTAACTTTTGACAAATCGTAAGAGCCTAAGGCAAGTGCTCCTCCGGCTGAAATGCTCCATTGGTTGTTGAGAGGTTGGTGGTAGGCATAGCTAAGTTCTGCACCGGTGTAGCCAACAGCACCCGAGCGGTCGGCCATGGCCACAAAGCCCAGTCCATGGTGGGCGACATCATTGTTGTATTTGTTGTGGTTGCCGCGATAGAAGAGTTTGTGGTTGCGATGGCGCACATTGATATGGTTGTCGTGGTGTGCTTTGCCAATAGGAGCATGAAGCGATACATAAGACGTACGGGGCGAGCCTTCAAAGCCGCTCCATTGGTGTCTGTGTGAAATCCTCGCCTCTGCATCGTTGTCTATACCGGCAACGGCAGGGTTGAGAATGAAGTAGTTGGTCATGTATTGGCTGAATTGAGGCCGCCCTACTTGGCCTTGTACCCAGCCTGAAAAAACACAAAAAATAAGTATAAGTCTTTGCATAATCTTTTGAACTTATTCAAAGACAGCTATCAAGTGGCACATGTGAAGCCAATCCCTCAGTTTGGATTCTTAGTATCTATTTCTTTGATGTGTTACCATGTTGGGCACATCAAACTAAGGATTGGTATTTTGATGAGCCATTTACTCATTGTAATTTCTTCTCCTTATGAAGTTCGTGGTATCTTGTGTTATGATTTCGCGTTCGTATTTTTCACAGTTGAGTTCCAGATTAAAGCCGCCTGCTGGTTTGGGGAAAGGTCCTTTGCGATAAGGCAACCTTTTATCTGCATACACTTTTTCGGTAAAAGAAGCGAAAGCCGGCATGGCTTGTCTTGCCCCTTGTCCGTATTGGATGGAGCGAAAGTGCACACTTCTGTCATAAGCCCCGCTCCACACCCCTGTAACCAAATCTTTTGTGATGCCAATAAACCAAGCGTCCGAGTAGTTTGAAGTAGTGCCGGTTTTGCCACCAACTTCTTGCTTGATACCGTCTTCACTTTTTATGAAGTTGTAGTTGTGCAGTCCCAGTGCTGTACCACCTTTTTCTTCGGTGGCTCCTCTGAGCATGTAGGTCATGGCGTAAGCGGTCTCTTCACTGAGTGACTCCACAGTTTGGGGGGTAAATCGAACCAATTCTTTGCCGTATTGGTCTTCTATTTTTAGCAAGTAGATGGGCTGCGTCCAAGTACCTCCATTGACAAATGTACTGTATGCTCCCACCATATCAATAAGCAAAACATCGCTCGTTCCCAGAGAGATGGCAGGTACGGGGTCAAGCGGTGTCGTGATGCCAAATTTATTTTTTGCATAATCTACCACAATAGCCGATCCTTTCAGGCCATCTGCCGCTCCCTGAGACAGGGCTTTGATGAGTGAGGCGGATATGGTGTTGATAGAACGCCCCATAGCTTGTCGCAAGGTATAAGTTTGGTAGGAGTAGCCGTCAGAGTTGTTGGGTGTCCAGGTGGTCCCGTTGGGGTTTTGGAAGGTGATAGGAGCATCTTTTACTTGGTAGCACGGGTCAAAACGCATCATCTCAATAGCCACCGAATAAATAATCGGTTTAAAGGTAGAGCCCGGCTGGCGAGCACCCTGTTTGACGTTGTCATATTGGAAGTATTTGTGATTGATACCACCTACCCATGCTTTGACATGACCGGTTTTAGGCTCCATACTCACCAAAGCGCAATGCAAAAAGTGTTTGTAATAACGAACTGAATCATAAGGCGAAAGAATAGTATCCACTTCAAAATTCGGGTGATTCCATGAAAAAACAGTCATTTTTACGGGCTTTTTCATTTCATTGTCCACACGCAGGGCATCGTCTCCATATTTTTCTACCAGGTACTTATAACGAGCACTTTGTGTCAGCGCAGAGGTAAGTACCGATTTTATTTCTTGGAAATTTTCATTTACCCATGGATTTCTTCCTTTCCAGTGCTCAAAAAAGAGAGCTTGTTGTTTTTTCATGTGGGCAGTAACGGCCTCTTCGGCGTAGCGTTGCATTCGCGAGTCAATGGTGGTATAAATCTTCAAGCCATCGGCAAAAAGATCATAGCCATTTTCTTTGCACCACTTCAAAATATCTTCCCTCACCACGCTTCTAAAATAGGTTGCCAAACCTTGGTTGTGGCTATCTACTCTAAGTTTTTCTATTCCGAGCGGGAGTTTTTGCAGTGAGTCTCGAGTCTGAGAGGTGATAAAACTGTACTTGTACATCTGCTCAATCACGGTGTTTCTTCGTGATAGCGCGCGTTCAGGTTGTTTAATGGGGCTGTAATAAGAAGGGCCTTTGAGCAAGCCCACCAACAAAGCGGCTTGGGGAATGGTGAGTTGGTCGGGGGTAGTATTGAAATAAGTTTTTGCCGCGACTTTAATGCCAAAAGCCAAGTTTCCGAAGTCCACTGTGTTGAAATACATGGTCATGATTTCCTCTTTGGTGTAAGACCTTTCAATCCTCACTGCCAGTATCCACTCTTTGATTTTGGTAAAAACAGTTCCTGCCGCGCCCTTTATTCGGCCTCTGTACATTTCTTGGCGGGTGTTGAAAAGGTTTTTGGCTAATTGTTGAGAAATAGTTGATGCCCCCCGCTTTTGAAAAGTAATGAGGTAATAAGGAATTGAGAGCATACCTACCAAGTCAATGCCCGAGTGTTCTTTGAAACGGATGTCTTCGGTTGCCAGTAGGGCGTTTTTGACGTTGCGAGAGATTTCGTCATATTCTATCGGAGAGCGGTTGGCACGGAAGTATTTCCCCAACTCAACCCCATCAAGAGAATACAAAACAGAAGCTACTTCAGACTTTGGATTTTCTAACTCTGTTAAGTCAGGCATACCCCCAAACAAACCAAACCAATTTCCCTGAACCGCTATGATCAGTACCACCGAAAACAGCAGCGAACCATAGAAAAATGACCATGATAGTTTAATTAGCTTTGAGTACATACCCCGAACGTAGATGTTTTATGCAAATATAAGCCTAAACATTCCATAAGAATACCATGCTTCAATTCCTATGGAATTGTTATATCAAGATAAAAACCTTTTCAAGTAGTAATCCTATTGAATCTGTTTCCCAGAAGAAGTTTATCCCGGATTAAGCATTAGAAAAACTTCTGTTGCGCAATCATAAATTACTTATGCGTACAAACGGGGCACACTTGATTTTTTTGATTACAGGCAACAAATCCAAAGCACAGAACCATGCGCTTTAAAATTAGACACTATTTTTGTGCAATATTTTAGTAAAAAATAACATGCGAAAAATCGTATTATTTTCTCTGTTGATAGCGGGTTGTTCCAAAAATCAAACTGTTAAAAATCAAGATTCTTTCCCTCCTGACTGCTACCATTGCGGGATGGACATAGAGGCTTTCAAAAACTTTAGTGCCAAGGCAGAAGGGAAAGAAAAGTATAGTTTTTGCTCCAACCGCTGTCTTTTTACTTCCTTGCTTATTTCCGGTCTTGATGCTCGCGATAAAATCTATGTTATGGATTACTACACGCAGACAGAGATTGATGGTAAAAAGGCTTTTTATGTAGTAGGAGGAGATACACCCGGCCCGATGGGAAAAGATATTTTTAGTTTTCAGACACTCGAATCTGCCAAGGCTTACAGTGAGGAACATGCCGGTGAACAGGTTGTTGGTTTTGCTCAGGTAGATAAAGAAATACTCAAATCAGTGCTTTCTCAATGAAATTTTGGCTCTTAGTTTTTTTGGGAGGGGGTTTGGGGAGTTTGTGTAGAGCGGCTTTGTCAATGTGGTTCAATGGATTGCACTGGATTCCGGCAGGCACTTTCATAGCTAATCTCACAGCATGTTTCTTACTGGGTTTTGCTGTTGAATGGGTAAAAGGCGCGGAGGCAAGGTGGTTTTGGGCGGTAGGTTTTTGCGGAGGGTTCAGCACTTTTTCGACATTTTCCTTAGAAACTTATGTACTTTGGGAAAAAGGGCAATACATACAAGGGATGCTGTACGCAACCTTTAGTTTTCTTGCTTGTTTGATAGCTCTTAGTTTGGGATTGATAGGTGGAAAATACTTTCAAACTTGATTTATTGAGCCTTACGCAGGGCTTCAATTTTCATTGCTATTTCTTCGGCCTCTGCTCGCTTAATATCAGATGCCTTTCTGTCTGTGGTGGAGAGTTGGTAAGACTCTTGCATCAACTTTTCATATTGCTTTTTGAGTTTTTCCAGTTCAGATGGTTTTTTGAATAAATTAAACATATATTTATTGGTTTGATAAATGATAATTTTCTAATATATTGCTTTACTATCGTCATTAAGACGAGAGGTTGATTTGTATGTCCAAAGAAATCCAGAATCTTTACGAATTATTTGAACTCCCCGCTTTTTCGAGTACCGAGGCTGTCAAAGAAGCCTACCGAAAGATGGCCTTACGTTATCATCCTGACCGCAATCCCAACAACCTTGATGCGGAAGATTACTTTAAGCGAATTACTTTGGCGTATCAAATTTTGTCCAGCCCTGAGAAAAAACTTGCTTACGATTTTCAGCTCCGCAATAATCAGCATGCCCAAGCACCCTTAAACAGCCCCAGTTATACTGAGGAGACTTCTCAAAAAGATGGTCTTGAGGATTTTAAAATAGGATTGGTATTGATTGCCCTTATCGTCGTCGCAATTATCTATTTTTCTTATCGCCCCAATCAAAAAGGCAAAGAATACCAAAAACAAAAGGCAGAAAGATTCACAAAATATTTCTCCAAATCTAAGGATTTATTCGATGCCCATAAATTTAGGGAGGCTCTTTTGGCACTCAGATTTGGCAGTTTGGAACTGACAGACAGTCTTTCGACCTCTTTTATTATCAAGACAGAATACAACGATATAGATGGGTTTTATAGGTCGCAACTTCAGCAATACGCACTTGATTTTGAGCAAGAAAAACTCTTTGACAGTGCGGCAATTTGTTACACGGTGTTGGCCGAATTTTATCCTCTCAAGCGGTTTGATTGGTTGCTCAAGGCGGTTAGCATGTTTAGGATGGCTCACGACTTAGACAATGCGCTGGCTGTTTTGGCTGAGGCAGACAAAGACCAAGACCCTTACATCAGCTATGTAATGGCACAAATTATTCATGTTGACCGTCAGAGTCCCACAGAAGCACTGGCTTTTTATGACGAGGCGGTTCGCCGTATTACGCAAGATTATTCCGCTATTTACGGGCGAGCCTTTATGCTGGTAATGAGACCTGAAAAAGTACCTGACTTCCACTACGATATCAACTTGGGCAGGGCAGCAGCCCGTATGGAACTGGGAAAATATGATTTGGCACTACAAGACTGCAAATGGTGCATTTTTCTCAGACCCCAAAACCCCGGGGCGTACTTGGTTCGTGCCCATATCTACTCACAGTTGGGCAAAAAACAAGAGGCTTGTGCTGATTTTCAAAAAGGCAGAAATATGGCTACTGAGGCTGAACGCAACTATTTTATGCAGATGTGCGAATAGCCCTAAAGCTTCAACAGAATAAAAACAGGTAAGTGGTCGCTGTAGCCGTTTATGAACTTACCCATCGAAAAAGTCCTAAAGGGCTGCCCTTTGTATTGCCCATCTTTATTGAAGAGGTATTCTGCGCGGAAAATGCGGGCTGACTTGTCTATGTAGGTGGCAGTCTCATTTTTTTTGAGCATGGATTGGGTGATGATGATTTGGTCAAAAAGATTCCAAGCTCCGTTGTAGGCCAGCGTCCCGTGACCTTGTTTAAATAGCTCAAAAAGAGGGTTGTAGAGCGTTTCGGGTTTTAGTTTTTTGCCTACATCGGCGTTGAGGTGTTTTTTTACGCTGGCGTTGCTGGGGTCGTCGTTTAAGTCTCCCATGATGGCTATTTTAGCAGCGGGGAAGTTCGCCACCAGTGAGTCCACCAAAAAGCGGACGGTTTTTCCCGCAGCCGCCCGTGCATCCTCTTTGCCTCCCCTCCTCGATGGCCAGTGGTTGACAATCACTGTCAAGGTGTCTTTCCCTGCAAAAAGTCCTCGCACCACTAAGTGGTCTCTGGTTTTGAAGCGTGGGTTTTCATCATAAAATCTCAATTTATATGGAAAGGCTTCAAAAGGCTTGAAAATTTGTGGTTTGTAGAGTAGTGCTACGTCCACCCCTCTGGGGTCAGGTGAGTCAAAATGGACGATTTGGTATTTTCTATTTGCAAGAGCGGGGGTTTTCACCAAATCCTCCAGCACCCTGCGGTTTTCGACTTCGCAAACCCCCAATATATCGGGGTTCATATCGGCGATAACTTGTGCCATGTTGGCAAGTTTTTTTGTGTACCGCTCTTGTGTCCATTCGTTGGCACCTTGAGGCAAAAACTCGCTGTCGTCTATCGTCGGATCATCTTCGGTATCAAAAAGATTTTCTAAGTTGTAAAAACCTAAAACAGCATACCCGGATTGTGAATAACTTATTGATTTACAATACAAAAAAACTGCAAATAAGAGAGCGATTCGCATAAACTTTGTTTTTTTAACTGCAATTTAGCTATTTGCAGGGCTGAAAAATTGTATTTAAAACCATTTCTTTAAAAGTTCATTTTGAATTAATAATGAAGCCTATCACAAAAATCGCAATTATAATGGCCATGCGAGCTGAGTCCCAACCCCTCATCCATGCTTTAGGTTGTCGGCCTATTGAACTCAATCATAGTGAGCACTTACCTGTTTTAGGCTACCACGTCAGCCGCGAAGGGCAAGATATATACATACTGGTCAACGGCAAAGACCCACGCTACGGGGTGGACAGTGTAGGTACACAACCCGCCACCCTCACGGCTCTGTTGGCGGTACAGCAGTTTGCCCCCGATATTATCATCAATGCAGGCACAGCCGGCAGTTTTCAGAGCAAGGGGGCAAAGATAGCAGAGGTCTATTTGAGTGCAGACAAAGTTGTTTACCACGATAGGCGCATCATGCTGCCCGGTTTTTTTGAGTACGGAATAGGCAATTATCCTTGCGTAAAAGCGGAAGGGATGGCCAGAGATTTGGGATTGCGTACAGGCGTAATCAGTACAGGCAATTCGCTGGATATGATTAAGAAAGACTTACAGTTTATGATACCCAACGACACCATGCTCAAAGAAATGGAAGCAGCCGCAATCGCCTATATAGCCTCTCTTTTTGGAATCCCCTTTTTGGGTGTCAAATCCATAACCGATTTGGTGGACAATGACGAAGACGACGAAGAGGAATTTGTAGAGAACTTGGCTGCGGCTTCCTCAGCTCTTTGCAAAGCGACCCTCCAGATATTAGATTATATGAAAGGAAAAACCATTGCTCAATTGGCATAAAAAAAGCGGTTCTTAAAAACCGCTTTTTTTATTTTTAAGTCCCGCTTACTACTTATTTACGAATGAGGTTGAAACGGTATTTAGGTCTGGTTTTGTCAGTTGTTACAATCCACTCCAAAGTCATAGCAGTCTCAGTAGGTGCAACTCCGCCGAAAGTAACAGCAGAAATAATTTGACCGGTTCCGAATGTGATGTCATTGGCAGTAGCTCCTACGCCCGATACAGAGAAAGTGCCGGTAAGAGCTGAAGGATTGGCATAGATGGGGAGTTTGTCATCAGTCAAATTTCCTTTGGTGATTTTGTAAGTTCCGGTAGTTTTTGAACCGGCGTTCAACTTGAACTCGACTTCAAAACCTTGGTACTCAGATGCAGGGATTGCAGAAGGCTGACCCTGACCCACTGTAACGAAGGCATCTTTGATTACCCAAACACGGCCTACTTCGCCATTTGAGATGATCTCGCCCGGAGATTTTGGGGCAGGAGGAGTGGAAGTGCCGCCTCCACAAGAGAAAAATGCGCTAAAAGATACGAGCGCGAAAAAAGCAAGGGTGAGTTTTAAAACTTTCATATCAAAATTTTTTAAGTTTTTTATTTAATACAAGTTACTTATCAAAACGTAATTCTGTAACAATATTTTCAGTTCAAATTTAATAAACTAATTTTATCCAAGTCAATAACCGAGTCGAAATTTTTGTATTCGTCATGTTGGTTGGAGGCCAAAAACACCAGTCTCTGTTCTGCAAATACTTTAAAATTAGAATAATACCAAGAAATATTTTTATTGTCCAAGTTAGCGGTCGGTTCGTCTAAGAAGACTGCTTGGCCATCTACTCCAAAAGCAAGGCTTAGCTTGAGCCTTTGTTTCATACCTGAAGAAAATAAGCGTATAGGCTTTTCAACATCAGATTTTTGGGCACAGGCCAAATCAAAAAAATCTTGCTCGCTGATAACGAACTTTCTTGAATGAGAAGCCAAACGGTATAACTGCTTAGTATTCAATTCTTCAGGTAGTTGTTGATAAGGCGCACAAAGACTGACAAGTCTAAAGATATTTTCTAACTCAATTTCTTTTTCCTTGTAATTATAGACTATTTTTCCTTTGTCAGGTTGCATGTAGGTAAGCAATATTTTTAGAAGTGTCGATTTTCCCGAACCGTTGGAGCCGATAAAGGCGATTTTATTTTTTGATTCAAACCGGTGGGAAAAGTCTGAAACTATTTTTTTTGTCCCAAAACGTTTGCTCAAATTGAAAGCCTCAATGGATAGCATGGTTAATCGAAGTCTGTTGCGGATTGTCTGTTAGAAATGTATCCTTTCATAATCCCCCTTGATGAGGTTTTGATGAAATGCACAATGTCGCGGACGCTCTGGCTAAAGGGGGCTATTTCGCTCTCTATCTTGTCAACGGCTTTTCCAAAAGATAGTCCATTGAGATACAATATCCTGTAGGCTTCGGTTATGCTTTCTATGTCTTTGGGTTCAAATCCTCGTCTTCTCAGACCGACACTATTGATTCCACAGTAGCCTATCGGTTCGCGCCCGGCTTTGGTAAACGGCGGCACGTCTTTACGTACCAAAGAGCCACCTGACACAATGGCATGGCGACCTATTTTTGAAAATTGATGGATGGCTGTTGTGCCGCCTATGATGGCAAAGTCCTCAATTTCTACATGCCCTGCAACCTGTACGGTGTTGGCTATGATGCAGTTATCCCCGACTATACAATCATGCGCCAAGTGCACGTAAGCCATCAGCAAGCAGTTTTTGCCGATTTGGGTCTTCATCTTGTCATTTGTGCCTCTATTTACCGTTACGCATTCTCTGATGGTTGTCTGGTCTCCAATGATGGCCAGTGTATCTTCTCCGGCAAATTTGAGGTCTTGAGGAATGGCGGAAATAACCGCACCGGGGAAAATCCTGCATTTACTCCCAATCCTTGCGCCCGGCATAATCGTAACGTTTGGCCCTATCCAAGTGCCGTCTCCTATTTCCACATTTTCGTAAACTGTCGTAAAAGGACCTATCTCAACGTTTTCTCCAATTTTGGCCTTAGGGTGTATTTCTGCAAAGCGGTGTATCATAATTCAATTTCGGATATAAGAAATAAAGACAAATGGGGCGAGAACTTTGACAAAAAAAGTTTACTGATAAAAAAGTACACTTTATTTTATGCGAAACAAGAAGCTATTTGGTATCATCCTTCTTTACCAAACTTGCAGACATATTGCTTTCGCACACCAGTTTGTCTCCCACAAAGGCCTGGCCTTTTATCTGAGCAATCCCCCGCCTTATTGGGGCAGTGAGTTCGCACTTCATCACGAGGGTATCTCCGGGAATGACCATTTTTCGGAATCTACAGTTTTCAATTCCAATAAAATAAGTCCAGTAGTTGTAAGGATTGTCCACGGTGTTGAGCAGCAAAATACCACCTGTTTGGGCAATGGCCTCAATTTGGAGCACGCCCGGCATGACAGGATTGTTGGGGAAATGCCCTTGGAAAAAAGGCTCGTTGTAGGTGATGTTTTTTACTCCTACTACCGTGGTGTCGGTCAGTTCGATGATTTTATCTACCAAAAGGAAGGGGTAGGCATGGGGTAAAACTTTGGCTATCTGATTGATGTCTAAAAGGGGAGTTTGGTTGGGGTCGTAGCGCGGAATCTCATTTTTTTCATACTTTTTCATCATCCGTTTGAGTTTTCGCGCAAAAGCCACGTTGGCGGCGTGTCCGGGTCGGGCTGCCATGATTTGTGCTTTGATAGGCCGGCCAGCCAGAGCCAAATCCCCTACCAAATCTAAGAGTTTGTGCCGAGCGGGTTCATTAGAATACCTGAGTTGCAAGTTATTGAGTATGCCACCCTGTTGAACTTCTACTTTTGGAATGTTGAAGATTTTTTTCAGTTCTTCGAGTTCCTCTTCACTGGGGACTTTATCCACCACCACAATGGCGTTGTCCAACGCACCGCCTTTGATGAGGTTGTTTTTGACCAACATCTGCAATTCTCTAAAAAAGCAAAATGTCCTGCAAGAAGCTATATCTTTGGCAAACAGGCTAATATCGTTAAGAGAAGCATGTTGGTTGCCCAGCACGGGGGAGTTGTAATCCACCATGACCGTCAAGCGGTAGTCGTTCAAGGGCAGGGCTGCAATTTCAATGTCATTCTCATCGTCTTTGTAAAAAAGTCCTTCGGGCACTTCAAAAAAATCTCTGTCTGCATCTTGCTCTTCAAAACCAACACTTTGCAAAGCCTCTATGAATTTTATCGAACTGCCGTCCATGATAGGTGGCTCAGGACCATCGAGTTGGATAAGTACATTGTCTATCTCCAGTCCTACTAAAGCGGCCAGCGTGTGTTCGACTGTATGAACCCGTGCACCGTTTTGTTCCAAAGTAGTGCCTCTGGATACATCTACCACGTTGTCTGCATCTGCGTCTATAATCGGGCTGCCTTCCAAGTCAATCCGCTGAAATTTGTATCCATGTCCAATCTTGGCAGGTTGAAAGGTCATATTGCACTTGACACCTGTATGGAGACCAATACCCGAGATGGTTACCGGAGCTTTGATGGTTTGTTGTTTTTTGCGCATAAAATCAAATTGAGCAAAAATATCCCTATCGTATCAATTATGGAAAAAAATATTATCGTATCGAGGGTATAGTTTGCCGGACGATTGATAAAAAAAGATTGTTTATTTATATTAACATTACATTGAGCTAATTTTCCTTCCAAATTGCTTTTTGCATAACCCCTTGCGCTTATATTTGCGCTGCAAATTTAGATACTAAGCCTAACACGTAGCATAAATAATCTGTGAAGATGAAATCAACGAGTCTAACTTACATTTTGATATTCAATATCTTTCTTTTATTTTCTTGTCAAAACAACAAAGTTCACCACCTCTACAAGGCCATCCCGAATTATGGTTGGATATACCCCGATGAAAATGTGAATTTTCAGTTTGATATTAAAGACACAGTACAACTTTACAATATTAGCTTTTTTGTTACCAATACCGACAAATACAGTTTTTGCAATTTGTACTATCAATACCGTCTGTATGATTCGGCGGGCAATACCCTCTCGGCGCGGCTGGGGAGCATAGACTTGTACGACTGCAAATTAGGCTCGCCATTAGGCTCAGGTTCAACAGGGATTTTTACTAAAACAGATTTTTTGATTAATGATTTCAAATTTCCTTACATTGGAAAATACGGTTTAGAGATCATGCAATACATGCGATTGGATACCTTGAAAGGGATTCAGTCAGTGGGTATGTCAGTTGAAAGGAAATAAGTTTTCAGCTTATCATTGCCACAACACGGCTTTATTTTTTGCTTCTATGTACTTTTGGAAGCAAAGTTTCCATCATTTTAAAGAATTTTTAGATGTACTCAGTTCCATTTGTTCTCTTGATGGCCTTTTTTATGAGTTGTCAGACGGGCAACAAAAAAGAAGCCTCCGTTGCCTATCAACTCAAAATCGGAGCCGAACAATTCGATAAGTATTTGTACATACTTAAAAATAAAAAAGTTGCCCTTGCCGTCAATCATACGTCAGTTGTGGGAAATAGCCATTTGCTCGATACCCTAAAATCACTCAATGTAAATATAGTTAAAATTTTTACGCCTGAGCATGGCTTTCGCGGGCAGTTGGAAGCAGGTCAAGCAGTCAACGATTCAAAGGACGAAAAAACAGGGATTCCTATTGTATCTCTGTATGGCAAAAATAAGAAACCCACCGCTGAGATGCTTACGAATGTGGACATCGTTGTCTTTGATATACAAGATGTTGGCGCAAGATTTTACACGTACATCTCCACTATGCACTATCTGATGGAGGCTTGTGCCGAAAACTTCAAATGGTTTGTGGTGTTGGATAGACCCAATCCCAACGGACACTACGTTGACGGGCCGGTGCTTCAGAAGGCAAAGACTTCATTTGTAGGTATTTATCCCATACCTATCGTGCATGGTCTAACGGTTGGGGAGTTGGCTCTTATGGCCAACGGAGAGAGCTGGCTCAAAGACAAAAAGATGTGCAAGCTCATTGTCATACCTTGCGCAAATTACTCACATTCTACGTCTTACAATTTGCCTATTCCGCCCTCACCCAATTTAAGAGATTCTTTATCAGTGGCTTTGTATCCTTCATTGTGCCTATTTGAGGGTACTCAAGTCAGTGTAGGGAGGGGCACAGATGCCCCCTTTTTGCAGGTCGGGTCTCCCTATCATTCAGACACGAGTACCCACAGCTTTACGCCTCAATCAAATACGGCTGCCCTCAAGCCTTTGCATGAAGGCAAAAAATGTTATGGTTTGGATTTGAGTAGAGAAAGCCAAACCCGCTTTACATTGAAGTACTTGATTAATTTTTATCAAAAAAGCAACGATAAGCAAAATTTTTTCAACTCTTTTTTTCCTCTTTTGGCTGGGAATGACTCACTAAGAATCCAAATAGAGGCAAATATGAGTGAAGACCGGATCAGACAAAGTTGGCATCAGGATTTGGAAAAGTACAAGCAAATTAGGAATAAATATTTACTCTACCCAGAATAGCTCACCTGCAATTTTGTCGGCGAGAAGCCAGCCTTTTGGAGTGAGTTTAAAATGGTCATCATTTTCAAAGTAGGCAAATTCAGACTCAACCCACTGATTCATAATGTTGTGATTGGGTTGATGTCCGATTTTACTTAGTTGGCTTATAGAGATTCCCCATTTGGTTCTTAGCCCTGTCATGATTGTTTCGTTGTAGTGGTTTTGGGGGCTAAGTATTTCTTTTTCAGAGGGTAGATTCCCAACTTCCAAAGAGTCTATGTATTTCTTATTGTTTGGAATATTAAACGACCTCTTCAAGCCATTGTAAGAGTGCGCACTTGGCCCTATACCGATGTAAGTCCCTTTTTTCCAATAGTTTGTATTGTGTTTGGAGTAAAATCCGGGTATGGAGAGGTTTGAGATTTCGTAGTGGTCAAAATTCTTCTCTTTTGAATACTGGTTTAGAAAAAGAAACTGCTCTACCACTGTGTCTTCGCAAACGGGGGGCAGTTTTCCGTTTTTGTACCAATTTTCAAAAGCCGTACCCCTCTCAATGGTTAGGCAATACGCCGAAAGATGTTGAATACCAATAGAAAAGGCTGTGTCAAGTTCTTGCTCCCAGTCTGATAGGCTCTGCCCGGGAAGTCCATACATCAAATCAATGCTAATATTGTCGAATCCGGCCTTGTGTGCAGATTCAATACATGCAAAGGCTTGCCTGTCATCATGGGCTCGATTGAGAAGGACAAGATTTTTTGGGTTAAATGATTGAACACCAATACTGAGTCTATTGAATCCCATTTCTTTGAGAGCCAAAAGAAATTCTAAGTTCAGGTCGTCGGGGTTGGCTTCTATGGTTATTTCGGCATGAGGTGAAAAAACCAACTCTTTTGATTTTTTCACCATAGACTCTATATCATTCAAACTCAAAATAGAAGGTGTACCCCCTCCAAAATACAAAGAATTTATGGGTGATATGGTTTCTTGTGCCCTCAATCCACACTCTTTGATCATCGCAACGACCATTTTTTGCCGCGACCTCGTTGTGGTCTCAAAGTGAAAATCGCAGTAATGGCAGGCTTTTTTGCAAAAAGGGACGTGCCAATACAAGCCACTCATATAAATTACTTTTTGAGTTCTTCTTGCAAATGTTCCAATTCCTGCATGCTGATCTGCACAGGGATGCGCTGAAGCGGTAAGGCTTCCGGTGCTTTTATCATGATTAACTGATTTTTGGCAGAGGAAAATTTCCCTTCATCTTCTTTAAACATCTTAATGACATAAGAGCGCATATTGGAAAAATCTATCCCAAGATTACCGTATCGTTGTACAAGTGTAATAGCTTCAAAATCAACTACTTCATCAAAGGTTATACCGACATTGAATTGTTTTTCGATGGCTTCGGCTATCAAAGACAAGGCGATGCCTTTTTGCAAGCTCGGTATTTTGGATGGGTCAATATCCATGGATTCGTTTTCCTCTGTGCGAGCGTATGAATAAAAGCGCATGAATATATCCTGATCCAAATTAATTGGATAAGTATCCAACAAGTCCCTCTCGAACTTGAGTTTTCTTAGGTATTGTGTCCTTCGACTTAGATGCTTGCTAAACTCACTTTCGATTAATTTTTCAAATTGTTCTTCGTTTTCTACGTTTTCCTCCGGGAAAAGTGCCTGGTAGAGTTCATTTCCGGTAGGAGTGTCGAGTTTTTGTACCCTCAATATTTCAAATTTAGCAACTGAGTCGCTCAATACTGTACCTTCACCAAAAAGTAAGGGGATATTTTCTTCAACAAGGATAGGCGGTAAAGATGTTTCAATTGTGTCTGCTTGTTTTTTGTCCAAAAATAGATGGTGGTATTCGCTTTTTATATCTCTATCCAAGCTGAACCACTGCCTCTTAGTGGTTTCATTGAAACTCACATCGGCCTGAAAATAAGAGTTTTCTATAATTTGATATGTGTCGGTGTAGGTGTTTGCGTACTTGATAAAGTTGGTTTTGAAATTTTCAAAATCACTGTCAGTTGTAACAATCTCATAATCAAATAATTTTATCTTATCCAACAAATCCTCACAATCTATTTTTGGGCTAATAAAAAAATCGAAACTAAAAGTAAAAGGCTCTTGGGCATCTATCTTTTCTTTGGTAATAATATCACCTGTCGGTATAGGGCTAAACAAGAAGTTCACTTTGGAATCGGTAACAAATTCTCTAATTGCCTTTTGCATAAGGTTTACCACGGAGTCTTCTTTCACATTATTACCCATCATTTTATTGACAAGCGGTAGCGGAGCTTTTCCGGGTCGAAAGCCTTTGATTGCTACTGTTTTTGCGATTTTTTTGAGCTGTTTGTCAGCTTCATCCATGTAGTCGGCTGTTTGTACTGTGATACTAAGTGTCCCTAAATTCGGGTTTTTTTGTTCAAATGAAGTTTCCATTAAAAACTATTTTCTTCGTTTTTTTAAAAAAAAAGCCCGAAACCGGGCTGGATTTAGTGCGGATGGAGGGACTCGAACCCCCATGCCGTGAAGCGTCAGATCCTAAGTCTGATGCGTCTGCCAATTTCGCCACATCCGCAAATGGGTTGCAAATGTATCAATTATTTTTCATAAAAAAACCGAATAAGGAAAAATAAAATTCTGCATCTATTTGCGAGCATCGTTGGGAGTGTAAAAGGGGGGTGGCTCATCGGTTTTACACTTACTATTATGAATTGCAACGGATAATAGCTACTATGTTAATATTCTCTAAGTTGTAAGAATATAGCGAACCAATAACTACTTTTACCGTATAAAAACTGTACTTGAATTCTTTAGGACAAATCACTAAATCCACGGGCATGTGGTACACAATAAGAAGCCAGCAAGGTACTTTAATCAAAGGGAGGTTGCAGGGTAAACATAAGTTATTAGATTTAAAAATAACCAACCCCATTGCTGTGGGTGATTTTGTTGGGTACTTCATTGAAAAAGACGGCAATGCCACAATTACAGAGATTGTGGAGAGAAAAAACGCGATAGTCAGAAAGTCCACCCACAAAACAGCTCATAGCCACATTATAGCTGCCAACATAGATTTGGCCATTGTAATGGCTACTCTTCACACCCCCAGGACATCTACCGGGTTCATAGACAGGTTTTTGGCTGTTTCTGAGAGTGCCGAAATTCCCGCGATGGTACTTTTCAATAAAGTTGATTTGTACAATCAACACGACAGGGAACATCTTGCTGCACTTACAAACATATATGAATCAGCGGGATACCCTACTGTTGGTATTTCTGCTTTAATTGGTTCATCTTTAGACTACCTTCGGGAGATTTTTTCCAACAAAGTCGTACTCATTTGCGGGCACTCGGGCGTTGGTAAATCTACACTGCTCAACGCGCTCATACACACAGCCACCCAAAAAACGGCTCAAGTTTCTTCTTTTGCAGACAAAGGAGTACATACCACCACTTTTGCAGAGATGTTTGAGAATGGAGATTTAAAAATTATTGATACTCCGGGAATAAAAGAATTGGGTATTCTGCATATAGCCAATGAGAATTTAGATTTTTGTTTTCCTGAGTTGCGAAAAGTTGCCCCGCAATGTAAGTACCATAATTGTTTTCATCGCTCAGAACCCGGTTGCGCGGTAATTGATGCGGTTGAGAAACATCACATTCCTCTTAGCCGTTATTTGAGTTATATTAGTATTTTAGATGGGTTTGACAACAGATAATGTAAGTTTATGTCAGAAATAATAAAAACAAAAGTTGCAGTAGATTCAAAGATTTTATCGTTTCTTGTTTACGACAGATCAACTAAAGTGCTCGAAGTTTTTTACAAGCATGGCAAGTACAAGATCAAGCCATTGATAATAAAGGATGTAGAACAAGAACAATACGACTCTATCTTAGCATCTGATTCCATCGGACGTGCAGTTGAAAGGCTTAGGCAGGCTCAAAAAGAACAACACTCTTTTTTCGGATGGCTCAAGTCCAGATTCAAAGGCTATTATTTTTAATTTCTTTGCATATTTGGGATTAAAATTTTAGCTCTGTGGCCTTTGTTGAACATAAGCCTTTGATTTCCAGTATCCCTACGAAACAAGATGCAGTTCCTAAGTTTGTACCTGCCTCAGGAGCGGTTACAGCGATAGTTCATACTTTTCTTGTAATTATCGGAATGTTCTTTTTAGTAACAGAGCCCCTAGGCCCTTTAGGTTTTTTTATGCTTTTGTTAGCGGCTGCGATGTTCAAGGGCTATTTTGTTGTTAATATATTAGAAGCAAAACTGCTTCAGATTCATGGTAAGTTTAAGGGGGTGGTAGCTCAAGAAGGCTTTTATTGGGTAAATCCTGTGGCTAAGCTGCAAACAGTTTCCCTGAAATCAAAAATTGTAAACAAAATTAATTACGTCTGTTATGACAGGAATGGAGCTAAAATTTTGATTTCCTTCAGTTTTACATGGAAAATTTCTAAACCTGATGTTGCTTTTTTTCAAATTGATAACGTTGAAGAAGCCGTTGAGAGAAAAGCTGTTTCTATCGTTAACTCTCTGTCAGCCATTTATCCGTACCAAAGTGACTCTCTTGGACAGATAGACTTTCGAGATGGGGTGGCAACTATCGCTCAATTAGCTGACAAACAGCTACAAGATGGAGTCCAAAAATTCGGAATCAGTATCGACGGTTTTCAGATTGATGCCGTAAGTTTGGATATGAGTTCTTTGCTAAATCCCAAACTTAGGGCTTTGAAGGCCATCGAACAGGCAAAAGAAGTTGTTTTAGCCCTTAGGAGTAACGAAAGTATCCACAAACTCACTCCAGAAGAGGAAAAGAAACTCTATTTAGAAATCGTTGCCAAATATTGCTCTTACACAGCGACTTTTACAAATACGTAAAAACTTTTTCAAAAAAATTTGGCGACAATTTTTTTTTATTAACTTTGCAGCCCATTTAAGGAAAAACACAACCTCTTAGGAAGTATGGTTTTTAGCCAACACAAGAATTCAATTAAGTTGAGAAGCAACAATTGAATTATCTTGAAACTACCTAAAGTTGTTTAAAAGTAAAATTATGGCTGGTATTATCGGAAAGAAAATTGGCATGACCAGTGTGTTTGATGCCAATGGAAAAAATCTTGCTTGTACGCTTATACAAGCAGGCCCTTGCGTAATAACACACGTAAAAACCAAACAGACAGATGGTTATGATGCCATACAGTTGGCTTACGGTGAGCGCAAAGAAAAGAACACCCCTCAAGCAATGATAGGCCACTTCAAAAAAGCCTCAACTACTCCCAAAGCTAAATTGGTTGAATTTGACTCTTTTGGCGGTCAAAAGTTTGAACTTGGTCAGTCTGTTACCATCAATGATGTATTTGTTGAAGGAGATAAAGTAGAAGTAATCGGGCAATCAAAAGGCAAAGGCTTTCAAGGTGTCGTTAAAAGACATGGTTTTCAGGGGGTTGGTGGCCAAACCCACGGGCAACACAACCGCCTCCGCCACCCGGGTTCTATCGGCTCTTGTTCTTATCCTTCACGAGTTTTTAAAGGCATTCGCATGGCAGGCAGAACAGGTGGAGATAGGGTAAAAGTCAAAAACCTCAGAATCATCAAGATTTATCCTGAACAAAACTTAATGCTCGTAACGGGCTGTGTACCCGGTGCAAATAATTCTTACGTAATCATCGAAAAATAAACTACCATGGAACTCTCAGTCTACAATATAAATGGTCAGCAAACCGGTCGGTCGGTTGTTTTGCCTGATTCAGTTTTTGCTGCTACACCCAACGATCATGCTATTTATCTGGATGTCAAAAATATACTTGCCAACAAGAGGCAAGGTACTCACAAATCTAAGCAACGCAATGAAATAGCCGGTTCCACACGCAAGCTAAAAAAACAAAAAGGAACAGGCGGTGCGCGTGCAGGTAGTATTAAGTCACCTACTATTGTGGGAGGCGGACGTATATTTGGACCCCAACCCAGAGACTATGGGTTCAAACTCAACAAGAAAGTTAAGCGTCTGGCTCGTGTGTCTGCACTGACCCACAAAGCCAATATGGAGGCACTCACAGTGGTCGAAAGTTTCACATTTGATGCTCCAAAGACAAAAAATTACCTTAATTTTTTGTCTCAATTTAAATTTGAAGGAAAGAAGAGTTTATTCATTCTGTCAGATTCAAATCCAAATGTGTACCTCTCTTCACGCAACATACCCGGTGTCAAAGTGTTGACATTTGATAGTATAAATACGTACGAAATTTTGAATGCTGACCGCATTTTTATATCAGAAAATGCAGTAGCAAAATTTGAAACCATCTAAACATAAACCACATGGTACTCAAAAAACCTCATTTAACAGAAAAAGCCAACTCTCTACAACAAAAAGGTGTTTACACTTTTGTTGTTGACTTACGCGCGAACAAAGAAATGATAAAAAGAGATGTAGAGAAACTCTTTTCAGTCAATGTAGTATCGGTCAACACCATGCGCTACAGAGGCAAATTCAAGTCAAGATTTACAAAAAACGGCACTTTAGCCGGTCATAGAGACCAGTTTAAAAAGGCAATTGTTACATTGAAAGAAGGCGAGTTTATTGATATTTACGGCAATACAAACGAATAATGGCAGTTTCTAAATTAAGACCGATTACGGCTGGCACACGCCACAGAGTCGCACCGGACTTTTCAGATCTCACGACCGACAAACCGGAAAAATCCCTCTTGGTGCCCATCAAAAAGTCAGGAGGACGGAACAATTATGGTCGTATGACAATGCGTTACATGGGTGGTGGGCACAAACGCATGTATCGTATCATTGACTTCAAGCGACTCAAACACGGCGTGAAAGCTGAGGTTTTGTCGGTGGAGTATGACCCCAATCGCAATGCCAGGATTTCATTGGTTCAGTATGCAGATGGGGAGAAATCCTACATTTTGACTCCCAATGGATTGAAAGTAGGACAAACTGTCGTATCAGGCCCGGGAATCGCTCCGGAAGTAGGCAATGCCCTCCCATTGGGTGAGATTCCTGTTGGTACAGTAGTTCACAACATAGAATTGAAGCCGGGCAGAGGAGGAGCTATGGCAAGAAGTGCAGGATCTTATGCCCAGATTTTAGGTAGGGATAGCAAATATGTCATTTTGAAAATGCCTTCCGGTGAAACGAGGATGGTATTACAGACATGCTATGCTACGATAGGCAGTGTATCAAACGCTGACTTTATGAATGTTCGTTTGGGTAAAGCCGGTCGCAGTCGTTGGCTTGGTATTCGCCCCCGCACACGCGGCGTGGCAATGAACCCTGTTGATCACCCTATGGGTGGAGGGGAAGGTAGGGCCTCAGGTGGACACCCGCGCTCACGCAAAGGTCTGTATGCCAAAGGCTTGAAGACCAGAAAACCACGTAAGTATTCAGATCATATGATTGTCAGCAGGGCTAAAAAGAATAAATAACAATGGGAAGGTCACTAAAGAAAGGCCCTTATATTGACATGCGTCTAATGGGTAAAGTTGAAAAAATGAATAATTCCGGAAAAAAGCAAGTGATTAAAACTTGGTCGAGACGCTCCACGATTACTCCGGATTTGATTGGGCACACTTTTGCTGTTCATAACGGCAATAAATTCATTCCTATCTATGTTACTGAAAACATGGTGGGGCATAAACTCGGTGAGTTTGCAGGGACTCGCAATTTTCGCGGTCATGGCGGTAATAAAAAAGATAAAGGCAAAAGATAATGGAAGCAGTAGCGATACTCCGAAACTCCCCCATTGCGCCTCGAAAGATGCGCCTCATCGTAGATACGATTAGGGGTAAAAATGTAGGCTCAGCTTTGCAGTTGCTCAAATTTGAGCGAAAAGCAGGTGCCTTGGCCGTTCAAAAATTACTTCTTTCTGCCATATCCAACTGGAGAAATAAGTTTGATGAAGCAGGCGATGTTGACGAACTCTATATAAGTCAAGTTTTTGTGACTGATGGCAAAACTATTAAACGTTTTCGTCCTGCACCTCAGGGAAGGGCATACAGAATTCGTAAAAGATCAAACCATATTACGTTGGTAGTGAGTAAATATGTGAAGGAGTCTGAGCTGACAAGTCAGGTTGAAGATCAGCAAAATCAAATCCAAGACCAAACTGAAGCGTAAAAAGAATTGAAATGGGACAAAAAATAAATCCAATCAGCCTTAGATTAGGTTATATCAAAGGATGGGACTCAAATTGGTATGGAGGAAAAGATTTTTCCGACAAACTCATAGAAGACGATATGATACGCAAGTATGTGGAAAAGAAAATACCCAATCCCAAATCAGGCGTATCGAAGATTATCATTGAGAGGACTCTCAAGAGATTGATACTCACCATCAACACTGCACGTCCGGGAGTTGTTATAGGCAAGCAAGGCCAAGAAGTGGACAAAATGAAGGAAGAGCTTAAAAAACTCACCAACAAAGATGTCCAAATCAATATTTTTGAAATTAAGCGTCCTGAACTGGATGCCAAATTGGTTGGGGATTCTATCGCTCAACAGCTTCAAAGCAGGGTTTCTTATCGCCGAGCCATGAAACAAGCGATTCAAAATACGCTTAGAGTAGGGGCTTTGGGAATAAAAGTAAAAGTCTCCGGTAGATTGGGAGGAGCAGAAATAGCTCGCTCCGAAGGATACAGAGAAGGCAGGGTGCCTTTGCATACACTCAGAGCCAATGTGGATTATGCGATTTGTGAAGCACAGACCGTTTATGGAAAAATAGGCATTAAAGTCTGGATATTTAAAGGTGAAATTTATGGTAAGCCCGATCTTTCTCCCAATGCCAATGCAGATAAGCGTTTGACAAATCCTTCAGTAGAAGAAACAAGACGCCCTGAGCAGAAAAGTGCCTTCAAAAGAAATGATAGGGGTGAGCAGGGAGGTGATTCTGATGCCAATCGCAAAGGCCCGGGTGCAAACAATGGCAACCGCAGAGGAGGCTCCGGTGGTGGCAACAACAACCGCAGAGGGGGTGGAAGTAATAATAACAACCGTTCAAGATAAATTACGACAGTATGGCTAAAATGTGTGACCTAACGGGTAAAATACCCCAAAAAGGTAATAGGGTATCTAAATCCAACAATAAAACCAAACGTAGGTTTTACCCCAATTTGCAGACCAAAAGATTCTTTTTGCCAAGCGAAAATCGTTGGATTGAGCTAAAAGTTTCTACTTCTGCTCTTCGTACCATTGATAAGTATGGAATTGAGGCAGTTCTTGACAAAGTAATGAGAGAAGGTTTTATCAAATCATAATCAGTCATGGCAAAAAAATCTAAAGGAAACCGAATTCAAGTGATTCTTGAATGTACTGAGCACAAGAACTCAGGCATGCCGGGCACTTCTCGCTACATCACAACTAAAAATCGGAAAAATACCCCCGAAAGAATTGAGCGCAAGAAGTACAATCCGGTTCTTAAAAAGTACACCCTTCACAAAGAAATTAAATAATTGAAATATGGCTAAGAAGGTTGTTGCTACACTAAAAAAAGAAGGTGGCGTGAAGTACGCAAAGGTAATTCGAGCTACCAAATCTCCTAAGACAGGTTTTTATACTTTTAGCGAAGTGATTGTTACTGAAGAAAAAGCTCAGGAACTTATTAAAAACTAAAATGTGTCAAGCCCTAAATATTAACATCATTTAGGGCTTTATTTTGCTACGCATCTAATTGTAAGGTAAATGTATCTCTTTGACTGTTGTTTTTTTATTGCAGTCCTCTATTCCTTCTTTACCTTCGATGATTTATATTTTTTCAGATGCGAATAGCATCTATGTATCGAAGTATCACTTCTGTGTCAACTCTAAGCAATTTTAACATCAAAATCTTACCTTTAGTTTGAAACTTTTGTCCTACTTTCGCCCAACTAACTAAAAGTAAATCTTATTGAGAGCAGAAGTACAGCATGAATGGTAGTAAATCCAAACTGCCATAATTTTTTTGATGAATACTTTGATTGATTTCCAATGGAAAAAAGCTTTTTTATGCCTATTTTCGGTATAGGTGTGATACTTTTATGTTTATATGGATTCAATTGGGCAAAGCCAATTCCGATATATCTTCATTCGAGTTATGACAATGGTTACGACGGAGACACTACCAAACCCACCTTCATAGATTCTTTGCCCCCTTATCGACGAGGCAGAAGAGGAGATGCTTTTAGCTCTAAGAAAGGTCGTTCGCCATTGCTCAATAAGTTTCCTGCCAAACCCAAAATAAGTCTTGACACCACAGGGAGGTATTACAATATAGATGAGGAGCTTGGTGAAAATCCACTAAAAGATCCCTCAAGGACGTCTTTTGAAGAGTACCGACAGTGGAAATTCAGAGAAAATCAGCGTGAATATTGGCGCAGTGTCAATGCCAAAGAACCCAGCGACACCACGCAAAAAACAGCTAAAGACGGTAAATACGCCCCCAGTATTCCTTTGTCCCCTACTTTGGGGAGGTTGTTTGGAGGCGACCAAATAGATATCAATCCCAACGGCAGTTTGTTATTGGATTTTGGTGGTTTGTGGCAAAGAGTGGCCAATCCCAATGTGCCTGTCAGACAACAACGCACAGGAGGGTTGAATTTTCGCCAGCAAATCCAAATGTCTTTGGTGGGCACAATAGGCAAAAAACTTCGTGTGGCCGCCAATTTTGATACAAGAGCCACTTTTCAGTACGAGCAGCAATACAAAATGACCTATGCCTCTGAAGCACACGATATTATTCAAAATGTGAGTTTGGGTAACTTGCAGTTTAACACCAAAAACAGCCTGATAACGGGCGCAAAGAATCTTTTTGGAGTTTCGACAGAGCTTCGTTTTGGCAAACTCTGGGTGCGAAGCGTGGCCTCTACCCAACGAGGGAGCTTGGAGACGATGGTCATCAAAAACGGTGCACAGGGCAGAGAGTTTGAGATTTTGGGACATGCCTATGACAACAATAGGCATTTTTTTTTGGCTCAGTTTTTCCGAGACAATTACGAGCGAGCACTCAAAACATTGCCTCTCATTATTTCGGGCATCAACATCACAAGGGTTGAGGTGTATGTAACCAATCGCACCAATGACACTGAGACTCAGCGTGAAATTATTTCCTACCTTGATTTGGGAGAAAGGCGGCCATTTTCTAATAATCCTTTTGTGGGCTTAGGGAGACCCCCACTAAACCAGGGTGCTGACAACAATGCCAATGACTTATTTGCCAATGCAAGAAGGCTTTCACGCAACCCCGATGAGGCTAAGTTGGAACTTGAAGCCGCCGGTATGGTACGAGGAACGGACTATGAGCCTCTCAGGGCGCGTAAGTTGGTACAGGGCAGAGACTACACATTTCAGCCGCTGCTGGGCTATGTATCTTTGGTTCAGCCGCTTAGAAATGATGAAGTGTTGGCGGTGAGTTATGAATACACTTTCAACGGACAGGTGTTTAAAGTAGGAGAAATGACTGAGGACTATCAGTCAAGGGGAGATAAGGATGTGGTGATTCTGAAGATGTTGCGGCCTTCATCGATTCGTACCGATATGCCTACATGGGATTTGATGATGAAAAATGTTTACACCTTAAACACCTTGCAGTTAAAGCGAAATAATTTTCAACTGCGCGTTGTGTACAGGGATGATTTGACAGGGCAAGATAACCCCAGTTTGCATGAAGGCGAACTCACTCGTAACGTGCCCCTGGTAGAACTGGTCGGGGCAGACAGGCTCAACCCCAATGGAGACCCTCAGCCGGATGGCAACTTTGACTACATCTCCGACGTAACGATAACAGAACAATTTGGCAGAATAATTTTTCCGGTGTTGGAGCCTTTTGGCAATAGTTTGAGGGAGAAGTTTTTACCTTCCGAATTGGAGCTGCAAGACAAGTACATTTTTGACCAACTTTATAGAGGAGTTCAGGCAGATGCGATTTTGAACACTACAAAAAACAAATTCGTACTCAAAGGCACATATCAATCAGGAACCAGTAACGAAATCATGCTCAACGCCTTCAATATAGCCAGAGGTTCGGTTATGATAAGGGCAGGCAATACTATTTTGAGTGAAGGAACAGACTATACCGTTGATTACCAAATAGGTCGCATAAGAATACTCAACGAGGGCATTTTGGTTTCGGGCAAAGAGATTCGCATTCAGTATGAGCGTTCCGACCCGTTCAACTTCCAAGTCAGGACATTGGTAGGTACAGAATTGGAGTACAGATTTAGTAAGAAATTTGACCTTACCGGCACTTATTTGCTTTACAATGAGCGTCCTGCTATTACTCGTGTGGTTATAGGCCAAGAGCCGGTGCGCAACCACTTATGGGGGCTGGCTGCCAACTACCGCACCGACTCGCGATTTCTCACCAAGATAGTGGATGCCATACCGGGAATCAGTACCAAAGCCGAAAGTAAGGTGGTTGGTAGGGCGGAGTTTGCGCAACTTCTGCCATCGAATCCCAAACTGTTGGGCAAGAATGGTACAGCCTACATAGATGATTTTGAGGGAGCAGAAGTGCCTTACGATTTGACCCGAAGCCCCATTAGCTGGTACTACGGGCGCACTCCTTTGCGCATAGGGCGCAAAAATCCCAACAACATTCTGGAACTCAACTACCGTAGGGCTAAATTGGCCTGGTACAATATTGACAACATATTCTATTTTACAGGTGGGAATCCCAACTTTCAACGACCCAATAACATCACAGACCGCGATATGCAAAACCATTACGTGCGTCCTATCAGATTCAATGAAGTCTTTCCCAACCGCCAAGCAGACCAGATAAATCTCAACGAAACCAGTTTTGACTTGGCTTTTTACCCCGATGAGCGCGGCAGCTACAACTACAACACCAACCTCACATCTGAAGGCAAACTGCCTAACCCCAGAGAAAGTTTTGGAGCCATTACCCGTGCCGTTACCCATGATGTGGACTTTGACAATATCAACATCCAGTACATCGAATTTTGGTTGTTAGACCCATTTATTCAAGGGGAGAGAGGCGGCAACAACACCACAGGCGGCAAAGTTTACTTCAATCTGGGGACAATTTCGGAAGATGCCGTGCCCGATGGGAGGCATTTTTTTGAAAACGGATTGCCTGACAATGTATCTGAAACCGCCTACGGAAAAGTACCTAACGGGACATTTTTGACCGATGCTTTCTCGGCAGAGGCAGGACAAAGAGCCGCACAAGATGTTGGGTTTGACGGACTCAATGACCAAGAAGAGCGGCAAAGATTTCAGTCGACTTATTTGGGGCCTATTGCCAACGTTGTAAACCCTCAGGCTTTGCAGAGCATAACAAGCGACCCGGCGGCGGACAACTTCCGTCATTACCTCGATGGATTTTATACAGGGCAAGATGCCAAAGTGCTGGAGCGGTACAAAAATTTTAACGGGACACAAGGCAATTCCCCCGTAGCAGCAGGAGCCGGTTTTGTTCCCTCCTCTACCAATATCCCCGACAATGAAGACCTAAACCGCGACAATACCCTATTGGATCAAGACCAATATTATGAGTATGAAGTTGATTTGCGCCCCGGCTTAAACTCCCCTTACATAGCCAACAAAGTCATCGCTCGGGTACAGGAAAGTGGTGATTCGGTTACATGGTACCAGTTCAGAATTCCCATCAGAGACAGTAGAGCGGTCAATTTTGGTGGGATTAATGATTTCAAATCCATCCGCTACATACGAACTTATCTGACCGATTGGCAAGAACCGGTCGTGTTGAGGATGGTGCAGTTTCAGTTGGTAGGGGCGCAATGGCGGCCTTATACCCAATCCCTCAACCAAGGCGGATTGGGCAAACCAACCGAACCCGGACAACTTGACTTTAGGGTATCTTCGGTCAATATTGAAGAAAATGGTCAGTTTACCGGAGAAAATATTCCTTATGTCGTCCCCCCGACCGTAACACGCGATTACGACGTTACCAGTCAGGTTACGCGGCGTATCAACGAACAAGCCCTCCAAGTGTGTACCGATGCGCTGCCTGATGGAGAAAGCCGCGCCGTATTTAAAAACATACCCGTTGATTTGGTCAATTACCGCAGGCTCAAAATGGAAGTACACGCCCAAAGTCCTCAAAACCAAGTGAGAGATGGCGAGCTTTCGGTCTTTATTCGCTTGGGTACGGATTTTACCGAAAACTATTACGAAATAGAGTCGCCTCTGAAAATGACTGTATCGCCCAACACCAGCCCCATAGAAATATGGCCTGACAGCAACCGAATAGACTTCGCAACTCAAGACCTCTACATCGCTAAGGTACAGCGCAATGCCGCCGCTGCAAATAGGCAAATTCCTTTTACAGTGCAAATCGGACGCTATAAAGTATCCATCGTCGGCAACCCCGATCTTTCGGCTGTCAGAACAGTGATGCTCGGTATTAGAAACCCCCAAAACGACAACAGGGCATTGCCCGTTTGTGTGTGGTTCAACGAACTGAGAGCTACGGACTTTGACAGAACAGCAGGCTGGGCAGCCAATCTCTCCATAGACGCAACGCTGGCAGACTTCGCCACCATAAGGGCATCGGCACGCTACTCAACCGTAGGCTTTGGGGGGATTCAAGACAAAATTTCAAACCGCCAAAGAAGTACCAATCTCGATATTGATATCAATTCCAACATAGCTTTAGACAAATTTTTCCTCAATAAAGTAGGTATTTCGCTGCCTATGTTTGTGAGCTATGAACGCCGCACTTCTAAGCCTTATTTCAATCCGCTCGACCCAGATGTACCAGTCTCAAAGGCTTTGCAAGGCATAAGGGATGACCTGCGCCCTACCTTCGAGGACAAAATCATGGATATCACCGAGCGAAGGGCAATCAATTTTACCAATATCAAAAAAGTGAAGATGAACCCGCAAGCCAAAAAATACGCTTGGGACATAGAAAACCTTTCGGCTACTTTGGCTTTTAGCGAAGAGTTTAGGAGAAACGGCAATATTGATGAGTTCAGGCTTAGAAACTGGAAAATAGAGTTGGGTTATGCTTACAACTTTGAAGCCAAGCCTATTGCCCCCTTCAAGAAAATGACAGGCAGATTTTTTAAGTCTTCAATCGGTAAAATCGTGCAGGATTTCAATTTGCAGTATGTTCCCAAACAAGTAACACTCAGAGGAGGCTTGAACCGGAGCTATAATAAAACCCAATACCGCAATGGAGACTTGACTACTACGGGTTTTGCGCCCCTGTTCCAGAAGTCTTTTACCTTCAATAGAGCCTATACGGGGCAATGGCCTTTGACCAGTAGTATCAATTTGGATTACAATGCCACGGCAGATGCCGTCATAGACGAGCCGGTTGGGCAGATTGAGCGCGATTTTGCCAATGACAGCATTATGAAAAACCTGCGCAAACTCGGGCGACTCAAGCTATTCAACCAAACTTTTGGAGCGACTTACACAGTTCCACTCTCTAAAATTCCTGCTGTGGATTTCCTTTCATCCAATGTACGCTATCAGGGAGGGTTTATTTGGCAAGCAGGAGCAGTCGGGTTGGCAGACTCTTTAGGGCACACCATACGCAACACAGCCACAACCGGTGCTGCGGCAAAACTTGATTTTATGAAACTATGGAACAAAAGCCCCTATTTGAAATTTATTATGCAGCAATCCCAGCGGCGGGTACAGCCCGGACAAAAGTCTGCCGAATACGACCCGCTTGAGGAAGCCAAAAAACAGAAAAACAATAAGATAAAAAAAATGGACGATAAGTTTTCCAGACGCAAATACCGAATGGATAATCGATTTGCCAAAAAAATCAAACGCTATGAAAAGCAAGTGCTTGCAGGGAAAATCAAAAATACACCCCTTCAAACGCCGGATGGAGATATTGGGCGATTGGGCAGAAAAAAGCTCAAGCTCGAAGAAAAAATCAAAGCCATAGCCGCCAAACAAAAAGTCCGAGGGGATGCCAAGCCCATGCCGGTTGCCAAGGCAATAGGTTCAACACTAATAGCCATCAAAGATTTTGAGGTCAGACTCGATGAGACGCGCAGCACCACCATACCCGGGTTTATGATTACCCCGGACTATATGGGGCTCAATCCGGCTTTCAACAATGCACCGGGTATTCCATTTGTTTTGGGAAGCCAAGACCCAAACATTCGCTTTGAGGCAGCCCGCAACGGCTGGCTTTCCAGAGAGGCGGAGCAAAACAATCCATTTTTGCAGACCCGCAAAATAGAACTCTCGTTTCGTTCCAATGTAAACCCCACCAAAGACTTTACCATTGCACTGGAAGGGCGTTTGTCGCGTGGGTCAAACTATTCGGAAGTTTTTCGATATGACGAAGGAGATACCGAGCAGTTTTTAAGCCTTTCGCCTGTTCGCTCGGGTAACTATGGCGTTTCTTACATCACTATTTTGACGGGCTTGGGCAACAGCGGCAAAAACTCTCCCGCCTTCGCTGACTTTGTGGCCAACCGCGAGATTATCCGCCGCCGTCTGGAACTCGAACAGCCCGGATTGGTCTTTGACACCAGTGCCCAAAGTGTGATAGTGCCTGCATTTTTGGCCGCTTATAGCGGCGTAAGTGCCGAAAAAGTCTCACTCACGGGTTTCCCGCGTGTGCCTCTGCCCAACTGGACAATCACATATAACGGACTCAATAAATTAAAGGCCCTTAAAGATAAATTCAAAACCATTACCCTAAATCACAAATACTCTTCTCAATATACGATAGGCAGTTTTGCGTCAAATCTATTTTATTCTGACCCTTTATTGGGCTATGATTTGAGTTTGGCTCGCAATGAGTGGGAATTTAGCAGGCTTTTGGCAGACACCAGCGGGAGAGCCATACCGATTTTGGTGATGAACCAAGTGGCGATTACCGAAAACTTCAGTCCACTGATAGGGTTGAGTATGCGCACCCAAAATGATGTGGGGGTTACGGGCAGTTTTGGAAGGATACGAACCCTTTCGCTTAATTTGGCAAATGCTCAAATCACAGAGATTGTGAGCAATAACATTACATTCAATATAAATTACCAAAAAAAGCCTTTCAAAGTACCCATAAAATTCAACGGCAAAAACCCCATTTTGGAAAACCAAGTAACAATAGATTTTGCTGTTACGGTGAGAGACACGAAGACCTTACAACGCAAAACCGATGTAGGCTCTGAGTTTACACAGGGCAATTTGAGTGCGACACTTCGCCCCTCGGTGAGCTACGCAATCAACAAAGCCGTTACCTTGCAACTTTATTTTGAGCGCACCCTCAACCAGCCTTACGTTTCCAATTCTTTCCGAAGGACGACCACTGCTTTTGGTCTGCAACTCAGGTATGCCCTGACAGCGGCTTCGGTCAGATAAACAAACGAATTGCTTTTTTTGTAGGTTTGCAATGGGCTTTTTGTAACACAATTTTTTTATGGAAAAAAATACGGTACTGTTTTGTCAGGTTGGGATTTTGTTGAGTATTCCTGCATGGTTGTTAGGTCTGCCTATGGGAATGGTTTTTGGGTTAGCCCAAATCATTCTGTTACTCATTGCCCACCATCGGATGTCTTCTTTTTTTGAGGAAAGCAAGATTTTTACCCCTATGCTGCTGGGCAATATCATCAGCATTGTTTTTACTTTTGGCGGTTTGTTTTATTTTACATGGCTTTTTTTGAAGTTTGTGTTACCCGGTGTGGTTGCTGATGCCGAATCGCTACCCATGGACAAAATCGCTCAGGTGGTACAAGATCTGAGCGAAGACATCCAAGAAGACGAATCACTTGCCAAAAAAGTCGGGGAGTTGGTTTTTGCTAATAGCGGGCAGTTTTTGCTGGCTTCGGGGATGATTTTGTCGGGCTTTGTGGCTTGGGCGTTTTTGACACGCATATCGTTGCTGGCCTTAGCCCAAAAAACACAAGTGCCCGAGTTGGGTACAGCGGGTCTTTTGTATTTGATTGGGAGTTTGACCACCATCTTTTTGGTTGGTTTTCTATTGTATTTTATTGGCTATATTTTTCATGCGATTGGATATTTCAAGCTCAGGGCTGAGTGATGAAAAAGAAATTGGTGTTTTTCACGGGTGCGGGCATGAGTGCCGAAAGCGGAATCCCCACTTTTAGGGGCAGCGACGGGCTTTGGGAGGGGTATAGAGTGGAAGAAGTGGCTTCTCCGGAAGGCTGGAGGCGCAACCCCGCCTTGGTTCTTGACTTCTACAACCAACGCAGGCGGGCTGTACTTGCCGCCCATCCCAACGCCGCCCATCAAATCATCAAAGAGTTGGAGGACTATTTTGATGTGTTGGTCATCACGCAAAATATTGACGACCTGCATGAAAGAGCAGGCTCTACATCTGTACTGCACTTACACGGTGAAATTCTAAAAGCCCGCTCTACCTTGGATGACAAAGTCATCTACCCCATTACAAGCGATATCAATTTAGGCGATAAATGTGAAAAAGGCTCTCAACTTCGCCCTCATATCGTTTGGTTTGGGGAAGAAGTTCCAATGATGGCCACTTGCGCCAGACAGACACAGAGAGCTGATATTTTTGTGGTTGTGGGAACTTCCTTGGTGGTGTACCCTGCCGCTTCTTTGGTGGATTTTGTGCCTGATGGAGTCCCAATCTTTGTCATAGACCCCACCAAGCCAAATGTTTGGCTCGCTAATGTGCATTTTATTCAAGAGCCTGCAAGCAGTGGGATGAGCAAATTGAAAGAGGTATTGCTTGCTAATTACTTGTAAGCAAATAAATTGGAAAACAAGTATTCGTATGAATTATCCGATTGGTCAATCGGGATGAAATGTTAATTTTGCGTTTGCAATAAGTGATATATGTTTGAAAATCTGAACGAGCGGTTGGGTTCAGCCCTAAAACTTCTCAAAGGCAAAGGTCAAATTACCGATGTAAACGTAGCCACAACGGTCAAAGAAATACGCAGGGCTTTGCTTGATGCCGACGTGAGTTTTGAAGTGGCCAAATCGGTTACCGAGCAAATCAAAGAGGAAGCATTGGGTCAAAAGGTGCTTATAGCCGTTGATCCGGGGCAACTTTTTACCAAAATCGTATTTGACAAACTTGTCGAGATGATGGGCAAGGAGGCCGTGCCCGTCCAACTGGTAGGCTCTCCGGCGGTGGTGTTGGTGGCAGGCTTGCAAGGTTCAGGAAAAACGACATTTTGTTCAAAACTGGCCAACCGCTACAAACGCGAAGGCAAACAGGTGCTTTTGGCGGCTTGTGATATTTACCGTCCGGCAGCCATCAACCAGCTCAAAACCCTTGGCCAGCAGATTGGGGTAGAGGTGTATTCGGAGACGGACAACAAGAACGCCGTGCAGATTGCCCAAAATGCTGTTGCCTATGCCAAAAAACAAGGCAAAAACATCTTGATTGTGGATACAGCGGGGCGTTTGGCTATTGACGAGGTCTTGATGACTGAAATCAGCCAAATCAAAACGGCCTTAGCTCCCAGCGAGACGCTTTTTGTGGTGGACTCCATGACCGGACAAGATGCCGTCAATACAGCCAAAACCTTCCACGACCGCCTCAATTACGACGGCATTGTGCTGACCAAATTAGATGGGGATACCAGAGGCGGAGCGGCTCTGACCATCCGAATGGTCGTTCAGAAGCCCATCAAGTTTATGAGTATGGGCGAAAAGCCCGACACGCTGGACGTGTTCCACCCCGATAGGATGGCCAGAAGGATTCTGGGCATGGGCGATGTATTGACTTTAGTAGAAAAAGCCCAACAGAATTTTGACCAGCAAGAAATGGACAAGCTGGCCAAAAAAATGCGCAAAAACAAGTTTGACTTGGAGGATATGCTTGCTCAAATGCGCCAAATCAAAAAAATGGGAAGCCTTAAAGATTTGGCTTCCATGATTCCGGGCATGGGGAAAATCAAAGATGAAGACATTGACGAAAAGGGTTTGGTCAAAATGGAGGCCATCATCTGCTCAATGACACCAAAAGAGCGCGCAGCCCCCGAAGTACTCAACCAAAGCCGCAAACAAAGGATTGCAAAGGGCAGCGGTACAACCCTCCAAGATGTCAATGTGTTGCTCAAGCAGTTCGATCAAATGCGAAATATGATCAAACAAATGAATCAGATGCAGAACAAAGGATTTTTTTCTAAAAAGAAACGTTAAATGAAACTCAAAGATATATGCTACTTCTGTGGCAGAAGTGAAGAAGAGGTTGGTTTGCTGGCGCAAGGAAAGATGGCCAAAATATGCGAGGATTGCAATTCAGATATCTCAGAGCTTTTTTTAGCCAATGAGTTTGAGCCGGAGGTTCAGCACACAGGGCAGATATTTGATATTGATTTCAAATTGCCTAAGCCCCATCAGATTATGCACCAACTTGATGAGTACGTAGTCGGGCAAGAGCAAGCCAAAAAGGTGCTGGTGGTGGCCGTTTACAACCACTACAAGCGCATCATGGCAGCCAAACAAGGTACAGATATAGAAAAGTCCAATATTTTGCTCATAGGCGAAACCGGAACAGGTAAAACCCTTTTGGCCAAAACCTTGGCCAAAGTGCTAAAAGTACCTTTTGCCATAGCCGATGCCACTGCCATAACAGAGGCTGGTTACGTAGGCGAGGATGTAGAGACCATTATCACCCGCTTGGTGCAGTCAGCCGATGGCAACATCAAGGCTGCCGAAATGGGAATCGTTTACATTGATGAGGTGGACAAATTGGCCAGAAAAAGCGAGAATCCATCCCTGACCAGAGACGTAGGGGGCGAAGGCGTACAACAAGCCCTGCTCAAAATTTTGGAGGGTACGCTGGTTTATGCCCCTCCCCAAGGCGGCAGAAAACACCCCGACCAAAAAATGCTGCAAGTCAATACAGATAATATTTTATTTATCTGTGGTGGGGCTTTCGTTGGGTTGGACAAAAAAATTAAAAACCGTTTAGACACCAAACCCATTGGCTTTCAGATGAGTCAAGAGAGTGAGGTTCACGCTGGCAACCTGCTGTCGCAGGTTACTCCATCGGATTTGAAGGCCTACGGTTTGATACCCGAGTTTATTGGTCGTCTGCCGGTGATTGCATGGTTGGATGCGCTTTCGCCGGAGGCCTTGCGCTCTATCCTCACCCAACCCAAAAACGCCATTCTCAAGCAGTACCAGCAACTGTTGGACATAGACGGCATAGAGCTAACATTTAGCGATGAGGCACTTGATATGATAGTCAAAAAAGCCATTGAGTTGGGTTTGGGAGCACGGGGGCTTCGCTCTATCTGCGAAAAATTTATGCTCGATATTATGTACAGCGCGCCTACCCAAAGGAAAAAGAAAATTTTGATTACGCCCGATTTGATACAAAATTACGAGTTTAGTTCGCTCAAATCCGTTGCCTAATTTATTGGCAAAGTTTTTCTTAGGTACAGTTCTCAAGAATGGATTTTTACCAGACCATATCCCAGCCCACACAACACCTGTTCAAAGAGAAAGGTAGTAAGTTTTTGGCTTTCGCTTACAGCGTACAAAGTGAAGAAGAGTTCAAACTTCATTTAGAAGTGCTCAAAAAACAGTACTACGATGCCACCCACCACTGTTACGCCTTTGAACTGGCTTCGGGACAAAAAAGAGCCAACGACGACGGTGAGCCATCTGGCACGGCAGGCCTGCCCATCTTGCAGCAAATCCAATCTAAAAACCTCAAAAATACGGCAGTCGTGGTGGTCAGGTATTTTGGGGGCACTAAGTTGGGCGCATCGGGTTTGGTAGCCGCTTACAAAACCGCCGCCAAAGAACTTTTAGACCTGACTCCTACCAAGACAGTTTACCTCACCCAGACATGGCTGCTCAAGTTCCCCCTCAGCGATATAGGGCAAGCCATGAGGACACTCAAAGAAGTGGAGGCCAATATTTTAACTCAGCAATTTTCTGATATGGTAGAAATGCAAATTGAAGTTAAAGTATCTAATACAAACACGTTGCTCCGACAACTGACCTATCCTTTTGAAGTTTATCAGGTGCAGTAAACCGGTTGTTTTTTTCTAAGGTACTTATTTTTAAACTGTTAATAATTATTAACAATTTACGAGTGAAAAATTCACAAAAAATTCATACTGTATTTTTGATTTTTGATTTTTGTATCGCTTTTAATGGCCATGAAAGACGGTTTCCCTTCCGAATCCAAGGGGGCGCATGTGAAAAGCCTTACGAGTAGCATTAATTTTTAAAACAAAAATCAATGAAAATCAAAAAAATGACGGCCTTTTTCGCCGCTTGTGTAGTTCTTTTGTTTGGTGTGTGGGCTTGCAGCGATTATGCGGGGAGGGAGGCACTGAAGCCAGAGAATATATCTAAAATTGCGTCACCAACGAGTTATCTTTTTAGAGAAGATACGGCTTTTAGCGTAAGGTCTTACGTAACCAATTTGCTTGGAGTTCAATCTATGGTAATTGATTCTGGAGACTATCAAATAACTTTTACTGAAAGTCAGTATGGCGTTACCTATTTAAGGATACTTTCAATAACTGATGATCAAACTCCGGGTTTTCTTTCTCCGTCTATTAGAATTCATATAGCCAGAAAGAAAAAATGCGGATGCACAGGTTGCTTTGGCTTTTCATGTGGCTGGTCACCTGATCCGCTTCCATTCCCGGGCGATCCTTTCCCTCGTGAGACAGAAGATAGATTAAATCCGATGGCTCAAGTGTCTGTTATACAAAACAATGGACAATATAAGTTACGTATCACTTTTCTTGAATCTGTGCCTTTTGGAACGCCGGGGTGGGGATACGACAATTAGGATGACTGATACACTCAGAGGAATAATTTATTTTTCCTCTGAGTTTTAGTACATTTTTTATAGAAATTAAATATTCTATGTTGAAGTTTTATATTTTACTAATTTTATATTTACTTATCTCATGTTCTTCAACAATGAAGACTATTCTTGGTTATGAAAATCCGTATCTTCATGATGATATTTCTTTGAAGAAGTTCATATATGTTAATAAAATAGATTCATGCAAAGTTCTAATATACGAAATTGATTCA
The DNA here is from genome assembly GCA_964602415.1 of uncultured Roseobacteraceae bacterium. GTDB lineage: Bacteria > Bacteroidota > Bacteroidia > Cytophagales > Flammeovirgaceae > CAZRQL01. The sequence continues at coordinate 117,058 of CAZRQL010000001.1, forward strand.
ATTTATCAATACCCTGAAGAAATCCATTTGAATAAACCTGTTTATAATAGGATTTTTTGTTTCAACAAAAATGGTTATCTTATTTCTGCTAATAAAAATTCTAAAAATAAATGTTTTAATGCTTTATTTGATATATTTGATACATTGAACCATTCAATAAATAGTCAAATTTTAGTCGAAAAAGAAAAGAAGCTATTTTCGCTATTTGAAAATACTCGGATATTATATGAAGGTTGTAGAATTAATAAAAAAATTGGAGATAATGATTTTATAATTGTTATTTATTGGGCAACTTGGCACAAAAAATTTACTTTGGAAAATATAGAAGCAGTAAAAAAAATTGTAACAAAATATAAAAAATATGATATTAAAATAGATTATTTGTTGATAAATACAGACTTATCAAAAAGAAATTATCCATTCTTTAAAGGTAGTGAGTTTAAGTTAAAAATGAATTTTTAATCATAGGTAAGAATTTTCGTGCTATATTTTTGGCATGAATTTGAGGTTGTTCCAAAAGTTCGTTGAAGACTCTTTTTGTCAAAGTATTCAAATGGTATTCTACTGAAAACCATAGATTTACCGCAAAAAAGTAGGTGCTAAAGAAATTCAAGAGCATTTGAATGAGTTTAGTTTTAGATTAAATCTCAGGACAGCCAACTATGTGGGCAAGCTATTCGAGAGAGCTGTGGAGTTTGCTATTCTAACCCAAATCACATTTGCAGAATTCAAAATTTACTTGATTATTTTAAATACCTATGTAGTAAAAATCTAATCTTATTTATACAATATTTATTAATTCAGTCTTATGATAAGAAAAAATTATTTGCTTTTTACTCTTATTTGTATTTCAAATGGCTTATTTGCACAAGACATATTGAAATATTCAATATTTGATGAGGGGTTATCACATGGTGATAGTACCAGACTCATAAATATATTTTACTTCTATTCTGAATCATCAAAAAAATGTAAAAAAATTGAAAATGGATTGTTTAAAAATAAAAAATTCATAGAGACTGTAAATGCTAATTGTAATCTAATTAAGATCAACAACTCAGAAAAGCCTATAGGTTCGGGGATGCGTATGGGCACTCTTAAACTTTTTTATGGAGTTATTTCTTCACCTGGGTTTTATGTTTTTTGGTTGAGAAAAGATGGTAGAATGATGAAATTAAAAACCATAAACGGGCTTAAATCAGAGGATCAATACCTAAGCATTTTAGACAAATGTATTACCGATCACGCTAAAATACCTATTTCAGAGCAATTAATAGATAGTCCTGTTTACGATGAGGTTAAAAAGACTGAAATAATCTCTACAAATGCTGATAAAGCAATATTAGATAGTTTAAATATTATACTCAATCCACCGGTTACTTCTCTAACGGAAATGCGTGATATTGCAGATAAGAAAAATCTATTGATTTATTTTTCAACTAAAAATTGCGGCCCTTGTAAAGAATTTGAAAAAGATTTCAAGAATGGATATTTTAGCTCAGGTCTTAAAGAATTTACATTAATAAAGTTTGATGATTCCGATCAGGCAGGATTAGACGGGATTAGAGCATTTAAAATTAGAACTTTTCCAACTTTTATTACTTGTAGACCTAAGAAGCCAAGCAGCAATAAGTATATTAAAAATGATTGGTTTGGATATTCAAGTAACGATGCTGGCAGGAGATGGTTTCTAAATAAAATTAGTTTCTAATTGATATTGTAAGAATATGGGTATTTAGAAATTTCAAGCGATACTTACAGCACGAATTTGAACATAAAAACTTTGTCATTTCCGGCCAACGAGTTGGAGTTTGAAGCAAAATTCGCTGAAAAGTCTGCTTGACAATCGTATTTAAGGCAAAACAAATATGAGTTAGGGTTTAGTTGTATGGCTTGCGGTCATAATCAGTTTTGGCTCAATAACAGAGGATATGACATGTGTCGGCGGTTTTAACACCAGCACGGTGTTACCTGAGGAACGCTTTTTCATGACACCAAAAAGCCTTTAAAGTTGTGGGATGTGTCCTCTGAGACGCACGCACACCTACAACTTTGGGAATAGCCACAGGTTTAAACCTGTGGCTATTAATGCTTATTTTTTAATTTTTTCAAATATAGCGGCGATTCTTTCGGCTATTTCCTCAAAATGCGCTTTGGCGATTCCGGATGAAGCAGAGCCATTTTGTTGGGCTAATGATTTGATTTTTATGAGTTCTGCCCGCGCTATGGGGCGAATGTCAGACTGACTCACGTCGATTCTTGTATAACCCATAAAGTCAGCCGCCGCAGCTGGCATAGGTGTTTGTTCTTCGCGCATGAGTTTTTCGAGTTGCTCTACATAAGCTCTTTGCAAATTGCGTTGGTAAATATCAGGAGACGCAGCGGGTTTGTTCCAAACTGTTTTACGCAACTCTTCGAGCATTTCCAACACAGTATAGGCCTCTTTGCGGTTGATGGCTTCATTTTCTATCATTCTGGCGAGTCTGCTAAAATCCATTAGCGAAGCCAATGCTGAGGCTTGATAAGATCTAATTCGGTTCAAAACACCGGCAGATTCGATTTTGTCGAGGATGTCACGGTTTATTATCCAATTAGGGGTTTGAAAAACTTCATTTATCAAAAAAGTAACAGCAGTTTTTTGTTTTTCTTTTTCGACGTGTCTGTAAACAGCCCCTGATTGGTCAGTGGTTTTGAACCGTTCATAAATACCTCCAACATTGGCAGTTACGTGCCCCACATACCGATTCCACTGGCCTATAATCTGTGAATAAAGCTCTTGGGTGTCTTCATATCCTTCTCCCGGCGTAGATGTCCAGTCAATCAGGTTGTTGGTGATGCGCTTGAGATTGGCTATTCCATAGCTGCCAGCTTTCATGGCATCGTCTCCCAAGTCTTCTGTCTGTGCAGTGGGGTCAATCGGTACTCCGACTTGCCGTCCAAAATGATAAATCGGATTGCCTTGTTTTTGCAGAATCATTCGATGTAAGGTATTTTTTTCATCATCAGGGCTTTTTGTATTTTCAAAATACCTGTACCCCCAATCGATTGAGTATTTGTCGTATTCGCCTATTTTTGGCATGAGCGAAACCCCTTCATCCCCCGGCTGCGCTACGTAGTTGAATCGGGCGTAGTCCATGATGGAGGGTGCTGTTCCCATCTTTTGAGTGAAAGTTGCTGAACGCAACGAATCGACAGGGTAGGCCGAAGAAGAGCCCATATTGTGGGGAAGTCCCAGGGTATGCCCTACCTCGTGGGCAGCAACAAACCGAATCAACTCACCCATGACTTCATCCTCAAATTGCGGTCGGCGCGCTGAGGGATTGATAGCGGCGGTTTGGACAAAGTGCCAGTTTCTCAGCAAGTTCATCACATTGTGATACCAGATGATGTCGCTTTCTATGATTTCTCCGGTTCTCGGGTCGTGGGTATGAGGCCCCATGGCGTTTTGGATGGGGTTGGCAACGTACCTGATCACCGAGTAGCGCACGTCTTCGGGGCTAAACTCAGGGTCTTCTTCGGGGGTAGGGGCAAGTTTTGCAGAAATGGCATTTTTGAATCCGGCGGCTTCAAAGGCTTCGTTCCAGTCTTCTACGCCTTTCATCAGATAGGGCCTCCATTTTTCGGGGGTGGCTCGGTCTATGTAGTAAACGATGGGTTTTACGGGTTCGACCAGTTCTCCGCGTGCGTAGGCGGCTTTGTCTTTGGGTTCGAGTCGCCAACGGGTGATGTACCTTTGGCTCACTGCCCTGTGCTCTTGTGTGCTGTAATTGACTTTGCCTATCGAAAAATAGCCCACTCTTTTGTCGTAGTAGCGCGGTACCATTGGAGTTTCGGGCAGCACAATGAAAGAATGATTCATTTCAAGCGTGATGGTGTTGGTCAGGGAGTTGGCCGGCGGCTTGGAGGCTTCGTAGGTCAAAATATGCCTCACCTCAGTATTTTTGGGAAAACTCTTGATATGAATTATGGGGCTTCTGCTGTTGTCAAGTCGTTTGACTGCAAACTGGGTTCTTTGCTCTGCACTCAACGGACTCATCATCTCAACATCGGATGAGAAAAATTTACTTACCTCAATGACCACACCGCTTGAGTCTTTGGAAAAACATTCAATCGCAAAGCTATGAATAACCGGCTCAACGTTGTTGGCTTTGACTGACAGGTAGATAGGGTCTTCGGGATTGGCGATATTGGTGTAGGATACCGAGCGCAACAATATACTGTTGTCAATGCGCTCAAACCGTATGATTTGCTGAGGACGGGCTGCCATGCCTGCACCGCCAAAGTTAAAGTTTTCTACCGTTCCGGCGATTCGGCTCACAATCAGGAGTTCTTTACCCAACATCGCATTGCTCATCTCAAAATAATACTTATCATCCACTTTGTGCACGGTGAAAAGGCCGTCGTCCGTTACGGCATCTTTGGTAATGACTTCAGTATAGCTTTTGAATTTGCTTTTTTTAGCTGGTGCAGCGGGTTTGGCTTCGGCGGAAGCAGTAGGGGGAGGTTGGGTGTTCTTTTTGGTCTTTTTCTGAGCTTGAGCAAAGCCAATAGAAAGTAAAAAACTTACAATCAAAATATTAATTCGCATCATCGGCATTTTTGTTTTGCCCAAATCTAAATATAAACTTTGTGGAGCTAAAAGCCTCAAACAAAAGAAAGCTCGAAAACTCATCAATCATTCTCTAAGAAGCAGGGTATTTTTTTAATAATCAAGTAAATAACATAGTTATTTCGCTATGGTTAATTTACTTCACGCAAGTAGGTTTTGGCCACCAGCTTTTCTACAATCTTTGCCGAAGACAAACACAGCGGGATTCCTCCGCCCGGGTGTACGCTTCCTCCCGCAAAATAAAGCCCCTTCAAGCGCGATGAAAAGTTAGGATGCCGCAAAAAAGCCGAAAAAATGCTGTTGGAACTGCTTCCGTACAATGAACCCAGATGAGAAGATGTTTTCGACTCGATGCTTCTTGGGTCTAATATTGCTTCGCAGACAATATGTTTTTTGAGGTCGGTTTTGAGAAGGCGGGAGAGTTTTGCAATCATTTGTGAGCGGGATAGCTCGATTTGCTTGTCCCAATCTTGACCTTTGTTGGCGGGTGCGTTGACCATGACAAACCAGTTCTCGCAGTTGGGAGGCGCATCAGTGGGGCAGTATTTGCTGCTGATATTCACGTAAACCGTAGGGTCGTGGTGGATGACACCATTTTGGAAAATATCCTCAAATTCAGTTCGATAGTCTGAAGCAAAAAAGATATTGTGCAAATCTAATTGCTTAAATGTAGTGCCAATCCCCCAATAAAAAATCAGAGCAGAACTGGATTTCTCTTGCGAAAGGACTCGTTTTGGGGCGGGCAAGTCGGGCAATAGCCGAGGATAGGCAAGATTGACATCCATATTGCAAAGCACCACATCGGCAGGCAACTCAGAAGAAACCGTTTTTACACCAACGACTTTCTTTTGGTTGTGCAAAATCTTTGTTGCAGCGGTCGAAAATTCAAATTTGACACCTAAATCTTTTGCCAAGCGGTACATGGCTTTTGTGATGCTGTGCATACCGCCCGTTGGGAAAAATGCTCCAATTCCAAATTCCAAATGAGGTATCAAACTCAAGGTGGAAGGGGCTTTGTAAGGGTTTGAGCCATTGTAGGTGGCGTAGCGGTCAAAAAGTTGAGCGGCTTTTTCAGTGGCAAAACTGTTTTTGTTGTGGGCGTGCAACTTGCGCATGGTGCCAATAAAAGGCAAATTGATCAACGCCCGAAAGGCTTTGGGGTGTAAGTAAGTGGCTAAGGTGTTGAGGCTGTTGTCTAAAAATACGTGCTTGGTAACTTCATAGCGAAAACGGCTTTTAGACAAGTACTTAAGGATATTGGGGGCAGGTTCGCCTAAGACAGCCTCCATTTGTTTGGCAAATTGTTCGATGTCGTGGTTTGCCGCCAAAAACGTCCCATCTTCAAAAAAGTAATGGCATACAGACTTGATTTTTTGGTAGTTAAAATAATCTCTGGGGTTTTTGCTGCATTCTTTGAAAAGTTCGTCCACCAGTCCGGGCAAAGTAAAAAGCGAAGGCCCTGCATCAAAGCGAAAGCCTTCTACCTCGAAGCTGCTGAGTTTGCCTCCCGGGTAAGGGTTGGCTTCCAACACCGTTACATCCAAGCCCTTGTTTTTTAGGCGGATTGCGCCGGCCAATCCGGCCACGCCACTGCCAATCACGACTGCTTTCATCCTTTGTGTTTGATAAAGTTGCCAAATTTCCATATCAAGACGAAGCAAAATAAAATATCTCAAGTCGGGTTTTGAGCGATATTTTGTCTAAATTTGCGGCGCAAAAAATAATTCCTTATCAAAATGGAAATCACCGCACAAAAAGTCAATGAGTTGCGCCAAATCACGGGTGCAGGGATGATGGACTGCAAAAAAGCCTTGGTAGAGGCAGGAGGCGACATAGAAGCCGCAATAGATTACTTGCGCAAACAGGGACAGAAAGTTTCTGCCAAAAGAGCTGACAAAGAGGCTACTGAAGGTTCTGTCTTCACCTACACCAACCCCGAAGCTACTCTGGGTATTGCTTTTGCGCTCAACTGTGAAACTGATTTTGTCGCTCGCAACGAAGAGTTTCAAGCCCTTGGCAATAAAATTCTCCAAGTAGCCAACCTCGCACAAGCCACCACAAAAGAAGAAGTTCTCAACCTTTCCATTGAAGATAGGCCTGTCAGTGAGCATCTTACTGACTTGATTGGCAAAATTGGCGAAAAAATAGAAATCTCCGCTTATGCTCTTTTGAAAGGAGAAAAAGTGGTTGGTTATATCCATAGTGGAAAAATCGCTGTTTTGGTCGTTCTCAAAAATGTGGGTAGCACTGACGCAATCGCCATAGGCAAGGATGTTTGTATGCAGATAGCAGCCATGAATCCGGTGGCCGTAAATCCCGAAAGCGTTCCGGCAGAAGTGGTTGAACGTGAAAAATCCATTGGTGTAGAGCGCGCCCGCCAAGAAGGCAAGCCTGAGGCCATGCTCGAAAAAATCGCTGAGGGTTTTGTTAAAAAATTCTATGCCGAAAATACCCTGCTCAACCAACCGTTTGTCAAAGAGGCCAAAATGAGCGTAGCCCAATACCTTGACAGTCAAAATAAAGGGATGACAGTAGAAAATTTTGTTCGTATTGGAATAGGAAGATAGATACTTTTCATTTGTTTGGTAGCCACAGAGTTAAGTCTGTGGCTATTTTATCTGTCCAAGTCTGAATGTAATTAGAGCATTTGGTCAATGATTTTTGTCGCATCTTCTACATTGAGCACGTCGGAAAAAGTTATTATAGCCCGTCCTTTGGCTTCGGCAAGACGACAATTTTTTTGATTTTTGGCCACGTAGCTTATTATTTTGCCAAATACTTCCGATTTGTAGTATTCCACGTTGGAAGCATCAGGAAAATGAGCTTTCATGGTTTCATTTTTGAGAATAAGTTTTTCTATGCCTAATTTTTGGGCTTTCCAGCGCAAGCGCACCACTTCAAAAAGTTCCAAAAGTGGTTCGGGGATTGCTCCGTATCTGTCTTTGAGGTTGCTGTTCAATTCTATGAGCTCGCACTCACTTTTTAGGCTATCTATCTGGATATAAAGCGATAGGCGTTCTGATGTGTTGGGGATATAGCTATCAGGAATGACAATTTGCAAGTCGGTCTCTACGCTACAATCTGCTTTTGCTGTGCCGGACGACTCCTTTGGTTCTTCGCTTGACTCAAAAAGTTCACGAAACTCATTTTCTTTTAGCTCTGTTACGGCCTCTTCAAGCATTTTTATGTACACATCAAAGCCCAAATCAGAGACAAAACCGCTTTGTTCGCCTCCCAGCAGATTGCCTGCCCCCCTAATATCGAGGTCTCGCATGGCTATTTTAAAACCATCGCCCAACTCAGAAAACTCTTCCATTGCAGGCAGTTTTTTTCGTGCATCGGGGGTGATACTGGTCAGAGAAGGAGTGAGCAAATAACAGTAAGCCTTGCGGTTGCTTCGCCCTACCCGTCCGCGCATTTGGTGCAGATCTGATAGACCAAAGTGGTGCGCCTTGTTGATGATGATGGTGTTGGCATTGGGGATATCCAGTCCCGATTCGATTATATTGGTTGAGACAAGCACATCGTAGTAGCCATCCATAAATTTGAGCATGATTTTTTCCAATAGCTCACCATCCATTTGTCCGTGGGCATAAGCCACTCTGGCATCGGGCACTACTTTTAGAATAATGTTTGCAATACTTTCCAGCTCGTCAATTCGGTTGTGGACAAAAAAAGTTTGTCCGCCACGGGAGAGTTCGTGCATGACGGCATCGCGGATGAGTTTTTCGCTGTAAACATGCAGCTCAGTCGTAATAGGTTGGCGGTTTGGTGGAGGGGTCGCGATGATGGACAGGTCTCTAGCCCCCATGAGCGAGAGTTGGAGGGTGCGGGGTATAGGTGTGGCGGTCAAGGTTATGGCATCAATATTGACCCGCATCTGTTTGAGGGTGTCTTTTACCTTGACCCCAAATTTTTGTTCCTCATCCACTATCATGAGTCCCAAATTTTTGAATTGTACGTCTTTGCTCACCAATCTGTGTGTGCCAATGATAATGTCTATTTTGCCCTCGGAGAGTTCTTTAAGTATGTTTTTGATTTCTTTATCACTGCGAAACCGTGAGATGTACTCAATCCGGCAAGGCAGTTTGCTGAGTCTTTCTGAAAAGGTGCGGAAGTGCTGAAAAGCCAAAATGGTGGTTGGCACCAGAACAGCTACCTGTTTGCTGTTGGTAACGGCTTTGAAAGCTGCACGGATGGCCACTTCCGTTTTTCCGAAGCCTACATCGCCACAAATGAGCCTATCCATGGGGTAAGGTTTGCTCATATCTTTTTTGACGGCCTCAATGGCAGATATCTGATCTGGAGTTTCATCATAAATAAATGAACTTTCCAATTCTTCCATCAGGTAGTTGTCTTCTTTGAAAGCAAATCCGGGCGCAATTCTTCTTTTTGCATACAGTTTGATGAGTTCTTCGGCTATATCCTTGAGTTTGCGTTTGGCGCGGGATTTCTTTTGTTCCCATTCTTGCGTTCCCAGTTTGCTTACCGGAGGGGCTTTGCCTTCTTGTCCGCTGTATTTTGAAATTTTGTGCAAAGAGTGAATGCTCACATAAAGGACATCGGAATCTTTGTAAATCAGCCGCATGGTCTCCTGTTCCTTGCCTTTAATCTGAATTTTTTCCATTCCGGCAAACCGCCCGATTCCGTAGTCGATATGGGTAACGTAATCACCCACCTGCAATTCATGGAGTTCTTTGAGCGTCAGTGCTTTATTTTTTGTATATTTTTTACGCTGGTAATAGCGATGAAATCTTTCAAATAACTGATGGTCGGTATAGAGTGCTATTTTTAAATCATGGTCTTTAAATCCGCCACTCAGAGAGATAAGCACTTCGCTAAATTCATTGAGGCGGGGATTGATTTCGTGAAGAATATTTTTAATTCTGCTGAGTTGAATTTGTGAGTCGGCAGTAATGATGCTTCGATAGCCATACAACTGGTTTTTGTCAAGTTCATCTGCAAAAAGATTAAAGTCTTTATCAAAAGAGGGCTGTAGTTCAATTTTTTGGGAAAGGACGACAGGTTTGCGGTCAGGATGGATGGGGACGGTAGATTTGGCACCAAACTCAATTTTGCGAAATTCTTCTATGAGAGCAGCGAAATTTTCGGCAGTATCAAAAAGTTGCTCCGGCTGCGAAACGATTTGGGTTTGTCCAGAGGCTTTTAGTATTTCGTCGAACGTCTGTTTGGCCAGTTCGAAGCACCTGCTAAGTGTATCTTGAACCAACCCAAAATCTTTGATCCAAACCACAGTCTCGGGAGCTATAAACCGCAAAAGCGGCTCACGTACCTCTTGCAGGAGTTTTGTTTGCACGTTGGGCGTTATCGAGCAACGCTCCAACTCACGCACAGAGAGCTGGGTTATGGGATCAAAAAGGCGAATGCTTTCAATCTGAGAGCCGTCCAATTCTATTCGGTATGGGATTTCGTGGCTAAAACTGTAAACATCTATGATTCCGCCTCTTATCGAAAACATCCCTGCTTCATAAACATAATCTTCCTTTGTAAAATCGTACTCATTGAGTACATCCGTCAAAAAGGAAACGCTCAACTGGTCTCCTTTTTTCAAAGTCAGTGTATTGGAGACCAAAGAGCGTTGGTTGATGACTTTTTCAAATAAAGCCTCAGGGTAGGTAACAATGAGGTGCGGAGCGGTGCGGTCTGCATTGACTTTACTCAAGACCTCGCTTCGCTGCACGATATTGGCATTTTCTATTTCCGTAAAGGCGTAGGGCTTTTTGTAAGAATTTGGGAAAAAAAATATCTCTTGGTGAGGGAGTAGGTTTTGGAGATCATTCCAGAAATAGGCAGCGGAATCTTTGTCGTTGAGAATAAATAGGTTGGGGCGGGCTTTGTGCTCATAAAGGGCTGCTGCCAGTAGTGCTCCATGCGATCCCTGCGAGCCTTTGAGGAAAAAATGAGCACGTTTTTGGCTGAGTTGCTCTGCCAAAAAAACTACATTTTCTGTTTGCTCATACAAAGATACCAGATGCGGCGCAACAGAAACAGGTGCTTCTAAACTGTCTTTCATTGCACAAATTTAGCCAATTCTATTTGGTTTTGGCCTCAAAGTGGGTTAGATGATTAGTGCTCAAACGAAGTGAAAGCCTGCCCCCCCCTAACGGTGCAAATGCTATACGGTACTTAATCAAATCAAATGTTAATATATTTGAAAATCAACCTGATTGGGCAATTCTTTTTGCTGATGCTTTGCGGAGGACTATATTTGCGTTAAGTAAATTTACATGCAGAAGGTATTGCTCTTGGGATTTGTGTTTTCCACAGTTTTTATATTTTCTTGTCAAAGAAACTTATTCAAAACCACTCATCTTTCTGCCAGTCGGTTTGGTATCAAAGCGCAAACGCTAAATCAGTCTCAGCGTATAGAGAAGTTTGACCATTTGGCTATTTCTGTTTTTACCAGAAAGGGGGAGATACTCATAGATCCTGAAGGCGTTCTCGAAATCAAAAGCAACCTACAAAACAGCATGTTCTCAAATCCTCAACAAATGGCACTGCTTCTGACCCAACAGTTTGCGGTCATGGCCAATAATATGCGCCCTCAGTTTTATGTAGTCAATGAGTTTGGGGAGGCTGACTTGCCGGCTATCGGTAAAATCAGACTCGAAGGGCTTACACTTACGCAAACAGATAGCTTATTATCAAGAGAATACGAATCTAAGGGCTTTTACAAAGATGCTTATGTAAAAGTACAATATCTCAACAAAAGAGTCGTGGTATTGGGGGCTTTAGGTGATAGAGTCGTAAAAATTCCCTATGAAAACATGACTGTTTTTGAGATTTTGGCGCAACAGCAAAACCAACCAGTGGCTAATTTGATTTCTATACAAAGCTATGCACGCGGGTTGCTAATTATTAGAAACTTGCAAACCGATCCCAATAATCTGGAAATAGAAGAAATAGATTTGCGTGATTTGTCATCTATTTACCTGAAAAATTTAATCGTAAAAAATGGCGATGTGATATATGTGCGCCCCAGAAGGCGGTTTGATAGGGAGGTCATTGGTGATTTTTCTTTTATAGCCAGCGCAATAACGAGTTTGGCAACTCTTTATTTACTCATAGACAATATCAGAAAAAGATAATTATGCAATTGGAAAGTGAAAAAAATAATATAGCACAAGGAAAATTAGATTTTGATATCATCAAATTCGGCTATATTTTTTTTAAATCTATTCCCTACATAATTCTTATTTTTTTTATCAATGTTTTAGGCATTTTTTTGTTTTTGCGCTATACAAAAAGCATATATGAAGCCAGCTCCACCATACAGTTGCAATTTAAAAGCTCCAAATCATTACTTAATTTAGAGACAGGAGGATTTGATGAAGGTATTGACGCAGTCAATTTATCGGCAGAAATATCCTTAATTAAATCAAGGCTTACTTACAAGCATTTGATAGATTCACTTGCTCTTCAGGTCAGCTATCACAGACAAGGTGAAGTTATTTCAGAAGAATTGTATTCATCGACCATCTTTAGGGTAGAAATACCGGAAGATTTTTCTATTGAAGATCAGCCTGTTTTTATTGGGATATTAGACGAAAAAACATTTAGCATATACCAAAAAAAAGGTGAAGAAAGCCAAATAAGTACATTTGGGGAGGAGTTTTTTTTCAAAGGACACAAGATAAAGGTTTTAAAACAACAAGAAATTAAGCCCGAACAACTTGGTTTGTATTATTTCCAAAAGCACAGTTTAAATGAACTCTACAATAAACTTTCAAAAAATCTCACAGTTGAAATTTCCAATGAATCAAGCCAAGCGTTGGTAATCAGATACAGAGACCACAATAGAAATAAATGTTTGGATATTGTTAGTTTAATCAATAAAATATATCTTTTAGAGACCATAAGAAATAAAAATATCACCTATGAACAAAATATATCTTATCTAAAAAGCCAAATTAAAACCGCTCTTGACTCTATTGATAAGGTAGAGTTCCAACTATTCAGATACAAAGATTTAGAAAAGCGGAACTTGAAATCATTGAATTTTAAAGATGATTTGGTTTCAAAATTGGAAGATTTGCAGGAAAAAAAGATTGGCCTTAAGTTAAAATATAGCGACCTAAACAGGGTTGATTCTTTGGTTCAAAAACAATCGGATTCCAGTATATTTGTAGCCAATTTTCTTTTAAAAAGAATCAATGCCCTTGATTTGTCGGAATACCTAAAAATTTATATTACTGAAAAAACCAAATTACAAAAACTGCAAAGTTCTCATGGTGCGAGTTCTTCTGCTTTTCGAGATATTGATTTGGTGATTGCTAAAATCGAAAGCCAATTTTATCAAACTTTGATGCTTAGCAAATTGAGTGTTTTAGAAGAGATAGAATTGCTCAATAAAAAAATATCAGAATTACAGAATAAGTTTATCGAAGAGGAAGAACTGGATGAAGAATATAAAAAACTCAAGCGTTATTTGGAAATTTATGAGAACAATCTTAATTCTCTGCAAACCAAATTAATTGAAATAGGACTTGTCAAATCAGGTACTGTTGCTAATCACAGGGTTTTGGCTCTGCCTTATGCCAGTATGACCCCCGTTTATCCTAATATTTATTTAGTGTATGGATTGGGAGGCTTATTGGCTATTGTTTTATCCTTTAGTTTTTTGCTTATAAGATATTTTATTCACAATACCATTGATTCGATACGTGAAATAGAGAACAATTCTACGGTTCCAATTTTAGGCTCTGTTCCCAAATACAATAAAGGAAATTTAGAGTTTTCTAAGCCGGTCGTTCAATTAAACCCAAAATCTGCTATATCCGAAGCGTTTAGAGCCATCCGCGCAAACTTGGACTTTATGTCTTATCCCGGGGCTAAAAAGAAAATAGCCGTTACTTCAACGGTAAGTGGTGAGGGTAAAACATTTATAGCCGCTAATCTGGCAGCTATTTTGGCTATGTCGGGAAAAAAAGTAGTGATTGTGGATTTGGATATGCGTAAACCCAAAATTCACAAAGCATTTGATACCGACAATTCGGTGGGGCTTTCTACGCTGCTCATAAAGCAAGCTACTTTGCAGCAGGCCATCAAAAGTTCAACCATCGAAAATCTTGATTATATCACATCCGGTATCCCTCCTCCCAACCCGTCGGAGTTGATTGTTTCAGACTTATTTGAAGAATTAGAGTCAGAGTTGGAAAAAATCTATGATTTTATCGTTTACGATACGCCTCCGGTAGGTTTGGTTACCGACGGTATTGCTGTTTTCAAAAGGGTTACTTATCCTGTATATGTAGTGAGGTCATCTGTTAGCAAGATAAATTACCTTAAAGTAGTCAATAAGTTGGTTGAAGGCAACTCTTTAAAAAGTTTGGGTATTGTATTCAATGCAGTTCCTTACTTAGAAGGAGGCTATGGTGGTTATGGCTACGGCTACGGCTACGGCTACGGCTATGGCTATGGCTACTACAGTGATGATTTCACAAAAACTTCGCTTTGGGATAAAACTAAAAAAATATTAAGATTTTCTCGAAAATAAGCTATTCACAAATTCTTCACTATCAAAGGGTTGTAAATCGTCTATCTTCTCGCCCACTCCTATGTATTTGATGGGGATTTTGAACTCATCGGAAATTCCGATTACCACGCCTCCTTTGGCTGTGCCATCTAATTTTGTAATGGCTAACGCTGTAACATCGGTAGCTTTTGTGAACTCTCTTGCCTGTATGAGAGCATTTTGCCCCGTGCTGCCGTCAAGTACCAAAAGAACTTCATGAGGGGCTTCTGGGATATGTCTGGAAATAGATTTTTTGATTTTAGATAGCTCATTCATCAGGTTTATCTTGTTGTGAAGACGCCCGGCTGTGTCAATTATGATTACATCCGCTCCTATTTCCACTCCTTTGGCGGTGGCTTCAAAGGCGACGGCAGAGGGCTCTACACCCATCCCTTTGCTTATCAACACCGAATTGGAGCGCTCTGCCCAAATGGTAAGTTGGTCAACAGCAGCGGCGCGAAAGGTATCAGCAGCCCCCAACACTACTTTTTTGCCTTGGCGACTAAACTGAGCAGCCAACTTTCCAATAGTTGTTGTTTTGCCCACTCCGTTGACTCCCACTACCAAAATGACAAAAGGCTTAGTACCGGCAGGCAAGTCATAGCCACCAAGAGAATTTTCGGCCTTACAAATCAGCGAAGCCACCTCTTGCCTCAAAAATGAGTCCAACTCCGATGTATTGAGGTATTTATCTTTTGATACCCGTTCTTCGAGTCGTTTGATGACCTTTAATGTGGTATCTACACCCAAGTCAGCCGAGATGAGAGCCTGCTCCAAGCTATCAAGAACTTCATCATCAACTTTGGATTTCCCCGCAATTGCACGGCTGACTTTGTCCCAAAAATTGGTCTTTGTTTTTTCAAGACCTTTATCGAGGTCTTCTTTTTTATCTTTTGTAAAAAATTTTGAGAAAAAATTCATGTTGTTTTACTTATTGAGACTCAAAAATTTGAGAATGTCTGCTTTTTTTCCGAAAATCACTAACCTATCCATAGGCTCCAAAATTGTATCGGCATTAGGTTTTTCCAAAATCTGGTATTCTTTACTGCCATTTCGCTTGTCGTCAAAAAGTCTCTTGATTGTTACGAGTTTAAGGTCGTATTTTTCTATTAAATCTACTTCTTCCAATGTTTTTTTGTAGAGCCTCCTGGGCATCATGGTTTCTGCTATCCAACTACCGGGTGTAATCGGTAAGTAAGATTTGATTTCAGGATTTATTAAACTCTCACCAAAATAAACAGCGGCCTCATTTTCTGGAGAAATAATCTCTTGGATACCAAGTTTTTGTAAAATAATACGTTGTTGAGGATTCACTGCTCTGGCTACCAATCTATTTACATCCAGTTCAAGCAGGTGAACAGCTGTAAGCAATTGGCCTTCTATGTTTTCGCCAATAGCCAAAACCACAGCATCCATGTCTTTAATATTTTGAGACATCAGGGCTTTGAAGTCAGTGGTATCAAGGCATACTCCGTAGGTTATGTCATCTTTGAGAGCCTCAACACGCTCTATGTCTCTGTCAATACCTAAGACCTCAGCTCCGCTGCTTACCAAGTACTTAGCGATAGCTGAACCGAACTGCCCTAAGCCAATGACTGCTATTTTTTTCATTTGTTAAATTTCTTTTTGAAATAGAAGTAAGAATCATTGATTTGACGGGTTACTTCTTGAGCATAAGTTTTTTTCTCAGGATCATTTTCAAATTTATCAGGGTGATACAGTTTCACAAGGGTTCTATACGCAGACTTAATTTGTTCAAAATCCGCTCCATAGGCTAATTCAAGGGTTTTATAGTGTTTCTCTTCTTCGCTTAGGGGTTTGGAAGTAGGCTTTTGTGTATTTTGATTCTGCGAGGAATGATTAGGCCCGGCTTGGTTCATATTGTTCCAAGGCTTTTGTTTTCGTTCTTTTTCAGCGGCTTCATATTTTTTTTCCAACTCTTCAAAATATTTGTCCATCTCTTCATTCCATTCTTTGAATTTTTCCCATCCTTTATCGACCGTTTGTTTGAGAAAATCTTTCAAATCATCTCTTTCCATAAGATTTTTTTAGGCAAAGATAAGAGCGTTTTAGCAAAAAAATGCAATTTAATACACGGCGGCGTTTGTCTTTTTCTATATTTTTTATGATGAGAATAAAAAAAACGAGAATTAAATACTGAGTACTTGTAAGTTTTTTGAGAATTTGTGTATATTTGTGGATGAAAACTAAAAACGATGATTTCCTATCGTCTCTACAAGCTACTCGCTATTAAATATTTGGCTCTGTACGCGCTGCTTTCTTTTTTTATTTTACCAGTGCAAGCGCAAAAATCTCGTTGTCACGGAGTGGTACAGGACGAGTATGGAAATAAAATATCCGGTGCAAAAATTATTCTGGAGTCCATCTATACAGACACAACTGATCAGTATGGGGAGTTTTCTATCCTTATCTCCAGAGAAGTGGGTACTCCAACCGTGAAAGTAATTTATCCATGCCACACAGTCAAAAAATCGATTGCCAGCGATTTGGATAATATAGAGGTTGTCATTCGAAAAATCTGTCATCCTCTATTCGGCAAAGTGATTGACGCTGCCGGTAAACCATTGGCTGCTCATAGAATACAAATAAAGAATTTAGAGCCAATTAGAGATACTGTTACCGACTCAAAGGGGAGATTCAATTTTTTACTTCCCGCTCAAGCCCCAATTAGCGATGCGCTTGGTTTCTTTGTGCAAGGAACTCCAATAGCGGCAAAAAATCTAAAGTTCAATGCAAATAACACCGAGGTAGTCGTTACTTACGCCAACGGCAGCCTTGAAGTTCAAAAAAATCCTTCTAACGCACTACCTGAACCCTCAGAACTTGAGAGTCAATACAATGAAGCCGTGAAAACAATCGTACTTCTTGATTCTGCGGGCAAATCCCTTATTACCAATGAAAAAGCCCATATAGACGGCTACATCTATGAAATTGACAAAACAGGCAAAATTGTCATTAAAGAAAACGAAGTAAAATTTGACTGTATTTTTTTTGTTGAAGGGTATGAAGTTGTTTCGCGGCCTTACGACCCCAAAACGATGACACTTACCGTTACGGTTAAGCCAATTAAAGAAATTTTGGCCATCCAAGAAGAACTTAAATCCAACAAAGACCCTTTGGTGCAAAAAGTAGCCGAAGACGTAAGTAAAACGATTAATTTATTGGAAGTACAAAAGCAAAAATTAACTGAAGAATCACAGGAATTGACACGAAGACTTGAAAAAACAGAAGCTCAACTTAGAGACGCTGAAATTACCCCACAACAAGCCATCAAACTCAGAGAACTCATTGCGATTTTGAGAGACAAAATCATCCAAAATGGAGTCCAACTCGAAAAACTGCAAGACGAGAATCAGCGCATTCTCAACAATATGCAGCAATCCATTAACAAAAGTGTTGAGGAAACGCGTGAGCTCATAAAAGAAATTGATATAAAAGATAAAGACAATAAAACCCTGCGCTACGAACTGACGATTGCAATTGTTTCGGCTGTTCTGTTGGTGATAGCTGCTGCTTATTTGGTCATATTTAGCTCTAAACTCCGAAAGCAGAGAAATGAAATAGCCCTAGCACGCAAAGAGTTGGAAGAAAACTATTTGGCTTTAGATCAGAAAAATAAAGAGATTCAACAGGCTTATTTTAACATTAAAAAACTCAGTGAAATCGGACAGAATATCACTTCAATTTTGACCTTTACGGAGCTCAACAAAGAGATGTATAAGAATGTGAACTCTTTGATTGAGGCACCTATTTTTGGTATAGGGATTGTCAACGAATTTGAGGAAAAAATTGAATTTGAAGATTTTGTAGAAAATGGCGAAGTCAACAGCTATTTTGCAATGTCCATCGAAAACGATGACAACTTTTTGGCACTTTGTTTTAAACACAAGCGGCAAATAATAGTCAACGACATTGAGAAAGAATACGCAATTTATTTTCCTCAAAAGAACGGATACGCCAAAAGCACAGACCCGCAATCGCTCATATTTATGCCATTGATTATTGATAATCAGGCAGTTGGTGTGGTTACTTTGCAAAATTTCCGCAAGAATGCTTACATTAACGTAGATCCCAATATTTTGGTCTCTCTCACTACCTATATAGCCGTAGCTTTTGACAATTCGAGAGCCTATGAGTTGGTAAAAGCAAAAAATCGCCAAATCACCGATTCAATCCGTTACGCACAAACCATCCAGACCACCATCCTTCCTGATAAAGAACTGCTTAATGACATTTATTCAGAAAACTTTATTCTTTTCAAACCTAAAGATATTGTTTCGGGGGATTATTACTGGTTTTATCATTCGCTTGAAAATCCTGACGTTAGCTTTATTGTGTTGGCAGATTGTACAGGGCACGGGGTACCCGGTGCCTTTATGTCCATGATAGGCATTAATGCCTTGCAAAAAATAGTAGTGGCCGAGAAAACAACAAATACGGGTCAAATTTTAGATAAAATGACGCTTGAGGTACACAAAATCCTCAGGCAAGATGAAAAAATTAACACCGATGGGGTGGATTTGGTCATTTGCAGGATAGAAAACAAAGGCGAAGGGAACTTTTTGCTTGAAGTCTCAGGTGCAAGGCGACCCCTTTATATTGTCAGAAAAGGCAATAGAGAACTTGAAGAAATTAAAGGAGACCGTCGTTCGGTAGGTGGCATCATCAAGTCAGGCTACAATTTCTCCTTTACCCAAAGGCAACTTTCTAAAGGAGATTCATTGTACCTGTGTACGGACGGTTTTGCCGACCAGAACAGCCGCGACTTTGTTAAATTTCGCTCCGATTATCTTAAAGAAGTCCTATTAGAGAACTCAACTTTGCCGATGCTAGAGCAGCAAAAGGTACTTGAATCACTGCTTGCCAATGCTTTGCAGCATGCCGAACAAAGAGACGATATTTCAATTATTGGGATCAAACTCTAACGTTTTTGTTATGCTCAAGTTTTGTCATGCCCATGCGATAGTAGAAGCAGGGGTTGATGAGGTGGGGAGAGGTTGTTTGGCGGGACCGGTAGTAGCGGCTGCCGTTGTACTTTTTGAGCCATTGCCAGTGCAAGATTCCAAGCAACTTTCAGCCAAAACCCGCGAAGAACTAAAAAAACTCATCGTAGATAAAGCCGCATGCTACGGGGTCGGGTGGGCTACCCCAACCGAAATAGATCAGATTAATATACTAAACGCCAGTTTTTTGGCCATGCACCGCGCCATTAAAAAACTCAAACTCAAGCCTGAGTTGTTGCTCATCGACGGCAATCGGTTTAAGCCTTTTCCACCAATCAACCACCTATGTATCGTCAAAGGAGACAGTAAATATCAATCAATTGCTGCCGCCTCTATCATAGCCAAAACATGGAGAGACCGCTACATGGCAAGGCTTGCGAAGACCTATCCGTATTACGGGTGGGAGCATAATTTTGGCTATCCTACGGTTGCGCACCGTCAAGCCATTGAGCAACACGGTTTAACCATCCACCACAGAAAAACGTTTAAATTCCAACCCTCATCACAAGCGACCTTGTTTTAAGATTACCTCAATCAAACAAAAGGTAAGGAGCGATTTTTCGGATGGTAACAGAGTCTAAAGCGTACAGTTTTTTTAGGTCTTCGATTGATTTGAACCGTCCATGATTTTCGCGGTAGGCAACTAAGGCTTTGGCTCGCTTGAAGCCCAAGTATGGATGGGGTCTCAGTGTAGATGTGTCGGCAGAGTTGATGGGAATTTTTTTGATAAGAGCGGGGTTCAAAGTTGTTTTGGCTTTTAGATTTTCAATCACTTCGGGGCTGTTTTTCAAGGAATAAACCTCCAAAAGTTGAGAGTAGTCGTAATAGCCGCCCAATTTTTCGCGGTAAGCAACGATGGCCGCCGCTCTTTTGCTTGCGATGCCTCTTACTCCAATCAATTGCGTGGTATCGGCTGTGTTGAGTTCAAAAACTGCTCTGGTTTGCTGTGCTATTGGTTGGGTTTTATTTGGAGAGAAAGACTGTTTTTCAGCGATTTGTATAAAAGGCTCTAATTGAGTGTAGAGTGGCTCAGGAAAGCCGTATATTTTTTTCAAATCTTCTTTTTTTCGGAAGACCCCGTTTTTTGAACGAAATTTTTCGATTCTCTCTGCCAGCCATTTGGGCATGCCCAAACTCATCATTTCATCCAAACTGACTTGGTTGGGATTGAAATCAAAGAGTTGATTTTTGTTGATGGTATCAGAGCGATAATGACCGGGTTGTGAGGTTGTTTCAAAATCCTTTGCCGAATCAAGCCAAGCCATGAGTTTGTCGTGGTGGTCTTCATGTACAGCCGGCTTTTTGAGAGAAAGTCCTGTTTTTAAGGCAACCAACAAAACAAATACTGCCATAAACCCAATGAATTGATGGGTATGAACGCCATAATAGGCTTGGAGTTTTCTTAGTTGTTTGTCAATTTTCATTTCAGATGCCTTTCAAGATATTGCAGTTTTCAAAATCAGGCTCTATTTCGATAAAAACTTCTTTGACAGCTTTTTTAATCCATTTTTCGATAGCCTCCGATTTTCTGGAGTTGGCGGCGGCGGCGGAGATTTTTTGATAGTCGTCTTTGAGATTGGCATAGTGAGGCAAAACGTGTTTTTTGAGATAAAAAACCCTGAGTCCTTCTCTGCCGTCTTCGCCCCTAAATCTAATAGGCTGTGTAACCTCGCCTACTTTCATTTGGTCTATGGTAAAAAATATGGCGGGATCCATTTCTTCAGTCGATATCGTACTTTCTCCCGATTGGTCGCGCATGATGCCTCCGTAAGGTTTGGTGGCTTTGTCGTCGGAGTGCAGCATGGCTATACGCTCGAAACTGGCTGAGTCTGACTTGATAACTCTAATGAGACTGTCTAAAAAATTTTGTGCTTGCCGAAAATCACTGGCACTGGGGCGCGGTTTAATCAAAATATGGCGGCATCGGAATCGGTTGCCCAAGCGTTGGGTGAGTTGTATCAGGTGAATGCCAAACTCTGACTGCACGGGTTCGGAGAGCTCACCTTGGGCAAGTCTAAGCGCAGTGGCCTCAAATTCAGGTACAAAATCTCCTCTTCCTTGCCAACCTAAGTCGCCACCCTGTTTGGCAGAACCCAAGTCTTCGGAAAACTTTTTTGCCAATTCTCCAAAATCTTCACCTTTCTGTATGCGGCTTTTTAGCTCATAGAGCACATTTTTAATCCTTTGCACCTCTTCAGCATTGGCTTTAGGGTATTTGACCAACACGCCTACCGACACTTCCGCCGGCAAAAAAGGCAGACTATCAGTGGGGATTTTGGCGAAGTACTTTCTGACCTCAGCCGGGGTAATTTTGATATCTTTTGTGATTTCGCGTTGTACTTTTTCCAATGTCATTTGCTCGCGCACTTGTTGGCGAAGCTCATCTCGAAGTTGTTGGGGCGTGCGTTGCAGTACCTTGACCATATTTTCCACCCCACCATAAGCCCGCTCAAAATAGTCAAACCTGCGGGTCATTTCTTGCTCAACAGCACTTTCTTCTATCAATATGGAGTCTATTTCGGCCTTGGCATACATGACTTTGTTGAAAACCAATTGCTTAAAAACTTCGCAGCGGCCTGCATCTCCCGGCGGCAATATATTTTCTTCTTTGAGCCTGATGATGGCTTGTTCCAAATCAGATTGTAGCACAATATGTCCGTTTACTTTGGCTACAATTCTATCAACAACAGCTTGTTGGGCAAAGCCCCAAATCGGCAACAACCACAACAAAAAGACCGCCTTATTCATCAATATTTTTTTATTCAGTACGCAAATTTGGATTTATTGCGACAAAGTCACAAACCCATTCTCCATATTGTCAGAATTCTACGATGAGCCAGTTTACCCAGTGGTGGCTGATTTGGGCAACTGAGCCATCATTGCGAAAGTTTTGGCGGTTCATGTACCCGGTTTGGAAAATGATTTTTTTACGTGCAACCCCTACGGTCAAATTGCGTCGGTGCTGGTCAAGGTAGTGCGTTTTTCCGCCTTGGTTGAGAAGAATCTCTCCACCCAGAGCCGCAAAAAGTTTATCTTTTGCGCTGATATTAAAGAGATTGTATCGCCATGTGAATTGCACTCTAAAACGGTGGTTGAAATCGAACTCATCATCTTGGACAATTCCGGCTGCTACTTTTTCCCTAAATCGGGCTTCATAGCGCAGCCGCAGTTGTGTTTGATTTTTGTCGTTGATTCGATAAATCCAAAACCACTGCGCCCAAGGCCGCCATTCTTGCCTTTTGAGTTGTTTTTTGCCATCGGGAAGCCAGAGGTGAGCCAGTCCTACGGTAAGTCTGCCGTATTTTAGCTCATGCGTGTAGCCTGTTCTAAGCACCAAAAAACTCTCAGGGACATAGTGAAAATCGTTCCACCATAGTGATTTTTTGCCCATCCTTGTTTGGGTCATCAGTCCAATCCATACTTGGGTTTGCTCCTTTGTTTGTGCTGAAAGCCAGTTGCTTAAAGATATAAGCAGCCACAGAGTGCACAGTTTTTGTGTTACTCTCATGTTACAAATTTAGGCATTGAGATACCTTTGGCTTTATAGTTGTCTGATATTTTTTTGATGTTGATTTTTTTGGTTTTATCTTACTTACTGCTAACCATTTTTATCGGTTATCGCGCTTCCGCTTCGGTCAAAAATGTGGATGATTTTATCTTTGCCGGGCGCAGTCTTCCTCTTTATTTGTCCACTCCGGCTCTTTTTGCCACTTGGTTTGGGGCTGAGACAGTACTGGGGGCATCGGCTGAGTTTGCTCACTTGGGCATAAGAGGCATTATAGAAGAACCGCTGGGGGCAGCACTTTGTTTGGTGTTGCTGGGAGTATTTTTTGCCAAACGGTTTTATGGGTTGGGTTATACGACTTTTGGAGATTTTTATCGGGAAAAATACGGCAAATGGGCTGAGTTGATTTCGGCTTTGTTGATAGCCAGTTCTTATTTTGGATGGATAGCGGCGCAGTTTGTGGCTTTGGGTGTGGTCTTGCAGGGTGTGTTGGGGATTGGCCAGGTAAGTGGGGTGGTATTGGGGGCTTTGGTGGTGTTGGTCTATACTTACGTTGGGGGGATGTGGGCAATTTCGGTTACTGATTTTATGCAGACCGTTATCATCATCGTAGGTCTTGCGGTGGTTTGTTATTTTACAGTTTCGGCGGCAGGAGGCTTGGAGCAGGTTATTTTTTCTCAGCGCGACGGTTTTTTTGATTTGAGGCCACAAAGGGGGTATTTTTGGGAGTATGTAGCGGCATGGATAACCATAGGACTGGGTTCTCTACCTCAACAAGATGTTTATCAGAGGGTTGTTGCTTGCAAAACGCAAAATGTAGCGGTGGCTTCGGCTTATTTGGGCGCGTTGGTGTATCTATTGATTTCTATTTTGCCGCTTTTGGCGGCCTTGGGGGCAAAGATGGCCTATCCTGAGTTGGTGGGCGAGGACTTGCAGACTTTGATTCCTGCTGTGGTGGGAAAGCATTTTGGTATTGGGGTTCAGGCCTTGTTTTTTGGGGCTTTGATTTCTGCCATCATGAGCACTGCAAGCGGGGCATCCTTGGCGGCGGCTACCGTTTTGGCTGAAAACATAGTCAAGCCTATGCTAACTATTCAAAACCAGAAATTTATGTTGGGGGTGGTGCGTATTTGCCTTGTTGCGATAGTCCTGATTTCGGTTTTGATGGCTATCTCCGGGCATAGCATCGTGGAGCTTGCGGCCAGTTCTTCGGCCTTTAGTCTGGTGTCTCTTTTTGTGCCGCTGGTGTTGGGGATGGCTTTGCACAAGGTGTACGCTTTGTCGGGTCTGCTTTCGATGGTTTTGGGCTTGTTGGCATGGTTGTTGCCGATTTGGGGGGATTTTCCTTCTGTGATTGCGGGGCTGGGCATTAGTTTGTTGGGTTTTGTGCTGGGGCAGGTGTTAACAAGCAAAAAACTGGGTTTCAAAGGCTAAATTTGAAACTCAGTTTTTCGTTTGACCCTAAAATACAAAGTTATTTCTCTCCTTTGTTTTGATTGGCGGCGTTGAATCGCTCAAGTTCTTTATCTATGTAGTAGAGTGTTTGAGGTCCTTCACCTATGAGTGTGATGCGGTCTAAAATACTCATTGCTTGGGCTTCTTCTTCTCTTTGTTCCATTAGATACCATTGTAAAAAATTAAGGGTCAAGTAGTCGTGTTCGGTGTAACAGAGTTCGACCAATTTTAAAATGGCGGCGGTTACCCGCTTTTCTGCTTCGTAGGCTTTTTGAAATACCTCTATGACATTTCCAAATTCTATCTGAGGCTGTGCGATGGAGGGAGTGATGGCGTGTGCGTTGCATTCGGCCACATAATCGTACAGTTTGAGCATGTGCATGCGCTCTTCCTCTGATTGGCGGCGCAAAAAGGCTGCACAGCCCTTCATGCTTCTGGTTTCGCACCAAGCCGACATAGCCAAATAACCCGATGAAGAGATGGCCTCAATGGAGATTTGTGCATTGAGTGCCGCGATCATTTTTTCACTAATCATGTATTACAAATTTTTTGATAATGTATTCAACTTGATTTTTTTCAGTAGGCTCAAGTTCAAAAAGGTGCATAAATAAAGGTTTTCCATCCACGGTCTTTTGTAAAGTAATATCTTTTTTTAAGACGCAAATAGACTCCCATACCTTGCGTACCTCTGCCCAAAACGGTTTGTTTGTAGCCCACCAATCTTGAGCGGCTTTGCAGCGATTGGGGGGGGCTAAATTGTAGGTAACCCACCCTTTTTCTCTTGCGATGAGTTTGTCGGCACCTTGCCGCAAAATTTTTTTGTTGTCTTGCTCATGTATCCAACCCATGGCTACTATCTCGTGCCGGTTTCTTCTTTGTAGTACGTTGTAATCCGACCGTTTGGTAAATTCTCTGCGCGGTAAAGGGCTATCTGCTATGCCTTCCCAGTAGCGCCTTCCATCTACATGAACCCATGTGGCACTTGCCTGATAGCGTGGACTATCATCTACTTGATACACCCGTTGAGTCCATTGACCCTTTACCGACTCTTTGGGAAGGGAAAGATATTTCCAGTGGTTGTCTTTTACAAAAAAGTGAAATTCGGTATTTTCGTACAGCCAATCCTCTCGCCAGTGCTTTACGATTTGCTCGTTGCCGCTGCTGTCTTTTACGATTAACAGGTGTTGCAGAACAATTTTTCTCTTTTCGTCCTCAACCAATTGTATCCACTCCAGCCCTTTTGACTGATAGTTAGGGTAAAATTTGTATGCGCTGTCGGGTGCAAAGGTTTCCCCAAACTCAAAATTGACCTCATAACACCCACACAAGGATTTGATGGCCTCCCTGTCAGCTATCTTTTGGCTTTCGGCAGCCTGATACAGTAAAACTAAAACTGTGATGAGCAAGTATTTCATAAAAAGGAGAATTTATTTTCTCCTGCAAAAGTAAGTTTATTTAGACTAAGTAAAAATAAAATTTAGGATTTTCCCAATCACCCAAACCGGCTATTTGTTTGGCTGTAGTATTAATAAGTTTGTATACAAAATTCACAAAAAATTCATATAAAATTTTTGATTTTTGATTTTTGATTTTTGACTTTTGTACCGCTTTTAATGGCCATGAAAGACAGTTTCCCTTCTGACCCCAAGGGGGCGTTTGCGAAAAGCCTTATGAGTAGCATTAATTTTTAAACAAAAATCAATGAAAATCAAAAAAATTGCGGCCTTTGCTGCCGCCTGTGTGGTCATCATGTTTGGTGTGTGGGCTTGCAGCGATTATGCGGGCAGGGATGCTGTTGTTCCTTCAAAAAAGTCTGGTTATCAACAAACTGTAGCTAGAATTATTGAAGCGACTTATAATGCAGGTGGTTCATGTAAGGTCAAGTCAGATTGCACAGGATGGACTTGTACTGCTAAAATTACTTGTGGATGCGATGAATCTCCCAGATGTAGCTGTGGCGTATTCATTTGCCAGTGCGATTGCGAAGGTAAAGAAAAAGTATCAGTTGAAATCCCTTCAGGGCAATACGACAACTTGCTTGTTTTATCTTCCATGCTTCAAAACATGACATCGCCCGCATCACAAATGATGTATCAAGCCAGTTTATCCTATATTAGTGCGTTTTCAAATAACGATTACAATCTTTATTTGACTTCTGCACAAATTATGGAATCAAACCTTTACCATTTAAGCCAACCTGAGAAAAATATTCTTAACAATTGGTTTGCCAGCATCGGAGCTTCTCATATTGTGATTAACTAATAATGATTTATTGAGGAGTGATTTTTATTTAATAACCACAGTTTTAAAACTGTGGTTATTAAATAAGTTTTTATATTTTTGATTTAATCTTCAAAAAAATTTACATTTTTTAGTAATATGAAAAAATTATTTTTTATCCACATTTTTATTTTTGGACTTGCTCAAAACTTATTTGCAGGTCAAATCTCCGGGTATTTTGTCAAAGATTCTTTTTGGAGTGATACTTTATATTTAGATAAACTCAAATCTTTGGAGGATTTACTTTCAACGGCTTATCAAAAGTCATATTTTGCAGTGATGGATGCTAAAGGCTCGTTCAATTTTCAAATAGACGATAAAGAAAAGGGGCTTTTCAGACTTAGATTGAAACCAAAGGATTACCATGGTAGTGTGATAATTTTCAATGTCAATGGATTTAAAAATAATGTCTATCCAATTGTCATTGAAAACAATAATACCAACATTAAAATTAAGGCAGACATGAAGAATTTTTTTTCAACTATTTCAATAACCGGAGATAAATTAAATGAATCCATTTTATCATCGCTTCAGTTGGTTAGAGATAGGATAACTGTGGAAGAAGATATGGGCCATAAGATAATTGATGCTAAAAAATTGGATGCTAAAGCCCAAGATTCGTTGGTACTTTCTTTAAAAATGATGTATTTAAAAAGACTTAATGATGACTTTCAAAAAATAAAACAGTACTCATCTGAAAATCCAAATCAATATATATCTGCGTGTATTTTGCTTCAGTACAACGCATTTGAAATGTTTTTAGATTCTGAAAGTAATTTCTTAAACGATTTTGTTTATTTCCTTTCATCATGTGAAAGCGTGATTTGCCAGTCTTTTATTGAGAGATATCAAAAGCTATTGTCGAAGAATAGCTCAAATAAATCGTTTATTCCTTTAGCTGCATACTTGCCTAATGGTGATTCTATTCAGATAAAAATTGAAGATAAAAGATATATTTTATTGGATTTTTGGGCTTCTTGGTGTAAGCCTTGCAGGCTTCAAAATAGAACTTCTTTGCAAGAAATTAATAAAAAATATGGCAATCAAATAAGAATAGTCAGCGTGTCGGTTGAAGATGATAAAGACTTATGGCTCAAAGCAAAAAAAGAAGATGGTATTAGCTGGGATAGCTATTACATCCCTAAAAAAAACTCAAAAGGGTTAAAAGATTATTATATGTTTGAATCATACCCGACCTATCATTTATTTGATTCTGATGGTAAAGCGATAAAATGGTTTTTAATGCCTATGGACTTACCAAAAATCACAAACTATATTCATTAAATGTCATTTTTTTATTTTTAAAATTGATTTTTAGGGTAAGCCAACATGTTTCCCTCCTGACCCCAAGGGGGCGTTAAAGGCCTTACGGATGCCATTAATTTTTAAACAAAAATCAATTAAAATAAAAAAAATAGAATCTGATACAAATTTTGAATGGTATTTTTTGATAAAATAAGCCCAAATAATGCTTATTTATTAAAATCAAACGATTAGTTTCTTTGCCTTCTGTTTTTTCGGAAGTCTTCAAACACCATATCGCCCAATTTATCCAAGTTACTATAAAAAGCCCTGCCGTTGTTGATTAAGGTGAACTCTTCGACAAACTCGCGCAAATACGGATCGCTGGCTATCATAAAAGTAGTTACGGGTATGTTGAGTCTTCGGCACTGCGCCGCAAGGTTGAAAGTCTGATTTATGATGATTGGGTCGTGCCCAAAGCTGTTTTTGTAGTACTTAAGCCCCTGTTTGATGCAGGTAGGCTTACCATCCGTAATCATAAAAATTTGTTTGTTGGTGCATTTGCGGCGACGCAACAGTGTCATAGCCAGTTCGAGTCCTGCGGCGGTATTGGTATGGTAGGGGCCTACTTGCAGGAAAGGTAAATCCTTAATTTCCAAAGGCCAAGCGTCATCACCAAAAACCACGATGTCGAGGGTGTCTTTTTTGTAGCGGGTCGTAATCATCTCGGATAGGGCCATGGCTACTTTTTTAGCGGGTGTGATTCGGTCTTCACCGTAAAGAATCATAGAGTGCGAAATATCAATCATCAAAACAGTGGCACTTTGGCTGTATTGTTCTTTTTCATACACTTCCAAATCGCTTTCTTGCAGCGTCATCTGATCCATACCATGATTGATGAAGGCGTTGTAAAGCGTCTGGCTTATAGATATTTGTTCGACAGCATCGCCATAGCTGTAAGGGCGCAAAACAGGACTTATTTCGCCTTGGCTGCCGATTTGGAAGGTATTGTGGTGGCCTGTTTTTGACTTTTTTAGGTTGCCAAAAAGGTCGTCAAAGGCTTTGCGACGGATGTTTTGACCTGCGGTTTGAGAAGGGATTGCTTGACCGGAATTGGGGTTTTCTACTATAATACCTCTGTCTTTTAGCTCTTGATAAAAATCACCTACCCCGTAGTTGGGGTCTGTGATTTGGTAGCGGCGGTCTAAATTGGTGAGCCACTGCATGGCTTCAGGCACATCACCCCCCGTTCGCATCAAAAGCTCATTGAACAGATCAAGCAATTGTTCAAACTTACTTGCTTGGGACTTTTGGGGCACAAACTTTTCAAATCCAAAACCTTTCATGGTTTAAATCTTAACTTTTTAAAGACGCATATACGTGGTTACATCCCAAAAATGTTGAGTCTAAAAAAATGCTGTACCTGCAAAATGAGTTTTTCACTAAAAAAATTTGACAATTTTTTAAGCTGAATACGTAGGTTGTACACTTTTTTAGGGTATGTAAAGTTATATTAGGAGTGTAATTTTTTTGTAGAATGGGAGCTTTTTATGCTGCAATGGTTCTTTTTTCGACCCAATTCGGACATGTGTTGTACTGGCAGCAGGAGACAAAACTTGTGCAACAGCAAATTTTTAGATCTAATACCGCACTCAGGCAAGAAATGAATATTTATTTCCCTGAGGTACTCGGACCCGCTGAAGTCGTTCATAATGCTAATCTCGGCATACAGGGAATTATGGCCAAAGCGATTGCTGAATTTCAAAACGAAGCGTTACACTACAACGAGTTTAGCAGCATGAAAATGAACTACAAACTATTTTACAATCACCAAGATATACTGAGCATTCATTTTTCAAAAAATATCAATTTGCCCGGCCAACCAGCCAAGTACATACAGCATACTTTCAACTACTCCTTTAGGCAAGGCAAATCCATAAAATTTGAGGATTTATTTATTAGCTACCATGCTTTAGAAAAACTGATAACTTCGAAACTGCAGGCAAATGCCAAGTTCACTCGCCAAAGTCTGGAATATTTTACTTTCGATCAGAATGGGGTTTATTTCTGCTTCAACAATGGTTTTTTAGGTGTAGAAAATTGTCCTGAGATGCTAAAATTAGATTGGCAACAGCTTAATGGGAGTTTGAAGCGCGGTTTTTCTTCTTTTTCCAAATAAAATACATAAGCGAGACCTGCCAAGAGCCTTTAACGGCTACTCCAGCCGATCCAAACCCGGGTATGCTGAATACGCTGAGTTGTTGCGACTCGCTGTTGCTGATTCTAGCCTTTACTCTCAAAGAGTTTGCCAGATAAAGATTGCTGACTATTTTTACCCTCAAACCACCGGAAAGTTCCAGCCATGTGGCGTTAAGGGCTTGCTCACTAATTTGACGAGACACCACTCCCCCTGACCAAATGGTATCAGAAGAGAGGTATTTAACACTTTGCCCGAAGTAAGAGCGAGCCAAGCGGACTCCTATGAGTGCCATATCTTCTCTGGAATTGAGCAAGTTATATTCTACACCAAGGTTAAAAAATTGACCTTGTGCCTTCAGTGTGTGCCGATTGCTTAGGCCGTTGTAGGCGTAATCGCCCCGTCCTGCTTCGAGCACCACGAGCCAAGATCGGCTGAAAATCAATTCCAAAGACCCACTGTAACCTAAGTACTCTTGCTTGAGAAACCCGTAGCTCAGGGGGGTTGCATCCGCTCCCAATCTCAGCCCACTCAAATAAAGCGGCTTACGGGTTTTGGGGAGGCTATCGTTCTGGGCAGTTGCAGTTGCCACAACGAACACAAATAAAATGATAAGTTTGTTTGTCAAAATTACAACTTTTGGATAAAATGAACTTCTTCGTAAGGTTGGATGATGACAAAACCCTCTCCCTCAAACCTCATCCTAAGCAAATCTCCATGACTGCGTCCAAAAAGTGTATTCCAAGAGTTGTCGGTGCTCATTTTTGGTTCAAGTCCTTGACTCCAACCCACTGTACAGTTGGGGTCTGTGATGAGGGGTTGCCCGACACTGACAGATATGCACATTGGTTGTTGATGGGTGGAAAGCGCAAAATAACCTTTTCCTTTGAGGGTCAGGCTATAAATACCCCCGCTGATGAGGGTAGAGATTTTTTTTAGTCTTCTGATGGTGTAGCTGATGGTATCTTCAAACATCAAAATATTGTTTCCATTGATGACAATAGCTTCATTATCAAGTTCGATGAGTGTAAGTTGTTTGCCTTGGTCAGCTAAAAAAAGTTCACCTTTGCCCTCCGCTTTGGTGAGTTTGATGCCTTCGCCTATGGTTACGCGCTTGAGCCATAGCCCAAAGCCCCAATCAAAAAAGCCCTCCCTCCTAAATCGAATATCCCCCTTAAACGCCGCCATAGCCCCTTTTTTTATCCAGAGGCGGTTTTCAAGCCTTATTGATAGCAAATACTTGTTTTCCAGCGCAAAGCGTTGGTCTGTTTGCTCTAATTGGATTGGATGGCTAAAAAAATCTTGCGCTCGGTTAATAGGCTTCATTGAGTCGGGATTTAATAGCGACAGTCGTTGGGTTGTTGTTGAAACAGTATCTCTGCCAGACTCAAGTCTTCGGGCGTAGTAATTTTTATGTTGTCGTAGCTACCTTTGACAAGTCTGATGTTGTGTCCTGTGGCTTCTACCAAAGTGGCATCGTCAGTGGCCGTAAAATCCTGATATTGAGCAAAAGCCATTTTAATCAATTCCAAATCAAAAGTCTGTGGGGTCTGCATAGTCCAAAAATTATTCCTATCCACGGCATAATTTTCGGTGCTTTCTGTGTCCACATAGCGAAGGCTTTCTTTGAGAGGCACTGCCGCTACTCCGCTTCCAAACTGCACAGCACTTTGGAAGCAATTCTCTATTAACTCCCTCGAAACCAAAGGTCTGACTGCGTCGTGTATGGCAACGCTTCCTTGCTCATCTTGCAAAGCCGCAAGTCCATTGAACACCGATTGGCTGCGTGTCTCTCCACCTGCTACCACAGCGTGGATTGGCAAGTCTTTGATGTTTTTGCTGCAAAGTTCCCAAGTAGGAATATGCGCCTCGGGCAGCACTACAACAATTTGACAATCACTAAATTTTCTAAGGGTATGAGCCAATACAGGCTCTCCCATCAAAGGAAGAAACTGTTTGGGAATCATGCTTTTCATGCGTTGGCCTGTGCCTCCCGCCACAATTATGGCAAATTTTTTCACTGTTTGAGATGTCTTTGTCGAGCAAAAAAATGCTCAATTTCTCGCAAAGATAGTGCATTGAGGGTATGAGATTGGGGTAGCCCTCCTTTTCGGGCAATTTTAGTTCCCAGTTTCATATACTGATAGCCGTTTTTTTCGTGCGCATCAGGACAAATGGCTATCACCACCCCTTTGCAGACCGCTTCATGCACCCACCGCCAATCCAAATCCAGCCTCCAAGGATGGCTGTTTATCTCAATGGCCACTCCGCAACGCGCACAGGCTTCTATCACCATTTTGTGGTCAATAGGATAGCCTTCGCGCCTGAGCAACAACCTACCTGTGGGATGTCCCAAGATGCTCGTGTAAGGGTTTTCGATGGCAGCTACCAACCTTGCAGTGGCTTTTTCTTGACTCATATTTAGATGTGAATGCACAGAGGCAATGACAAAATCAAATGTTGCCAGCGTATGGGGTTCATAATCCAGTGAGCCGTCTGAAAGGATGTCTGATTCGATGCCTTTGAGGATTTTGAAAGGGCTTAGTTCTTGGTTGAGTTTGTCTATTTCTTCGTGTTGCCTCTGGATGGCAGCTTCGTTTAGCCCTCCGGCGTAAAAAGCCGAGCGCGAGTGATCGGTAATACCTAAGTATTCAAACCCCAAATCGCGGCAGGCTTCGGCCATTTCTTTGAGGCTGTGTTTTCCATCGCTATAAGTGCTGTGGTTGTGCAAAATTCCTTTTAGTCGGCTGTATTCGACCAAGTTATCCATGCCAAATTTGTCTGCGAACTCGAACTCATGCAGGCCTTCCCGAAGTTCTGGCGGAAAATATGGCAATCCTGCTTTTTGGTAAATTTGCTCTTCCGTTTCAAAGGAATTTGAAGCAGCAATCCGGCCTAAATTATTTTTTTTGAGATGATCCGGTGAACTGCTGAGTACAAAAGATTCAGCAACAAATCTTTCTTTTTTTCGCAAATGAAAAACTGTGTCGAAACTATTGATTTTACCTCTCCAAGAGTAAGGCCCGCTTTTATCTATTTGATAAACAGCCCCTCGTATTTTGGAAAGAAAATCATGTGCCTTGGTATCTGCTTCCAGCAAAAAATCTAATTTTTCCACAACCTCATGGCACTGCCTTACATGTCCCACTACCATAGCATTGGGATACTGCTCTTTGACTTGTGATAGTATATCCACAGCAATCTTTTCGGCCTCGTCGAGATGCTTTTTGTCAGAAGAGGCCAGCAAAAAAACAATCTGCTGCAAAATGGCTTCTTGGGTTTTTTGCCCAAAACCCTTGGTTTTTGCGACAGTGCCTGATTCACAGGCGGCTTGTAAGGCAGATATGCTGTCAATACCCAACTCTCTCCAAAGAACACCTACTTTTTTACCCCCTAAACCCTTGATATTGAGTATATCCATGACCCCAATCGGGGTTTTGTCCGTGTAAGCCTTTAGCTCTGCAAAGGTACCAGTTTGTATCAAATCATAGACCGCTTTGGCTTGAGAGCGGGTCAAACCCAAAGACTGCATCTCAGAAGGCTCTTTATCAATGAGTTCTGTGTTGATTCGCTCCAAATTGAAAATGGCAGAATAAAAACCCTTTGAATCTTCTCCGTATAACTCACTTAGAGCCAATGCCTTTCTGAAAGAATTAATGATTTCTTTGTTATTCACCAGAGGAAAGTTTATGATAAATATAGAAATTCATTGTTGAGTTTGCAACAAAAACTACAATTGCTGACCGAGCAGTTGCGGTTCATTCACATTTCGTATCCATAGTACTTACAATTTTTCAACGAATTTACTTCAACTCGTGTTGCTGCAAATACTTCGAAATGGTACTGACAAATGATTGACTTGTTAAGGTGGCTAAGTGTGATTGCATAGATTTGTTTCACATTTGAGACTGCGCTGTTACTTTTGCATTTAAATGTTTAAAAATGGCTATCGCCGTCAAAAAAAATACAATCAGAAGGAAGGAAATAAAGGACTTGCTTTTGGAAAATATCACGCAAGACCTCCATTTGGTTTGTGGCTGGGTGCGAACCGTAAGAACGAGCAAAAATGTGGCTTTTATTGCGCTCAATGATGGCAGCACCTCTTCCAATCTTCAGCTCGTAGTTGATTATGAGGTGATTGGTGAGCAAGTTCTCAAACAACTCAATACGGGTGCCTGTTTAGAAGTACAGGGGCAACTGGTAGCTTCGCAAGGCAGCGGGCAGTCTGTGGAGTTGGTGGTCAAATCTTTGAAAGTTTTGGGTGAAGCAAACCCCGAAGAGTACAAACTCCAGCCCAAAAAGCACTCATTGGAGTTTTTGAGAGACATAGCACACCTAAGGCCCCGTACGGCCACTTTTGGGGCGGTGTTTCGTGTGAGGCATCATTTGGCTTTTGCTATTCACAAATATTTCAACAACAAGGGGTTCTACTATTTGCATACTCCTATTATCACGGGTTCTGATGCCGAAGGAGCAGGGGAGATGTTTACCGTTACGACCTTAGACCTCTTGCAGCCACCTCGCAACGAAGCAGGGGAAATTGACTTCAAGCAAGACTTTTTTGGCAAGCATACCAATTTGACAGTTTCCGGTCAACTGGAGGCCGAATGCGGTGCTTTGGCTCTGGGTAAAGTCTATACTTTTGGGCCTACTTTTCGCGCCGAAAACTCCAACACCGCCCGACACCTGGCTGAATTTTGGATGATAGAGCCGGAGATGGCTTTTTATGACCTCCAAGACAACATGGATTTGGTAGAGGATTTTCTTAAATACCTTATCGGCTACGCGTTGGAAAATTGCGCGGAAGATTTGGCTATTTTGGACAAAAGATTGGCAGAAGAAGAGAAAAGCAAACCCCAATCCGAAAGAAGCGAAATGGGGCTGCTCGAAAAGCTAAGTTTCGTTGTCTCAAATGATTTTGAAAGATTGACTTATAGCCAAGCCATCGAAATCTTGCTCCAATCCAACCACCATAAAAAAGGCAAATTCAATTACCCCATCAGTTGGGGTATAGACTTACAGTCTGAACACGAGAGGTATTTAGTTGAAAAACATTTCAAAAAGCCTGTTATTTTGACCGATTATCCCCGAGCCATCAAGGCATTTTATATGAAGCAAAACGAAGGCGAGCAACCCGGCAGAGAAACTGTCAGGGCGATGGATGTGCTTTTTCCCGGTATTGGGGAAATAGTGGGGGGCTCTCAGAGAGAAGAAGACCTACACAAACTTGCCACCCGAGTCGCCGAAGTGGGGATTCCTCAAGAGAGTATTTGGTGGTACTTGGAACTTCGCAAGTTTGGCACAGCTCCCCATAGCGGTTTTGGATTGGGCTTTGAAAGATTGGTGCTCTTTGTTACGGGTATGGGCAACATCCGTGATGTGATGCCTTTTCCTAGAACCCCAAAAAACGCCGAATTTTAGCCTATTGACTCGCTGACTTGTAAAAATAAAAAGGCAAAACCAAATTTATTGATTTGCCTTTTTATTTTATGGCGCAGGGTTTGACAAGGAAAATTTTTATGCAATTCTTTGCTACCATTAGCAAGGGATGATGTAGCCCCAACTCAACAAATTTTCCATTGCATCAACTCAAAATTACCAAGTGGCTACTCTTCGTCGGTTTCAACAGGTAAAGACCTTACGGAGGTGTGCGAAGCCAACTTTTCTTTGATTCTGACTTCAAGCTCTGCCATCAAGCCATCGTTGTCTGCAATTACGTCTTTGACCGTTTCGCGACCCTGCCCCAGTTTTGTGTCTTTGTACGAGAACCAAGAGCCTGATTTTTTGATGATTTCGAGTTCAACGGCTAAATCAAGTATTTCTCCTGCCTTAGATATTCCCTGCCCGTATATGATGTCAAACTCTACTTGGCGAAAAGGAGGAGCAACTTTATTTTTTTGGACTTTGACTCGGGTACGGTTGCCGGTGATTTGGTCTCCATTTTCTTTGATTGCCCCTATTCGTCGTATGTCCAAACGCACAGAAGCGTAGTACTTCAGGGCGTTGCCACCTGTTGTGGTTTCAGGGCTGCCAAACACAATCCCGATTTTGTCACGCAACTGGTTGATGAAAATACACACGCAGTTGGTTTTGTTGATGATACCGGCCAACTTACGCAAGGCTTGCGACATGAGACGCGCTTGTAGTCCCATTTTGCTGTCTCCCATATCGCCTTCGAGTTCTGCTTTGGGCACCAAAGCCGCCACAGAGTCTATGACGATAATGTCCACTGCTCCCGAACGCACGAGATTTTCAGTGATTTCAAGGGCTTGTTCGCCGTAGTCGGGCTGCGAAACCAGTAGGTTGTTTAGGTCAATTCCCAACTTTTCTGCATAGAACTTATCAAAAGCGTGTTCGGCATCTACAAAAGCGGCTATGCCACCCAATTTTTGGGCCTCTGCAATCGCATGAAGGGCTACTGTCGTTTTGCCGGAAGACTCGGGTCCGTATATCTCTACAATCCTGCCTCGAGGAAACCCTCCAACCCCCAAAGCAATATCCAGCCCTACTGAGCCGGTTGAAATCGCCGGTATCTCATCAATTTTTCCATCGTTTAGGCGCATAATCGTGCCTTTGCCGTAAGTCTTTTCCAACTTTGCAAGCGTAGTTTCCAGTGATTTGCGTCTTTCTTCTTTCTCTTTTTCTGTCATAATAAACAAACTTAAAGCAAAGTTAAGTTACTTGCTATCATCAAACAAAAATTAACTTAAAGAAAAGCATCTTTAGTAAAGTTCAAAACAAATACCATAGGTTTGGCTTGAGAATAGCAGATTGAGAAGCAATCCACTCCATTGCGTTTGCAATCGCAGGCTTCTGAAATTTTATTGAGATGCAATTAAAAACTGTCTTGCACGAATGTCAATCATTGAGGATTTCTTAATCAAATTAGCATCGCGGCCTGTTGCTACTCAATCATTGCTAAGAACTCTTGTTCGGATAACGTGTTTATATTTAGTTTCTTGGCTTTCTCCAATTTGGCAGCACCCGGCTTGTTGCCCACGATGAGGAAATTTAGTTTTGCAGAAACGGACGAGACCAATTTGCCCGAATGGGCTTTAACGAGTTCTTCTATTTCTTCTCGACTCATACTCTCAAAAGTGCCCGTAACCACAAAAGTCATCCCTTTGAGTTTTTCGCTTTTGATTTCTTGTCCATCATCCTTTTTTGTTTCAAAACAAAGCCCAGCTTGTTTTAGAGAGTTGATAGTGTTGGTATTTTCCTTCAATGAAAAATATTCTTTCACGCTAAGGGCTATTTTTTCTCCGATGTCAGGCACTTCACAGAGTTGCTCGATTGTGGCATCTGCAATGGCTTGGATGCTGCCGAAGTGCTGCGCTAGCTTTTCAGCCACGGTTTCTCCTACAAACCTGATTCCCAATCCAAAAAGCACACGCGCAAAAGGCACAGACTTTGATTGCTCTATACCCGTGAGTAGTTTTTGGGCTGATTTTTCTCCAAAACGCTCTAATTGAATCAAGTCTTCTTGGGTCAGTCTGTACAAGTCTTCGATTCCTTTGATAAGCCCTTTTTCAAATAGCATTACGATGGTTTCAGTACCTAAGCTGTCTATATCCAAGGCCTTACGGTGCACAAAATGCTCCACTTTCCCAATTTGCTGCGGAGGGCAACTTTGGGAGTTGGGACAATAATATGCCACTTCATCTTCAGGCCGCAACAGCGGTGTGCTGCAAGCAGGGCAATTTTTTGGGAAAGTTACCTTTGCTGCATTGGGTTTACGTTTGGAAACATCAACGGCTGTAATTTTTGGGATTATTTCTCCGCCCTTTTCCAGATAGACCCAGTCGGTTTCGTGGAGATCCAATCTTTCAATTTCATTTGCATTGTGCAGGGTAGCCCTTTTTACGGTAGTGCCTGCCAGATGTACAGGCGACAGATTGGCCACAGGGGTTACAGCCCCCGTCCTACCCACCTGAAACTCTACAGAGAGCAATTGGGTAAGCGCGGTTTCGGCTTTGAATTTGTAAGCCGTAGCCCATCTGGGACTTTTTGCCGTAAATCCAAGTGCGTTTTGTTGGGCGAAGGAATTTACTTTGATGACAACTCCATCGGTTTCTACGGGGAAGTCGTGTCTTTGTTTGTCCCATTGGTCAATATAGTCAAACACAGATTCCATATTTTCACATATTTTCCAAGTTGGACTAACAGGAAAGCCCATTTCAGTCAACCAAATCATAGACTCACTGTGGGTATGAACAGGCAACTCATCGCCCAGCAAAGCATACACAAAGCACTGCAACCTGCGTTTTGCCACAATTTTCGGGTCAAGTATTTTTATGCTGCCTGATGCTGCATTTCTTGGGTTGGCCAGCATTTTTAGAGGCGTTTTTCCTTCTAAAATCCTTTTTTGATTTTCCTTTTCAATTTCGAGATTTAGTGCTTCAAATCGTTTTTTTGTGAAAAATACTTCTCCTCTCACCTCAAAACTCAAATCGGTTTTCACAGTAAGGGGTATGGAGGGGATGGTTTTTACGTTTTCGGTAACGTCATCGCCTTGCTCGCCGTCTCCTCGTGTTACGGCGCGAACGAGTTTGCCTTTTTCGTACCAAAAACTCATCGCCAGACCGTCGAATTTTAGTTCACACACGTACTGGGGTGTCGAACCGATGAGTTTTAAAATTCTGTTCTCAAATTCCAGCAATTCATTTCTATCATAGGTGTTGCTCAGTGAAAGCATCTGGTAGCGGTGCTTGACGGTCTCAAATCCGCTGATCAGGCCTCCCCCGACTCTTTGTGTGGGCGAATTTGGGAGTTTGTATTGAGGGTAGTTTGCTTCTAAGGCTTGGAGCTGCTTCATCATCGCATCAAACTCCACATCACTTACTTCGCTAATATCCTCAATGTAGTATTTGTAGTTAAGTTCATTGAGTTTTTGGCTTAGTTCTACTATTTTTTCAGATGCCTCTCTATCGGTCATGGCCTATTTTTTATCTCTTTTGAACCAGTTAAACCATTTGGTTTTCTTTTTAGTATTTCCCTCTACATAATAGCCTTCCGTCTCTTTGGTATACCCATACCCATACCCGTATCCATACCCATACCCGTATCCATATCCATAAGCACCGTAGCCGTATTTTGAAGACTTCCCGACATCGTTAATTATGAAAGAAACATTTTGCATTCTTCCTTCTTTGACGAGTTTATCTACCTCTATAACAAAGCTTTTGCGAGAATAAGCCTGCCTCAATACGAATAGAGTCAAATCTAAATGCCTTGATAAAGCAAAATAATCAGAGACGAGTCCTATTGGGGCGTTATCAATAACTATAATTTCAAAACGATTTTTAAGTTCAGCGATTAAAGAGTCAAATTTTTCACTGGCAAGTAATTCAGCCGGATTAGGCGGTATATCTCCACTGGGAATAACAAATAAATTAGGTAAATTAGTTGAATAAATTATCTCATTGAGGGTTTGTTTGCCAATTATGTAGTTGGAGAGTCCGATTGTAGAATTTAGATTGGGAAGATAGGAAGCAATTTTGGGCTTTCTCAAATCCGCACCGATTAGCAGGGTATTTTTTTCCCCCATCGCATGTATCACAGCCAAATTGTAGGCACAAAATGTTTTACCTTCTCCCGGAGCGGTCGAGGTGATACCGATAACTTTTGCGGTTTTGTCAGAAGCCAAAAATTGTAGATTTATTCGCAAACTTCTGAATGCTTCTGCCATTGACGATTTTGGATTACTGGATATAATATTTTGCTGGGTTGCGTCTCCTTCTTTATGAGGTATTTTCCCCAAAACAGGCAGAGGCGAAAGGGTTTCTACATGTTTAGATATGTAGATTTTGTCGTCTAAAGCCTCTGTGAGAAGTATAATTCCAATGGGTATAAAAAAAGAAAGAAAAATACCAACTACATAAACCACGTAAGGCTTTGGTGCCACCAAAATCGCTCTGTTAGGTCGAGCATATTCCAAAACATAAGCATCTGAACTATTTGAAGCTAAGGCAATTTGGGCTTCGTATTTCTTTTCTAAAAGAAAGTTAAAAATGGTCTCATTCAATTTGAACTGACGTTCTATATTTACAAGATTTCTTTGACTTGAAGGCAGCCGACTTATTTCTCGATTGAGCATGGATAGCTTTGATTCTATAACTTTGAGTTCGCTATCATTTACCATGATCAGACCTTTTACGTTTTCTAAGATATTTTTTTGTATTTCATTTATTTTTCTGTCCAGTTCCTTTATTTCAAAACTGATACTTTTTTTACCCAATTCAGTAAGCCCAAATTTTCTGGCTCTGTTGAGGGATATTAACTCTGAAATTAACTGTGATAGGAGCGGATCCTGAACACCCTGAAGAGACGGCGATATAATCTCATCATAGTCGCTTATCTTCTTAGATATAGCTTCATTGAGGTAATTGTAGTAATTTCTTTGGCTTTCCCTAATAAATTTCTGAGCTTGAATTTCTTGTGCCTCAACCAAGAGTGCTTTGGCATTTTGTTCTAAATCATACATTTTATTGTCTTGCTTAAAACGCTCCAATTTAATTTCGGAGGCAGCAAGAGAATCAAATATATTGCTAAGTTGGCCATTAATAAATTCTACGGTTCGCTTGGCTTGGTAGTTTTTATCTTCTAATATCAAACTAACATAACTATCACAGAGTTTATTTAAAATATCTACCTGTTTTAATATATTTTGTGATCTTAGTTTTAACTCAACGATGGTTGCTTCTTTGCTAAATTTAGCTATTTTAACACTTGTAAGAATTTTATCTGCTATGGATTCTTTTGACTCAATGATGAAATAGTAATTAGAAGGAAACTTTAAATTATTACTATATGTTATGGTAAACTTACATGATTTCAAATCAATTTCTTTGCCATTTTCAAATGTAAACTCATCTGTATTTGCTTTAGGTAATGAAAGAGAGCTGTCTTTTAAAAAGAAGTCACTGCTTATTTTGTAGTAATTGCTATCTATGATAGTCAGTTCAAATTTTTTATCGTAAGGGATTTTATGGAGACTATCAAACTCTATTTCAATACCTTTAATAGGGTAAACTTCAGCTTGTTTTATATTACCTAAACTAAAAAGAGAAATCTTAGGCAATGAAGCGGCTGCCCTAAGTGCATTTTTAAAAGAGGCAATCTTTTCTATTTCATTAGCGACTTCGACAACATTTCCAAATAGATCCATTCCCACTATTACATCCTCTAAACCGGATGCTTTGTTATCTTTCTTTTTTTCGAGCAATATTTTTGCACCGGATTCATAAATGGGTTGTGTATACTTGAGGTAAAAATATGCAATAGATAAAAATATAGGGAAAGATATTAAGAAATAGTAATATTTGGCAAGAATTTTTCTTAGTATCTCTATCAAATCGAAAGAATCCTGAGGTTGCCTATTTTGCTCGTTATTCATTTGCCCAATAAATTTATTTTATTGTAATAAATACTTTTATATTCAGTATTTTGATTAAATTATTTGCTTCTTGTTAAGTTGTTCACTAATAATATCAGTGAAACAGAAAGTGAAACAGCAGAAAATGTTAGAGTTAAAACTTGAGCGTTTAATCTGACTGCTTTGATTTTCAAAGGCTCAATGTATATTACATCGTTTGTACGCAAAAAGAAAAAATCAGAAGAAACGCATTCAGGTTTTGATAGGTCTAAATAAGTTGAAACGATTCCGTTTGGAGTTTCTCTTGTGATTTTGACTCTTTTTATGTTTGCCAAATCAGTAAGCCCTCCTGTCTGACTAATTGCTTGCAGTAGGGTTACTTTTTGCTCATAAAAATAATAAACCCCTGATGTTTTGACCTCTCCCAATACGGAGACCCTGAAATTCATTAATTTTATATCAAAATACGATATGGAGTCTGATATCTCAGCTATTTTTTCATTCAGATTCCCTCGAAGCTCCTCAATAGTCAGACCGCCCGCTTGCACTTTCCCAAGTAAAGGCAAACTTATTTCGCCCTTTAAATCCACAAGAAGACTTCGTACATAAATCAATATTGGATTGACGTTGTTACCTTGTTGCTGTTGAGGAGTCCGGTTGACATAGGGGATAGTCTTAGATTCTCTATCGTAGCTAAATGCACTGATAAAAAGCATATCATTGGGCTGTATTTTATGCGCTTCCATTGGATAATTGGATTGCGTACTACCCGTTTCTTCGGGGTAAAGCAATAAGTTTTTATGTGTGATGCAAGAAGAAGCAAGCATAATTGTCAAAAGGGATATCCCCAAAAGGACTTTTCTCATAAATTACATTTTTTTGTAGATATCATACAGTTTTTCACGACTTATTTTTTGCTGCCAGTTGCTCCCCAAAGCATGGTTCCACATGTGAGTCAATGCAAAACTTACATCAATCATTTTATTAATTTGGTCGTCTGTCCAGTCTTTAGAT
Organism: uncultured Roseobacteraceae bacterium; assembly: GCA_964602415.1. Taxonomy (GTDB): domain Bacteria; phylum Bacteroidota; class Bacteroidia; order Cytophagales; family Flammeovirgaceae; genus CAZRQL01. Next base: position 159,293 of record CAZRQL010000001.1, read on the forward strand.
AGGTTTTTAGGAATATAGATTTGATTTTTATCTACCATTTGTCTAAATTCGTGTACTCCGTGTGGGTAAAACTCCTCCAACTGGTCAAAAATTATACAATTGGCGATGCAATGCCTCGTTCCAAAAACAAAAGAGAGTCCATAGGACAGTGCATGGCAGATGCCCACCTCTGAGTAGGTCAAACTTAGCCCACCCATGTAGGAAGCCACCATTAGTTTTTCATCATTTTCAGCAGACTGTCCGAAGCCATCTTTCAAAAATACTTCTCTGCAAAGCTCAAGAGATTGGTTGCCAAAGGCATCGCTGAAGGTATTGAACTGAGTGCCCGTATGCGACTCAACGCAGTGAATGTAGGTATCCATTCCCGTGTAAAACCATTGGTTTTTTGGGGTTTCAGCTATAAGCTCAGGGTCTAAAATAATTTGGTCAAATACTGTCCATTCACATTTGAGGCCGAGTTTTTTTTGCGGCCCCGTCAAAACGGCGGTCATAGATACTTCTGCTCCCGTTCCCGATAACGTAGGTACTCCCAAATGGTACACTCCGGGCTTTTTGATGAGGTTAAGACCTTGGTATAGTGTTGACGAGCCTTCGTTGGTGAGCATAAGAGCCACGGCTTTGGCTATGTCCATGACACTGCCGCCGCCGATACCTACTACCCCAACAGGAAGTCCTTTTTGCGCTAAGATATTGTCTCTTAAGGCATCCACTTGCTCAGTAGTGGGTTCGTGTTCATCTACATCCACTAATATGAGCAAATCATTAGATTTGAGTGGGATACGTGATGCAAGAGACTTGTCTTTGAAGTAATTGTCTAAAAGGAAAACAACGCAATCTTGCTCTGATTTGCGGATTGGATTTAGGATCTCATCCATTTGATTGAAGCTGCCGCGTCCAAAAACCGTTTTCCCGACGGAACGAAAATTTTTATGGGTCATTTTTTATTGACTTAGTAAGTAGGCTTTGATAAAGTCATCCAAATCTCCATCCAGAACAGCTTGAACATCTGTTCTTTCTATTCCGGTGCGATTGTCTTTTACGAGTTTATAGGGGTGTAATACGTAGTTTCTGATTTGTGAACCAAAATCTATTTTCTTTTTGGTGCTTTCTATTCTGTCTCGTTCTTCATTTCTTTTTTGTATTTCGAGTTGGTAGAGTTTTGATTGGAGCATTTTTAGGGCTTTTTCTTTGTTCATGTGTTGCGAGCGTTCCTGTTGGCACTCTATAATGATACCCGATGGTGCGTGTTTCAAACGCACGGCGGTCTCAACTTTGTTTACATTTTGACCACCGGCACCTGCGGAGCGGTAGGTCTCAAAAGTGATGTCTGCGGGGTTGATCTCTATCACTATCGTATCGTCTACAATAGGATACGCAAAAACAGAGGCAAAGGATGTGTGTCTTCTTCCGTTGCTGTCGAAAGGCGATACCCTGACCAAGCGGTGCACCCCTATTTCAGATTTGAGAAGCCCGTAGGCATATTCACCATCAATTTCTAAGGTAGCGGACTTAATTCCGGCTCCATCTCCCGGCAACAAATTGGCTTCCCTAACGCTAAAGCCTTTTTTCTCCCCCCACATCACATACATACGGTAGAGCATTTCTGCCCAATCTTGGCTTTCTGTACCTCCGGCACCGGGGTTGATTTCCAGCATGGCCCCAAATTTGTCTTCTTCGCTACTGAGCATTTTGCGCATCTCTACTTCTTCAAGCGTCCGTACAAATCGCTCTCCTTCGCTATCAAATTCATTTTGAGTTACATCTCCCGAATCCAAAAACTCAAAAAGTGTTTCTAAATCCTCAAATTTTGTTTGGAGTTCCCGAAAAATATCCACCCAGATTTTTTCATTCTTTATTTCTTTCAAAAGCTTTTCGGCTTCCTTGGGGTTATCCCAAAAGCTATCGGCTTGAGTAAGTTTCTCTTTTTCAGCTATTACGGCCATGCGGTTGTCGTAGTCAAAGATACCCCCTCAAGGCATGTACACGTGCCTTCAACTCTTTCAAGTCGGATAGATTCATCTAATTCGTCTTAATTTGAAGCGCAAAATTATACAGATTTGACTGCTAAACTATGCAAAAACCGAAAAAAGGCGTTCTTTTAGTAAATTTGGGTACACCGGATAGTACAAAAACCTCAGATGTAAGGCGTTATCTGAGAGAGTTTCTCTCAGACCCGAGGGTGATAGATATTGGGGCGATTCCCCGCTGGCTATTGGTAAACTTGATAATTGCCCCTTTTCGCGCACCTAAGTCAGCCGCCGAATACCGAAAGCTATGGACTCAAAGAGGCTCCCCTCTTCTCTTTCACAGCCAAGACGTAGCTCGTTTGCTCCAAGAAAAACTTGGTTCTCAGTACGCTGTTGAACTAGCGATGCGTTATCAAAACCCGCCCATTTCTCAGGCCTTACAAAAACTATACGAATCAAAGGTTTCAGAAATAGTGGTCATTCCTCTTTTCCCCCAATACGCCTCAGCTACCAGCGGTTCTGTGATTGAGAAAGTGATGGAGACAGTGTGCAAGTGGTCGCTGATTCCCAAGATGGTATTTGTAGATGAGTTTATTAGTTTTAGACCTTTCATAGAGGCTTGGAAAGCCATACTCCAAGAGTACTTGGCAGGAGAAAAGTTTGATCATGTTCTTTTCACTTACCATGGACTACCCCAAAGGCAACTAAGGAAAGCTGACCCTGTTTGTGGGACTGAAAATTGTTGTGCTCAGTATGAGCAGCGCAATCGCCTGTGTTACAGAGCGCAATGTATCGAGACGACCAACATTCTGGCGCGTGAGCTACATCTTCCTCAAGAGGGGTACAGTTCGTCTTTTCAATCTCGGCTGGGTAGAGACCCTTGGGTGCAGCCCTACACCGAAGAAGTAGTTAAAAATTTGGCTCAACGCGGGGTTAAAAAACTGCTGGCTCTTTCTCCCTCTTTTGTGGCTGATTGTTTGGAGACCACCGTAGAAATCGGAGAAACCTACAAAGAACTGTTTGAACACAATGGAGGGGAGCATTTCGTTGTGGCCAACTGTTTGAACTCACATCCTCTTTGGATTGAGGCATTGGAGAAAATGGTACTTGAGAAATTAACCTAATTAGTATATCATTTTGTGTTGATTCGTATTCGGATTTTGTAATCTGAAAAAATTAATCTTTCTTACCAAGTGATACCTAAATTTGCAGTTTAATACAAAGAATTATGCAGTCGGAAGTGCTTGATAAATATGAAGTAGTAATTGGTTTGGAAGTTCATGCTCAGCTTCTTACCAAGAGTAAAGCCTATTGTGGGGACTCTACCGAGTACGGTCTGTTGCCAAATACCCAGTTGAGCGTGGTTACGTTGGCGCATCCGGGTACATTGCCTAAATTCAATAAAAAAGTAGCAGAATTTGCCGTCAAGATGGGCTTGGCGTGCCAATGCAAAATCAACCATTTCAATACATTTGACCGCAAAAATTACTTCTATCCCGACCTGCCCAAAGGCTACCAAATCACCCAAGACAAAACCCCCATCTGCTATGGCGGATTTATAGACATTAGAACCAAAGAAGGAAAGAAAAGAATAGGCATCACGCGCATACACATGGAAGAAGACGCGGGTAAATCTATGCACATAGCAGGTCAAGACGAAAGTTTTGTTGATTTCAATCGCGCCGGAGTTCCGCTTATTGAGATTGTATCTGAGCCTGATATTCGCAGCCAAGAAGAAGCCTACAATTATTTACAGGAAATCAAAAGGCTTTTGATGTATTTGGATATATGCGATGGCAACATGGAAGAAGGCTCTTTGCGTGCCGACCTCAATATATCCGTCAGACTCAAAGGGGAGAGTGCCTACGGCAAAAAAGTTGAAATCAAGAATATGAACTCTTTTCGCAATGTGCAGAGAGCCATTGAGTACGAAACCCATCGTCAAATTGAAGCAATAGAAAAAGGAGAGACGATAGCCGGTGAAACGCGGAATTTCGATGCCGTTGACGGAAAGACGTATTCCATGCGAACCAAGGAAGGCCTCAATGATTACCGTTATTTCCCTGAGCCTGATTTACAGCCTTTTGTTATCAATGTCAGCTACATAAATGACATAGCCAACCGTATGCCGCCTTTGCCGCAAAAACTCTTTGAGCGGTTTACCTCCAAATTTGGTTTGCCTGAATACGATGCAGCGGTACTCACAGACACCAAAGAGTTTGCTTTGTACTTTGATGAGCTATGTGCTTTGACCCGGCACTATAAAGCGGCCTCCAACTGGGTCATGGGGCCGATTCGTTCTTTGCTCAACGAGAGAGCCATGCATTTGGACGAGTTCCCCCTGCGTCCCAACAAAATCGTAGAACTCATTGAGTTGGTTGAAATGGGCAAAGTCAGTTTCGCTATTGCCGCCCAAAGGATCTTGCCAGACCTCGTGCAACACCCTCACCAAACAGCGATTGACATAGCCCACAAACTTAACTTGATACAAGAAGGCAGTGAAGATTTTCTTCTGCCTATTATCAAAGAAGTCCTCAATAAGTACCCCGAAAAAGTAAGCGACTACAAGGGTGGGAATAAAAACATGATCAAACTCTTTATGGGTGAAGTGATGAAACTTTCCAAAGGCAAAGCAGACCCCAAAAAAGCCACCACTTTGATAGAGGCAGAACTGGCAGATTAGTTTAATTGCTCAAAGACGGAAGCATCAAAAAATTGGTGGTTTTTTACTTATTTCGTCTTGATATAAAAAAATATGTTTTTGCCGCAAACGCTTGGTGAGTTGAAGGCCACCTCCTATCAACCAAAATCTATTAAAGAAGAGTTAAGAGACAATCTCATATCTGCTCTTCAAGCCAAAAAAAATGTGTTTGAGGGAATTTACGGCTATGAAGATACTGTCATTCCTCAAATAGAGCGAGCGATTTTGTCTATGCACAACATCAACTTGTTGGGTTTGAGGGGGCAGGCCAAAACCCGCATAGCCAGGCTGATGACCCGTTTGTTGGACGCTGAGATTCCTGTGGTAGCTGGTTCACCCCTCAACGATGACCCATTGAATCCCATCTCTCATTTTGCAAAGAATATTATCCAAGAGTTGGGTGATAAAACACCCATTGCTTGGCTCAAGGCAGAAGATCGCTACAGTGAAAAATTGGCTACTCCGGACGTTTCGGTGGCGGATTTGATAGGCGATATAGACCCCATCAAAGCGGCCACCGAAAGGCTTTCACTCTCTGATGAAAGAGTACTTCATTATGGAATGATACCGCGTTCCAACCGCTGTATATTTGTAATCAATGAGTTGCCTGACTTACAAGCCAGAATACAAGTAGCACTCTTCAATATATTGCAAGAAGGCGACATTCAAATCAGGGGCTTTAAAATGCGGTTGCCTTTGGATATTCAATTTGTTTTTACCGCCAACCCAGAGGACTACACCAATAGGGGCAGTATCGTTACGCCTCTCAAAGATAGAATTGACAGTCAGATTATTACCCATTATCCTGAGAGCATAGAAATCGGGAAAAAAATTACAGCACAGGAAGCCCGCGTCAAAGAACCGCAAGTCAGTATGGTCAGCACCAATGAAATAGCTGCTGATTTGATTGAACAAATAGCTTTAGAAGCGCGCAACAGTCAATTTGTGGATGTAAAAAGCGGTGTTTCTGCACGCCTGACCATTTCGGCTTACGAAAACATGCTCAGCGCTGCCGAGCGCAGGGCTTTGCGCAACCAAGAGAAAAGCACCCGTGTGCGGGTCGCTGATATTTGGGCGGTTGTCCCTTCGATTACCGGCAAAATCGAATTGGTCTATGAAGGAGAACAAGAGGGAGCCGATGCGGTAGCCAACCTTTTGATAGGCAAGGCAATAAAAGCTATTTTTGCTCAGTATTTTCCAGAGCCTTCCAAAGAAAAAAAGAAAAAAAACCAGAGCCTCTACCTTCCTGTCGTTTCTTGGTTTTCAAATGGAAACGCGCTTGAGATACTCAACGACGACAGCGACGCAGTTTACCAGATGAAACTTGACTCGGTGCCGGGATTAGGGGTGCTGGTTGTTGAATTCGGCAGTCAATTCTCTGCCAAAGAGAGGTATTTTCTTATGGAGCTTTGCCTCCACGGACTTGCGGAACACTCTCAAATTGCCCGTAAGCAATTGGGGGCCAAAATTTCATTTGGAGATTTATTGAACTCTATGATCAAAATGGATGATTTGATGGACAATTAGCCTATGGAGCTTTCTTACTTGAGACAAAATTTTGCGCCCGCAGAATTTGACCAAAAAATATGCGAATCTTGCCAGGCGATGTTGAATCATATAACAGAAACCAATGAGCCTGTTCTAAGGGGGTATAAAGCTGCTTTTCAGATGATTTCGGCAAATTTTTTAACTTCTCCACTTAGCAAACTCAACGCATTTATGGCAGGGAAAAATCAGATAGAGAGAACCATTGCCCAAACACCTCAAAACTTGGAATTGCGCTACATTAGGCTGGCCTTACAAATGCGTTCTCCTGTTTTTTTGGGATATAAAAGCAATATTGATATAGACAAGCGGTTTATAGCCAAATACTTACCCAATGAGACAGACAAAGATTTGATAACGCTTATTTTGGGGTTTGTCAACACGCAGCAAGGCATAGAACCATCTTATCGTACTCAAATACAATCAATTGTGAGTTCACTTGTCTGAGCCTTTATTTTTTTTAAATGATTGACAGCCACTTGTTGTAATATTGGCAAAACCAACGCAAACGAATTTGTAAGTAAATTTTTTTGTTATCCAAATTTTGTATGTAATTAGCTGAAAAAATCTACTCCTTATGGATGCAAAAGAAGCCCGTCGCCAACGCCGTGAGCAAAGAAGAGCTGAGAGGCAAATGCGCCGCGAAGACAGACAAAAACTTCGTGCCGACCGCAAAGCCATGCGCCGCGCCCGCCGCGCTGCCAACCGTGAAGCTCGTCAAGCTCGTCGAGAAAGTAGAAATACCAATCAAAATAGTTTGGTAAACAAGCTTTTAACAAAAATAGATGACTTTTTTGATCATGAGTTTGACAAAGTAAAAGCTGAGTACGAGGCCAAAGAAGCCCAAGGGCAAATTAAGCCCAACCCCAATATCAAACTCAACGACATTGTTCAGAGTTTGCGCCCTTACAGTGGCTCTTTTTCCCAGCAAGAGCAGAGGGTTTACGATTCGATGGTGTTGGCTTCGGAAATAACCGACAAATTCAAGTACCAGTTGCGCATGGTTTATGAAATAGCCATTGCCAACGGTTATTCCACCGCTCAACTTCCCAAAGAAGCTCTTATTTACATCACACTCAGCGGGTTGTCTTCGCGCATATTCAACCAACCCCTTATCAATGCCCAAAAACAAGTCATTGTTAAGCCATTTATGGAAAACCCCGAAGCCCGCAAGGCAGTAGGTAGGGCTATTGCTACGGTGGTGGCAATGAAAGTGTTGCGTTCTGTGGCGGCGAAATTTTTGCCGGGTATAGGGCCGATGATTTTGGATTTGTTCCAAAAAAGCACCACTCCCGAACTGTACATCAACGCAAAATATTTGTTTTCCCAGCAGCCTCAATTCGTTGTTTCTCAGCAAGGTGCTTCTCTAAAAGACGCTCAAAATCTTGTTGCTGAAGCTGCCCCCGCTTCTCTGGAAGATGATGACGAGGATTTCATTAAGCTCTTGGCTATGATCAACCTGATGAAAAAGGATGGCAAAATTGATGACCGCGAGCGCGAATTGTTTGATACTATGTTACAAAACTCGGATCTTGATGCCGATGAAAGAGACGAAGTGGAAGAAAGTTTAGATGATGACGAAATAGATGAAATCAACCTGTCAAGGTTCAAAAACAATGCTGATGAAGGCAAAGCCTTTGTTACTGATTTGATAGCAATAGCTAAAATAGACCGCTCAATCTCTCAAGATGAGGCAGATTATATTTTTAAAATTTGTGATGAAATTGGTGTTAATAAAGAAGCCGCCAAGATGATGCTCATTTAAAATGAAGCGATTTTTACTCAAAATTAAGACCGATTGGATAGAAGTTTTCAAAGCCAATCGGCTTATTTTTTTGATAATCATAGTTTTAATTTCCTCCCTGATAGGGCTGATCAATCTACAATATTATTGGGTAGAACTTTCTTACCGCACCAGCCGCGAGAGATTTAATCAAAATGTGCAAAACGCACTTGCAGGCGTTACAGCGGCTTTGGTCAAAAACGAAGCCCTTTTTACCATTAGAGACCAACTCAGACCTGATAGTCTGGCGCGAAAAGAAGAGGGTTATTTTGAGGTGGTTTTTGATTCTATGGGCATGGCCCGCTATGTAGAAGGCAAAACCATAAAAACCAAGCATTTATTGGGGTCCAATACCTTATCTAAAACAGGGGGCTATTACGAAGTAGAACAGGAAACCAAAATAAGCCGCACTGCCGTGGCAAAGAAAAATGAACTGGCTGCTTTTAAAAAAGAAAGTTTTGAAAACCATTATGAATTGATGAAATCCTATATGGATACGGCCCGCATGGATAGCCTTGCGGTGGAGAACCTGATTAGAAAACTCAATAAATCCGCAATTGTCGTTGAAGTCATCAATTCAATCATCAACACCAAGAAAAAAATAGAGGAACGGGTCAGTGAAAGACTGTTAGACTCACTTATACGTTTGGAACTCAAACGCAAAGGTATATCACAGCCATATAATTTTGGGGTGCGCAATAAGACCCGCGAGTCCCCTGACGAAAGGTTTATTTTTACCAACAACCGCGCTCGACAGTACCATATTTTACGCTCACCGTACTACATAAATTTGTTTGCCAATGACTTAACAGGAGAGCGGAATATTCTTTATCTTGAACTCCCCGAAGCCCGCAGTTTTGTTGACCAAAACCTCCAGTGGGTGCTTTATTCCTCTATTGCTTTTATTGTTATTATAATGGGCTGTTTTGCTTATACCATTGTGATACTCTTTCGGCAGCAGAAACTTGCAAGATTGACTAAGGATTTTATTTCCAACATGACACACGAATTTAAAACCCCGATATCTACCATTTACCTTGCCGGCGAAGCACTTGCAGACACCGAAATCGGACAATCCGAAAACCAAAGAAAACGCTATTTGAATATCATACGCCAAGAAAATGACAGGCTTGCAAAGCAAGTAGAAAAAGTGCTGCAAATTTCACAAATTGAGAAAGGGGATTACAAACTATTGGTTTCTGAATTGGATATCAACCAAATAGTAACCGATGTAATAAAAAACCTCCGTGTGTTGGTAGAAAAAAGAGGGGGGCATATCACAGTCAGCCTCCAGCCCAATATCCCCACGGTAATGGCAGATGAGCATCACATACGCAATGTTTTGGTCAATTTGATTGAAAATGCCAATAAATACTCACCTGAAAGCCCCAGTATCCATGTTTCTACACAGCATCAAGAAAAGTACATTCAACTCACTGTCAGTGATAAAGGAGTTGGAATACCGCGCGATATGATAGGAAAAATATTTGAAAAGTTTTTTAGAGTGCCTACCGGCAACCGCCACGATGTCAAAGGTTTTGGCTTGGGTTTGAGCTATGTAAAACAAATAATTGAAGCACACGGCGGAACCGTTCAGGCCAAAAGTGAGTTGGGAAAAGGGAGTTCTTTTACAGTTTTTTTACCCACTAAAAATGAGTAAAGCAAAAATCTTGTTGGTCGAAGACGATCCCAACTTGGGAGAGGTGCTCGCTGAGTACCTTAACTTGAAAGGCTATCAAGCTACATTGAAAGCTGATGGGCTGTGCGGCTTGAATGAATTTGAGGCCACTGAGTATGACTTGTGTTTATTGGATGTGATGATGCCCAAAATGGATGGATTTACTCTGGCAGAGTCAATTAGGGTAAGAAGCCAAACTATTCCTATCATCTTTTTGACAGCCAAATCAATGAAAGAAGATACCATCAAAGGTTTTAAGGTCGGTGCGGATGACTATGTCTGTAAGCCTTTTACAATGGAGGAACTACTGCTCAGGATTCAGGCAGTTTTGAGGCGCAGCAAACCTTCCATAGCCATAGAGCCTCAAAATCAGTTCACAATAGGTGGTTTTATATTTGACTACGAAGGGCAGATTCTAAGGTATCAAAATCAAGAACCACAAAGGCTTACCTCCAAAGAAAGCGAAGTCCTGCGACAGCTTTGCTTACGGAAAAATCAGGTATTAGATAGAGCGGTCGCTCTAAAAAAAATATGGGGTGAAGACAATCATTTCAACTCCAGAAGTATGGATGTGTATATCAACAAACTCAGGAAGTTTCTCAAGGCCGACCCCCAAGTTGAAATCATCAACGTGCACGGACAAGGATTTAAGCTGGTCGAAATCAAGTGATTGACTTCAAAAAGCGTCTTCAAAATGTTCGATTACTTCTCCGGTAATAGCGATAATATCAAAGCGAATTTTGGTAGTAATAGCTAAATTTTGAGTATAATTTGAAGCCGCCTCGTGGATAAGCTCAATTTTACGCTCTGACAAAGTAGTCTCGGGATGACCGAAATTCGCATTTTTGCGCATTTTCACTTCAACAAAAACCAACAGCTTATCTTTCAGAGCTATAATATCTACTTCCGCTTTTCCAAAGCGGTAATTGCGTTCTAAAATAAGAAAACCTTGCTTTTCAAGGTATTGAGCTGCAAGGTTTTCTCCTATTCTACCAAGTTCAAGCATCAAAAAGTCAAAGAAAAGTTGGTTTGAAAATCAACTCCCGTGCCTCTGGTTTTCATCAACATTGGGATGATATTATCCGAACCAATACCAAACTTCAAAAAGTTGAGTATATTGATGGAAGCAAAAGCCCCTCCAATAAGTTGATTGTACCCGCCATACCCTGCCATTAGGCCTACGTCCAATGTTTTGTGTATGTCTCTATTGTAAGCCACTGATACAAAAGGTCTTGTTGTGGCTCCGGGTACATTTCTAAACCCTTGCACATAGGTTACGAAAATGGCATTGGCTATGTACTCTCTACCTTTTTCGCTCACCTTTGGCGTTTTGAATTCCGCTTGCAGCAAAAACCGAGTTCCTAAGCCTTGTGAATAACTATTGCCCGCGGTTTGGTCAGGCACAAAGAAGTAAAGCGAGTCTCTCAAATTAAAGTCTCCAAAAAAGTATCCAACTGTTTGACCTTGGTAGCGATAAGTACCATTTTTCGAAAAAGTAGCAAGTTCTTTGTTGAAATTGATAGCACCAATGTCTATCAGACTGGCATTAATCTCAATTTTTTTTCCTACGTGCAGAGCTGCTCCAATATCAGCCCCATAACCCGTGCCGTTTGTGGCAGTAGGGCTGAAATTCTGAAAATCAGCAACACCCGAAGTCTCAAAAGTATAGTCTAAACTTGTCTCAATATAAGAACCATCTTCAGGAGTAAAAATAGTGGCTTTTCTCATCGTCATTTTGGCTGAAGTGATTCCTTGCAAATATTTGACCCTGAACCCAAATCTCATTCCTATTCCTTCGCCGTCTCCATCGTTGCCAAATAGCGGAAAGGCTGTCCCTAAAGCATATTCTCTGTAATACAAGGCGTTGATGTTTGTCGAGCCTAAATCCAACACCTGCCCGGCAAATTGCTTATTGCCATAGGCCACCAGACGAGCCAGATTTTTTCCGTATTGAAAACTATACCCCATCTTGTCAACTGCGGTAAGTGAAAAATTAATATGCTTATCTTGTTTGGTCTTAAACTGCCAAGCGATGCCTCCCAATTGCACATCAAAACCGAATCCTAATAGATTGAGGTCTTGTTTCGCGTTTACAGCGTCAAGTATTGCATTGCCTTTGCCTTGATAGATATTGGTAAAAAGACCGTAAGTGATAGAGGTATTTCCAAACCACATGTAGGTATTCATCCCAAACTGAAAATGCTTCTTTTTACCCAAGTCAAGTTCCGATGGTTCGTACCTTGCGCCGTTCAAATCGTTGTGTCCGCAATAGGTTGTTGAAAGGTTATATTGTGCAAAAACGCTGCAATAACTTAGTAATGAAAAGGTTGCTAACAAGTATAAAAATTTCATAATATGTAGTGATTGTGATTTTTGTGTAGTGATTGTGATTTTATTATTTTGATATTCTCAATTTCAAATCTCCAACAGTTTTGATAAGCAGAACATCTTTTTTATTTAAAATAACCGATGAAGCACCGGTTGGAACACTGATTTTCACTTCAGTTCTCATGCTCTTAGCATCCTTAAGCATATCATATTTGTTTGGGCCTAACTCTGTTGTAAGGGTGGTTTTTTGTGCGCGGATAGGCCTGCCCTCAGAGTCGAGTTCCGCTGAAGCAATGGTGTTAAAGCCTCCGGAAAACAAAGAATCAATTTTTCTATCGAGCGTATTCAAAAAATATACTTGAACTTTGGTTTCTAAACTTAAGCCATTCTCTGCCAAAAAGTTAATTTTTCCTATTATGGATTTGGTGCTTATTTCATCGGTTTCAAAGTTTATTGGAGATTCATCTGCAATTTCAAAGCTCTGCTTGGTTTTGATTTGAACTTCCTCAAGTTTAGGGTTGTTGATTTTCATTTCTAAGCCAATACCATCTTGTGCCCCGATAACTCCCGGTGTATTTTTTTCGGCTGTGGAAAGGTTTGTGATACTGCTCTCAATTTTGTTGCCCAATTTTTTTCCTGCCATGCTTATAGGAGCGGAAGTGAATACAGAGCCTGAAGCCACTTGGCCTACTGATTGAGTAAAAAGAACTTGCCCTCCTGACTTCACTTCTAAGGTAGCTGAAACAATATCTACGGGCATTTTATTTTCTAAAATCAGAACCAAATTGCCCGACTCAAAGGTAACACTGCCGTAATCGGAAGATTGTAGTTCAAAAGGCCCTGCCGATATATTGGAAAAAGCGGGTATAAAAGGATAAGGGGTACCAGCTTCAAAACCAGGGAAGACTTCTCCCATTAAAATCTTAGTACTGTAGTCAAAATCAGATAAACTTGACGACAACTCCGCCAGAGAAATCTCTGACTTTGTGAGCGGTCCGAGCAATTCGACATCCCAAGGGGGAAGTTGTGGGCGATCTAACAATTCACAACCAACCAAAAACATGGTTAGTACAATTGTTGATAAGAATAGTTTTGGGTTTATCATTCGATGTAGGTTTATTTTGGTACGAAAATAAGGTTGATTTTGATACGATAGATATAAAATGAGTATTGAGTAGTTTTTTAATCTAAACTGAGTCGTATATGAGCCAAATAAAACCTTATCTTTGCACTAATTGTTTAAGTCTAACTTAGTTTACCATGAAAAAAAATTTTTTCCCGATTTTGATCTCTGTGTTTGTATTCGCTTGCGCACCTGCCGGAGTAAGCGAGGAAACTAAGGCAGCTATTAATCAGTTGGAGGCTGATTTGAGCTCTGCATCAGAACAATTGAAAGCTCTTTCCGATCGCTTTGCGGCCTCCAAAGATTCGGCAGCTTTTTATTGCAACTCGATTGATCTGAGTGAAGCCCTTCGCAAATCACTAAAAGACAAAGCCAATCAAGCTGATTCTCTCAAGAACCGCTGCAACGACTTAGTAAACTGGTATGAAACAGCCGGTATTGAAGTGGCTACTCTTGGGGTTCAAGTTGCCGATGAGAACCAAGGCTATGCAAATTTGAAAGAAAAAATATCCAACAATCAAGTAGTTGAGGACAGTGCCAAATCTATGCTTCAAACCCTTCAATCCAAACTCGAAAACAGTAAAATGAAGATGATAGCTTGGAATGAGACACTTAACACAAATGACCAAGAGGTTATTTCTATAGTTTCTCAGTTTAAATCATTGCAATCTAAAAAGTAATCTAAAAAAAACCGCTTCAAATTTATGGAGCGGTTTTTTTTTAGATTTGCACATCCAAACAAAAAACATTTATTAAAATGATTAGAACTTTAGCTTTATTGATGCTTGGAGTTACTTTAGCAAACGCTCAACCCAACCCCAACCGTTTTGCAGATATTCAAGTACTTCAGTATGAAGTTCCCGGTTTCGATAACCTGTCTTTAAAGCAAAAACTTTTGGTGTATTATCTTTCTGAGGCTGCTTTGGCCGGTCGGGATATTATTTTTGATCAAAACTGCAAATACAATCTTAGGGTTCGTAAGACAATCGAACAGATAGTCAAAAACTACTCAGGCGACAAAACCAAAGACCCTGAATGGGAACGCTTTATGACATGGGCCAAACAGGTCTGGTTCTCCCGAGGCATTCATCATCACTACAATGAGACCAAACTGGTTCCAGAGTTTAAGCGTGAATATTTTATCAAACTCGTACGCGGTTCGATGCCCAACGCAAGGTTTCCTTTATCCCCAGCCAATGCAAACAATGTGGACAAATTTGCCGGAGAGATGGCCGACATCATATTCAAAGCCGATATAGCTCCAAAAAGAGTAAATAAGGCAGCAGGTAAAGATTTGGTAATCAGTTCAGCGGCCAATTTTTATGATGGGGTTACCCAAAGTGAGGCGGAGGATTTTTACAGATTACAAAAAGAAGCAGGTAGTCAGGAAAATCCGGTCTCTCATGGACTTAACAGTAAACTCGTAAAACTTACCTCCCCACCAATGAAGGCCCATCGCACTGCCTCAGGGACTTATGACACCAAACCAAAAGCAGGGGATATTGTGGAGTACGTTTGGTGTGTTGGTGGCAAAGACGTACATGAATCGGGTAAGCCCGGATTGTATATGCAAGCTCTTAAAAAAGTAGTTCAAAATTTGGAGTCAGCTTTGCCTTATACAGAAAACAAATTGCAAAAAAAAGCACTGGAGTTGCTCATTGAGTACTTCCAAACAGGAGACTTAGCCAAATTTGATGAGTACAACATCGCTTGGCTAAAAGACACACAATCCACTATTGATTACATCTTGGGCTTTATAGAGGTTTATGGAGATCCTTTGGGCTACAAGGGGTCTTATGAAGGTGTCATCCAAATAACTGATATGGACGCTTCTAAGCGAATCAAAACCTTGGCTTCTAATGCCCAATGGTTTGAAAACAACTCTCCGATTGATAATACTTACAAAAAAGCCAAAGTTGTAGGTATATCAGCAAAGGTGGTCAATGTAGCCATGGAAGCAGGAGACGCTGCCCCTGCCACTCCCATAGGCATCAATCTACCCAACTCCAACTGGATTAGAACCAAACACGGATCAAAGTCCGTATCCTTAGAAAACATCAAAACAGCCTATAATACAGCATCTTCTGATGAAAAACTCAAAGAGTTTTATTCTTCAGATACAGAAGTAAAAAGACAGCAAGAGCATGGCGTTCTGGCGGGTAAGTTGCACACCGATTTACATGAAGTAGTAGGGCATGCTTCCGGCCAGCTTAAGACCGGAGTCGGGCAGCCCTCAGAAACACTCAAAAACTATTCAAATACAATAGAAGAAGCCCGAGCTGATCTGGTAGCTTTGTATTATTTGATGGATCAGAAACTTGTCGAAATAGGTGTTGCTCCTTCGGTGGAAGTAGGAAAGGCGGCTTACGATAGTTACATAACAAACGGCTTAATTACTCAACTCCAACGCATAAAACTCGGTGACGAGATTGAAGAAGACCACATGAGAAATCGGCAGATGATAGCCGCTTGGGTATATGAGAAAGGCAAGCCTTCTAATGTAATTGAGAAAATATCGAAAAATGGCAAAACGTTCTTTGTGGTCAAGGATTATGACAAACTTAGAGGGCTTTTTGGAGAATTACTTAAAGAAGTACAGCGCATAAAATCTGAAGGCGATTTTGAAGCAGCAAAGAAATTAGTTGAAACGTATGGTGTCAAAATTGATGCAAACTTACACAAAGAAGTATTGGATCGTTTTCAAAGACTGAATCTACCTGCATTTTACGGATTCGTACAGCCCCGCTACAAACTCGTAGGGCCTAAAGACAAGCCAACCGATGTCAAAATAGACTATTCACAGTCGGATTTTGTGGAGCAAATGATGGAGTATGGACAAAAGTACTCGTTCTTGCCTATCGAATTTTAAACAGAAAAGCCCGCACATAGATGCGGGCTTTTTTTGTAGCGGAGACGGGAATCGAACCCGTGACCTCAGGGTTATGAATCCTGCGCTCTAACCATCTGAGCTACCCCGCCATTTAGACTTGCAAAAATACAAGTTTTTTTGATTGACAATTTTTTTTTCTTCTAAATAAACAACACTGTCCCTACAAATTACTTCAAACGATGAATCTTTCCGAACTCTGTCATAAGGCACTGCCTGCTGTAGAAACAGTTGTTGACTTTATTGCCCATGAATCTATTGGTTTTGATGCGAGTAGTATCGAATACAAAGGGGTACGAGACTTGGTTTCTTATGTGGATAAAAAAGCGGAAGCCATTCTTTTTGACAAATTGGCTTCTTTAGTCCCTCATGCAGGCTTTTTGGCTGAAGAAGGAACTGCAAAATCACTTGATAGCGAGTGGCTTTGGGTCATAGACCCTTTGGATGGCACAACCAATTTCATGCACAAAATCCCTGTTTTTGCGGTAAGTGTCGGGCTACTTTACAATAAAAAACCCGTGATGGGCATTGTTGCGGAGGTGAACCGAAGAGAGTTTTTTTATGCTTGGCAAAATGGTGGAGCTTATCTAAATGGCAGTAAAATAACTGTTAGTAAAAACATCTTGATACAAAGTGCGCTGCTCGCTACGGGGTTTCCTTACCATGACTCTGGCAAAACCGACCAACATGTAGCTCTTTTGGCTGAACTTTTGCGCTCAGCAAGAGGACTCAGGCGACTCGGATCAGCGGCAACGGATATTTGCTATGTAGCGGCAGGTAGGTTTGATGGTTTTTTTGAGTACAACCTCAGTCCTTGGGATGTAGCGGGAGGAGCTATTATTGCCCAAGAAGCGGGAGGATGTATTACCGATTTCAAAGGTGATAGCGATTACATATTCGGCAGGGAGTTGGTGGTGGGTGGAGCGATTTATCCTCGTCTGATGGAAGTGGTCAAAAGACACTTTTGTTGATGCCTATTTTAGAGTTTACCGAAAAAGGAATCTACTGTCCTAAAGGAAAATTTTATATTGATCCTTGGCAGAAAGTTGATTATGCCCTCATCACTCATGCGCATTCTGACCACGCCCGTTGGGGGAACTCCCATTACTTGGCACATAACCAAAGCGAAGGGATTATGAGGCTCAGACTTGGTCAAGATATTAGTTTTCAAGGGCTTGATTACGGTGAATCTCTTTTTGTTAACGGAGTAAAGGTCAGTCTGCATCCGGCAGGTCATATCATTGGATCGGCTCAGATCAGGGTAGAAGCAAACGGGGAGGTTTGGGTCGTTTCAGGAGACTATAAAATTGAAAATGACGGGCTTAGTGTTCCGTTTGAACCTGTTCGCTGTCACACTTTTATCACGGAAAGCACCTTCGGTTTGCCGGTCTATCGCTGGACAGATCAAACCTCTATTTTTGGAAAAATCAACTCTTGGTGGCGAAATAATGCTCTAAAAGGCTACAATTCAGTTGTATTCGCCTATGTGTTGGGAAAGTCTCAACGTCTTTTGCATAATGTAGATAAAAGCATTGGGCCTTTGGTGGTTCATTCGGGTGTCGCTGCCGTCAATACGGCCTTGGCTGTCAAGATGCCTGATACCCAACTCGCTACCTCATGGGTGAAAGGACAGACAGGTGCTTTTATTATTGCGCCTCCTTCCGCTATTGATTCACCTTGGCTCAAAAGGTTCGAACCGTACAAGTCCGCCATAGCTTCGGGCTGGATGGCCATAAGAGGAGTAAGGCGCAGACGAACGGTTGAAACGGGATTTGTGCTTTCAGACCATGCAGATTGGGAGGGACTTTTACAGGCCATTGAAGCGACAGAAGCCAAGCAGGTATTTGTTACTCACGGATATAGTTCTGTTTTAGCTCGCTACCTTTCAGAAGAAAAGCATGTGAAGGCTTCTGTGGTTAGGACTGAGTTTTCGGTTGAGCCTGAAGAAGAAATTACGAGTTTAGATAGCCAAACCGCTTGAGGGCTTTTTCATCCCTGCGCCAATTTTCCTGTACCCTTACATATTGCTCTAAAAATACTTTTTTACCAAAAAAGTCTTCCATATCTTTTCTGGCAAGTGTTCCTATTTTTTTGAGCATTTTGCCTTCCTTACCGATTATGATGGCTTTTTGACTAATTTTTTCTACATAGATTTCGGCAGAAATTTTGATGATTTCTTCTTTTTCTTTGAACTCTACAATCACAACTTGGGTACAATAGGGGATTTCTTCTTCGTAGTTTTCAAATATTTTTTCCCTCAAAATTTCAGCGGCAAAAAAACGTTCGGGTCTGTCTGTCAAGGCATCTTTGTCAAAATAGGGCGGGTGTTCAGGCATGACCCTTAATATGAAGTCATATAAATCGGAAATGGCCAAATTTTTCAGAGCTGAAATGGGCAGTATCGGCGTATTTGGGAATTTTTGACCCCAAAGAGTAAGTTTTTCATCTACCTGTTGCTGACTGGCTAAGTCGCACTTATTGATGGCTATGAGTAGCGGCGTTTGGGTTTTGGACAAAAAATCCAAGGTGCTTTCATGGTCGAAGTCCTCATCTATGCTTGTGAGCAAGATAAGCAAATCGGCATCTTCAAGGGCTTGATAAACAGCAGTCAGCAAACTTTTGTGCAGGGTGTATTTTGGCTCAAGAATGCCGGGTGTATCAGATATGACTATTTGGTAATCTTCAGTGTTCAGGATTCCAAAGATTCTATGTCTTGTGGTTTGGGCTTTGGGGGTGATGATGGCAAGTTTTTCACCCAACAGGGCATTGAAAAGGGTTGATTTGCCGGCATTGGGCTTTCCAATTATTGATACAAATCCTGCTTTGTGTGTTGAAGTCATCAAGCCTATTCTCTTATAATAGTTTTATCGGAAAGAGGTTTGAGCGGATACAAAACAGGTTTGCTTGGAGAGGCATCCATTTCAAGACTGGCTATTTGCAGGTTGAGCAAATAATAGCCGTCGGGGATGTGGTTGGGGACAAATATCAACTCTGTGATGGTCGCATCAAATTGGGGGGCATCAGGATAGTCCCAAAATAGTTTGTGCGCTCTCATTACCCCGCCGTCATCTTCTTTGTCAATAGAAGGTAGGTCAACCAGTAAGTGCTTGATATTTTGGAGTCTTAGGTACTCCGCCAAGGGAAAATCCAGATAAGTTGGATTGGTGCCCGAGTAATCTTTGAAACCTTTTTCATTTGTGTTGGGCAAAGTTCTGATGACAAGCGCATCAAAGATTTTTTTGTCCAACTTATCAATAATCGAATCTAAGGTGATAATTGAGTCGCCATAATCATCCGTTTCCGGCTCAATGCTTACGAGCAAAGCGACAAAATGAAAATTTTTCAGACACTGATTGATGGTGATTTTTTGCTCTGTTATGTGCCCAATACATTCAGTATGAGTTCCGTTTCCATGAGGGGTTATGGTCAATATTGAGTGATTGCACGAGCCGCCTTGCTCTACACTTCCGATGAAAGTTCCATGAGTGATTACCTTACTTTCCGGGGGCTGTGCATAGTAGCAGTTTGGGTTTACCCCGTTGGGAAAAAGAGGAAAAGAAATATCTATGGGCTGAGACAAATCGGCTTCGTAGCATTTGTCGTGGTAATCGAAGATAAATTGGGCAATCATCTCTAACACGTATTTTGAACAAAGTTATGAAAAACCCAAATCCATTACCAATTTTTTTATTGATTGGTTTAGTGCTGAAGTTTTGACTTATTTTTCTGTTGTTTTCTTCAAGACATCTTAGGAGTCAATTTCGTGGGTATCTGTCAAATAAAAACTTGAAAAACAAGTTATTAGATTCAATATTTGTTTTTTAGTAAAATTAAACTATTTTCTTTGCACACCATTTTTGAATAAAAATTTTGAAGTTCAAAATTCGGTTGTGTTTCTTTGTGTTTCAGTTTTGTAACTTAAATTTAAAGAAAATGTCCAACATCGCAGACCGCGTAAAGAAAATCATCGTGGATAAACTCGGCGTAGAAGCCTCCGAGGTTACGCCCGATGCCAGTTTTACCAATCATTTGGGAGCTGACTCATTAGACCAAGTTGAGTTGATCATGGAATTGGAAAAGGAGTTCAACCTCACGATTCCTGATGACCATGCCGAAGGTATCACTACTGTCGGTCAAGCAATTACTTACATTGAGTCTAATATCAAGTAATTTTGAAACCGGTTTTCCTTTTGTTAGGATACCGGTTTCTTTCTATTTTGCATTTGAAAAATTAAATACCAAAGCATGCAGCCAAAAAGGGTTGTTATTACGGGTTTAGGGGCTTTGACCCCCATAGGCAATACTGCATCTCAGTATTGGGAAAATCTTGAAAAGGGTATCAGCGGTGCTTCCGCTATTACCCGCTTTGATACTTCGCTGTACAAAGTCAAATTTGCCTGCGAAGTCAAAGATTTTAGTTACGAGCACCTTATTCCCAAAAGTGAGTCCAAACGCATGGACTTATTTTCTGTTTATGCTCTCTGTGTGGCCAATGAAGCCATGCAAGACTGTGGCATTGATACCAATACGATAGATAGGTTCAGGGCTGGGGTGGTCTGGAGTTCGGGAATTGGTGGAATCATAACTTTTCAAGAGGAAGTAGAAGGCTACTTGCGCAACAACCGAAACCCAAGGTTCAATCCTTTTTTTATTCCCAAAATGATTATTGACCTTAGCTCTGGGCATATTTCCATGAAGTATGGCTTGATGGGTCCGAATTATTGTACAGTTTCTGCATGTGCGAGTTCAAGCAACGCGATTATAGATGCTTTCAATCTTATCAGATGGGGAAAAGCAGACCTTATGATAACAGGTGGCTCAGAGGCGGCTGTTACGGAAGTCGGTGTGGGTGGCTTTATGGCCATGCGGGCACTTTCTGAGCGTAATGACAGCCCACAAACTGCCTCTCGGCCTTTCGATAAGACCCGAGACGGATTTGTATTGGGTGAAGGAGCAGGAGCTTTGGTGTTGGAAGAACTCGAACACGCCCAAAGAAGAGGAGCAAAAATCTATGCAGAGATAGCCGGTGCGGGTATGACAGCCGATGCGTACCATCTTACAGCACCTCACCCAGAAGGAATTGGCGTTCAGAGAGTTATGAAAGATGCCATTGAAGATGCCGGATTGACTCCGCAGGATATTGATTACATCAACGTACACGGCACTTCAACTCCATTGGGTGATGTCGCGGAGATTAAGGCCATAGAGAAAGTCTTTGGGGAGCACGCTTACAAGCTAAACATAAGTTCGACCAAGTCCATGACAGGGCATCTTTTAGGAGCAGCAGGGGCAATTGAGGCCATCGCCGGAGTTGCTGCCATTCACAAAAACATGATACCCCCTACCATAAACCACTCGGTTTACGATCCTGAGATTGATCCAAAATTAAATTTGACGCTCAATGAGGTCCAATACCGCAACGTTGAAACCGTTTTGAGCAATACTTTTGGCTTTGGGGGACACAACGCTTGCGTGTTGATAAAAAAATTCCGACCTTAAAATTACGCAAAAGTGTGGAGGCTTTTAAAACGGTGGTTTACCGCTTTTAACAATGAAGAAAAAGAATTAGACAAGTTTGTCAGGTCTAATTTTGGCTTCAAGCCCCTCAATATTAATCTTTATACTTTGGCCATGCAGCACTCGTCTGTTGCAGTTGTGAAGGGCGGCCTCAAGCAGTCCAATGAACGATTGGAGTACTTGGGCGATGCCGTTTTGGGGGTAATTATTGCAGAGTTTTTGTTTAAAAAGTACCCTTTTAAGGATGAAGGTTTTTTGACCGAAATTCGCTCAAGGATTGTAAACAGGGAGAGTCTCAATGAGTTGGCTTTTAAGTTAGATATTGAGAAAGTCTTACGCTTTGAAAATCGGAAAAAAATTCATCCCAGCCACAGGGCACTGTTTGGAGATGCTTTTGAAGCTTTTATAGGGGCGGTTTATCTTGATAGAGGGTATAAGTTCACACGAAAATTATTCCTGCATAGGATTATGCCGCTTTATTTTGATGTAGATCAAATAGTTGAGACCACGCGCAACTATAAGAGCAAGATTATTGAATGGGCTCAGCGCAATGGCAAAGACATAGCTTTTGAACTTGAAGAAATAGAAGATTCCAAAAAGAACAAACATTTCAAAGCAATCTTATTTTTAGACGAATCTCCAACTGCGGAGGGATTTGGCCCAAGCAAGAAAAGAGCGGAGCAAGATGCCTCAAGACGGGCAACTGAGGTGCTAAACTTGACTTGAGAAAGAGCTTACTCTCAGGCTGCTATTCTATCATAGCCAACATCTTCTTTGCGTCATTGACTTCGACACAACGCGGGAAGTTTTGTATGATTTCTCTGTAAGCATCAGCGGCACTTTTCATATCGCCCTTACGCTCATAAGCTAAACCAAGTTTGATAAGGTATTGAGGTGAAAATTCTTCGTTCAATTTATGATAAGCCGCTTTTTTGTAATAGGTAATTGCTTGGCTGTCATCGCCTTTTTCGCTGTAAGCGTCTCCTAACATACAATAAGCACGTGCTTGGAGAACATAGTCGGAAGATGAAAAGTCTTTGATTGCTTCTATGGCTTGCTCAAACTTATTTTCTTTCAAATAAATGATGCCTAAATACAAGTTTGCCAAGTTTCCTGCCTGAGTAGATGAATAGTCGCTTGCAATTTTTTCAAATCCCAATGTTGTATTTCCATCTCCATACAGAGCCGCATTCAAAGAATCTTTCTCAAAATAAAAGATAGCCCCATACAACTCTTTTTGTGCAGCACTTTCTCCACTTTGCAGGTAATAATTGTAAGCAAAATAAGCCCCTGTTACCACTACAATCGCGATAAGCGCGCCTAAGATTTGATTTTTATATTTTACGGTCAATTCTTGTGTTCGAGAAAAAGACTCTCCAATAACTTCATCGGCGTGAGCAAGTTTGTCAGCAAAATCATCCTGCTTAGGCGGATTTTTATCAAATTTTTTAGACATTTTTTAAAAAATTAGCCCGCAAAGATATGAGTAGCCTGCGTTTAAAAAAAACTTTATAAAAATCTTTTTATCAGAACTAAAATCCCAAAAGACAAGTTATAGATAATTGTGAGTTTTTAGCATAATTTTTGATTAGTAATATTTTTGGCATCCCGTTTTTTTGGGTTAAGTAAGTTACATGAGGCAATTAAAAATAAGTAAACAGATTACCAACCGTGAAAGCCAGTCGCTTGACAAATATTTGCAAGAGATTGGTAAGGTTGATTTGCTCACTCCCGATGAGGAGGTTGATTTGGCCAAGAGAATCAGAGAGGGCGACCAGATAGCCCTTGAAAAACTCACCAAGGCCAACCTCCGATTTGTGGTTTCTGTTGCAAAACAGTATCAAAATCAGGGGCTTTCGCTGGGAGACTTGATCAATGAGGGCAATTTGGGTTTGATTAAGGCCGCACAGCGGTTTGATGAGACCAGAGGCTTTAAGTTCATTTCTTATGCGGTTTGGTGGATTCGCCAGTCTATCTTGCAGGCTTTGGCAGAACAATCTCGCATCGTTCGTTTGCCCCTCAATAGAGTAGGGGCACTCAACAAAATATCAAAAACATTTTCAGAACTCGAGCAAAAATACGAGCGCGAACCTTCGCCTGAAGAATTGGCAGATGTGTTGGATGTCTCACTCAACGAAGTAGTGGAAACCATGAAAATATCCGGTCGCCACGTTTCGATGGATGCGCCCTTTGCCCAAGGAGAAGAAAGCAACCTCTACGACGTACTGGAAAGTAACTTGGAGGAAAAGCCTGATTCGGGTCTAATGAACGAATCGCTCAGAAAAGAAGTACAGCGTGCACTTTCGACTTTGACCAAGCGCGAAGCGGATGTGGTGTCCTATTATTTTGGACTCAACGGCGAGACTGCACTGACTTTGGAAGAAATTGGCGAGAAGTTCAACCTGACCCGCGAGAGAGTGCGGCAGATAAAAGAAAAGGCCATCCGTCGCCTTCGCCATACTTCAAGGAGTAAAACACTCAAATCATATTTAGGATGAAAATAAAAAAAGCCCGCAAAAACGGGCTTTTTTTATTGATTTATCTTTTGTAGATTTTTCTTTGGTTTTGGAGGCTTTGATAGTTAGACCTCTCGATATTTTTATTTTTGGGATATTTGACTGTGTATTCAAAACGCAACCTCTTGCTTTCTGTCTCTTTGAGTTTGAGCACCCAACGCAGATGCCCCTTTTCACTGTCCAAGCCGGCTCCGCCCAAATTGTCCGTTGTTACCTCGATGTCGCTGTTTTTTGAAATTGGGATTTGGTCAAAAATTTCTATTTCAATGGGCACGTTGTTGGTGTTTCTGACTTCGATTTCGGTGGCTGAGGTTTCACGTTTGTTGCTACCCATGAAGGCGATTTTGCTAAAATCTTTGATTTCGGAACGTTTGACTATTACTTTTTTGTCTCTTCCCAGAGAGAGTTTGAGTGTGTCGCCGGCAGACCGTGGGTTTAGGTACGACTCCCCAACGTAAGTATCAGCAAAATAGAGGTTTATTTTGCCTTCGATAAGGTTAAGCTGCTCCCAGCCTACTATGCCCGCTATCAAAAAGGCATCCCTGTCCAGCTTTGGCACGCATTTGTAGCTGTATTGGGCGGTGAGTTCGTATTCGTTTACATCTACAGAATAGTTTTTGCCGTCAGAAGGTACGCTGTAAGGTTCTTTTATTTCAAACTCGATACTCAAAGCAGATATATTAACATCTGTCTCGGGTAGAGCCGGACTTCTTGGTTCTCCGCCAAACGATTCTTCAGATTCTAAAGCCATATCTTCCGCATCATTAAAAGCCCCAGCGGCTTTACTCATCGTTTGCATTTGATTGTATTGCATCATATCAAGTTTTCTTTTTTCGGCATATTGGCGAACAAAATCTATTTTCCAAGTATCGAGTTCAGGGGCTTGCGTGGTCAGGGTCGGATTGGCAGAACTCAGCTTGAGTTTTACATTAGTCCAATCTTCTTGGGTATCGTTGATGATGGAGGCTCGGTAGTTGAATTTGACTTTCTCTGAGACAGACTTCACCCTAACATCGTAAAACGGAGACCAACCGGCATTGAGTGCCACATACGTCAAACGGATGGGAATCGTACCCGCATTTTCAGCTTTGAGCTTGAGCACCAAATCATAAGCATTTCTACGGGATGAGTTGAGTTTATTGATTTTAGATTGTATCTGCTGCATCTTTTTTTGCCAGACTTCGCGCTGTTCCTCAAATTCAAAAAGTTTGTTTTTTAGTTCGCTAACTCGTTTTTGATAATAGGCAGAAAAATTTTGCAGTTCCAGAACTGATACGCCCTTTTCACTCCCTATTCGCTGCATATTTGAATTAAGTAGTTTTTCTTCCGATACAAATCCTTCGGCATCTCGGTTGATTTTTTTTATCCTTTGGCTACACAACGTCAAACTGTCTGTCAGTAAAGCAATTTTTTTTGCAGAATCAGGGTGAATGAATGTGGTATAAAAAGGAACTAACGAAATAATTTTAGAGCCCGGTGCGGTGATTTGTATGCTACCCAAATCAAGTGAAGCCGATAATCCTTGGAAAAGAATTTCGTTTTCACCTTTGGATAGAGACACTTCTGTTTTTCTATCTATTTGAACACCAGACAGATAAACGGTTACAGACTCAATGTTTGATTTTACCTGCCCATGTACAGGCGGCAGTAAGAGGCAAATTGCAGTAAGGCAAACAGAGGCCTTTAAAAACCAATTAACAGTATTCATAATAAAAATTTAATTCAATCCACAATCGCTTCATCTTTGAGTACAATTTCATTGACATGCAGTACCGGTAAACCTACTCTGAAGTCCTTATCGCTGCGTTCTACTAAAGGCGTTTTTTCGCTCAGTAGGGCATAACGTTTGGCTATATTTTCCAAGCCGGTTCCGGTGGATGTGATTTTTTGTCTGCGAAGTTGGAGGTTATTACTCACAAATAAGTATTGCCCTTCAATGTATATTTTCAGGTATAAAGGCTTGGATTGGGAAATGATATTGTGCTTGACACTATTTTCTATCAGTATTTGCAAGGAGAGCGGGGGTAATTTTCCATCAATACCCCAATTTTCAGGCCATTCTACCCGCAAAGCATCCCCAAACCGGATATGCAACAAATGCACAAAAGATTGGGCAAAACCCAATTCTTCCGACAAAGAGACTACCTCTTTGCCTTTGTTTTCAAGTATATAACGATAGCAAAGCGATAGTTCTTTTACGAATTGGATGGCCGATTGGGGAGATTCTTCAATCAGATTTTGAAGCGTGTTGAGTGAGTTGAACAAAAAGTGAGGGTTGAGTTGATTTTGCAATCCCGCGTATTCAATTTCTGCTTTGGCACGCTGCAGGAAACCATATTGCACCCTTGAGTTCTGAAGCAAACGAAACAGAAACAGCGAATTGTAAAGTACAATCACAAAGGCTGTTATCCGTAGGCTTTCCAAGTATTCCGTCCAAAAGCCATCCAACCCACAAAAAGGATTGATTAAAATGATGAAAAAGGTGGCAATCGCATTAAAAACCATCATGCCTAAGCCTTGCAGGTACAGAGATTTGAGGAAATTTTGGTCTATTTTGATTTTTTTGTCCACCCAATAAGAGATAGCCACATTTCCGTTCCAGTAAATAGCGGTGTACAGCAAAGCAAACAAAAAACTTATTAAGTAGCCGTTTTCCAAATACGCAATAACTCCGGTGATGAGTGACAGCACCAAAATGCCCCAAACCCTCATCTTTGCCTCCAAAGATTTAAGTTTTATTTTCTCTGATTCCAAAAAATCATCTGGCTGTAGGTGCTCCATTATTTTTAGATGATGCGGAATATTTTAACAATTAAGTCCCCAAAATAGGCGATTAAAAAATAACAATCAATTACTTACCCTTACAATCTTTCGAGACTAAACACCCCAACCTTGTATTGATAAAAAAAATCTCTGACCATATCCTCCCTTATTGAACCTACTTAGCAATTAAGCGTTAAATTTTTCTTGAAGGCTTGTAATCAATCCTTATGAAACAAACGATTGCGTATTAACAGAACTTTTCCCGCAAATTAAATTTGAAATAAAACCCTATCTTCTTATCAACTATCATCGCTTTACCTTTTATTTTTGTAAGAGAGAGAGTTGACTCATAGGACTAAATCGTTGTAGTTTTTCAAATATAATAAAGAATGAAATACATTACTTTTCGCATTAAAATTTTTGTTGCGAGTTTACTGGCTCTTGTGCTGGGTACGGGACATAGTTTTGCTCAACAATGGCAGAGCTTGGATACCACGGGTTTTTCTAATGGGATCGCCACCTACACGTATCTTGCATTTGGCAATGGTGTACCCCATTTGGCTTATTCTGATGCCTCCAAACGCGGCAGAGCCACAGTAAAAAGATATAGTGCTTGCGGGGCTTGGCAAGATGTGGGAGCTTCGGGTTTTTCTATTGCAGAAGCCAGCCATGTTCACTTGGCGTTCGATGGCTCTACACCTTACGTTGGTTACACAGATTGGGGCAATGGCTTTAAGGCGACGGTTATGCGTTTCAATGGGAGTACTTGGCAGCCGGTTGGTTCTGCCGGATTTACTCCGGGGAGGGCTTGGTTTTCCAGCTTGGCTATTAGCTCAAGCCAGCCCTACCTCGCTTTTCAAGACGCAAGCAGGGGCAACAAACTCACTGTGATGCGGTACAATGGCAGTGCATGGGAATTGGTTGGTAATGGCGGTTTTTCAGATGGGATTGCCAGTTTTATCCAATTGGTTTTTCAAGGCTCTACTCCGTACGTTGTTTTTTTGGATGCAGGCAACCAAACCCGCATCACCGTCATGCGCTACAATGGGAGCACTTGGGAAAAAGTTGGAAAAGCCGGATTCTCTCCCGGGACAGCTTCTTATCCGTCTTTGGCATTTGACGGCAGCACTCCTTATGTCGCCTTTCAAGACGGTACACGCAACAACCGCGCGACTTTGATGCGCTTCAATGGAAGTTCTTGGACAACGGTAAGTGCAGGTTTTTCAGCAGGTACGGTTGAATATGTGTCTTTAGCTGTTTCAAGCAGTGGAGAGCCGTATGTTGCTTACAGAGATGGAGGCAACGGCAACCGCGCTACTGTACTCAAATACAACGGTTCAATATGGCAAGCGATAGATAAAGTTGGGTTTTCGGGGGGTAGAGTAGAATACACCCATCTTATTTTTGACGGGGGCAAACCTTATGTCGCCTATCAAGATGGCAGCAAACGCAGAAGAGCCACCGTAATGGGCTTGGGAGGACCAAAAATAGAGGTTTTTGGTAACTCTAATCTCATCGTCAACGGAGATACCACCCCATCTGCCGATGACTATACAGACTTTGCTAGAACCAATGACTTAACACGCCAGTTTACAATCGAAAACCCCGGAACCTCTACGCTGGCAATTTGTGCAATATCCATGAGCGGCGTAAATGCTGCTGATTTTCAAGTTATTAACGCTCCTTTGTCTATTGCTCCCGGTGGAAGTGCCACTTTTTCAGTTAGGTTCAGACCTTCTGCCTCCGGCAACAGACAAGCCAATCTGGTCATCAGAAGTAACGCCCCCGAGGATATGATGAATTATACTTTTTTGCTGAAAGGACGCAGGCCTACCGACCCCAAGATCGTGGTGAGGGGAAACGGACAAGTAATAGCTAACCAAAAAGCCGCCCCAAGCTTAGAAGACCACACAGACTTTGGCAAGGTGCCCAACCAATTGGCAAGAATCTTTCAGATTCAAAATACAGGCAACGACACTTTATACCTCGCCAATGCGTACGTCTTGGGATCGGAAGATTTTAAGCTCGAAAGTTTCCCTACGAGAGTGAATGAAAATCAGAGTTTGGGGGTTGTTGTGAGATTTACCCCCACAAAAAAAGGCGAACAAACAGCGGAAATCTTTATTGAGAGCAACGACGACAGCAATCCGGTCTATCGCTTTACCATCAAAGGCAATACAGCCCCTGCAATAAGAGTTTTGGGCAACGGATTGACCATCGTTTCGGGTGATGCCACCCCCTCGCTCAACGACCACACCCAGTTTGGGCAGCACGAGATCGGCCAGAGTTTCACCAGAAGTTTTACCATTGAAAACTCGGCATCGCTCGAAGACCTACAAATCAGCGAAGTTTCAATCAGCAATCCTGCATTCCTTATTGACAGGCAGCCCGCTGCAATCTCTGCTGTATCATCACAAACTCTGGATATAACGTTCAAACCCTCAGCCGCCGGCAGAACAAACGGTATAGTTACCATCAAACACAATGCCGGCTCAGAATACACTTTTACCATTGCAGGTACGGGTTGTTTGCCGCCTCCGCAAGATGCCACCGCTCTTGTGTTTAGAGGTGTACCGGGCAATGCCCTCAATATTAGCTGGACAAACGGCACAGGCCAACGCAGGCTCGTGCTATTGAAAGAAGGCTCTCCCATAACCCAAGGCCCTCTCAACGGGCAGAGCTACACCGCCAACCCTGATTTTGCCTCTGATAGCGTTTCAGTCATAGATAGTGCCAAAGTTGTTTTTGTGGGGATACAAAACAGGGTCACTGTTACGGGGCTGAAAAGAGGGGTAAATTATTACGCGGCTGTGTATGAGTTCAATCTTTCTGCCGGAGACTGTGAACTCAGGTATTCTTCCGGTGCTTTCTCAGGTCCAACCACCGATATTGAAGCATCTGATGTTGTTTCTATTTTTCCAAATCCCGCTCAAACCACCATACAACTTTCTCTGCTTGGGCAAGGTACTGCAACGCTATACTCTTTGGAGGGAATTGAGTACCTCAAGCAGCAGATTCAGGACAAATCCATGTTGGATGTTTCTCACCTCAAAAGAGGCTTGTATTTGCTCAAAGTGGATGTGGGGAGTAGCCAATCAATCTTAAAAATAGTATTGGAGTAACTTTTTGCGACAAAACAAAAAAAGCACCAAGAAAACTTGGTGCTTTTTTATTGATTAAAACTACTCAATAACAACATTTTTTTTGAGCCAAATTCTAAGCAGGTTTAGGTCTGTTTTTCCATAAACATCAAAAAAGAAAACACACAATTCATCCAGAAGAGCATCTTGTTTGAGTGCTTTGAATTCATTAGAGTTGTAGGCCAGTTTTTTTAGGTCGCGTTTTAGGGATTCTTCTTCCAAAAAATCAATATGAAAGCGCACCAATTCTCGGCTCTCCTTTTTTGATTTGTCAAAATAAAACAATTTAGGGTCTTTAATTTCAGAGGCATCTATGGGTTCAGATTTATAGGTCAAGATGTTTTGTTTTTGGATGACAAGTTTGTTTGAATCGCCGGGGATTTGTTTTTGTACTACGTCCCCTGCATATTTGAAGCGGTACACCATGACTTTTTCTTGAGAAAGACCCAGTTCTGTGCTTTTTATGGGTACTTGGATTTGTTCGCCTATCACTGCAAATTTGTCATCACCAAAATAATCCACCAGATTGCTCATACCCATTGGTGCGGCACCTCTGGCCTTGGCCTTTGTCAAAGAAGTTCTTGAGATAGCTTTGAGTCTTGATTTATCGAGACTCATGGGGGAGTTGCTCAACAGCACAGCATAACGTTGTTTGCCCTGCATGAGGACTAAAGAGCTTTTTTCAGCAAAAACCAATGTTTCGCCCAAAGAAATCGTTTGACCAACCGAAAGTGCATCTCCTTTGCTATCGGTTACGTTGGCTACTCTTGCCACCGTAAATTTTTGAGCATGGGCAAGGTGTGTGGCAACAAGTAGCAATAAAATAATCCAATTTTTCATAGTTACATTTTGCATGTGAGACAATCGAAAAAAAATTACAAACAAAAAAGCCCCTCAAAATCATTGAGAGGCTTTTTCATCATACGAAAAGAGAGGTTACTTCAATAGTTCTTTGAATTTGGCTCCGTCCAGATAGTTTAGAAATTCCAAATCAGTGGCTGCACGCTCTTTGAGTTTGCTATCCAATACAGTAGCTTTTCTCAAGTTATCTATCAAGCCAGCTTCATCTTTCATTCTTGAGGAGATAACGGCCATGATATAATAAGCGTAAGCATTTTTTTCATCTGCTTTTATGGCATCAGCACATGCAGATTTGGCTTTTGAATAATCGCCGCCGCTTTTGCTGGCATCCAACAAATAAGCAAGGGCTTTGTTGTAAAGTACAGCCGCATCATTGCCGGCATCGGCCAATGTTTGGATGGCTCCTTTGTAGTTGCCCGCCAAAATCAGGTTGTATCCTTTCAAGGCGTTGATTGAAGCACCTATGCTGCCGCCGCTGCCGCTGGCTTTGGAAAGGGCTTCGTTGGAGCCTTTACGATCTCCTTTCATCAATCGAGCACCTGCCAAGTTGATGTAGGCTTCAGGTGTTTCTTTGCGTTTGATGCTTAGTTCAAGATTGGTAATAGCCATGTCAATCAAACTCATCATTTCGTCTTTTGAAGCCGCTTTTTTTGCTTTTTCCAAGTAAACGGCTGCTATATTGTTGTAAGAGTAGTTGGCATCGTAGAGTTCGATGGCTTTTTTGTAGATGGCTATTTTTTCATCAAGATCAGGAGTTTTAGTTGCAGCGAAGGCGATTTCGTCTGCTTTGAGTTGAACATCGATTTCCTCGCCTTTGGCCAATCTTAGACCTAACGCTACGATTTCATCTTCGGTGAGTTTTTTCTTGATTTTGGTCATGCGGGCTTTGGCCACGCGAAGTTGTGGATACACATCACGGAATATGTTGCCATAAAAAGGCAATTTTTGAAGTTGTAGCTCTTTAGAAACGTACTCACCGGGGCCGTTGATGACATCCATGATTTGTTGTTTCTGGGCTTCCGTAATTCTTTTATAGTTTTTCAAAGAATCTTTCAGGGCATTCCAATCTTGAACAATAGGTCTAATGTTAAACTGAAGGTTTGTGTTGGCATCAGCATTATATTTTTTGAGCATTTGCTCATAATGTTTTTTAATCACGTTAGCTCGCTCGTTGGCCAATTCGGTATTGATGGTTTCAGGGCCTTCAGGAGAGTGCGTGCCGTCTATGGTTACGGACTTGGTAGGGTTCAAGGCAGCGATATAAGCCTCAAAATCTTTTCCTCGCGTGCTGGAAATCTCAGTTTTGCGAAGTTCAGACTTGCCGCGCTCAAAGTAGAAAGCAATGTCCACATTTTCGTATTCTTCAACATACTTATAGCCGTGGTCAATGTAGTTAGCACTAAAAGTAGGCAGCACAAGTCTTGAGGTGGTTATGATGCCTTTAGCTATAGAGAGAGATTCGGTTTTACGTGCCTTTTCTCCTTTTTTAGCAGTCCCCGTAATTTCTACTTCGCCGTTGGTGTGTTTGTTGGGATCGTAGGGAAAGGAGAAATATTGCTTTACTTCAGGTTTCATGGGCTTTTTCTTGTCAGCAATTTTATTGCCGTCAAAAGAAACCGAACCCACACTCATAGGCTCTTTGTTGGTGGGTCTGTAAGCAAAATCAACTGTGTAAGTTGTTTTCTTTTTCATCATTTTCAATGGCAAATTGGCAGAAGCCGTAAAGCCTACCGAATCACCGTGCAATTCAAGGGGATTGGGATTAACTTCTAATTTCTGGTCTTTGGCCATTTTTATCATTTGCTTGAGCGTGCACCCAGACATCACACTCACAATAAAAAGCATCGTCAAGAGCTTCATGGACATAATTTTCATAAAAATAAGTTTTTTCAATGCAAAAGTAGGCTCAAAATAAAATATTTCCAAATTTGAATCAGTCTTTCGCATAAGATTCTGTACGGTTTTTACTAATCTAATTCACTTAAATTGAAATATTTGCGTGCTCCTTTCTCAGCAGGTCAAAAACTGTCTTCACAGGATTGAAGGTGCTCAACGGCACTTCCACAAAAATTGTATTCCAATCAGCCATAGCCCCATTCCATAGCCCGGGCAGTTCCAAAGCTTTTAGTTCTTTACCGTCTTTGGACTTTTGACTGATAAATCCTGCATTGTTGTCGCGGTATTTGCTAAGATCGAATTTCTGACCTTTTGAATCTTTTATCCAACAAACCAAATCCACGGGATTGAAATGGGTCGAACTCTCCATAATCGCCTTTTGGGCAGGGTTGGATAGATCAATCTGTGCGCTCTCAACAATCTGAAGTGATATGCCACCATTTTTATCCCTTACCCAAAAAGGCCCTCCTCCCGGTTCGCCTTCATTTTTGACCATGCCACAGACCTTAATAGGTCGGTTAAGTTTTGCAGCAAGGAACTTGACTTTTTCTTCTAAAGATAAACTGGCATAAAAATCGCCAAAGGCTTCACAGAGAACAGTTTGGTAATACTCTTCTATCTCTTGAATTGTTCCCGGCTTCCGGTCAGACAAATGTTCGATGAATGTAAAAATTTTGTTTTTTGCCTCTATCAAAACCCCTGCCAACAGTTTTTTGTGCGTTATCGTATCGCTCAAAAGCCTTTCAGGCACAACATTATCTATGTTTTTGATGAAAACCAACTCAGCATCCAACTCATTGAGGTTTTCCAGCAGGGCACCGTGTCCGGCAGGGCGTAATAGAAGAGAGCCGTCTGAATTGCGGAAAGGGTTATTTTCTAAATCAACTGCCAAAGTATCTGTGCTTTTCTTTTGTTCAGAGTAAGAGATGTGAAGTTTTACCCCCAAAACGGTTTCGTAGGATGCTCTTTTTTCATTGACCAACAGTTCAAACCTTTCTCTGTGTTCGGGGGAGACCGTAAAGTGAATCTTAACTGAATCTCCTGTTTTTGCATAAGATGCCCCCTCAACAAAATGCTCTTCTATCGGAGTTCTGACCTTTTCATCGTAGGCATGAAATTCCAAAAGGGCTTTAGGTAAAGTGCCGTATTCCATATCATTGAGCAGGGTATCTACAATGAGTTTGTATTGTTTCTGCTCAATAGCTTGAGAAACAGTAAGTCCCTTTTTGGAAAGCATTTCTTTATCAAGGCTCTTGTAGAAGGCAAAATGGTTTATCTGCTCAAAAAAGGTGAGCATGTTGCCGGACAAGGGTTTAGCGTTTTCTGCTTCTAAAAAAGAGAAAAGCTCTTTAAACATTCTGGATGCAGCACCTGAGGCGGGCACAAATTTAATGACATCTGAATGACTTTTTTCGTATAGGTCTGTAAAGTAGCTTTTATCAATTGATTGGACGATGCCTTTTTCCGGTGTTGCCGGACTTACCAAATCTAAAGGGGCGAAACCTTGTTTAAAACTTTGCAATTGCCAGTCCAAGTACTCAGGGCTAATGCCGCGTTGGTCTAAAAAATTTTTATCCTCTTGGGTAAACATAAATTTTTTTGGGCAATCTAATTTTTTTATTATCCAAAAAAAAGTTGTCTTTAAAATTTTTAGCGGATATTACACCTTAATCCTACGAGAACTACATGGAAGTTTTTGCTTTGATTGTAACGCCTGAAATTGTAGCCTAAATCCACCATCAAACCCAAATGTTTTGTTCTGTAAATCCCAACCCCTATTTTAGGACTTAGCTCTACGCGCTCAACAGAGTATCCCGAGCTGGCAAGTCTTATATCCAAAGAAGGACAAAATCTTTCTCTGCTTAAAAATAAATCAAGCCCCATAGAAGCAAGACCACAAGCACGACTCAAAAATAGGTCGCTTCTGTAATCGTAACCTTCTGTAAGGCAAGCACCTCCGCCAAGTCTGTAACTAACTTTTTCTTGTTGGACTAAGTTGAAATTGAGCAATACATCATTATTATGCAACCAGCCGGTGTTGTCAGAAAAGCGGTCAAATCTGTATTCCAATCCAAAAATCCCCCAATTGAATTTCAGCGCGGGTATTTGCAAAATGCTATTGTACAAAGGCGCAAAACTTGAGTCTGTAACGTCCCAGTTCAAACCATAGTGATAAGAGAGATCCAAGGAAATAATTCTTCTGACAGTTTCTTTTTTGTCCAGCAAATCCCTTTGGGCCTGGGCAATTCCTTCATAAAAACCAGAAGAGGCTATCAAATTGCCACAGTTCAAGTAAACACCAGTCAAACAACCCTCAGCACAAGCATCTCCACAAGATTCACCACACCCACTTGCACCCGACAAGTCACCCATCCCGCTGATAATATCGCCAACTTGGCCATTGGCTTGAATAGATAAAAACAGCGACAAGACAATTAGAAGGCGCATGGGCAGGTGTTTGATATTATTATGACAAATCACCTGTTATTTTTGCCATATAAAATCTTAAAATTGTCTAACGCTCCTAACTCTGTCAAATGTTTTTTCTATCACGTGATAATAGTTGTTGCCAAAATGTTCTATGCACCATTCGTAGAGAGCAAACACTTCTTGAGGGGGTAAGTTTTTGATGGCTTTGCCAAGCTCTTTTTCAAAAAGGTTTCTATCGAAACCCACTTTTAGTAATATCGTCTTAGAGTAGTTTAGCATAGTTTATGTGCATTTAGTCTATTATGAAAACGTTTTCTGTCAAAAAAGTTTCATTTTTTATGCAAAAGTTAGCAAAAAAAATTGTATTTATCTGTTCAATAACAGGATTTTTCCATCATCAATCTTTTTCGCAAGCCCCCGTCATAACATTGGGCAGCAACGAAATTAATTTAAATGGATATTTCCAGATTTCCGTTACCGCTCAAAATGAAGCCATCTCTGAATTAGGACAGTTTCCCGACATTGAAGGTTTTAGAAAAGTTGGTCAATCCCAATCCAACTCTGTCAACATTATTGGCAGCCAAATCAACCGCACCCAAACCATCACCCAAAACTACCAGCCCCAGAAAACCGGTAAGTTTAAATGTAAAGCCTTTAAAATCAAAGTGAATGGTAAAGAAATCCCTCATCAAGGCACTACAATCACTGTACTTGAAGCCCCAAAGCAACAGTCCAAAACATACGCTTACGATCCCTTCGCGGATTTTTTTGGTGAGACCGACCGCCGTCCACGTGAATTTGTTGAAGTCAATGAGGATGCTTTTTTTTCTGTTTCGGTTGATAAGACACAAGTATATGTAGGAGAAGGTTTTAATATGACCATCGCTTTTTATATTGCTCTCAATAGCGGCAGAACACTTGAATTTTACAACATCAACGAGCAGTACGCCGAAATCTTAAAACAAGCCAAACCCGCATCTTGTTGGGAGGAAAAAGATGGTTTAGACCAAGTAACCGAATCTTATGTTCAGATTAACGGGAAGCACTATAAGCAGTTTAAACTTTATGAATCAACTTTTTATCCCCTAACCCCTGAAAGCATTAGCATACCCAAGATTGGGCTTAAAATGATAAAATATAAAGTAGCCAAAAATCCGGTTTTTTTTGGTTCCAATGCCATCAAAGACTTTAAAACGTATTATTCCGAGCCTAAAAAAATCATTGTAAAGCCATTGCCCGAGCATCCTTTGAAAGGTAAAGTCAGTATTGGCAATTTTCAACTCCACGAGGTCATTAGTGAAAAACAAGTTGACACAGGTAGAGGGGTTATTTTCGGGCTTGTCATTAAAGGCGAGGGAAACATATCCGCCCTTCCTGAGCCTGTCATCAAGCCTTCCAATCAGTTGTCTATCAATTTGTCATCAACCAAAATCAATACCACCCGCTCCCAATCGGGAGCACTTTTTGGCAGCAAAACATTTGAATACCTTATCGAGGCTTATGAACCGGGAACTTATCCTCTCTCAAGCGCGATTGAATGGTACTTTTTCAACACCAAAGCCCAGCGGTACGATACCCTGCGCCCCAAAACAGAATTGTTTGTTTCAGGCCAGAGCATATTAAGAAATGCACTTTCGGCAGAAGAAAAAGATTTTTATGCCTCTATTTCAACTGCCTCAAATACAGAATTTTATCTTACAATTCCTTTTTGGGTAAAAGCCACGCTAAACATGTTAGCCATCGGGTTTGTTGTATTTATCTTTTTGCTCACAAGAAAAAGAAAACAAAATGCTTGATATCAATTACATAGAGGTAAAGTACAACAGCGCACAATACCAAGAGACCCTCAAACTTAGAGACCAAATTCTCAGGAAACCTTTGGGATTGAGCCTCGTAGTGTCTCCTCAAGATTTGGAAGAGAAGAGTTTCCATTTGGCAGCGGTGGATACATCTGACGAAATAGTGGCTTGCTTGGTGCTGCGTCCGCTTTCTGAGTCCGAGTTAAAACTTCGTCAAATGGCTGTCAGAGAGGATTTTCAAGGCAAAAAAGTAGGCTATGGATTGGTGCGTTTTGCAGAAGAGTTTGCAAAAAAGATGGGATACAGCCAAATCCAACTGCATGCAAGGCTTCATGTGAGCAATTTTTATCTCAAATTAGGCTATGAGCCTTACGGAGAAGTATTTCAAGAGGTTACTATACCGCATCAGGCATTTCGCAAGCACATTTAGGCATGGGCTAATTCATTTTTTTCCAAGTTTGCGTCCGATAGAAAGGCCCCCAGTAGCCTCTCACCATCAGATTTCCACTTTGTAACCAGATTTTACAAGCATAGACTCTCCCATTTTTGGGGTCTAAGATGGTTCCGTTGCCGTAGTAAGAGCCTGATTGGGTCAGATTTTCAACGATGACCATACCAATTACTTTTTTGTTGGCTTTTTCTCCGGTGCACTTATCGCACACGGGATTGGGGTCTTCGCCGGCCTCGCGGAATAGCTCTGTTATTTTGCCAAATACTTTACCGTTTTGCTCATACAGTTCTACTACGGATCGAGGCTTACCGGTTTCATCATCAATCGTTTTCCATCGTCCTAACACATCATTTTGACACAGTGCCCAGGTAGGGACAAAAAAGCAAACACACAATAGATTGGAGATATTCATTTTAAGGATTTTCTGTATTCACCGCTATTCATTGGGTCCAAAACAGTCAGCAAGTCAATGGCCTCACTTCTCAATTTGGTATCACCTTTGGCAAAAATATTCTGAAGTTCTTTGTTTTTAGAATCAAAAAAGACTTTTAACATCAAACTTCCCGGTAAGTTTTGTCTTACTTTATCAATCTTTTTGAGTGCATCGAAGATATTTTTTCTTGCTACATCGGGTTTACTTGCCAACATATCCAAGCCTTTACGGTGATAGAGATAGAGTGCCTCGCGGTACTCTGCAAAGCCCCCCACCGTCATATTTTGTATCAACCAATGCCTGTCTCGCAAATCACCTTGCGAGTTCCAACCCTGAGAACCCCTGCCTTGTAGGGAGTTATTGAGTATATTGAGGGCAGTTTGGTAGTAAATATCTCCTCCGTTGGGTGAAAAACTATCGTAATCAAGCCCTATGATAAAATAAGCATAATAAGCCAAAAGCGAAGTCAGCTCTGTTGTGTAGGTGTTTTCACTGAAAATCATAGGTTCGGAGGGTCTGTATTCAAACGCCCAAGACTGATCCACATACGTCATCATAGTAGTTTCATAGTCAGTCATATAAACCGGTCTCATCGCATTTACGGTAACTTTTGCTTTGTAAAAACCCCTGCTAAAATCTGACTCCCCATCCAATATGATAGAAAATCCGCAACGAATTTTTTCTACATTTTCAAATTTGTCTTTTGTCCATTGACGGTTGTTCATAAAGCTTTCCAGGGCATTTTTCATTTCGCTAAAGACCTGAGTTTCCTGGGTTTTGACCCTGCGAAAGTCAATATCAACCGTACAAAAAAGTTCTTGCCCTAAGACAGTTAGACTCATTTGCATCATACATACAGCAAAAACAATTTTCATAAGTGCTTTCTTTAAAAAATAATAACACAAAACTATAACTCAAAGCAACCAAAAACGGGTCGTAAAAGTATCTAATTTGACATGAATAAAATCATCCTTCCTTTTCTGTTGTTGGTTGCCTTATGGAGTTGTGACGTTAGGCAATCGCCTATATTACATCCCACTGATTTGAGTGCTGAAGATTCATCTCGATTTAACTTGTTGTCAATAAATGGATTGCCCATAATTATTGACTTAGCCCAATACGTGCCTTTTCGTCAATCAACCGCCGTTGAATATTTGAGTTCGAGGGGAAAGCTAAATTTTTTAGGCTTAGGGGCACTCATCAAATTTACACCTACTACTCCTTTTAGTAAAATTGACACCCTTAACTTTAGGGTCTGCCCTGCCACAGAATCTTGTTTTACCACTCGTTTCTACGTGCAAAATATTTCAAAAAATGACGCACCCACACTCGACAAAGATTTCACATGTTTTAAAGGTGCATGGGATGATTTTTACTTTGTTCCTTCTGGAACCCTTGCTTCCTTCGATGTGCTACAAAATGACTACATCTGTGATGGTGTAATAGAAAATAACTCATTGAAAATTTGGGAGTTACCTAAGTTTGGGAGGGTTGAGCCACAGCCGCGAGGGTTTTTGTACCGCTCCCTGCCGGGTTTTCAGGGGCTTGATACTTTTATCTACCAAATCAATAGTTTGAAAGGGATTAAAACAACTCATTTTGCCCACGTAGTAATTGAAGTTGGTGATTGCAAGCCCATACCTTTTGCAGATACTTTTAAGATTGCACCAAAAATCAATCGCTTTACTATCAATGTTATACAAAATGATATTTTGTGTGGCTACAAGCCCGAGCTTACCATAACCCAAAAACCTCGCTACCTGATGCTCCAAGTTATCAACCCAAGAGAGATTGTTTGTTTTGTGCAAGATGGTTTTAGGCACAGCGATGAATTTGAATACAGCTTAACTTATTCAAACATAAATCAACTTATTGATACACAGAGTGTCAAAGTCAGCATTATACGAGAACAATGAGGATTTGGCATCCATTATACAAGGATGCCTGCGCGAAAACCCGCACGACCAGCGCAAACTCTACGATTTGCTTGCGGGCATGATCATGGGCGTAGCCATTCGCTATGATGTCAGACAAGCAGATGATATTTTTCAGGAGGCAATCCTGAAAATTTTTAAGTCTTTGCATAAGGTTGATAATGTGGAGACATTTTTCGGCTGGGCAAAGAAAATAACTATCAATACAGCCATTGATCACCTTAAAACTATTGCCAAACAGAATTATGACACAAATGTAGAACTATCGCAGGCTATTGTAGGCTCTGATGCAGAGGTATTTGGTCATATTTCCAATGAAGAACTTTTAGAAATGATAGCCTCCTTACCTCAGGGTTATAGGTTGATTTTCAATCTATACGAGGTGGAAGGTTACACCCACAAAGAAATAGCTGTTAGGCTTGGCATTTCGGAGGGAACTTCCAAGTCCCAACTTTACAAAGCCAAGCTCGCTCTTAGAGAGATGCTGAAGAAAAACTCTTATATTCTTGTAAATCAAGTATTTGTCTTGTTTTATTTCTTAACATAGTATTTGTATGGAAAATTTTTTCAACAATCGCTTTCAAAATTACCGGCATCAAACTGACGAGCGTCTCTGGCAAGCCGTTAGGGGCAACCTCAGTCCCAATCCAAGAAAGCGGCGTGTGGTTCCGATTGTGTTGCTTTTTTTAGCTTTACTCAGTTCACAAAAGATTACTCAGGTCAATCAAGAGCAAAAGGTTGTGTCCTTGCCATATTTTTCTCGACATTCATTATCAATGGATTTGAAACCGACACAAGTTACTGATTTTAAAATCGTTGAACAAAAAATAAAAACCGGAGGCCTTACAAAAGAATCGCTAAGTGTTTCTAAACAAAATCTCACCAATCAACATAATGTACTACAATTGCCGTCTGATGTCGAATATTCAGATACTATTTCTGCAAGCATAGAAAAATCCTATGTTTTTGTAGATATTCAATCTAAAAGTTTGATAAACAACATTTTGGATACTTTCCATGTTGAGAAATATAAGTTACAACTTGAGCCACTTACTTACTCAAAACCGAAATATGCGTGGGATGTTGGGCTTACATTTAGTTCCAACCTCAGTTATTTCAATTTAAAATTAGACAATCCAAACTATGAATGGAGACAAACGGCAACAAATCGTTTCCACGATAGATTGGGACTGACAGTTGGAGTTTTTGCTCAGAAAAAAATTCATAAAAATTTTCATGTTGGTATTGTAGGTCAATTTTCGGTTCTCAGGGGAGGGTTTGAGTATGTTGATTTTGAAAAGCCAACAAATTTTAATTTTGATTATCAAAGCAACAGCCTAACATTCAATCCCCACCATACCAAGCAACAACTTCATTTACAGACTTATTCTATAGGACTCTTGGCACAATATACCTTCAAAAATAAAATAAGTTTTACTTTCTCTCCTCAATACAGGGCATCTCCTTCGAATATTCACTCATGGGGCTATGAGTTGGTTATTTCCAAGCCTGTTTTTCAGGTCAGCCACATAAAAGTTGATTTATTCACCTCTTTGACAAGGCTTAGGACGGAGTACAAAGTTGAAAACAGCCCCATATCGGCTTTGCCTTACTACTTTGGTTTGGGGATTCGCTTGCGTAGGCCATAGTATTTCGATTTTTGGCGGTTTATACACAACGAAAAATTCTTACTCCAAACCAACATATCATGCCCATCAAGCTACCTAACACCCTACACGGCGATGAACAAAAAGGAACAACGAGTTATTTATACTTAACTCCTAATTTAGGAAAAACTACCTCTTATACTTTTTCCCGTAGGTAAACACCGAATCTTTTGGCAGTTGAAAGCCGTCCTGTGCTGAAACAAACCTATTTGTTTTGTCACCAAGATATGATTACTAATTCCCTATCATTGAGTTTAGCGTTACCTTTCAAATAAGTCCTAATTGGAGCACGGTTTTCAACTTTTTCAAAGATTCGAGTATAAAGATTCGCGTCGTATTCATAGATACTGGTAGAAGTGGTAATACCTATACAAGTTTCTTTTTTTAAATATTTAATTTTACAGTCTGTCCAATAATATACTGGCACTTCAAATTCAATTACTTTTGCTTTTCTATAAAATTTCTTATTTATTTTGATGCCAAAATAAAAAGTGTTACTCGGTAGGATTGGATAAATAATAGCTGTTAAATTTTCATTATAAGATTTATATGCATCAAGAGACGCATTATTGAGACCCATTGAATCGTAGAAAATTGTATAATTACCATTATGACCAAAATCCAAAATCATATATTTAAAGTTATATTCATAAAAATATACTTTATCTCTCACTGTTTTGACGTAAACTAAGTCGATTGATGCTGAACGGCATGACGATGGTTTAAGTGGCTTGCTTGTAATTCTTTTCAATATTTTCAATATTGAATTAGTTCTTTTCACTATCCAATATTCAATAGGAAATGTCGAATAACTAACATTGCTGTCAAAAAATTTTTCGGGGAAATTTATTCCCAAAACTTTTGTCTGAAAATGATTGGTTACAAAAATATCGAAATAACAAAAATTTTTATCTTTTTTTACCAACTTCGATCTTGTGGAGATAAGATTTAATGAATCATATTTTATGGTATCACAAGTGGATGCCAATCCTAAAAATAAGAGAA
Organism: uncultured Roseobacteraceae bacterium; assembly: GCA_964602415.1. Lineage (GTDB taxonomy): Bacteria > Bacteroidota > Bacteroidia > Cytophagales > Flammeovirgaceae > CAZRQL01. Next base: position 201,717 of record CAZRQL010000001.1, read on the forward strand.
GTAAGTTCATATTTTAGTCTTTTTTATGTTCTGGATCATATTTTCGCTCACTAAGTGAAGTTCCCCATGCTGCATTGTATATTTTCCTGATATGATTTTCAAAATCAATGACCATCCATTGTGTATTTTTGCCGGCTGTCCTATACGAACCAAACAAAGCGGCATGGCCAATTTCGTGGTATAAAACCACAGTTCCGGGCACCGTTTCGTTATCTACAATCGAACTTTGACCCGTCCAATAAATAGTAACACCATATTTTTTAAGTGCAGAGTCATAGTCATCACGGTTTGGGGGCTTAGAATTTAAACAAGTTAAAGCACCTCCGACTTCTGCAAGGCTTATCTTATCATTTCCGACAAGCTCATCAGGGTCTGAAACGAATTTAATGGTTAGTCTAAAAATAGGTTTTAATCCAAATATGTATAGATAGTCATATATCGTTTTCATCGCAGGGTCGTTATTTTGCAATAAACTGTGTGCAGCCTTTATATCAAATATTATTCTTATTGTCTTGCTTTGAGAAACGGAATAAAAAACTTTTTCAGATTTGAGTTTTTCATAATCCAAGCCCAACCCCCTATATAGCTTTTCTAAAATGAAATCAGCTTCAAACCCATCAAGAAACCCCCCGGGGTATTGTTTTCATTCAAGGTGCTGTTTTCAAGCAATAATTGGTTCTTGTAGCCTGAAAATTGGTCTTTATAGCCTTCAATAATCCCTTTTACTGAAGATTTCATCTTTTCTATCCCCAAAATTTTATCTCTCATATTGTCCTTGTTTAAACCCTCCCCGTCTTTCGTTGGGGAGGGATGAGACTTTTCATTTACGAAAAATACAAAATAGGTTATTTTTTATATTTTTTATGTTTTTTTCCGTAGGTAAACAGCGAATCTTTTGGCAATTGAAAGCCGTCCTGTGCTGAGACAAACCTATTTGTTTCTGTTACATCTATTCTTTTTCGATTATCTCCTTCATAGGGACGGTATTTTGCTCTTTTTAGATGTGAATTTATCGCAACGGCGGGTCTTGTGTATGTGAATACTTTTGAATCGGCAAATCTGGGAGACCAAAATCTAATGTACCCATCTACCTCTTTGCCAAACAGTGAAAGCTCGTAGTATCTTTCTGAAAATACCAAATAGATAGTGTCTCCTACCGGTGGCCCTGCGCAGAAACTCCAATCTTCATATTTTTTAAAACATTGATGAGATTTAGCTGTTTCGTCTTTATTATTATATGATTTACTTTCAAGACTTACCATAGGTAAATAAATAACAGAACCGGAACTGTCTATGGGCTGGAGTAAAACACAATATGCTTTCCTCAATGTCGAGTCGTCATCGATTATCATTAGTGTATCTGTGCTGTAATGTAAAACTCGTACACGACCAATAAAATCTGCCGTATAGAAGATACTAAATGTTTGGTAAATAATTAACTTATCTTTATTTTCTACACCACTGTATTTGATATAGAACCCCGAGAACATTAAAACCGCGAAATAGAACATTAATGATAAGTGCACCATAGTAAGTTATAATTAGGGTAATAATACTTGAGAATTTCGGTATTGCTAAAAAAGTATAGATAAATCGTTATTTGAACATTAATAAGAGTGTAGAAGCATTGTTAGTGATTTTGAATAACATTTTGTTATTCTTCTTAAACGTGCTAAAAAATGCCGAAAAAGACTGTTATATCCTTCTACTGTAAATGTTTCTTTTT
>CAZRQL010000002.1:0-6407 GCA_964602415.1 uncultured Roseobacteraceae bacterium
GATTTTCAAGGATTTAATTCTAAAAAAATATAAAACCACTTAATTTATAGTATAAATGTGCTTTTTTTGGTTTTTTAACACACAAATACAACAACAAATTTCTGCCTTATTATTTTTGCACCAAATCCATTGCCTACAATGAACCAGATAGAAGCCAACCCAATCATTTCAATTACCAAATACCGCTACTTCAACAGGGATTTGTCTTGGCTGGCCTTCAACCGCAGGGTAATGGAAGAAGCTGAAGACAAAGAAGTTCCTTTGTTTGAAAGGATTAAATTTTTGGCTATTTATTCCTCAAATTTGGATGAGTTTTTCAGGGTTCGCGTAGCGGGAATCAGGAGTTTGATAAAGGTGGACAAAAAGAAACTCAGGCAGGGCGTTGGGTTTGACCCCGAAAAACTACACGACCGCATCATAGAGACCATACAATCTTACATCATAGATTTCAACCGCATCTACCAAGAAATATTGCCCGAACTAAGGAAAAACAATATCGTCATATACCACTCCGCCGAAGAAACGCTGCACACCCATCACAAAGAAATTCAGTCCTATTTCAAAAGCAATGTGCTGGGGTTGCTTCAGCCTATTGTGGTAACTTCCAAAGAAAATATGCCCTTCCTAATCAACCGCGCACTGTATTTTGTGGTGGAACTGGGCGTAAAAAACAGCTTGGAGCGCAGAATAGCCATCCTCAACATACCTTCAGACCAACTGCCCCGGTTTTTTGAGCTTTCCAAAGTAGATGGCACGCACTATTTTATGTTTTTGGATGATGTGATTAAGTTCAATATCAAAAAAATATTTCCGGCCTACAACGTACTTTCTTGCTGTTCTATCAAACTCAACCGCGATGCAGAGCTGCACATTGAAGACGAATACAAAGGCAATTTGATAGAAAAAATCAAAAAGAACCTCAACCAACGCAATGTAGGCCCTCCAAGCCGCTTTCTCTACGATGCCCAAATGCCCAAAGATGTGCTCAATACTTTGCGCGAGTTGATAGGGTTGGAGCAAGACGATTTGGTGAGCGGCGGAAAATACCACAACTTCAGCGATTTTTTTACGCTCAGAAATCCCTTTGCCCCCAAACTGCAAGACCCCAAACAGCCTCACCTGCCACACTACGAACTCGACAAATACGAATCGCTGTTCGATGCCATTGAAACGAAAGACTTTCTGCTTCATTTTCCTTATCAGACCTACGACTATGTGCTGAGGTTTTTCAACGAGGCGGCTTTAGACCCTTTTGTCAAACAGATTAAAGTAACAGTTTATCGGATAGCCTCCAACTCTTTTATAGCCAACGCGCTGATTTCGGCTGCCCGCAACGGCAAACTCGTAACGGTTTTTGTGGAAGTCAAGGCGCGTTTTGATGAGGAAAACAACCTGCGCTGGGCAGCAGAAATGCAAAAAGCCGGCGTGAGAATCATTTACAGCCTGCCCGGGCTAAAAGTTCATGCCAAAGTGGCCATCGTTTCGAGGGTGCAGTTGGGCGTAAGCCGCGATTATGCTTATTTGGCTACGGGCAATTTCAACGAAAAGACCGCCAAAACCTACAGCGACCACGGGCTGCTGACCTCCAACCAAGCCATTTGCGCCGAGCTACAACAAGTCTTTGAGTACCTTGACGACCTGACCGACAAACCCCAACTCAAACACCTGCTCGTCTCACAAATAAACCTCCAAGACCGCTATTTGGAGCTGATAGACCAAGAAATAGCCCATGCCAAAGCCGGTAAGTTTGCCCATCTGATTATCAAACTAAACCACATCGAAGACAAAGTCATGATTGACAAACTCTACGAAGCCGGCGCAGCAGGTGTGAAAATACAAATGCTTATCAGAGGGATTTGTTGCCTTGTGCCCCGTTCGCGTACCATGAGCAAAAACATCACCGTTACCCGACTGGTGGATATGTATCTGGAGCACTCGCGTATCTTTTACGCCGCCAACGACGGAAACCCCTTGTATTATTTGGCCTCGGCGGATTGGATGAACCGCAACCTGTATGCACGTATCGAAGTGGGATTTCCCATATACGACCCCGGTATTCAAAATGAGATAAAAAAATTCCTTGAATTTCAACTCCGCGACAATACCAAAGCCCGCCTCATCAACGTCAAAGGACAAAACGTACCCCGCAAGACAAACACCAAGCGCAGGTTCAGAGCCCAAGTAGATATTTACAATTGGCTCAAAGAAGAGCAAGAAGAAGATTAGTTTTCAAAGAATGAATAAAGTTTTGATAATCGGAGCAGGCGGCGTGGGTAGCGTTGTCGCCCACAAATGCGCCTCTGTACCCGAAGTTTTTTCGGAAATACTGCTGGCAAGCCGTACACTGACCAAATGCGAAGCCATAGCCGCAGATGTGTTTGCCAAGTATGGCGTAAAAATCCAAACCGCCTCAGTAGATGCCGACAATGTTGAGGAATTGGTTGCCCTAATCCGCAAATTTGGTCCTAAGATGCTCATCAATGTAGCACTGCCTTACCAAGACCTGCCCATTATGGATGCGTGTCTGGAAACAGGGGTGCACTATTTGGACACCGCCAACTATGAACCCAAAGACGTAGCCAAATTTGAGTACAGTTGGCAGTGGGCCTACCGTGAGCGGTTCGAAAAAGCAGGCATCATGGCTTTGTTGGGATGTGGATTCGACCCGGGTGTGTCGGGGATTTTTACCGCCTATGCCGCCAAACACCATTTCGATGAAATACACTATCTCGATATTGTAGATTGCAACGCAGGCGACCACGGCAAAGCCTTTGCCACCAACTTCAATCCCGAAATCAACATCCGCGAAATCACTCAAAACGGTCGCTATTGGCAAGACGGGCAATGGATCGAAACCAAACCCCTCGAAATCCACAAACCCATCGAATACCCCCATATAGGAGCGAGAGAAAGCTACTTGCTCTACCACGAAGAACTGGAGTCTTTGGTCATCAACTTCCCCAGCCTCAAACGCGCCCGATTTTGGATGACTTTCTCCCAAAACTACATCAACCACCTAACGGTTTTGCAGAATGTAGGAATGACATCCATCAAACCCATCAAGTTCAATGGTATAGATATAGTGCCGCTTGAGTTTTTGAAGGCCGTGCTGCCGGCTCCGTCCTCTTTAGGCGAAAACTACACCGGCCAAACTTCTATCGGTTGCCAAATCAAAGGCATCAAAGACGGCCAAGACAAAACCTATTTTATCTACAACAACTGCGACCACGCGCAGGTGTACCGCGAAATCAAAGCACAAGGCGTATCCTACACGACCGGGGTTCCGGCTATGATTGGGGCTAAGATGATGCTCGAGGGCAAATGGATGAAGCCCGGAGTTTGGAATGTCGAACAATTCGACCCCGACCCCTTTATGGCAGAGTTGGGCAGGTATGGCCTGCCTTGGCACGAGTTGATAAACATCGAACTGCCCCACGAATACTAACACAGAAAAAGACTTGCAATTGCAGGTCTTTTTTTGTTTCAGAATAGTTCCAATTGTTGGGGGATATCTTTGGGGGCTGCTGTTTTCCCGCTCTGAAAAATCTCTATCATCCCAAATTGTTTGTCTGTAATTCTAAAAATGCACACATGCCCCTTATCAGGAATAAAACTCCTAACGCGACGGGTATGGACATCGGCATTTTCCGAACTGGGACAGCACCTAATGTAGATAGAATATTGGAACATGATGAACCCGTCTTTGATTAAGTTCTTGCGAAAAGCACTGGCCTCTTTGCGCTGCTTTTTGGTTAGCACCGGCAAGTCAAAAAAAACGACTACCCACATAATTCTGTATTGGTTCAGACGATTGTACATCATGGCTGCAAAACCGGTAGAATGAGTTTTTTCGATTCGCGCAAATAACACTTGACAAGAGAGGCACAAGTGCGCTGCAACCCTACCATTAAAGGTGAAGTCTCTCCATTGATCCAAACGTCCATAGCAGGAATGGCTAAAAAGGGCTTTTTATGTTCTTTCTCAAGCTCTTGAGGCATAGGCTTTTGATAACCTTGTACCTGTCTAATCACCAACTGATCTACAAGTGGTCTAAACGGTTCCATCATGTCATCAGCCAAACAAAATGGGTTATATTTGTTGCTATGAAAAATACCCAAAATAGGCTGCAAACCGCTTCCCACTAAGGCACGGGCAACGGCAGCCCTGAGTATAGCATACCCATAATTTAAGAGATTGTTGGGTGGCGCACCATATCGGTCCCTTTGAAAAGGCTCAAAACGCCCCAGTATAGGTGACAGTTCTTGCCAATAATGACGGGCGGCTTGCGCTTCCAGATTGTTGCTATCCCCCGATTTGACTTTTTTAGCCATTTCTTTGAGCCTGATTGCATTTAAATCCAGACTCTCAAGCAGAATCGCTTGGTTACTGATTTTACTGCTTACAATTTGCTTCCATAAATTCTTTCTCAATACAGGGCTGGATTTGACCTGAGCGGCTGTGTGACGCTGTGTCTCATCATGGCCATCAAAAGAAATAAATTGACCGGCAGGAATACGAGTTTTATCACACACTATCAGAGCCGTGCGGCTGTACTGAAAACGTGCCATCAAAGAATGTGTAATCGTAATTTGGGGATTATCCAATACCACAAATCCCAAATCTTCGATAGGAAAACTAAGCTCTTTGTCTTCGTTAGTAAAATGAGCGCACATTTGTTCATCTTTCAACGAAAGGTAAACAGGGTTACTGAAATAAAGTGTTCTTCTAATCATGACAGCAGTTTTGTAAACTGACAAATCAGATGTATTGCCGGGCACAAATGGTCTGCGAAGATTTTCTTTTCAAGACAATAGCAACAAAAAAATCCCTTTAATTGCCAACATGAGTCAGAAAAGAAAGGGATTTTTAAATTCTAATTTTGAACTTAAGTTTTTGATTTTTTGATCCTTAGAATAACCTCTGTTGGGTCAAAATTATCAAAGAACGATTTTGAAAGCAAATCACAACATCTGATAGGTTCCTGAAGCCAATGAGTCAGTTGGGTCAAAATTATCAAAGAACGATTTTGAAAGCAAATCACAACTGGGATGCTAATTGCAGATATTTCATCTTTGTTGGGTCAAAATTATCAAAGAACGATTTTGAAAGCAAATCACAACAGCCTTCAATCGCCGAGCGGAATCTGGCGGGTTGGGTCAAAATTATCAAAGAACGATTTTGAAAGCAAATCACAACACGAGAACGGAATCAACAATAACCTATTAGGTTGGGTCAAAATTATCAAAGAACGATTTTGAAAGCAAATCACAACGATGATACGCTGGGATGCTGTCATAGGCCGGTTGGGTCAAAATTATCAAAGAACGATTTTGAAAGCAAATCACAACTAGCCGTAAATTCTTATTTTGTTATCGTTTGTTGGGTCAAAATTATCAAAGAACGATTTTGAAAGCAAATCACAACGGTCGATGAAACTCGCCCCCGCAATCAGGGGTTGGGTCAAAATTATCAAAGAACGATTTTGAAAGCAAATCACAACTTACTATCATGAGGCTATGTTAGCTGGTGGGTTGGGTCAAAATTATCAAAGAACGATTTTGAAAGCAAATCACAACCAGGTGACCGAGCGGCCATCCTCGGCAAGGGTTGGGTCAAAATTATCAAAGAACGATTTTGAAAGCAAATCACAACCTCTTTCCCTTACGACGAAATAAACGAACAGTTGGGTCAAAATTATCAAAGAACGATTTTGAAAGCAAATCACAACCTTTCCAGATACCCTGAAAGGGACAGTTATGTTGGGTCAAAATTATCAAAGAACGATTTTGAAAGCAAATCACAACGATTATGTCCAGTCAACCCACTCCCTTACGGTTGGGTCAAAATTATCAAAGAACGATTTTGAAAGCAAATCACAACTGTAGATGTTGCAGAGTTCAACTCAACTAAGTTGGGTCAAAATTATCAAAGAACGATTTTGAAAGCAAATCACAACCTTGAGATCCAGGTGTCATCCCCTAATTTTGTTGGGTCAAAATTATCAAAGAACGATTTTGAAAGCAAATCACAACCCTCAAGCTCGCCCAAACGCCGCTGCAATCGTTGGGTCAAAATTATCAAAGAACGATTTTGAAAGCAAATCACAACAAGTCCGATTGCCAGCCCTTCAACAAGTAAGTTGGGTCAAAATTATCAAAGAACGATTTTGAAAGCAAATCACAACAAGAAGATATTGAACAAACCTATTCAAAAGTTGGGTCAAAATTATCAAAGAACGATTTTGAAAGCAAATCACAACATAGCTTTAGCTTTTCCCATAGAACCAAAGGTTGGGTCAAAATTATCAAAGAACGATTTTGAAAGCAAATCACAACTGTAGTGTAACCTTGTGTTTCCAAGTCAGAGTTGGGTCAAAATTATCAAAGAACGATTTTGAAAGCAAATCA
>CAZRQL010000002.1:6507-18476 GCA_964602415.1 uncultured Roseobacteraceae bacterium
GTTGGGTCAAAATTATCAAAGAACGATTTTGAAAGCAAATCAGAATTATTCCCCTACGTGTACCACTTCCCCTAAATGGTTCAAACGTACTTTTGTACATTTTGTACTGATCAAATTGTTAAGAGATGTAATCCTTTTGAAATCATTATAATCGATTGTTGGAGCTAAGTGGTGTCTGAAATAGTAATCTTTTTTAGTCATTTTTTGTAGGCGGTATAGGTGTTCGCTTATCAAAGCAGCGTTTGAGGGGTCTTTGAAATCAGTTTCTTGGGGGTCGAGGTCAAAAACAAACATCTCATTTATCCGCATAGTCATTACCAAAGTCTCACCTTCTTCCAAGCTGTAATAAGGAAGTGATTCCTTTTTCCTTTGTACGGCTTCATAAAAGCTAATTATGTTATCCTCGTACTGCTCACCCTTTTTGACTAATTTTTTAAAAATCACAGCCATATAATTATTTCTCAACATAACAAAGTCTTTAAGAGGCCTTTGTTCAAGCGGCAGCAAAGCGTTAGGCCCATCACTGTTTACGCGTAAAGCAATAGGTTCTTGATTGATTGTTAACCTTACTTTTTTAATTGGGATGCGTTTTTCTTCATTAAACCAGACTGGCAGTTTATCGGAGGCAAAGGCTTTTTTGGGGTCGTTTTCATATTCCTCAAGTCTTTTGGTTAAAATTTCTCGAATTTTAAGGTCGGGTATATCTTTTATCCAACTTTCTTTGAACGAATTATTCAATTCTACTCTTTCCAAAAATCTCTTGGGTTTTTGACTTGTTTTATCCCAATGTACCCTGTAAATAGTTTCTTTGTGCAATTGTCCTCTGGCTGCCGGAGTTTTGTATTGAGGCAGGTAATTTCCTTTTTCGTCTTTAATAGGCTGAAAGGCGAGTGTTTTTTGGCTATTTTTTATAGAAACCAATACGTTTGCAAGCGTATTGATGACCATTTTTCTAAAAGCCCCCAATGATTTTGATTCATCATCCATTTTGTGGTAGATAGGAACGGGTGGTTTGTAAACGGATATGGTTTTGCCGTCTTTTCCTTTTTGGAGAGTAGTACCTTTTGCGTTGAGGGTATTGTATCGCTGTATTAGGCTTTGACTGGTACAGGCCACCACAATGGCATCCAGTGCGTGATGCCTGTGGTCAAATTCACGTTTACTAAAAATAAAGGGTGTGGTGTCTTTTGTTTTTTGGTTATTTGCTTTTTTTAAGATATCTATCTTTTCTTTTATCTTTTCTTTATTAAGTTCTTCAAGTACGCTATCCAAACCCCAAGAATGTTTAAGTAGGTCGGTAATTTGCCCCGAAGTAACCACGATCTTGGGACAAATTTCGCCCAGTCGTGTTTTGACTTCTCTGGTGATATACCTTGTTTCTGCCAATTGGCGGTTGACAAAATCTTCGGGGATTTTTTCGGCCAATAGCCTATTTTTTATTTTATTGTACGGAATGCCACAAAGTTCATTGTAATCGGTTTCATTGGTGTCTTTGCGCTTTTCTCCCTTTTCTTTTTTCTTTAAACATAATGAAAAAAGCCGTTTGGTAAACTCTTCCAAATTTCCTTTTTGCTTCATGTATTCATAAGCCGTTTGTTTATCTTTTTCTTTATTTATATAAGACTCACAAAGGGTTTTATTGGCCATACTGTCGTCAAAAAACCTCGATTTGGGTATAATGTGTTCAATCTGGTATTTATTTTCATCACCAAAAAGATCACTAGAAGAAATAACTTTTCCGCTGAATACAGATATTTTCTTTGTTTCATGCCAAAGAAGGCACTTTTCAATATTTTTAAGGCTTTGAGTTATTCCATTTTCGATAAGCCATTTTTTAGCCAATTCGCGTTTTCGTGTATTGGTAGCGATATTTTTAATATCTTTGGCTCTTTGTTCTGCATTTTTTTTCATTTCTCTTGCCAATTCGATATGGATGGCTTGAGGCTTGCCGTATTTATCCATAATAGCATTGACGACATTGACAACTTGGTTAATAACCTGTTCGACAACAGGCTGACGCATTTCTCCGGCTTTAATTGGCTTGAGTTTGTCTTGAGTAGTATCGGATTTTCGTTTGTTTTCGGGATCGCTGTGGTCTAATCCTGCAAGTTGGGCGGCTTCATGGTATTTAATCCCTTTGACCATGTGAGGAAGCATTTTTTTAATTGCTTGAGTGCCCATGGAGGCATAAGACTTTGTAAAAGTAATTTTGGACAAATCTTCTGCCAACTCTTTTGGAAATCCAAATTTGGTTTGCAAAACTTGGGTCAATTTTTCGCTATCCTGTGCAGCGTAAAGCAAGTGCCATAACTGAAAAAGGGGCTGTTCGTCGCCTTGTTCAATATTGAATTTTAGGAATAAATCAGCTTTTTTGTATTTATGTGTATCAAATTTCGATTTGAGTTTGGCAGTTGTTTGATTGCCCAAAAGTTTTTTTGCAGTTAAATTAATTTCATAATTCTCTTGACTGTATCCAAAAAGTTTGAGTATTTCTTTTTCGCTAAGTTCTTGTTTTGAGGTAAGTAAGCGATAAAGGTTTTGTTTGTCTTCTTCTTTAAGAGTACGCGAATGGGTAGTTTCTTTTTCCACGATGGTAAGGTTGTTGATTTGTTGCCAAATCCTAAATTCTTGGAAATAAGGAGAAGACTGTGGGCAAACTTTTCGTGGATACAATTTGAGTTCACCTGTTTCTTTTTCAAGAGATGTTCCTTTGGAAAATCTGCAAAAACCGACTGATTTTTTTTGTGATTTCAGTGGTCTCTGGTAGTATATGGTATCGTATTTAATTGATTTGTAGAGAGTATCTTTGAGACTCTCTTTATCCATGCGGCTGTTTCCTTTCAGGATTTTAGGGTAAAACTTGGCTTGAGTGTCCCAGATCCTGTCAAATTCAACTTCAAAATCGCTTCTCAAAAAAGGAATGTTGCTTTTGAGGGGCTCTCTATCGTTGTCTTTGTACCTTTTTAGCAGGTATTGCCCTATAGTTAAATGATCTTGATTTATAGTTTTAGAGATCTCGCTCATCTGAGTGGTCAAATTCTTTTTGGGCGGTTCTTTAGTTGGCTGTTTTGCGTTTTCCTGTGGTTCGTCTTCAACATCTATATCTACAAGTCGGTTAGATTTATAGCCACGTTTTTGGTTGAGCCAAAAAATAAGCCGGCCAAGTTCGGGAAGTGAAATCTTTTTTGTGAGTGCTTTGACCCTTAGCTCTAACAATTCTTTTGCGGTCAGTCTAAATAATTCTTCTGTAGGACTCAGGCCATGTTTTGCAAGCAAATTTTTCAGTTTTTCACGCCTTTGTCTATATCTTCTGTAAATTTTTCTTATACCTCTGAGTTGTCTTCTTTCTGTATTTTTTGTGGCCGGTTTTCCTTGCTCAAAATTCCTTATGTTGTCATCAGAAGGAATTATCCTCACGCCGGATTGCAGCAAAGAAATAACCTGAACCAACGAAGATTCACTATCTGTTGATTTTGTGGTTTCTACAACTGCCCAACCAACAGAGTTTGTTCCAATATCAAGACCTAAAATAATATTTTTTTTCATAATCGCTTGCTTTTTTGCAACAATAAAAGTAATTTTGTTCCGATTTTGAAAGCAATTCACAAAAAGAAGTTTTTAACTTCGCAGTGAAAACACAACGGTGGCCTTTGCGCAAGCAAGGGTCGCTTGATTTTAGGGCAAATCCTCCTGAGCCAATAATGCCTTAAAATCCGAGTCATCTTTCAACCACTGAAAATCTTTTTCGCTCAGTGCGTGTTTTTTGAAAGATTTATCCAATACCAGCGCTTGCCTTAGGTGTATGATAACGTCTTGCTTGCTTTGAAAAATACCAAACACACAGGCGGCATTGTAGTGGGGATGTGCCAAATTGGGGTTGAGTTCGCAGGCTTTGAGAAAGTCTTTGAGTGCTTGGCTGTAATTGGCCAGTTGGTAATGGCAATGTCCCCTGAGAGAAAAATACTGTGCATCGGTGTCGTTGAGGGAGATGGCCTTGTCCAAATCGGCGATGGCCAGCTCATATTCTTCGAGCTTGAGCCTGCAATCTGCGCGGTTGAAGTAAGCCGTAGGAAATTTTGGCTTCAAAGCCACCGCCTTGTCGTAGTCAGATATGGCTTCTTCGTAGTTGCCCATCATGGTTTTGACCGTACCGCAGTTGATGATGGACTCGAAGTTGTCAGGGTTGTACTCCAGTGCTTTGTAGAAGTCGGATATGGCTTCTATGTACTGTTTGAGTTTCTTTTTTGCCAATCCTCTGTTGTTGTAGCCTTTTGCAGAGGTAGGATTGAGCCTTAGCCCGGCATCAAAATCTTTGATGGCTTCGATAGGATTCTCCATAGACAACTTGACTGCACCCCTTGTAAAATAGCAATCAGCCAAGTCGGGCTGTATTTCGATGGCTTTGTTGCAGTCTTTGAGTGCTTCGGCTAACCTGTTGATTCTTCGGAAAATAAGTGCACGGTTGTTGTAGGCACGGGCATCGTCACTGTTTAGCGCAATGGCTTTGTCAAAGTCTTCAAGGGCATCTTCCCATCGGCTGAGTTCAGCCTTAGCCGTACCTCTGTTGATATAGGCTTCGGCAAAATTAGGGTTGATTTCCAAAGCCTTATCATAGTCTTCGAGGGCTTCTTGGTATTGTTCGAGTTCAGATTTGGCATTGGCCAAATTGAACAAACGCCCCGCCATGGTGGTGGATGGACTCTGCCCCGAGGGGTCTTTTTCGAGGTAGCGCACCAGATTGGCGTATTTTTCGGCCAGCGTCCCAAATTCGGGGCTTCGCCTTTCATCGTCAAACAAGACGTTTTCCCCAAAAGCCAAATCCCGTTTGTAGTCGAGCATGGTTTCTTTGAGGTACTGGTTTTCTTTGATTTCGGCGTGGTTTTCGTAGTATTGTTTGTCTAAGTTTTTAATTAAAAACCCAAATTTTTCTTTGAAAAGCCTTGTCCAAGTCTCGCTCTTGCCCTCGATGGAGAGGTCTATGCGCGAAAGCACCGGAAAAATCACAGGCTTTCTAAACTTGCCCTGTACGTAAGAAGAAGAGATGATGCTGTTGGCTGCCCGCAGCGTGCCTTCAAAACTTTGGTTTGTGGGGGCGGTAAGCATAAAATTGGCATCGGGAAACTGCACGTTGCAAATACCCGAATAGTCGCTGATGCCCGTTCTGCTGTCCAAAAATATGTAGTCGTAGTCAAGAGCTTTGAGTCTTTCTTTCAAAAACTCAATGTACAGTTTGCCGTCCAAGAGTTCATAAAACTCATTCCAGTCGAAATTGGAGACCAGTTGAGAGTATTTTTGGTTGTACTGGCCGGCGGGGATGAGGTCTATGCGGCCTTTTGTGTTGTAGGAGCGGCGCAGGTTGGTGATGTAGCTTGGGTCAAAAAATGGCAACTCACTTTGGGCTGGTTCTTTTTTTGTTTTAACTATTTTAATGTAGTCGTAGAGCAGATTGATGACCCCACGCACCTTGAGGGTGGTGTTGTTTTTGCCAAAATAATAATGAATCCCGGGAGCTTCTAAGTCCCAGTCCATCAAAAGCACTTTTCGGCCTCTGTAATGGCACAAATAGGCTGCCATATTGGCCAACAGTTGGGTGCGGCCAACCCCACCCTTGTAAGAGAAAAAGCTAACTATCATGCGTTTGGTGGTATTTTGGTTTCATCAAAACTTGCAGAAAGCATTTTGAAAGCCGTACTGTTTTGAAACTTTTTAAAATGCTCGGAAAGATAAGATTTTGAAACAGGAGCTACGCCCCTGACAGTAATGGCGATATTGCTTAGACGGCGAAAAAACTCGATTTTGTCGGGTATCTCCGGCTCCAGATGTGCGTAAGATTGGCCAAAGCGAGAAAAATAGCACTGCTCCAAATCGGGAAGTGTTTTTTTGCGAAACTTTTGCAAACGAGACCTAAGCGCGGGTTTGAGGGTTTTGCAGATAGGAACAAGCACGCCACCTGTCTGGCTGCTGTCAAAAATTTTGGCCAAAGCCTTGTTTTGGGGAAGTCCCAAAGCCAGCGGATCGGCTATAAGCACGACTTTTTGTCGGATAGATTCCTTCAAATCCATGCTCTGGCTTCGATCGGGCATCCAACCTTCTACAAAAACAACATCCATCTCTATACCCGACTCTAAATAAAACTCAGCCAACAACTCGGATATGGTTTGCCCGCCAAAAGGCTTCCACTTGGCCACTGAATCATCATAACGACGCAAAAAATCCGGTTCTTGAATCCCCCCCTCTTCCACTTCCAAGCCCTTCAGGGTGGTGGACAGCACCAGCACGCTGAGCTGCTTGTGCCCAACCCAGCGGCGCATCATCTCCCCCAGTATGGTTAGCTCTGTGGGTGTGGAGGTGCGTACCTCAACCACCGAGTTGACTACATTTTGCAGCACTATATTGTTTTCACCACTAAGTTGTAAGCGGTTGATTTGGGGCATATATCGGGTTTACTGCAAATATAAGAACTTGAAGCCCTCAACAAAATATCAACAAAACCTGATAAGTTTTTTGACGGCTTAAAAAAATAAAACTCTATTTGCCCTCTTCAATTTCGCTGTCAGCCAGCAGATGAATCTCCCCACATTGCGAAACAGGGCTTCCCGCCTTGAGGTCAAAGTCATACTTTGATAAAAATTCTGTCAAATAGCCGACAAACTGCTGCTTTTTGTCTTTATTCACTCTTACAAATTCATAGCCAAAAATATCCAAATCGCCGGCTTGGTTGAAATGCAAGTGAACAAAAATACGTTGCCGCTTGCCAAAACTAAATTTCTTGGATTGCAAAAAAATCATGTACTCATGCCAGAAGTCATGCCATACCCTGTCTGCGTGTTTTTCATCGTAATTGGCCAAAGATGAAAGTTTGGGATAATCTTGATGGTACTTTGTGGACTGCTCGGCACTCAATTTTTTGAAATCAATCACTTTGACCTGCGCTTGCAAACTTACAGACACAAAAAATAAGATGAGCAAACAAGTAAAATTTCTCATAAACAGTGCAGTTATTTTGTTGGTTACAATTTTAGGAATAAAAACGGGTATTTTTGCATAAATGAATTTTTTTTGACAAATTAATAAATCATCTGAAGTGAAATCATTTATATTGGCCATAACCGGAGGCAGCGGCAGCGGAAAGACTTACTTTGTCAACAGGCTCAAAGAATACTTTCCCGACAGAGCAACGGTTTTTTCTCAAGACAACTACTACCTGCCCCGCGAACAGCAACCCCGCGACCCAAACGGAATAGCCAATTTTGACCTGCCTGAGTCCATCGCTTTGGCTGAGTTTAGCCGTGATGTCGAAAGACTCAAAAGTGGAGAGACCATAGAGCTAAACGAGTACACATTCAATAATCCGGGACTAAGCCCCAAAAAACTCATTTTTAGACCCAACCCGATTTTTTTAGTGGAAGGCTTGTTTCTGCTCCACAGTGAAGAGCTTTCCGAACTGTTTGATTTGATAGTGTTTGTAGATGCCCCTGACTACGTAAGGCTGCGGCGTAGGCTGGTACGAGACCAACTGGAAAGAGGCTACGATGTCTCAGACGTGCTCTATCGCTTTGAAAACCACGTTATGCCCTCCTACCAACACTACATTGCCCCCTACAAAAACAAAGCACATATTTTTGTCAATAACGAAAAAGACTGCGAAAAAGCCATCGAAGTGTTGGCTTGTTTTCTCAAAAATGGAATCACAAAGCAATATTGAAAAAGCCATTTTGGAGTTGGCCGAAAAACGAGGCAGAGAAAAGACTTTTTGCCCTTCAGAAGTAGCCAGAGCACTTTTTGCTGACGGGTGGCGCGATAAAATGGAGTCTGTCCGCGCAGCAGCCAAAAAATTGGTCGAACAACACTTGATTGTCATCACCCAAAAAGGCCAAATTGTAGATCCTTCCACCGCCAAAGGGGCTATCAGAATCAGAAAAAAATGATAGATTAGCTCAGCCAAGTCTTAATGTATTCGCCTTTAGGGTCGTAGCGTTCTTGTTGGCTTTTGATGTTGAAATACCGCCCTTCGCGGGGGTCGTTGCCCAGTCCGGCTACATAGAGCCAGTTGCCCCAGTTGCTGCAAACGTCGTAGTCCAGCAAAGCGTGCTCAAAGTACGCCGCCCCCCAACGCCAATCCAACTTGAGGTCTTTGCAAAGGTACGAAGCCACATTTTGACGGCCTCGATTTGACATAAATCCTGTGAATTTTAGCTCTTTCATATTGGCATCCACAAAATCCACACCTGTCTCTCCTTCTACCCAAGCCTGAAAAGCCCCTTTGTCATCTTTAAATTGGTAGGGAGAGCCTTTTATGCCCCCTGCCATGAAAAACTTAGCCCCATGCTTGAGAGCCGTAAAATGGAAAAAATCCCTCCACAGCAACTCAAACACCAGCCAATAGGTGCTGTCATTTTTTTCGACTTCTTCTTCAAATTGAGCCACTTGGTGGTAGATGTATCTTGGCGAAACACAGCCCAAAGCCAGATAAGCCGACAGTTTGGAACTGTACTCACTGCCCAACAGTTGGTTGCGGGTCTCTTTGTAATGGGCAAGGCTTTTTTGCCGCCAAATGTAGCGGCTGACCCTTTCTAAGGCTGCTGTTTCCCCACCCCTAAACTCAAAAGCGGCGCGTTTGTCTTTCAAAGGCAGTTCATAGCCCAAGTCGGGTATTTCGCCTATTTCTATGTCGGGAAGCTCCGGCAACACATCAGGGCACTCCGCACAAGACAAAACAGGGGTTCGCTGGCCAAGAGGCTCTACTTGATTCCTAAATTGGGTAAAAATATCTGCAAACCGCTCTATGGAATGCCTTAGGTGGCTGGGATGAACAAGGGTTTGGCTTTCATGAAGTTGCAAGCTAACTTTTTGGGATAGCTGCTGCTGGTCTTTCATTTCGTAGTACCCATGCCCTGCTTGGGCAAAAATACGGGTAGCCCCGATTTGCTGAGCCACATCTGTAAGCACCTTGGCGGGATTTCCGACCACCACCAACAAATCGCTGCCCAAAGCCTTGAGCGAGGATTTGAGGTCTTTGAGGCTTTCTATCAAAAAATGGGCGCGCCGGCTGCCCATCCTTTTGAAACCCAAAAATTTGTGGGATTGTAATTCCCGCTCATCAATCACATATACGGGCAGCAGTTCTTTGGATTGTATGCCGCACAAGACAGGCTGGTCATAAAGCCGCAAATCGTTTCTAAACCAGTAGATAGATGTTTTCATACTCTACCTACAGACGAAAATTAGCGGCCAAAATCTTCTTGACTGGCTCTAAGCAGGATTTGTTTTTCTTCGGTTGTCAGTTTTTCGTATCCCTTTTCGGATATTTTGTCAAGTATTGCGTCAATGATTTCTTGGTTGGGTTTGCCTTCGGAGGGCGGTATGGATTTTTTGCCGGCAAAAGAAGCGTAAGCCTTCACTTTTTGAGGGCTGGATTTGCTTGCGCCAAACAAACCAAAAAAAGTATAGTTGGAGCGTAAGCCCTTGATATAGAGATACCCTGCTGCCGCACCAAACAAATGTGCCAACTCTCCGCCCGAGTTTGTACCCCTGAGCGCAAAAAGAGAAAGCACCAAAACCGCCAAAGCCAAGTACTTGATTTTGACAGGCCCGAAAAAAATCAAGTAAAAAGTATAGTTGGGCGCAAGGGTAGCCGCCGCCAAAATAACCCCAAAAACCGAGGCCGATGAACCAATGAGCACCAAGCCGGGGTTGATGCCCATCTTAGGCCCCAAGTAGCCCAGTAGCAAAAAGGAAATTCCGCCGGCTATCCCACCCAACGTATAAATTCGGAGCAAATGATGAGGCCTGACAAGTGTTTGAAGCACCATCCCAAACCAATATAGGTTCAGCATATTGAACAACAGGTGCATAAACCCTTCTTGGGTAAAGAAGTAAGTAATGATAGTCCAAGGAACAAACAGCCATTGCAGAAAGGAAGGCGGCAAGCCTAAAAAATGAAAAACCAGCCACCTCTCACTCTGAGGAGAAAAGAGGTAAATCAAATTCAAGGCTACAAATACAGCTACATTGACAATGATGAGGCGCGAAAGCACATTGTTTGGTTTGTTCCAAGTGTACTTCAAGTCGGCGATAAATCCTTGCATAACTTGTGTAATTTTTATCTTTACAAGACGCAATCTAAAAAGGTTCTCTCAAATTTTATTTTTCCAGAGCCTTATCATAATAAAAGCCATCAACATACCCCCCAAATGTGCCAAATGGGCAATATTGTCATCGGGTCTTTGTTGGTAAACAGATATGAGTTCGTAAACGCCGTAAAAAGTTACCAAATATTTTGCCCTGATGGGGATGGGTGGAAAAAGCAAAAACAACTGCAAATTGGGATAGAGCAAACCAAAGCCCATCAAAATACCAAAAATAGCACCCGAAGCCCCCACCATAGGCGTATTGAACTGATCAACACGGAGTTTGGCGTACTGGCTCACTATATCGGTGGCTCTGGATATGTACATAGGGTCTTGCGGATTGGCAGGATAAACTTCGTAAACGAACTCATACACCGATTCGCGCCAGCGCACCTGAGAGGTGGATTCGACAAAAGAAATCAGGGACTCAGGACTGGGGCTGTCTATAAAAGACTTCACTTCTGCTGCCAAATTAAGGTATTGCACTACATAAAAAGACTGGTGCAACAGTGCCGCTCCAATACCGCAGACCAAATAAAAAGTCAAAAACCGTTGGCTGCCAAAGCGGTACTCCAAGACCGGTCCAAAAATCAACAGCCCAAACATATTGCTGAGAATGTGGTGCAATCCCCCATGCAAAAACATGTAAGTAATGATTTGAAATACTTGAAAATCACTACCCATGACAAACCTGAGTCCGAAATTTTCGGCCAAAGACATGCCCAAAAAGACTGTCAGACCAAATACGACCAGATTGGCCAAAAGTAAGTTCTTAACTACGGGGGTGAGTTGGCTACCAAACATGTATGTCAATTTATTGATGAAATTAAGCTAATTGCCGTCTTATTCGGGCATTTTGTCTATCACTTCTTCGAGCTTGTCTTCGCTGTAAGCCCCCGAAGTGGCATAAATAATTTTTCCTTTTTCGTCCAAGACGAAAAAATAAGGCAGGTCTTTTTGCCCCAGTTTCAAAGCGTCTTTGTACTGACCGATAGCCCCTTTGTACAGGTGAACATAAGGCTGAAGTTTTTTGTCAATGCCCTCACGCATCTCTCGCTCTATTTTTTCGCCTGCTATTTGCGCAACCCCTTTTATCATGCCGATAAAATAAATGTTCACATCGTACTCAAGCGTAAAAAGGCCTTTGTCCGGTTCGACAAAGGTTTTGTAAACGGGTTCAAACCAAGGTTTGAGCAACTCGTCCGATTTTTTTGAGTACGCAACCCCTACCAGCGTGATTTTCCCTTTGGCCGCAAGGGGCAATTTTATTTTCTTGTCATCGGAAAGCCGCTCCAACTCAATATCGGGAAACATGCTCCCCACTTGGGCATGCACCGAAAACGACACAAAAAGTATAACAAACAGATGGAAAAATCTCATTGTGTTTTTTTACAAAGTTAAAAAAAATTATATCATTTTTGCTTCATCGGTCTGTTCACAGAAATAAAGTTACCCTCGCTATTCTTTTACACATGCAAACCATCAAAATTTTCGTCGCCTCATTTTGGGACATGGGTATTTAGAATAACCAAGTAGATTTATTGATTAATCCAGGGCTAAGCAATAACTAAAAACAGCATCTGCGGTTTAAATTGTTGAAAATAGGCTGTCGCTAGTAGGGCATTCATCCCGTAGGAATGGTATGAAAATGATTTCTTGCACCGCCTCTATCTATAAACCACGGGTTTAAACCCGTGGCTATTTGCAATTGGGCTATGGAGGTATTGCCTCTACGAGGCGGCTCCGTAGGAGCAAGATGTTAATAGATTTGGGCAACACCAATGCCGTAGGAATGGTATGAAAATGATTTCTTGCACCGCCTCTATCTATAAACCACGG
>CAZRQL010000002.1:18576-125649 GCA_964602415.1 uncultured Roseobacteraceae bacterium
CCGTAGGAATGGTATGAAAATGATTTCTTGCACCGCCTCTATCTATAAACCACGGGTTTAAACCCGTGGCTATTTGCAATTGGGCTATGGAGGTATTGCCTCTACGAGGCGGCTCCGTAGGAGCAAGATGTTAATAGATTCAGATTATCACACAACCCCAATTCCGTAGGAATGGCATAAAAATAATTGGGTGTCCTTAATCCGTGTACATCTTTTTTATCCATTTTGCTGTTTAAATAAGTATGAAAACTTTTTTTGTTGGGATAGGTGTATCCATTCTAATCTTTTCGTTTCTCAAACCCATAGGCGGTTGCGAATTTTATTTTTACGCCTTGGTGGTGGCCGATACTTGCTATGTGTCTGAGATTGAATTTTGTAGGGGTTCAAAAGTAAGCGGGGGCATAGAAGGGATACAGGAGCGTATTTTGAAAAGAAACGCTCAAGCCGAGCGTCAAAACTTCAGGACACGGTACAAGTGCTACCAGTTCTCAAATGGCCTCTACACCCGTGGCAAAGAAGAAGAAAAACACACCACGGGCTACATGCAGCAGTGGAGAGAGGACTTTCTGAGCACAGTCAAAAAAGAGCGCATCACTGTGGTGGAGCTTTAGACGGATTCTAAATTCGCCCTCCCAAACAAGTAGCGGCTTGCTATTTTTCCAAATTTGCATCATGGAAAATGTAGAAATTCAATTGCACGGAAGCAATGAATTGGGAGTGCAAGAGTACCTGCCGGAGTTTGTGTATGGAGGTATAGACGGGGCTGTAACCACCTTTGCCGTGGTGGCGGGTGCTTCGGGGGCAGGGTTAGACTCAAAAGTGGTTATCATATTGGGGCTGGCCAATCTGCTGGCCGATGGTCTTTCTATGTCAATAGGCGGTTATCTTTCTGCCAAAACCCAAAGAGACACGTACCTAAAACACGAGCAAAAAGAGTACTGGGAAATAGAAAACCTCAGGGAAAAAGAAATTGAAGAGGTCAGAGAAATTTACCAACGCAAAGGATTTGAGGGCGAATTGCTTGGCCAAGTGGTAGAAAAAATCATAGAAGACAAAAACCGCTGGGTAGATGTGATGATGAAAGAAGAACTTAGCATGATAAAGGAAGAAAAATCTCCTTTGATGACGGGATTGGCCACTTTTATTTCGTTTGTGCTGGTGGGGACTTTTCCTCTTTTTTTCTACCTAATGGACTGGGGATTGGGTCTTGGTATTGGTTATGACAGGCTCTTTTTGTACTCCACCGTACTTACTACCCTGGCATTTGCAACCGTTGGGGCTTTGAAGTCTTACGTCAACCAAATATCTATTACAAAAGGCATCTTAGAAACGGTATTGTTGGGTTTGGTAGCGGCTTTTGTGGCCTACTGGGTAGGAGCGATTTTAGAAAAATCCTTCAATTGATAGGGTAGGAAATAAAATTGAACTTCATATCTACCGCCGCTTCAATATCTTCGCCGTCAAGCAAAAAATCGTCTTCGTCGGGGTCGGGATAAAACCAATTGATGGTAACTTGTTTGCCTTGCTGAGAAAAGCTTTTTAGCAGGGCTATTACGTCAGTGAGTGCCCGGGCAGAGGTGGTGTTGAAATAAGAAAGTTTGACATTAAACTCTACTGTGTTTTGGATGCTGAAAAAATCTCTAAACCACTGAGACAGCACCGAGTAAAATTCAAATGCGTTTTCCATAAAAGACTCTCCTTCAATCCAACAAATTCCTGTAGAGGCATCAAATCTCACAGAAGGAGTTATGTCTGATAAAATTCTTTGGTTGGATGTAATAATCAAATTCTCCATGTGTTTGTTTCGCGGGTTAATCTTTTCTAATATCTGCACCAAGTGTAAAGTAACCAAATTGTTTATCAACTTCCACAAAAGAGGCATAAATGGGAAAATCCGATTTGAGTGCGATTTGTATTAATCCAATTTTGCCACTGCGTTGGCTGGTTTCTAAAGGGCGGGAGAGCAGTTCGCGTTTCATCTCCCGTAAGCCTTGCGTATCCATCGAGGAAATATGCTTAATATATTGATTGAGGATTTTGCCATCATCATTGAGAACTTTATTTGTTGACACAATTGAGAACCTGTCATTTTTCTCAAGTATCAGAATGGTTCCAATCCCTATGTTATTGAAGATGCTGTTTCTAACCACAGATTTTTCTATTGAGTTCCGCGAAATATTTTGAGCCACTTCCACACACACGGCAAAAAGCCTTTTCATTGCACGAGAAAAATTTTGGTCTTCAAAGCGCAACGAATGAAATAAGTTTGACATCAAGACCTCTTCAAAGGCTCCTTTATAGTACATACAGACAGCACCTTCCCCTGCAAAGAGTTCTGTTTCTGTTGAGTAAACTGCCAGCGTTGCGTTTGGAAAACCCATTAGACACTTTTTGGATGAGCAAATATATTTTTTTACAACATATAATAGACAAAATCATCTGTTTTTTGCTAAAAATAAAACGCCCAAAAACACCAATGCCATACCCAAGCCATGAAAAAAAGTAAATGGCTCGCCATCCCAAAGCCCCCAAAGCACTGACACAATCGGCATTAGATAGGTAACGGAACTTGCCAAAACAGGCGAGACCATTTTTATAAATTTGTTGAAAAGTATAAGTCCCAACACAGTAGAAAAAAGTGCCAACAAAAAAACAGCCCCGATTGAAAGATATTTTTCAGGAAGTAAAATAAACCCGGCATTATTGAAAAATAATATGACGGTTGCGGGAATTCCGACCAGAGTCAAGGCCAAAGAAGACAACAAGAGAGAGGGAATATGGGATAAATTTTTCTTTATGTAGTTGATATTGAGCCCATAGCAGAATGTCCCTAACACCGCAAACAGCCCATACGAGTTGAAGCGCAATTCACCGGACTTGCCAACCAATATCAAAATAAGTGCTCCTAAAAATCCTGTGATTACCCCAATAATTTGCCCTGCCCTAAACCGAGAAGCAAAAAAAATCCCTCCCGTCAACAGTACCCATACAGGGGTGAGCGTGTTCAAGATACCTGCAACCGAACTTGAAACCCCGATGATGGCCATTCCAAAAAGAAAAGATGGAAAAAAATTGCCCAATAATCCCGAAATGGCTATTTTCTTCAAGTCGGATGGGGGTATTTCTTGCCACCTCAAAACGGCTACGGGGGCGAGCATCAAGCCTGCAAAGACCAACCTCAAAGAACCCAATTGCCAAAAAGTCAAGGTTTCCAAACCTCTTTTGATGAGAATGAACGAACTCCCCCAAATCAGCGTCAATACAATAAGTATGATAACAGACTGAATTTTTTGATTGCTCCAAAACTTGCTTTCCGGTGGCTTTTCCAATTTTTTGTGCAAAACTACATCAAAATAACCTACCCCATCTATGATTTTGGTGCAAAATCTATGTCATGTTTATCCCAATCAAAAAATTGATTTTCAAGATTTTGAGGTTAAACACAAACAGCGTTGTCTTTTGATTGGCCCCTCAGGAAGCGGCAAAACGACTCTATTGCACTTGTTGGCGGGTTTTCTAAAAGTTCAAAAAGGCTCTCTGGTAGTGGCAAACCACAGCCTCCAGCTACTTAATGAAAAAGGCTTGGACAAATACCGCAACGAATTCATAGGCTATGTGCCTCAAAAACAACCCTTTTGGTTTGCGGGTACAGTGGCCGACCAAGTTGCGCTGCCTCAATTTTTTGCAAAAAAAAACAAAGACCTTAGCTTGATTGATTTTTTGGGGCTATCGAAGTTTATGCACCAAAAGCCATCGTCTCTTAGCTTTGGGCAGCAGCAACGCCTTTCGCTTGCCCGCGCCTTGGCCAACCGGCCACAGGTACTTTTGGCCGATGAACCCACATCAGCCCTAGACAAAGAAAATACCCGCTTGGTGATGAATTTGATTGATGGGTTGCAAAAAGAAATTGGTTTTACTTTGTTGGTAAGTTCTCATGATGGAAGAATTACAGATTTTTTTGACATAAATATACACTTTAAGCCCCTATAAATCATCTTTTTAGTGTTTTGATTTGTTTTTTTCTCTTCCTTTATATCTTTGCCCAAATTTTGCAGTACAAATGCTTACTGTGCATAACAACTGCCTTAACACAACACATGGAAGATTACAGCATTATTTTGGACTCGCTGAGCTATAAAATCGAGCGTGTCAATCAAATAGAATTAAAAACCCGCTTCCAACTCAACAGTTTTTCAGAAACCCGTAACACCATGATATTGGTCAATTCGGGCAATTTGTTTGTAGGTGAAGAAAAGCGCAAAATTGAACCGGATGAAATTTTATTTGTACCTGAAAATGTCAGCGTCATACTGACTTTTGGTAAAGGCACAGGTGAGAGCGATGTCTATACTCCCGAAATGGTGCTGCCCAGACGCAATGAGTTTATGGCCAATCTGCCTTACCAGCAGCACTCTTCCACTAAAAGCAAAATATTGAATATGACCACTCTGACTTTTGAAGCGAGGGCATACGATTCGGTCAATTTTTTCAGTGTGCTCTCGGTGGGCTATTTTATAGTTCCGGCTGCTTGGGGGCTGGCTCCCTTTTTAAAATCTGTCTATGACGAATTTCACTCTCAAAGGCTGTCCAGAGAGCAGATGCTTACTTCGTTGCTCTCTATTATGGTTATCAAGATGATGCGCTATCTTGACAAAGACAATTTGTTCATAGAAAAACTTTCCACAAAACGCAACTATTTTAAAGACAGGCGAATACTGCAAGTATTCAAATACATTGACTCCAATTTGGGGGGAGACCTTTCCAACAAAAAACTCAGTGAGGCAGCAGAAATTTCTGAGGATTACTTCAGCCACTACTTCAAAAGCGTAACAGGTATGGCACCACAAGATTTTGTTGAGTACCAACGTATGGAGCGGGCTACTTCCCTTTTGAGGCATTCAAAGAAAAAAATACACCAAATAGCAAAGGATTTGGGCTACTCAGATACGTCTTACTTCTGTAGGCGGTTCAAAAAGATTTATGGGGCAACAGCCGCCATGGTCAGAAAAAGAGAGCTGCATATCTAAATCCTTGATATGGAACAAAATAAAGAAAAACCCAAAGCCCAAGAAAGCATACCCTCCACCAAAGTTGAGCGTGCAGCCAGATTTGTGAAAACAGGATTCAAAGTTGGTGGCAATTACATCAAACACTACGCAAAAAAAATTGTTGACCCTTCTACCAGTGTCAATGAGCTTCATGCCGCAAACGCAGAAGACATTTACAATACGCTGTCCCAACTCAAAGGCAGTGCCCTAAAAGTGGCGCAAATGCTCTCGATGGATAAAAATATTTTACCCCAAGAGTACTCCCAAAAATTCACCCAAGCCCAGTACAGTGCGCCTCCTCTCTCCTACCCCTTGGTTGTCAAAACATTCCAAAAAGCCTTTGGCAAGTCTCCCGGCGAAATATTCGATACTTTTAGTCAAAGTTCCGTTGCTGCGGCTTCGATAGGACAAGTTCACAAGGCCACCAAGGGCGGTCAAACCTTTGCTGTCAAAGTGCAGTACCCGGGGGTAGCGGAAAGCATCAAATCGGATTTGCGGATGGTAAAGCCTTTTGCCTCTACCATATTGCAAATCAATCAAAAAGAGCTGGATCATTACGTTGAAGAGGTCGAAACCATGCTCCTCTCCGAAACAGACTATGCCCTCGAACTCCGCCGCTCCATCGAACTCACGCAGGCTTGCGCCGGCATCGAAGGCGTATTTTTTCCGAAATATTTCCCCGAGTATTCCTCAGATAGAATTTTGACGATGGAGTGGATTGATGGCCAGCACCTCGATGAGTTCCTGAAAACCAACCCCAGCCAAGAAATTCGCAACAAAATCGGGCAGACCCTTTGGGATTTCTACGACCACCAGTTCCACAATCTCAAGACCATACATGCCGATCCGCACCCGGGCAATTTTTTGCTCCAACCCGATGGGCGGGTAGGTATTATTGACTTTGGATGCGTAAAAGTGGTTGACCCTGATTTTTATGAGAAATATTTCAGACTCTTGAGTCCTGATATTTTGGAAAATCAAAGCGAGCTATCTGCTTTACTTCACTCATTCAATTTTTTGCAGGCTGATGATTCCGACTCAGAAAAACAAGAACTTACAGCCATATTTACCCAAATGGTCAAACTGTTGGGTAGGCCGTTTTACAGTGGAGAATTTGATTTTTCCGGCGAACAGTATTTCTTTGAAGTAGCCGAATTTGGCCAAGCGATGGCAAAAAACAAAATCATGCGAGACACGAGCAAGCCCAGAGGCGACAGAAGAGCTTTGTATGTCAATCGCACATTTTTTGGGCTTTACTCAATGCTCAACCAAATTGGGGCAAAAATCAGCACGCGCTCTATTTGGTATCAACGAAAGCAATAACCTATGGTAAACGATCCAGTCAAAGCCACAGGAACGTCTTTACCTCCGGTGATGTGTCCATAATAGTAGCGAACGTTCTCGGTTGATTTGTCGTTGGTGGTCAGATGGTATCCCAAACCGCCCTGAAATCCTATCGAAATTCTTTCGTGAATCATTTTTTGTACACCCAAGCCAAGTGTAAACGCCAGTGATTGGATGCCCACTTTCTCTCTAACCGTTTGTGTAGCACCAGCAGGCTGAGGATCAATAGGCCTGTTGGCATTGAGGATAGAGTAGCTCAATACGGGGGTAAAATAAGTCCCGTGAAATACGCTTGCCCTTCCCCTTGGATCTGTACCAAAATCGCTGTTGAGCCAAAACCTTCCCCCTGCTTGAACAAACAAACCAGTTGGTGACTCGTCAGGATAAATTTTTGTGCCTACTCCTACCGCTCCTATCTTAGTGGCGATAGAGATTTTGCCCGGAACGGCTCGCTCGTATCCAAAAGTCAGGTTGCCAGTGATGACAGAGGTGACGTCAAAAGTGATGTTATTTTTCATCACATTGGGGTCATCGTACTGAGCCAAAACAAGTTGGGAAAAAAGCATTAATAACAATGTGTATCTCATAAAAAATTATTCTTCGATTATTGATTGCACGGCACCGATTCTTTCAAGAGCCATTTTGTAGGCTTTGGCATAATAAATAGCCAAAATATCCCAACCAAAAAATACCGATGCCGACTCGGTTTCATTGCGTTGGGCAATCCGTTGACGGCGATTCTGTTTTAAAAATTGGTACATGATGTCGCAAAGTTGATTGGCGGCATCGTCAAAACTTTTGTACCTGCGTTTGATGACATAAATACCTTTCGAGTCGTGGTCTTCCATGGTCTGCTGTACATAGTCGCCAAAACCGGATAAGTCGCTCGTTATGGCGGGTATCCCGCTGGCTATGGCTTCCAGAGGCGTATAACCCCAAGGTTCATAGTAACTTGGAAAAATTCCCAAATGACAACCTCTAATGAATTGGCCGTATTCCATACCAAAAAGAGGGTTGGTCATAGATATAAAATCAGGATGATAGACGATTTTCACTTTGTCGTGGGCGTTGTTTACCAAGTTGGCGCGTCTGAGGAAATTAAGCACCTCATCCTTTTGGTCATCAACAAGATTGTGTGTAACAATGGGAGGCAAGTGATGGGTTCTCCAAGACTGTATAGTGGTGCGGAGTCTGAGCTTGAGGTGTTCATCCACAAAATCGTTGAGGTTGGGCAGGCGGTTGTCGGTTGCTGTGGCGGCGGCATAAAAAAGACGCTCAGATACTTTTTTTGTGATGGCTTCGCAAGCATCCTGTATTTCCTCCATCATGGCACGGGATTGCAACACAAAAGGATTGATGGAGTGAAAAGGCTGCTTGGTGATAAAAAACATCACCACCGTAACGTCCATGTTGGACTGACGCAAACGCCAGTTCAAGCGAGAAAGGGCTTCAAGCGTCAGGTCGTAGCCTTTATTTTGGTACTCGTAACGACCAGAAGTAAACAGCAATATGGTCTTGTCGAGGTTGAATGAGTAACTTTGGAAAAAGTGCCCCATCAAAAACTCATGTATTTTTGCACGGTTTTGGGCGTGAAGGTTTTGAAACTCGTGCAAGGCCTCAAAGCGCTCTATGTTGATGCCATTGGGCAAGATCACATCGGGGGTTCTTCCCAGCAGGTGCTCACATTCGCTGCCCGTTACCTCGCTCACCGTCGTAAACACGTGCGCACCGTGAGCGGCTGCCCTTTCTATTTTGGTTTCGGGCTCTATATTAAAATGTATTGCTTCTTTTTCCCAATTGTAAAAGGGAAGGTATTCATAAAAAAGCGGGTCGTTGGAAGCCAGGTACCTGCCCAATATAGTGGCGTGGGTGGTAAAGACGGTGGCGACGGGAAGTTGTAAGCGGCGAATCCCCGGCAGGGCTGTTGCAGCCATCCACTCATGAAAATGCCCAATGACATTCTTATCGCCTTTGGTGGTTGAGAGTTTTTCAAAAAAGACCCTGACCATGTACCCATACATAACCACTTGGTTGAGCAGTGGGTGGTAATCGGGGCAAGGTATGGCATGGTGATCCCAAAGCTCAAACTTTATGGAATTGATACGTGAAGCGACACTTTTGAGATCAAATAACACGACTTTGGGCTTTCCGGTGGTGAGCCAGTAGCCATAGTACACAGTCATACCCATCTCTCTCATCTGCAAAACTGCTTGTCCAAAGGGGTCTTCGTAGTCATCCGAAGGATCAAAAATAGCACTTACAGAGGGATGGACATAAGGCCCCAAGAGACAATAATTTGATTTCCAGTTTTCTACAATAGAAGGAGCCTTCGTTTTGATAACTGTATGAATACCGCCTACTTGGTTGCAGACTTCCCATGCTGCCTCTACTAAGAGTGTGTTTCGAATCTCATTTTTAGAGATGGTCCCCCTTACGTTTACTTTTCGCTTAATCTCAGATACCGAAGGCCGCTTCATGGATTGCTACGTTATTGCCACAAGTTTAAGTAAAACGATATAATTTGCAAAAACTAAGTTGAGTTTTTTGTCTTGAAAGGGCGTATATTTTTACAGCTAAGAAGTTTCATTTCTAAAAAATCTGATATTCAAAATTTTATCTTTTTCGCGCAAAGCCAACATGGTTTCCATACCCTTGTTCAGTATCCCAAAAGGTGTGTGTTGGTTGTCAAATTGGCGGGCTTCGGTTCTATCAAGCACGATAAAAAACTGGGAACTTACCAAATTGGGTCTGGTTTTGGCCATTGAGATAGACCCGTTGTCGTGTTTGCCACCCTG
Organism: uncultured Roseobacteraceae bacterium; assembly: GCA_964602415.1. Classification (GTDB taxonomy): domain Bacteria; phylum Bacteroidota; class Bacteroidia; order Cytophagales; family Flammeovirgaceae; genus CAZRQL01. The sequence goes on from CAZRQL010000002.1 coordinate 27,764, forward strand.
TTCGCAACCTATAAAATACCCCGCGTCTCCACTGCCGTCGTTGTTGGGACACCCTGTCTGTATCAAAACACCGCGCAGGTACTTAAAAAACTCTAAGTCGTTGTAAAAACCTTTGACAGCCAATGAGATAAAGTTTTTTACCGCAATAGGTGTTTTGTCTTCGAACAGCTCAAAAGTCATTGTGCCTTTGTTGGTCTCGATCTCAGCAAAAAGAGCCATAAGCAAAAAAATTATGCCGTTTCTTTATTGGTGTCAGTAGAGGCGATTGCCAGCTTAAAACCTATCGCGTGGACGTTGATAATCTCAATTTCGGGGTCTTCTTTGAGGTATTTGCGGAGTCTGGAAATAAAAACATCAAGACTTCTGCCTTTGTAGTAGTCGTCGCTTCCCCATATCTCCATCAGTATAAGCTCTCTGCGTACCAATTGATTGGCATGGATATACAAAAACCTGAGCAACTCAGCCTCGCGGGTGGTAAGTTTGATTTCTTGCTCGCCAAAAGTCAATTTTTGAAATTTGAAGTCAAAAACATACTTGCCCAATGAGACGCGGTTGGGCAACGACTCTTCGAGTGAGGGTTTTTTGGGAAGGTTGTATTGTCTTTTCATCAATACTTCTACCCTGAGAGTCAACTCCTCAGGGTCAAAGGGCTTAGTCATATAGTCGTCTCCGCCTATTTTGAATGCCCTAATTTTGTCTTCGGAAAGGCTTTTGGCCGAAAGAAACAATATAGGTATAAACTCATCTAAAGCCCTGATATCTTGGGCTAAAGTAAAGCCGTCTTTATGAGGCATAAAAATATCCAAAATACATAAGTCAAAATCTTGTTTTAAGAACTCTTCATAGCCCGCTCTGCCGTCAAGGCAATGAACCACTTCGTAGTCCCTTATTACCAAGTACTTGCGTACTACTTTTGCCGTAAATTTATCATCTTCGACTAACAAGATTTTTAGCTTTGGCTTCATAAAATTTGGTTTGTATTAGTAAATTTCAAAAAAAACCATTGCAAAGCAATGATAATTTTTGCATCAACAAATCTTAACATTTGCAAATTAAACAGGGATTCTTCAATATTTAAAAAAACTTTTTTAATATCTTCGTTTTCTTGCAACAAACCGCCTCCTTCTGAGGTCTTTTGGGATTCATTTACTTTCGCATAATACAGAAATATTTTCTCTGAACTGCCCCCCGGTGAAGGGTAAAATTCTCCGACTTTTTCCACTTCATTAACACAATAACCTATTTCTTCTTCAATTTCCCTAATGATAGCCGCTTGGGGGTCTTCCGTTTGTGCCAATCCTCCGGCCACCAGTTCCATAATCCAGCCTTCGCCGCGCGTATAAGAAGGATAGCGGAATTGCTCAATAAAAATAAATTGCTGCTTTTCAGTGTGATGGACAAGAGCCGCCACAGAATCCCCCCTCTCAAAACTAAGCCTTCGCACCAAGGGGCTCATCCGAGAATCATACTGCTCAAAACTTAAATGAGCCTCCTGAATTTTGAAGAAATCATCAAAAATCAATTGTTGGCTTTTTACTTCAACTTTCTTCATGCTACTGTAAGTTGTGCTTCGAGTATTTGGTCGAATACGGACAAAATTTCTGCATAGGAATCTGTTTCTACTAATTTGGTTCTCAAAGATTTGAAATTGGAAATTCCCTTAAAATAAGTACTGTAATGCCGTCTCATTTCCAAGATACCCAGCTTTTCGCCTTTCCATCGAAGAGAAAAATCCAAGTGCTCTTTGCAAACTTCGACTCTTTGTTCGATGGTGGGAGGAGGCAACATCACTCCTGTTCTAAAGTAATGCTTGATTTCGTTGAATATCCAAGGGTATCCAATCGAAGCCCTCCCAATCATAATGCCATCAATGCCATACCGTTGGCGGTACTCTAAGGCTTTCTGCGGGGAGTCTATGTCGCCATTGCCAAAAATAGGGATGTGAATGTCAGGGCAGTCTTTTACCTTGGCTATCCATTCCCAATTGGCTTGGCCTTTGTACATTTGGGCACGGGTTCTGCCGTGTATGGTAAGTGCTTGTATGCCTGCACCTTGCAATCTTTTGGCTACCTCTATGATCTTGATGGTGCTTTCGTCCCAGCCCAAGCGTGTTTTGACAGTAACGGGTATTTTGACTTGCTTCACTATTTGGGCTGTCATCTGCTCCATTTTGTCCACATCGAGCAAAATACCAGCACCTGCTCCTTTGCAAGCCACCTTGTGCACCGGGCAACCATAATTGATGTCCAATATCTCAGGTCGAGCGGCTTCAGCAATAGCGGCGGCTTGACGCATAGAATCAATATTCTCGCCAAATATTTGTACGCCAATGGGACGCTCGTAGTCGTAAATGTCTAATTTTTGAACACTCTTTTGGGCATCCCTAATAAGACCCTCAGCGGAGATAAACTCCGTAAACATCAAATCAGCACCATTTTTTTTGCAAACGGCGCGAAAAGGCGGATCGCTTACATCCTCCATAGGTGCGAGCAAGAGTGGAAAATCACCCAAATCAATGCTTCCAATCTTAACCCCCATAAGTTATGATAATGAGGTTATTCCCCTTGTTGTTGCATTTTATACTTGTAGTTGGAACGAATACGCGAATTGCGGCGCAATACAGAAGGTTTGTCAAAATGGGCTTTCTCACGAACGCGACGCAGAACACCGGTCTGCTCATACTTCTTTTTGAAGCGTTTGAGGGCTTTGTCAATGGATTCGTTTTCTTTAATCCTTACTACCAACATATTAAATTGTTTAGATAAAAAATTTAGGACTGCAAAGTTAGTTATATCTTTGGTAAAACAATTCTTTTTAAAAAAATGGTTTCATTTCTGCTTATTAAATTGGAGAATGGAAAACTTAATTTACTTGCGTGTTGTGAATATATTAGTATCCCATCTGCTCTAAAATCAATCGAAGTTTGTCCGTAGTTTTATGTTTGACTCCTCAATATACCGCAACAAAGAGCGCATCAAAATAGCCATAGTAGCAGGTGCAGGCATTTTGGCTTTTATTTCTTTGTTGTACACCAACTCATTGGTTAAACTATTAAAAGACAGGGAATTGCGGCAAATAGAGCTTTTTTCAAAGGCCCTGGCTTACGCGGCAAATCCCGATGATTCGGGTGAAGTGAGTTTTATATTTGATGAGATTATCCAACAAAACCACACCATCCCCACCATAGTTTGCTGGGAGGACCACGGCAAAATGATTCCCACCGACTCGCGCAATTTAAAAATACCAGAAGGCCTCAGCGAAGAGCAACGTAATGCATTTTTGATGCAGCAGGTTGAACAAATGCGCGAAGAGTACGAGCCCATCATACAAGATTTGGGGCAAGGGTTTAAACAATACATTTTCTTCAGCCACTCTGAGGTCATCACCAAATTGAGCTATTACACGTATATTCAGGTAGGTGGGGCGGCTGTGTTTGTGCTTTTTGTCTATTTGATTTTTAGCACTTCAAGGCGGGCAGAGCAAAACCGTATCTGGGTAGGACTGGCCAAAGAAACCGCGCATCAACTTGGCACTCCTATATCCTCGCTGATAGCTTGGGCAGAGTACATAAAATCAGAAGAGGGCTACGACCCTGCCATTCCCGAAGGCATGATGCAAGATATAAAAAGATTGGAGATGATAACTGCGCGGTTCTCAAGCATTGGGTCAGAGCCACAGCTCAAAAAAGAAGTCTTGTTCCCTCTTATTAAAGAGTCAATGAGCTACTTGCAGTCTCGTATCTCTCCCAAAATTGCTGTTGAAATCAAAAGCACGCTGCCGGAAGATTTTTGTGTAAAAATCAATAAGCCTCTTTTTGAGTGGGTAATAGAAAACCTGACCAAAAATGCCGTTGATGCGATGAACGGAGTGGGAAAACTGAGCATTCTCATATCGCAAAAAAAGACAAAACAGATATATATTGATTTCACGGACACAGGCAAAGGCATCCCCAAAAATATTGTCAATCAAGTTTTTATGCCGGGTTTTACGACAAAAAAACGCGGTTGGGGTTTGGGATTGACGCTGGTGAAAAGGATTGTGGAAAACTACCACAAAGGCAAAATATTTGTCAAATGGACAGAAAAAAACAAAGGCACTACCTTTAGGATAGTGCTGCCTGCCCAAACCAATCCCGAAACTTTGCCCAAGCCTTCCTTAGCCTTGAGCAATTAGCAACTTTAAGCAAAAGGTATTTTATTTGTGTCAAAACAGACAAACCGGATTCCACCGGCGCAAGCAGCAAACAATGTCAGATAAAATAGCCATCTTCAGAGTAATAAAGATTGCCTTGTGGGCTTTGGCCTTGTGGTTTTTGCTTGATTTGGTCAACTATGTCTGGTTCAAACCTTTTACTCCGTCCAGTTTTTTTCAAAGAGCCTGGGTAGAATACGTACTGTACCACCCTGAGGCGGCAACCATGACCCAAACCAAAGATTGGCTGCTCCCTTCCACAGTCAACGCTGAGATATCTCAATTTGACAAAAAATTTGACAGCATCAACCAAAATCGAATCGCCAGATTTATCGAATTGCTCAATACCTACAGAACCAAAGAACTTACCGGCTTTGACAAAATTGCGGCTCATCATCTGCGGGATTTCCTCAACCAGACCTTTACCAGCAGTTCTCAAACCAACATAGCCATTGACCCAATGACCGGGGATCACCTGGGCTTGCAGCAGTTTTTAGTTTTTTTCCACCTCATAGCCAACATGGACGAAGCAGTTGATTATGTAAAAAGAGTCAAAGGGTTTGCCTCTCGGGTTTACTTGATGGAAAACCGAATCCGACAAATGCAGCAAGAAGAAGTTTACTTACCCGATTTTTTTGTTCAGATGTTGGCAGAGCAATTGGAAAAACTATCTCAAGAACCTATTCATGAATCTATTATTTATCAAGATTTTGTGTCAAAACTCATGGCTCTCGCATGGGTCAATCCCCAAGCCCAAGAGGACGTAACCAAAGACTTGAAGTTTGAGTTGAAAAACAACCTCCAACCGGCTTTTGCCAAAGCCGCAGCGGCGGCAAGGGATTTTTTGGCGACACAATCTACCTCCAACCGAACTCAATCTGTCCCAACCCAAATCAACCAAGAGCGTGATGAAAACAAAATCTATGATGATTTGATGCTAATTTATTCTTCAATTAGAGACCAGATCTACCAACTTGCCAAAGATTCATTTCAAACTTCAACGGAAAATATATGGGAAAAACTCGAGACAGTCCCCAAAGACATGGAAAACCAAATTGAGAAGAGCATCATAAGGCTCAAAAAACTTTCTCAAAACATGGGATTGGAAATAGAAATGCCCGCCATCAAATACCACTACAGCGACCAGCCTTTTGCTATGCGGGCTTTTTCTTATTTTGGTTATTGCTCTCAAACCCTATTGGTCAATGTCAAAAAACTTCCTCCTGAATGGAAAGGCTATTTGTATGCAGAAGTTTTTCCGGGCAGACACCTGCAACACAGTCTGACTTTCAAAAACCCCAATTTGCCCACTTTTCTCAAATTTTATGGAAATTCTTCTTTTTCAGATGCGTGGTCTTTTTTTGCCATGGACTTGGTTTACGACAGTCTGGGATCTGCACAAGAAAAACTTTCCGTTTTGAAAGTCAAACTTGAGCGCATCTTAGTGGGTATCTGTGATGTACGTATCCACCAAGGGTCTATACAGCCCGAACAAGCCGTTACTTTTTTGTGCGAAAAACTCAACTGGTCAGAAGAAAGAGCCCGGCTACAGGTCTGTGAAATTTTAGCCCACCCGGGTAAAAGAAGTTCATTTATTACCGGATACCGTTTGTTTAGGTTTTGGCACAATTTTATACTCTATGACCTCAAACTAAGTGTAGCTGAATTTGTCAAAGGTACCATCTCTCAAGGAAATTTGCATCTTGAACCCTCCTTCAACGAATGGATGGCCTACCGCTTTGAAGGCATTGCAATAGAAAACCAATAGCAAACATGAGTTTTGAATTAGCATTGGAACTTGAAAAAGGCAAAAAAGCCTATTTTGCTTCAGACTTTCACTTGGGCATACCTGACTACCCGGGCAGCCGCCTTCGCGAGTACGAACTTATTGCTTGGCTTGACCAAATTGCCGCAGACGCGCAGTATGTTTTTTTGATGGGGGATTTATTTGATTTTTGGTTTGAATACCGCTATGTCGTACCCAAAGGATTTGTCAGATTTTTAGGCAAAATCGCCCAACTGAGCGACAAAGGCATTGAAATATTTTTTTTTGCCGGCAACCACGATATGTGGGTAAAGGACTACTTTGAGCAAGAACTGGGGATGAAGGTATATTTTGACCCCATTTCGGTCGAAATAGGCGATACAAAGTTTCATATCGGGCATGGCGACGGGCTGGGACCGGGCGATGCTACCTATAAAATCATCAAAGTTTTTTTTCGCAGTGCTGTTTGTAGGTGGCTATTTGGGGCTTTGCATCCGGCTTGGGGCATTGGCTTGGCCAACTATTTTTCAAACCAAAGCAAACAAGCACATTTAAAAAAAGACAAAAACTCATTTGCCTACAAAAACAACGAGAGCGAATGGCTTTGGCAGTACTGCCGTGGGGTAGAATCAAGCCGGCATCACGACTACTATATTTTTGGTCATCGCCATTTGTCTTTGGATTTGGAGCTAAGCCCTAAGAGCCGCTACCTAAACTGCGGCGAGTGGATGCAAGCCAAAACCTATGTCTCTTTTGATGGGAAAAAGGCGGATTTGTTGGCTTTCAAGACAGACACTGTTGCGCAAATAAGCCCACAAACTTAAATTTGCGAAAAGTAAATCTTGTGGCGGACAAAAAACTCAAAGAGCAACCCGAATTTGGAGAAACAGAGTTGATACTCAACAGCGACGGCAGCGTCTATCACCTCAACCTTTTGCCTGAAAATATTTCCGATGTCATCATAGCGGTAGGAGACCCGGGCAGGGTGTACCGCGTAAGCAGCTATTTTGACGATATAGAGTTTGAAATGAACCGCAGGGAGTTCATCACCCATACCGGCTACTACAAAGGCAGGCGTATCACCGTGATTTCGACAGGCATCGGTGCAGACAATATCGAAATCCTGCTCACCGAACTGGACGCGCTGGTCAATATCAACCTAAAAACCCGTCGAGAAAAGTCCAAAAGAACCCGCCTAAAAATCATCAGGGTGGGAACCTCGGGAGCACTAAGCCCGGAGGTCAAACTGGGTGCTCATTTGGTGAGTGTGTCGGCTGTGGGTTTTGACAGTTTGATGGAGTTTTACCCTTACACCATGACACCGGAGCAGCTTTCCATAGCAATAGCACTACAGAACAAACTCCAATTTAGCTTTACACCCTATTTGGCCGAATGCAGCCACGAACTCAGGACACTGATCTGCGATGACAGCATTGTTGGGGGCAACACGTTTACCTCACCGGGCTTTTATGCCCCACAAGGCCGCAGGCTTAGGTTGCCCATTACCCACCCCGACTTTTTCAATGACTTGGCCGAATTTGAACATGACGGCTTTTCGATTGCTAATTTTGAAATGGAAACCTCCTGCTACTACGCATTGGGCAGTATGCTCGGACATGAAGTCATCTCTCTCAATGCCATCGTAGCGCACCGACAAAGCGGCAAACTTTCAAAATCACCCAATAAAGTAGTGGATACTTTGATAAAAAAAGTATTGGACAAGGTAAAAGAAAAACTTTAAACTAAATCTTAATTTTCCAAACCCAAATAGCCCCAAGCAGGGAGGCCATCCCCACATTGACCATCCACACCCAAAGTCCCGCCAAGCTCGCAAGTGCCGGATCGTAGCCCAAAGACTCCATCACATAAGCCACCGTAAACTGCCTAACCCCCAACTCCACCAACACACCCATGCCGGCAAAAAGGTTTTTGGCCGAAAGAATTGTAGCCGTAGCCAGTGTGGACAGCATAAAAGAAATTTCCAATCCAAATGCCCTGTAAGAAAAATAAAATTGGAAGCAAATCACCGCATAGCGAAGAGCAAAGAAAAGCAGTACGCCAAACATTCGTTTTTTGTCAAAGGTTTTGTACGAGTCAAAAACAGGTTGCCATTTGGGTGGCAGTTTTTTATGCCACCTGCGGGACTTTTTGAAAACATACAAAAGAGCACCCACAATTGCCGCGTACACTGCCGCCAACCAAAAGGCCGCTCCATAAGACCACCAGCCTATCTTTACCCCCAATGCCAAAGTTGCAAAAGTGCCCAGACTTGTGGCGGCAAGACTCTGAAAAAAAGTTGATGCCAAATAAGCCCCCAACACATGATGCCGTTGCTGACCTTGCAGGTGCAAGACCCGCCCCGTATAGTCTCCACTCATCAAAGGCGCAAACAAACCAACAGCCTGCCCCGTCAAAACCCCTTTGATGAGTTTGCCCCAAGTAAAGGGCACAATCCCCAAAACCACCGCCCGCCATTTGAATACTTCAAAAGTATAGTTTGGAAAAAAAAGCAAAGCCACAGAAAAAAAATAAACGGGAGAACCAAAGGCCAACCGCAATTCGAGTAGATTTGTGTCTTTGACTTTGATAAAAATGAAAATCAGGCAAAGCCCAAAAAGGATAAATTTCAAAAAAGTTTTATATGTCTGCATTGCTTTCTAAAACGGAAAGAATTATTTTGGGTATAGACCCCGGCACCCGTGTGTTGGGATACGGTTTGATTGAAATCAAAGGCTCTGCAATTGGGGTACTTCAATACGGTGTGCTCAGGCTCGAAAAATACAAAGATTTGGCCTTGAGATTCAAAAAAATATACGATAGGCTTTCAACGCTCATCGAAGAGTTTGCCCCCGATGAGATGGCGTTGGAGTCTCCATTTATGGGCAGCAACAGCCAGTCGGCCATCAAACTGGGCAGAGCGCAAGGGGTGGCCATGTCGGCGGCTTTGGCAAAAGACATTCCTATTGTAGAATACGCACCCAAAAAAATCAAACAATCGGTAACAGGCAACGGCAACGCCTCCAAAGAGCAAGTCGCCGCCATGCTTGCCAATATACTGAGCATCACCATAGAAGATGGTCATTTTTTGGATGCCACCGATGCGCTGTCTGTGGCGGTTTGCCACTTTTACCAAAGGCAAAACCCGATGAAAAAAAACAGCACTTGGAAGGATTTTGTGGCCGAAAATCCCGATAGGGTGAGCTAATGCCCAACGTTCTTACAAAAAGCCTGTTTGATTTTCTGTAAAAACACTATTTTTGTGGTGTTTAAGGACTTTATATGCACAAAATCAGCAAATTGCTTGTGGCCAATAGAGGGGAGATAGCCCTTCGCATCATGCGCACCGCCCGCGAGATGGGTATTGCCACCGTAGCCGTGTACAGCCAAGCAGACCGCCATGCGCTACACGTTCGCTATGCCGACGAAGCGGTGTATATTGGGGAAGCTCCTTCTTCGCAGTCTTATTTGAGGGGCGAAAAAATCATCGAAGCCGCCCAAGCGACCGGAGCGCAGGCCATTCATCCGGGCTATGGCTTTTTGGCCGAAAATGCAGCATTTGCGCGTATGTGCGAAGAAGCGGGGGTTGTTTTCGTGGGGCCTTCCAGCCATTCCATCGAGACTATGGGCAGCAAAATAGGAGCCAAGCAGGCTGTCAAAGATTTTGATGTGCCCTTGGTGCCCGGACTTTCCCAAGCCATTAGCGATGTTGAATTGGCCAAAGAAGTCTGTCAGCAAATAGGCTACCCTGTACTTATCAAAGCCAGTGCAGGCGGCGGCGGCAAAGGCATGCGCGTGGTCGAAGCCCCCCAGCAACTCGAAGAGCAAATGAGCCGTGCCATCAGCGAAGCACAAGCGGCTTTTGGAGATGGATCGGTTTTTATAGAAAAATACTTTGCCGTCTCAAAACATATCGAAATCCAAATACTGGGCGATAAACACGGAAACGTGGTCTATCTCTTTGAGCGTGAATGCAGCATCCAACGCCGCCACCAAAAACTCATCGAAGAAAGTCCCAGCCCTGTTGTGGGGGAAGCCATGCGGCGCGCCATGGGCGAAACGGCGGTGCAAGTAGCCAAGGCTTGCGGCTATTACGGTGCAGGAACGGTAGAGTTTATCGTTGACCCCAGAGATTTGAAGTTTTACTTTTTGGAGATGAACACAAGGCTGCAAGTCGAGCACCCCGTTACCGAAATGATAGTAGGGCTTGATTTGGTCAAAGAGATGATACACATAGCCGAAGGCAAGCCGCTCTCTTTCTCACAAGAAGACTTGCATATTCGGGGGCATGCCATAGAGGTGAGAGTGTGTGCCGAAGACCCCGCCAACAACTTTTTGCCCGATGTGGGCACACTCAAAACCTACGTCAGACCCCAAGGCAACGGCATCCGTGTGGACGATGCCTATGAGGCAGGCATGGAAATCCCTATTTTTTACGACCCCATGATTGCCAAACTGATAGCCTACGGCAAAGACCGCAGCGAAGCCATCGCCAAAATGACACGCGCCATAGACGAATACCAAATCACAGGGATTCAGACAACGTTACAATTTTGTAAAATGGTACTCAACCACGAGGAATTTGTCTCAGGCCGTTTTACCACCAAATTCATAGAGCAGCACTTTAGACCTCAAATGTTGGAGGCCGAACTGAGCCAAGAAGAACTTGAACTGGCCGCCGCTATGGCTGCCCAACTCTACAACCGCCCCAGAGCCGGTAAGGTCAGCCTGTCTTCAGGCCAATCCTCCGGCAACTGGCGAAGAAGATACAAATAACTTACTGCCCCATCAAAATAAAAGCACCCCAAAAATAGGGATGCGCAAATTGGCTTTGGGTTTGTTGTTGTGCTTTGCGAAAGGCTTCTTGTTTGGGCATGCCGCTGAGCCAATTTTGATAGAAGGATTTCATGAGTTGCATGGTGGCCTCATCGCTGACCGTCCATAGGCTCATGGCCGTAGAGCGGGCACCTGCCAGTTGAAAAGCCCTTTGCAGCCCATAGACACCTTCGCCCACTACGGTTTCGCCCACGCCTGTCTCACAAGCACTCAAGATGACCAGTTCCGTTTGGCTCAAATCTAAGGCAGTGGCTTCAAATGCCGTGAGCAATCCGTCCTCCTTGTAGGCGGAGCTTTTGATTTGACCTCTAAGTGCCGCTTCGCAATCGGCCAGCAAAATACCACTTCTCAGAAGAGGGTCGTTTTTGGCTTTGTGGACTTGTGTGCCCATCTCGAGCAAGTCGCTTGCGGCATCTTGTTGGGGCAAAAAATACCCGTGGGTGGCTATGTGTAGCAGTTGGATTTGGGAGATAGATTTGACTTTGCCTTCACTGGCCGACTTTTCCGTCAGCACAGTTACCTGATAGTCTTTGAGCAAACCGGCAATGGCTTGGACTTCTTCTTTAGTGCCGGGCAAGGGTTCAACTTCGCCCTGCGTTCCGTAATCAGGGAAGCCCACCAGTACAGCCGATTTTTGAGTCGCTTGTTTTTTTGTAGTATTCTCGCCCAATATGCGGGTATTTGTCAGGTACACAAGCTGGTATTTGTTGAGCAGGTACTGGCCTTTCTCATCGCGCAAGGTATTGAGGCTGATTTGGGAGTAGATGCCGTCTGAGGAAATAAAGATTTTTTTGCATTGAAATACCTTTGCTTCTATCGCTTTCCAGTAGTTTTGGTAAGAGAGTTTGTCGTCAAACTGGTTTTTTATGGAGTTGATGTAGTATTTGTAAAATTTTCCTTCCATTTCTGAGGTTGAGGGCAGCACAAGCATCTGCGGGGCTTTTGCTTGATGCAACCCGACAAGCACCATATAGCCGGAGGCAACCTCATCGGCTCTGATAGAGATGATTTCCAATGCCGCTTCGTCTTTTTTGAGGCTTGCCGCCACCTGAGCAAAGCGAACCAATGACTGCGAATGACTCTGGGCAAAGGCAGTCGATTTTTTGGTAAGCTCTTTTTCTATTTCATTGATGCGGTTTTGGTAATCCGGCAGATTCACTTTTTCATCCTGCAATTCTTGGAGGCTCATGCTGTAATAGCGCACAAGGTTTTCTTTCATATCAACCCATGTGCGGTATTGGGCAATCAAGGCCGTGTCTTGACTTGACAATATGGCTTGTCTGGCTGCAAAAGTTGTGCTGAGCAAAATCCCCTTGGTGGCAATATGGGTCTCATACATGGCGGTCAGAAGCTGTTCAGAAGGATTTTTGACCACAAAATCATAAAACACATGCAAGTCGGGTCTGATTTTGTTCCACAGGCGGGCTTTTTCTTCTTCGCTCATAGAGGGAAAAAACTTTTGTACCGTCTCGCTGTGCTTTTCGACCATTGACAAAAACATACTTGCAGCCTTCTCTTTTTGATGGTTTTTGTCGTAAGTGATGGCCGTAAGTTTGAGGGCGCGCACAAAATCAGGATGAGAAGTGCCCAAGACCCGCTCGCTTAGTTGCAACACTTCTTCCATAATGGCGAGTGCCTCTGTGTTTTTTTGCTGTTTTAGATAAAGTTGCGCCAAGTAAGTCCTTGATTTTAAATAAGAAGGGTGCTCAATACCAAAACGGCGTTTGTATATGGAAATAGATTGGTCTAAATATTTTTCCACCAAATCGTATTTTTCCATGCTCATATTCAAAGCGGCCAAGTAAGTCAGGGCATGGGCGTAGTCGGGGTGGGCTGTTCCCAATCTTCTCTGTTTGATTTCGATGACTTTTAGGAAGTTCTGTTCGGCTTTATCATATTGTTTGATATCTTGGAAAAGCAGGGCTTCATTGACGAGCATGGATAGGTAAAAACTTGATTTTTCGCCTTCTTTTTTGGCCAGTAGCAGGGCTTGTTCAAAGTCTTGTTTGGCTTTATCGTGCCTCCCGAGCACCTGCATGAGCACAGCGCGGTTGTTGAGCAGCAGCGCGTATTTGGGGCTGTCTTTGGGGATGGCGTTGGTCTTGAGGGCTTGGTTGCAAAGCTCTTCGGCTTTGTCGTACTGTCCCAAATCTTTGTAGAGCATGGCTAAGTTGTTGATGGCCGCCAAGGTAGCTTCCCTGTAAGTGCCATAGACAGATTCCCGCAAGCGCAGCGACTTTTCTGTGAGTTGCAAGGCAAAATCGTAGCGTCCGGTAGTGTGGTAAAGAAGAGCCAAGTTGCCCAAAATTTTGATGAAAACCACCTGCCCTAAGGCATCAAACTCCCTCAGATTCTCAAGTGTAAGCCCTTTTATCAACGCGCTACGGAGGCTTTGTTTGAGCTCTTCGATGGCTGCTTGGGGTTTGCTTTTGGCTGCAAGCTGGGTAACATAAAGGGCGGCGACTTCTTTGTCGCTCATGCCTCGACTGCCCGTCAGAATGGCAAAGGCATTCAAAAAATTGTTTTCTGCCAGCCCATAGCGTCCATTGTTGTAGAAAAATTCGCCTTTGCGGTTGGCATCCAAAGCCGCAGAAGATTTGTCTTTGACCTCCGAGCTGTCGAGTATGTTTTTGAGCAAACTAAAGCCTGTGGCTTTCCAGTTGTCCTCATTTTCATACAGTTTGGCGTTATCCAATTGGGCAAAGGCGTAGCTAAAATTGGCTGTGTCTATTTTGACTTGCTTTTTGCCTACCACGTCCTTGAGTTCGGTGGATTTGAGGTCTTGGGCTTTTTTGAGCAATTTATTGACCTGACCAAAAGCCAAACCCTCCAAAATGAAGACACAGGTAAACAGTATGATAAAAAATTTCATGTTTTTTTTGTAAAGATAATCTTTGGATTCTTTTAGAATAATGATTTTCCAATTCAAAAACTGCAAACAAAAATTTGTATCTGATTGGAAAATTATGAGGAAAAGCCAAAAACTGGCTTATACAAAATCAAAAAAAAATGACTTTATCTTGCATGAAAATCAAATTTTAACTTTGCTTGAAGTTTGTTGCTTTTCTTAAATTTTGCTTTTTGCGTAAAAATACATCCTATGAAATACCCCACCCTGCCAAAAGAAGCCTTTATCAGCCACAGACAACGCCTTATCTCGCATCTTGGCGAAGGCGCGATGGCTGTTTTTCATTCCAGTGACATATTTTTTAGCAGCGCAGACGGTGAAGCCGGATTCATCCAACAAAGTGATTTGTTTTATTTGAGCGGTATAGACCAAGAGGAAACCATCTTGATTGTTTTCCCTCAAGCGCGCAATCCAAAACACCGCGAGATTTTGTTTTTACGAGAAACCAATGAGCACATCTTGATTTGGGAAGGCTACAAACTCAGCAAAGAAGAAGCCCGAGAGGTATCGGGTATCGAAACCGTGCTCTGGACAAGCGAATTTGAAAAAGTGTTTAGAAATTTGGCCATTGAGGCGCAGACCCTTATGCTCAACACCAACGAGCATTTGCGCTACGGCGGCACGACCCAAACCCGCGACCAACGGTTTATAGCGGCCTGTCGTGAGCAGTTTCCACTCCACAACTACGGAAGGCTTCAGCCTATTATGCACCAAATCAGGGCAGTAAAAGACCAATGGGAAATTGACACCATCAGCCGCGCCTGCCAAATCACCGAAAGTGCTTTTCGTCGCGTGCTCGGCTTTGTCAAACCCGGAGTCACGGAGTACGAAATAGAGGCCGAAATCACCCATGAGTTCATCAACAAAGGCTCGCGCCGCCATGCCTATTCGCCCATTATAGCCTCAGGCAGCAACGCTTGTGTGTTGCACTATACCGACAACAGCCGCCCTTGTTTGGATGGAGACCTTTTGCTTCTGGACTTTGGCGCGCAATACTGCAACTACGCCTCGGATTTGAGCCGCACCATTCCCGTAAACGGCAGGTTTTCGGCCAGACAAAGACAGGTGTATCAGGCGGTATTGGATACCATGCGCTTTGCTTCTTCTTTGCTCAAGCCGGGCAGCTGTCTGGACGACTACGAAAAAGAAGTAGGCAAGTTTATGCAAGAGCAACTCATCAAGTTGGGGCTTCTCAAAGCCGCCGAAGTAGCCAGTCAAGATCCCGAAAAGCCGCTTTACAAAAAATACTTTATGCACGGCACTTCGCACCATTTGGGCATCAACGTCCACGACTACGGCCACCGATACATGAGATTTGAAAAAGGTATGGTGTTCACTTGTGAGCCGGGTATTTACATACGTGAAGAAGGAATTGGCATAAGAATAGAAAACGATCTGGTCGTTACCGAATCAGAGCCTTTGGATTTGATGCGGTCTATACCGATTGAGATTGAGGAGATTGAGGATTTGATGAATCGAAAGTAAACCATTGAGCTATGGAAAAAAAGTTCCCTTTGTGTCTTGCCACCAACAACGCCCACAAAGTAGAAGAAATCACCGCTGTTGTAGGGCAGTACTTTACTTTTGAGACGCTGGCGCAAATTGGCTGCTACGAAGAACTTCCTGAAACGGGAAAGACCTTAGAAGCCAACTCTTTGCAAAAGGCTATGTTTGTTTACTCAGGCTACGGGGTAAACTGCCTGGCCGATGATTCGGGGCTGGAGGTAGAGGCTTTGGAGGGACTGCCCGGGGTTGATTCCGCGCATTTTAGCGGCAGCCGCGACCACCAACAAAACATCCAAAAAGTACTTGACTTGATGAAAGGCCACACCAACCGCAGGGCGCGGTTTAGGACTGTACTGACCTTGGTTGTAGAAGGTCAGGTTCATGTGTTTGAGGGCTGTGTCGAAGGAGAGATTTTGCTTGAACCACAGGGAGATAAGGGCTTTGGTTATGACCCCATCTTTCGGCCTTTGGGCGAGCGGTGCAGCTTCGCGCTCATGCAGAGCGAAGAAAAAAACGCCATCAGCCACCGTGCCCGCGCTTTGCAACAACTGTTAGCCTTTTGCCGTGAGAGTTAAGACCCGAGCTTTGGTGCTGCACAGCCTGCCGTACAGCGAAAACTCCTTAGTTGTCAAACTTTTTTGCCGGGAGCTGGGCTTGCGTGGCTATTTGGTGAGCCGCAAAGCTGCCGCTTGGTATCAGTCGCTCAATCTATTGGAGGCAGTCGTGTACGAAAGCAAAGCCTCTGGGCTGCACCGCATCGCCGAAGCAAAGTTTGAACACTGCTATCGCTACGTAGGTATCTTGCCCGAAAAAATGCCTGCTTGCTACTTTTTGAGAGAACTACTTTACAAGACCTTGAAAGAAGAAAGCCCCAATACCGAACTTTTTGACTATGTGGCCGCAGAACTTATCCATTTTGACACTACGCCTGAACCCATGCCCGATTTTCACCTTCAGTTTGTCTTGGGTTATTTGCAGCACATGGGTATCGGGGTGATGGAAGAAGATTGGGCTGAAATTTTGCAGGCCGAAAACGACCCACTATTGCGGGCTTATTTGCTTTCTCTTATGCAAGAGAAGCCCATCGCTGTCAACAGGACAATCAGAAACCGGGTGTTGGACTTGTTAATGGCTTTTATGGCGCAGCACTTTAATACTTTGGAGAACATGAAAAGCACCGAAATACTCAGAGAAATGGCACAGAGTTTGACAAAATAATTGTGGAAATTTTGGCTTATCTTAACTTCTAAATTTTAATTCGATAAGACCCAATACAAGTTCATCGAATTTTTGAATCTATATAAAAAAGACATGCAAGGCAACTACTTAAAATAGAGACATTCAAATAACTATACCACTAATAAGAATATTCTCTTTGTATTAAATTAGATAATTTCTTCATCTCCCCGCCAATTTATGAAAAAAACACACTTTGTCTTTGTGCTAATAGGCTTGTTTGCAATTGTTGGTTATTACTATTACAACTTGTATGCTGTCAATTCCTCTGACAACAATGCCTTGGAAGTTGTTGTAAAACAGGGTGATTTTGACATCAACGTAACGACAAGCGGTGAACTTATCTCAGAGAGTAATGTCGAGATAGAAGGCCCCGCCAATATGCGGATGGTCGGTATTTATCAAGTCAAAATTCAGCAAATCATCCCCGAAGGCACTATTGTGAAAGAAGGGGATCTTGTAGCAACTTTAGATAAGTCAGATTTGATGGAAAAATTCAAAAATGCAGACAGTGAGCTTTCACGCGCGACCTCACAATACACCCAGACCCAGTTGGATACCGCACTGACACTCAGAGATGTACGGGATAGACTTTTCAATCTTAAATTTACTTTGCAAGAACGTGAACTTACACTCCAACAATCTACCTACGAGCCACCTGCAACCATCAAACGCGCTGAAATCGAACTCATCAAATCGCGCAGAGAATACGAGCAGGCTTTGGAGTCTTACCAAATCAAGGTAGAACAATCAATCGCCAAAATGCAAGAAGCCACCGCCAAACTTCAAATTGAGCGCAATAAAGTGGAGCAAATCCGCAAAGTGCTCGAAGAGTTTGAGGTCAGAGCGCCGGAAGCAGGCATGTTGATTTACAGAAGAGACTGGAGCGGTAGAAAAATCAAAGCCAATTCTACCATAAGCGCGTGGGATCCTACCGTAGCCTTGCTGCCTGATTTGAATAAAATGCTCTCAAAAACCTACGTAAACGAAGTAGATATCCAAAAAATAAAAGCAGGCCAGCAGGTCAGCATCGGGTTTGATGCTTTTCCCGAAAAAAAATTGACCGGTGAGATCATCTCAGTGGCCAATATCGGTGAACAAAGACCCAACTCCGAGGCAAAAGTTTTTTTGGTCGAAATAAAAGTCAATGAAAAAGACAGCGTGTTGCGCCCGGGAATGACCACCAGCAACACCATCAAGGTAGAAATCATTAAGGATGCTATTTTCATACCTATCGAAGCCTTGCAGTCTGAAGATAGCCTCTCTTATGTGTACGTCAAACAAGGATTTTCAATCCAAAAACGGGAAGTAAAAACCGGTGCGAGCAACGAAAACGAAATCGTCGTCAGCAAAGGGCTTGAAGCAGGAGAAATCGTATTGCTTTCCGCTCCACAAAAATATGCAGGGGAAATCAAAAAATTGGCTCAAAAATGAAATACCAAAGGCATATTTTCAATTTGGAAATTGCTTTTGAAGCCATCAAACGCAATAAATTACGCTCCTTGCTCACCTCTTTGGGGATTATTTTTGGGGTGGCGGCGGTAATTTCGATGTTGGCCATAGGCAATGGAGCCAAACAAGAGATAGTAGAACGACTCAAACTCGTAGGGGTCAATAACATCATCATAACCCCCATTGTGGAGCAAAAACAAGAAGACCTCGAAGAAAAAGACAACTCTCAAAGCAAAGAAATTAAGTTTTCTCCGGGACTGAATCTACAAGATATGAACTCCATCAAATCAATTTTTCCCTCGGTAGAGTCTATAAGCCCCGAAATACTCATTGAGACCAGTATGATAAGCAACTCCATCAAACGCTCGGTCAAAGTCATCGGTGTCGAAAAAGCGTATTTTAAAATTTTTGGATTTGAACTTTCAGAAGGAGAGTTCTTTTCTCCAAAACATCTGGAGTTAGGGACACCTGTTTGCGTAATAGGCGCGGGAATAAAAAAGCGGTTTTTTCCCAACCAAAACGCGCTAGGGCAGCAAATCAAATGTGGGCAACAGTGGCTTACCATTTTGGGGGTATTAAAAAATCGAAGTACCAACGAAAACACTCTTTCCAAACTGGGTATTAGAGATATTAACATGGACGTTTATATCCCCCTCAAGACGGCTCTGATCCGGTACACCAATCGCTCTTTGGTAACTGAAGCCGCCATACAAGCCGCTGAAAGCGATGAGGACGACAAAAAGAACTCCAAAGCCGTCAATTACCACCAATTGGACAAAATTGTGGTCAATGTCAAACAGACTTGGCAGATGTCCCCTACTGCTGAGGCCATCTCGCGAATGCTTTCCCGCAGACACTATTCAGTGGTGGACTACGAGATTAGCATTCCTGAGCTACTTATCAAACAAGAACAACGCACCAAAGATATTTTTAATGTTGTTTTGGGGGCTATTGCGGGTATTTCGCTGCTGGTGGGAGGTATCGGGATTATGAATATCATGCTGGCTTCGGTATTGGAGCGCACCAAAGAAATAGGCCTACGAAAATCTTTAGGTGCAAAAAGTAGTGATATTGTGTTGCAATTTTTGTTTGAAGCCGTGATGATAAGCGTATCAGGGGGACTTATTGGTATTGTGTTGGGTCTTTTATTGAGTTGGGGCATCGCTTCTTTCGCCTCTATTCCTTCAATTGTTTCGGGGTCTTCTGTGGTTATTTCGTTTACGGTTGCCGCCGGAGTGGGGCTTATCTTTGGTATTGCCCCAGCCAGACAAGCCGCCAAGCAAGACCCCATATCCTCTCTGCGCTATGAGTAATGTCTTACACTTTTCAGATATGAAAAAAATAGTTCTTGCCTGCGTGTTTTGGACAGTTTGTCGTGGAGTATTTGCCCAAATATCTCTTAAAGAGGCCATCATACGCGCCCAAAACAACTCCCCTCTTTCTTTCAATGCCAAAAATGAGCGCGAAAATCGCTACTGGCAGTACCGAACCTACAAAGCTGGATTCTTGCCTCAACTCAGGCTTCGCGGAGAACTGCCTACTTTCAACAGTTTGATTCAACCTATCACCTTACCCGACGGCTCTCAAGCGTTTGTCAACCGCAATTTCGCCTCCTCAAATACCCAATTAGAAATCAGTCAAGTGGTATCTCCTTTGGGCACGCGTATTTTTGCCAGTTCGCAGTTGGAAAGAATTGACGTGTACGGCACTGCCAACACTTCAAGAGCCACTTCTTACGCTTCAAGACCCGTGGTCATCGGTTTCCAACAACCTATCTTTGTGTTCAATCCTATGCGCTGGGACAAAAAAATTGAGCCGCTCCGCTACCAAGAGTCGCTCAAAAAATACAACGAAGACGTTGAAGCCATCGCCCAAAGAACCGCCGAACTCTATTTCAATTTATTAAACGCGCAGCTTTCAGCCGAAATAGCAAAAAAAAATGTTTCCAGCAATGATACCATCTATTTGATAGGCAAAGGGCGTTATTCGCTGGGTAAAATTGCCGAAAACGACTTGCTTCAACTCCAACTCAACGTGATGACCGCACAGCAACAACTGGTGCAAGCCCAACTTGACGTAGAGACCAACTCTTTGTCTTTCAATATGATAATTGGAAATTTATCTTATTCGCAGATACCTATCCTCAGCATACCTGAACAAATACCCGAATTTGAAATTGATGAAAAAACAGCCATAGAACAAGCAAAAGCCAACCGCCAGCAATACACAGCCTTTCAGAGGCGAAAGTTGGAAGCTGACCGCGAGAAAGCCCGCGCCGTAGGCAACGGCGGTCTCAATATTGACATCAACGCAAGTTATGGGCTAAACTCCACTGCATCAACCCCCGAACAACTCATCAACAGTACCAAACCCCAACAGTATGCTGCCGTAAGTTTTAACGTCCCCATACTCGACTGGGGACTCCAAAAAGCAAGGGTAAAAACAGCTACTTCAAACCAAGAGTTGGTGTATTCGACAATCGAGCAAGAAATGATTGGTTTTGAGCAAGAAATATATGTCAAAACCAAACAATTCAAATTGCTCAGAGAACAACTCAAAGCCTCACAATTGGCTTCAGAAGTCGCTGTAAGAAGATTTCATATTGCGCAGCAAAGGTATTTTATGGGACAAATCAGTATTACAGATTTCAATATCGCCCTTCAAGAAAAAGACCGCGCCCAACAGAACTATTTGTCTATGCTCAAGAGCTTTTGGGTCTCTTATTATGAGATACGAAGGGTTACGCTTTACGATTTTGAGCAAAAAATGCCTATTGCCTATTGAATTGGTTTTTCAAATCTTTCTAACCGTTACGAACCTGTCTTTCCCGTTGATATCTTTGCGCAAAGTAGGCTCAAAGCCTTTTTCTCTGAATATAGTGAGTACCTGCTGGCCTTTAGACTCGTTGATTTCCAAGCCCATGACACCGCCGGTAGCCAAATGCTTTTGCGCAAAAACCGCCAGCTTTCTATAAAAAATCAAATCGTCTGTGCCGGGCGCAAACAGCGCAAGGTGGGGTTCGTAGTCCAATACGTTGGCGGCCATTTGCGATTTGTCGCTCTGCGTTACGTAGGGGGGGTTGCTCACCACTAAGTCAAACAGTTTTTCAGGCCATTGGACTTGGTCTAAAAAATCTATCTCCCTGAGTACCACCCTTTCGGGTACATTTTTTTTGGCTACTTCCAAGGCTTTTGGGCTGATGTCCCATGCTTCGATGGCTGCCTGAGCAAATCCGGCAGCCAAGCCTTTGGCTATGCAGCCGCTTCCCGTGCCTATGTCCACAATAGAAGCAGGTTTGACAAGACCATAGAGCAATAAAACCAATTCTTCTGTCTCGGGGCGGGGAATTAAGACGTTAGAGTTGACATAGAGGTTGTCGCCCAAAAAAACCGCCTGCTCAAATATGTATTCAATCGGTTCGTAGCGCAACAATCTTTCCAAAAAAGGCTCTGTTTTGGACTCGTCCACCTCCACCCCCGCCACAATTTTTGCTTGTGTCAAGCCAAATGTGTGGTGGATAAGCAAGACCGCCAACTTCGAGGCTTCTGCCGAATTGTATTTTTCAGACAAAATCCCGCTCAGTTTGCGTCTTAACTCACTGCTGTTCATGTTCCAGCCTTTTCTTTAAAAAATATCCTAAAACAAACCCCATAGCCAAAGTCATAAAGATAAACAAATAATCCAAAAATAGGTATTCGGCCTTTTGACTCTGCAATTCGGTAATGTTTTTTTGGTAAAAAAAAGCCACACAAAGAGTCAAACCGTTGTTGAATAAATGCAAAAAAATCGGGAAAAATAAATTTTTGGAATAAAAATAAGCATACCCAAAAATAGCCCCCAGTGCCCATCTGGGAAAAAATCCGGCAAACTGAAAGTGCAAAAGACTAAACATAGCAGCACCTATAAAAATGGCAACATGCGGATTTGAAAAAAAATGTAGCAGTTTATTTTGCAAAACTGCCCTAAAAAGCAACTCCTCCCCTATGGCTGGCAACAAAGCAATCACAAACAAACCAAGTAAAAACTCTTGTTCGTTTTCAAAACCAAGAATAAAATTGGTTAGCTTTTCTGCTTTTATATCAAGCTCCTGCATGAAATTGGGCAAAGCAAGCTGTTTATTGAGAAAAATAAGCCATTCTAAGGTAGGGAAAAACAACAGTAAAACCAGCAAGCACCCCGACAAATACAGAACCAAAGCCCCAAAAGGATATTGGCGACCGGGTAAATCGTTTTTATCTAAAATAAAAATAATAAAAACCGCCGGCAATGTATAAGATATAAAATGAGCGATTCCCTGTGCTTGCAAAATGATATTTCTCAAGTTTTCCTTATCCGAATTAAGAGATAAAATTTGGGCTGCATTTTCTATACCCAAAAAAAGTAGTGCAGCCATCTCTCCTGCTATCCTAAAAAGTACATAAATAGAAAGCCAAATCAAAAGGCCGGTATAGGGTTGTTTTTGCATGAGAATTTTTAAAAATACAAATGTGCTACCTTTGTCCACCAATTAGCCAAAGATGATTGACAAAAATAGCATCAAAGAATGGTTTATGTCGTTGCAAGATAATATTTGCGGCCAAATAGAGGCTTGCGATGGAGCGGGACGCTTCCAACAAGACCTTTGGGAGCACCACAGCGAAGGCGGCGGCAGAACGCGGCTCATCGAAAAAGGAAACATCATCGAAAAAGGCGGGGTTAATTTTTCGGCTGTGGGTGGCCGGTTGCCACAAAAAACCGCTCTGGGGCTTGGCTTACCGGAGGCCATCGGATTTTTTGCCACCGGAGTCTCTATTGTCATGCACCCAAAAAACCCTTTTGTGCCCATCATACACATGAACATCCGGTATTTTGAGATGGAAAACGGGCAGTATTGGTTTGGGGGAGGCATAGACCTGACCCCTCACTACCTCATTGAGCAGGACGCTGCTTTTTTTCATAGCCGCCTGAAAGCCGTTTGCGACAAGAGCCATCAAGACTTTTATCCCAAATTCAAAAACTGGTGCGATGAGTATTTTTTTCTCCACCACAGAGAAGAAACCAGAGGAGTGGGAGGCATTTTTTTTGACAGGCTCAACGAAACCGAATTGCCTATGAGCAAAGAGGCTGTTTGGGATTTTGTCAAAAACGTAGGCAACGAATTTGCACCGATATACACCTTTTTGATGCAAAAAAATCACCCAACCCCATACGATGAGAGTCATTTGCAATGGCAGTCTCTCAGAAGAAGCCGCTATGTTGAGTTTAATTTGCTCTACGACAAAGGTACAAAATTTGGACTTGAGACCAAAGGCCGCACAGAGTCAATTTTGATGAGCATGCCCCCAATGGCCAAATGGATGTACAACTACACTCCCCAAAGCGGTACACCTGAAGCCAATACCTTGCAACTGCTGCGCAAAGGAATTGACTGGGTACAACAAGGCAATTGAATTTCTGCTGCCGCCAAACCAACAAAACATACGTAATTAAATGAGGTAATATTGTAGAAATTGAATGTATCAAAAAAATTAAGCTATTGTAAATCAAATTTTTATGCAAAAAAAGTTTGTTATATTTTTGCAATGCAAAGGGTAATATTTTGGATTGTTTTTTGTATAAGCACAATTGCACAAGCCCAGATTTTTGACAAAAAAATAGATTTTGTTTGTCAGAATTTGTCTATTGCCCAAGCCTTGGACAGTTTGGCCAAGCAAGCCCAAATCAGCATCAACTACCGCAGCGATGTGTTTGAGCCTACCAAAACCTTGAGCCTAAGCATAAAAAATAAATCCCTGCTTTACGTGCTCAATGCGATTTGTGCCGGAGCTATGGTAAGCTACGAACTCCAAGACAAGGCAGTTATCATCAAAAAACAGAAACCAAAAGTTGGCTTTGTGGTAAACGGCAAAGTGCGCAGCCAAAAAACAGGGGAGTCGCTGATAGGCTCAAGTATTTTTGTATCAGAGCTTTCCGCAGGGACATCTACCAACAGCTACGGTTTTTTTGCGCTGTCATTGACACAGGGCGAATACCAATTTTCGGTGCGCTCACTGGGCTACAAGCCAAAAACATTTCAAATCCAAGTGAATTCCAATATCCATCTCGACATCGCCTTGGAAGAAGAAGAAATCGAACTTTCTGAGGTTGAGGTCGAAGCGCAACTCTCTGACGTAGAAGAAAGCGTTTACATCACAGAGCACAAAGGCGGGCTGATTTTGCTCAACTACGATTTGATGAAAAAGATACCCAATTTTCTGGGTGAATTTGACCCTATGCGGGCGGTGAGTTTGTTTCCGGGTGTTTCCAAGGGCAATGAGATCAGTGCCGGACTCTTTGTCAGGGGCGGTAATGCCGACCAAAACTTGATTTTGCTTGACGAAGCCCCTCTCTATAACGCCACGCACGTGTTGGGGCTGTTTTCTATTTTCAATCCCGATGCTGTCAAGGACATGGCTCTCTACAAGTCCAATATACCCGCTCATTACGGGGGGAGACTCTCGTCGGTGTTGGATGTGAGGCTCAAAGAAGGAAACCGCGAAAAGACTGGCATTTCAGGCGGAATAGGGACACTTTCGGCGCGGCTCTCTTTAGAGCAGCCCTTTTTGGCGGGCAAAGGCTCGGTGATGGTTTCCGCACGGCGTTCGCTGATTGATTATTTCACGTTCAATATCCCGCTGATTGCGTTCAACCAAAGTGCCATTGTCTTTGGCGATTTGAGCCTGAAAGCCAACTACCAAATCTCTTCGCGCGACAAGGTGATGTTTTCGGCTTATTTTGGCAACGATTTTATTGGTTTTCAAGACCTTTACAGCACGACTTGGAGCAATGCCCTGAGCACCTTGCGCTGGAATCACCTTTTCTCCCCGCGCTTATTTAGCAATACCACACTTTACACCAGCAATTTTTTCAGCAGCAACACCAACGTACAGTTTCCCGAGCAGGGCTTTGAGCAGCGGTACCGTTTTTCGGATTTAGGCATCAAACAAGACTACACTTATTTTTACAGCAATGAATTCAACCTTCGTTTTGGTTGGGAATCCATCTACCACAATTATTTTTTTGGAGAGGTGCGCCCTACTCCGCTCTCATTCATCAATTATCGGGCTACCGTTCCACAAAATGCGTTGGAGTCAGCCATCTACATCCACTGTGAGCAAGACGTAGGCAATCGCCTCAATTTAATCTATGGGCTGAGGTTTTCGCGCTTTGACAACATCCCGCCTTCCCAAAACTATCTGTATGCCGATAGTGTCAATCGTCCGGGGCTTTACGACGTAGAAAGCATCACTGATACGTTATTGACAAAAGGATTTGGCAGTCTGAATTTTTACCAAGGGCTCGAACCCAGAGTCTCGATGCGCTTGTTGATAGGCAGCCGCTCTTCCATAAAACTGGCTTACAGCCGCACCCGCCAATACATCCACCAACTCAGCACAACCAACACCCCTTCGCCGCTGGATATGTGGGCACCCTCTTCCGCCTACATAAGACCTCAGATAGGCGACCAAATCGCACTGGGGTATTTTTGGAGCAAAAACAATGAGTGGGATGCCTCTGTCGAAGTTTTTGGCAAGTACATGACCCATATCTTGGACTTCAAACAAGGAGCCAATCTTTTGCTCAATGACCACATAGAAACAGAGGTATCGCCCGGAATAGGCAAAGCGTTTGGCTTGGAGTTCTTTTTGCGCAAATCCAAAGACAAACTGAACGGATGGATGAGTTACACACTTTCGCGGGCGGAGCGTTTGAGTATGGGCATCAACTCAGGCAACTGGTATCCTGCGGCTTTCGACAGGCTGCACCAAGTCAATTTGGTGCTTTCTTACCAAATTCACCCCAGAATCAATATTTCAGCCAACTGGATTTATGCCTCCGGTCAAGCCTATACTTTTCCGGTGGCCAAATACAAAAAAGACGGTTTTATCGTGCCTTTCTATACAGACAGAAACACCTACCGCCTACCGGACAACCACCGTTTGGACGTATCGGCTACTTTTTTCAGACGCTCAGGCAAAAAAATCAAAAACAACAGCACGTTCAATCTATCTATTTACAACCTTTACGCCCGACAGAATGCCTTTGGTTTTGTGTTCAGGCAAAGCAAAACAGACCCCAATAAAACAGAAACCGTAAAAATGTGGCTCTTTGGTATTGTGCCTTCTTTTGGGTATAGCTTCAAATTTTGATAAAGAAGGGCTTATGTTGGATGATTTCGATAGATTTGGGGGTTAAAATACATTCAATTACAAACTATAATAAATGAAATTCGGATTTATTGTCATCCTATCGCTGTGTTGTTCGGTGGCCTCGCCTGCTTTTGCTCAAAAAAAGGAAAAGAAAAAAAAGAAAAAACAACAAACTGAGCAAATAGAAGTCTATCAAGACACCCTTGCCATACAAGAGCCGATTTGGATACCCAAAAAGGGAGACTACAACCCCTCAGCCCCTCGGATTTTTGATTTGCTGCATACCAAGCTGGAAGCCTCGTTTGACTGGGCTAAACAAAGGCTCAACGGAAAGGCTACCTTGCGGCTGAGGCCACATTTTTATCCCCAGCAGCTACTTCAACTTGATGCCATCGGTTTTTGGATTGATGACATCAGCATCAACGGACAAAAACTCAACTTTAGCTATGACTCATTGAAAATCAATATAGAACTACCCAAAGTTTATACCCGTCAAGACAGCTTTGATATCCAAATCACCTACACCGCACGCCCCAACGAAATCCCAAGCAAAGGCAGCCAAGCCATTGGAGACGACAGAGGGCTGTATTTCATAGACCCCACCGAAACCAACCCTTACAAACCCACACAAATCTGGACGCAAGGCGAAACACAAGCCAACTCATGCTGGTTGCCCACCATAGACGTACCCAACACAAAATCAACCCAAGAGATGGTATTGACGGTTGAGAAAAAATACCGAACCCTCTCTAACGGCAAACTGGTGAGCAGCGTGGAGAATCCCGATGGCACACGCACCGACCACTGGCTGATGGACAAACCCCACGCGGTGTACCTTTTTATGATGGCGGTGGGTGAGTTTGAGGTCATTACGGACAAGTGGCGGGACAAAGAAGTCAGCTATTGGGTAGAGCCTGAGTTCAAGACGTATGCCAAGGCCATTTTTGGGCGCACTCCGCAGATGATAGAGTATTTTTCAAATTTGCTCGGCTATCCGTTTCCTTGGGACAAATACGCCCAAGTGGTGGTGAGGGATTTTGTATCCGGGGCAATGGAAAACACCACGGCCAGCGTTTTCATGGAAGACCTCAACGTGGACAATCGGTTTTTGTTGGATGGGCACTGGGACCAAATCATTGCACATGAACTCTTTCACCACTGGTTTGGGGATTTGGTAACTTGCGAGTCTTGGGCTAACCTGCCTCTCAATGAGTCGTTTGCCAATTATTCGGAGTACCTATGGCTTGAGCACTACTACGGAGAAGAAGAAGCCCAAAACGCCAGACTCGAAGAACTCGCCAACTACCTTTATGAGTCCAACAGCAAGCGAGAACCTATCATCCGCTACTACCACACCGACAGAGAAGACATGTTTGACAGCCACTCTTACGCCAAAGGAGGGCTGATTTTACACCTTTTGAGGAGCTATGTAGGCGATGAGGCTTTCTTTGCCTCGCTCTCTTTGCACCTGAAAAACCGTCAATACAAAACCGCCGAAATCCACGACTTGCGCATGGCTTTTGAAGAAGTTACCGGGCAGGACTTAAATTGGTTTTTTGAGCAATTCTTCCTAAGCCCCGGACACCCCGAACTCAACATCACAGACGAGTACAACAATGGCCAACTCAGGGTCATTATCGAACAAAAGCAAGATACTCGGTATTTACCTCTTTACCGTATCCCCGTTCAGATTCAACTACATGTAGGCCGGCAAATCAAGGATTTTGAATTTTTTATTAGCAGACGATTTGATACGCTCTTGATTGGCGATGTGCCCCAAAAACCCGATTTGGTGATGTTCAATCCCAATTTCACGCTTTTTGGCGAATTTGAGCACGAAAAGAGCACAGAGAGTTTGATTTTCCAATTTCAAAATGCCACTTCTTACCGAATGGCCTACGATGCACTGGAAAAACTCATGCCAAAAGTAGGCGAGCCTAAAGTAGGGACAACCATCATTGCAGCCTTAGACTCAAAATACAAAACATTCCGCGAAGCGGCAGCAGAAGCCATTGCCAAACTACCCCCCAATCTGCGAAGCCAAACCCTCAAAACCAAGCTCAGAAGCATGTTTGAGTCTGATACAATGGGGGTTGTGAGGGCAGCCTGCTTGAGAACCCTCAACAAATGGGGCGAAATACAAGAAGCTGAACTTCAATACGCCCTCAACGACAGCTCGTACAAAGTTTTGGCAGCCGCGCTGGACATCTACTCTTCGGCAGGTGCCCAACCTGATGAAGTCATGGCCAAATTTGAAAATACTCTCAACTCAGAGGTATTGATTACCATAGCCGGACATTACATCGAAAAGAAAGTCAAAAACAAAAATAACTGGTTTGAGCAGGCCATACAGAAGTTGGGGGGCTACAAATCCGCCGCCTTGATGCAGTACTACGGATACTACAACTACGTAGTGGATGAATCCCAGCACCAACAGGCGGTCAATTTTTTTGTACAAAAAGCACAAGGGCAAAATAACAGCCGCCTCAAAGTAGCCGCTTGGTTTTCTTTGGTCATATACGCCGACAAAACCGCCGACCAAATGCTGGTAGAAATTGCCAGAAAAATCCTTGAAAGTGAAAAAAGTGCCAAAACCCAGCGCGAAATGATTGAAAGTTTGCAACGCTAAGTAAAACCGATGAGATTCAATGCCCTGAAAAAAACACCGATTCCCAAAATCACGCTCATATTGGGCTTCGGACTGCTTATGGCCTCTTGCAGCCCACAAGAACAAACAAACGGCCTTTACCGCGTCGAACTTTCCATTCAAAATCAACAACTTCCGTTCGTTATTGAATTAAAAAACGACTCGGTTTTTCTTATCAACGGGGCGGAGCGATTGGCTATAGAAACACTGACCAAGCGCAAAGACTCTTTTGCTGTGGAATTGCTCAGTTTCAATGCCGAGTTGGTGTTCAAACTTCAAAATCAACAAATTGAAGGCTACTGGAGGAAGTTGGACGCAGCCGATTACATCGTGAAATTGAGAGGTCAAAAAAGTTCAAAACCTCGTTTTGCTGCATCAAAGCCAAGAGAATTTTCGGGCAAATTTGAAGTACAGTTCACCAAACCCGACGGCAATACGTACCCCGCTCTGGGGATTTTTTATACCGAAGCGGGCGAATTGAGGGGTACTTTTCTGACCAACAGCGGGGATTATCGTTTTTTGGCAGGGGTGGCTGATGCCGATTCGCTTAAGTTGTCCTGCTTTGACGGCACTCATGCCTATTTGTTTGAGGCGGCCATCAAGGGCGACAGCTTGCTGGAAGGGCGGTTTTGGTCAGGCAAAAGCCGAATGCTCACATGGACAGCCCGCCGCAACGACAATTTCGCACTGGCCGACCCCGCTACATTGACCTATCTGAAAGACAGCACCCAACCATTCGAGTTTTCGTTTCCCGATTTGAGTGGCCGACAGGTGGCTCTCAAAGACTATTTCGGCAAGGTGGTAGTGGTTCAGATTTTAGGCTCTTGGTGTCCAAACTGCATGGACGAAACCCGATTTTTGGCACAATTTCACCGCCTTTACCAACAAAAAGGGTTTGAGGTACTGGGTTTGGCATTTGAGACCGCCCAAGAGATACAAAACGGCGGCAAAATGCTTTCCAAGTTCAAGCAAAAACTACAAGCCGATTACCCCATGCTACTGTGCGGCACACCCGAAAAAGCCTTAGAAGCCCTGCCTACTCTCAACAGAGTCTCTTCTTTTCCTACCACGATTTTTGTGGACAAAAAGGGCAAGGTGCGCCACATACACACTGGTTTTTCAGGGCCTGCAACGGGAGGGTTTTACCAAGATTTTGTGGAAGAGTTTACCGAAAGAATCGAAAAACTGTTGACAGAATGAAAAAAGAGCTTATCGCTGAACTTTTTGAAAAATTTGAGGCCGCCCGCAGGGAAACCGAAGGAGTCGAATACTGGAGTGCCCAAGAATTGCAGCATATTTTGGGCTATCACGATTGGAAGCCTTTTGCCAAAGTGATAGAAAAAGCCCGAAACGCTTGCCAAACTACTGGCGAAAAAATTGAAGATCATTTTATTGATATGTCCTCTTTGACCCACGAGGAAAGCCAAGACACCGCATTGACCCGTTTTGCTTGCTATTTGACGGCACAAAATGGCGACCCGCTCAAAAACGAAGTGGCTTTTGCCCAAACTTACTTTGCCGTACAAGCCCGCAAACAAGAAATCATCGAAAAACGACTGCTTGACGTGGCGCGGGTGAGTGCCAGAGAGAGGCTTTCCAAATCTGAACGAAAACTCTCAGGCTTGATTTACGAGCGCGGGGTGGACGAAAAAGGCTTTGCCACCATCCGCTCACAAGGCGATAAGGCCTTGTTTGGACACACTACCTCGGAGATGAAAAAAATACTCAATATCCCCGAAAACCGCCCGCTGGCTGATTTTTTGCCTACTCTGACCATCAAAGCCAAGGATTTTGCCACCGAACTCACCAGCCACAACGTCCAAGAAAAAGACCTTAAAGGCATGGACGAAATCGTCAAAGAACACACCGACAACAACTTAGCTGTGCGCCAAATGCTTATGGAGCGGGGCGTAGAGCCGGAGAAGTTGCCGGCAGCGGAAGATGTGCAACTGGTGCGCCGCCGACTCGAATCAGAGGAAAAGCGCGTGCTTTCCGAAACTAAAAAGAAAAACAAAAAAAGATAAGCACCCAATTAGAATGAGGGAAACTTGTGAGAGTGCTCGAGGAAGACTAACTTTGTGCGGCAAATAACAAAATATAAATTTGCCATGCTTTTTGATGCCGAAAAATTTGCTTTTGAAGCCCTTACCTACGATGATGTGCTTCTTCTTCCGGCTTATTCGGAAGTAGTCCCTCGCCAAACCCATGTCGGCTCACGCTTGAGCAAAAACATTTCACTCAATATTCCCATCGTTTCGGCGGCCATGGACACCGTTACCGAATCGGATATGGCCATAGCCATCGCCAACCAAGGAGGCATAGGGTTCATCCACAAAAATATGACCATCGCCCAGCAAGCCTTGCAAGTCAGAAAAGTCAAGCGGGCACAAAGCGGCATGATTATAGACCCCATCACCCTCAAGCCCAACGTCTCTTTGTTTGAAGCGGCCAAAGTGATGAGAGAAAACAAA
Organism: uncultured Roseobacteraceae bacterium; assembly: GCA_964602415.1. Classification (GTDB taxonomy): domain Bacteria; phylum Bacteroidota; class Bacteroidia; order Cytophagales; family Flammeovirgaceae; genus CAZRQL01. The sequence continues at coordinate 58,941 of CAZRQL010000002.1, forward strand.
ATCGGCGGCATTCCCATCATAAACGATGAGGGTATTTTAGTAGGCATTTTGACCAACCGCGATATGAGGTTTCAAAAAGATTTGAACCTCACTGTGGGAGAAATCATGACAAAGGAAAACCTCATCACCGCCAACGAAGGCATCACACTTGAAGAAGCGGAAGAGGTCTTGCAAGCCTATCGCATCGAAAAGCTGCCCATAGTGGACAAATCTTTCAAACTCATCGGCCTGATTACCTACCGCGACATACTCAACAACCGCGACAGACCCAACGCCTGCAAAGATGAGTACGGCAGGCTTAGGGTTGGGGCAGCCGTCGGCGTAACACCCGATACCATCGAACGAATCGAGCAAGTCAAAGCCGCCGGAGTGGATATCATCACCATAGACACCGCCCATGGCCACTCAAAAGGTGTCATAGATATGCTCAAAGCCATCAGAAGGCTTTTTCCTGATTTAGAGGTCGTTTGTGGCAATGTGGCTACTGCCGAAGGGGCTTTGGCCTTGGCTGAAGCCGGAGCCAGTGCCGTCAAAGTAGGTGTAGGACCCGGCAGTATTTGCACGACTCGGGTCATAGCCGGCGTGGGTATGCCTCAGCTATCGGCTGTCTATTACGCCGCAAAAGCCCTCAAACCCTTGGGCGTGCCTGTCATAGCTGATGGAGGCATTCGCTTTTCGGGGGATATGGTCAAAGCACTGGCCGCAGGAGCTTCGTCTGTGATGATTGGTTCGCTGTTGGCAGGCACAGAAGAAGCACCTGGAGAGGTAATCCTGTACGAAGGACGTAAGTTCAAATCCTATCGCGGGATGGGTTCGCTCGAAGCCATGGAGTCAGGTTCAAAAGACCGCTACTTCCAAGATGCCGAAGACGACATCAAAAAATTAGTACCCGAAGGAATATCGGGCAGAGTTCCTTACAAAGGAAGGGTCGAAGAAGTCATCTACCAATTGGTGGGAGGACTTAGAGCCGGTATGGGTTACTGCGGCGCGGCAGACATCAAAGCCCTGCAAAAAGCCCGCTTCGTAAAAATTACCCAAGCAGGCTTTATCGAAAGCCACCCTCACAATGTAACCATCACCCGAGAAGCCCCCAACTATACAAGAAGATAAATCTGTGTCTAATCAGTCTAATCCGTGTTATCTGTGTCCCATTTGTGTTTTTGAACGCGGATTTTGCGGATTGAACGGATAATTACAGATGAAAATTTATGTTTAATTGGTTGAATTAATATTATCTGCATCATAAAATTTGGTAATTATTACCAAACTGTAAGATTTCAAAAACTAAATTAAATAGCCCATAACCGTTCCAATTTAGATGGCTGCGGTTACGGGCTTACTTTTTTATTCTTCCGTTCTTGAAAGTGAATAAATTACTAACCCAAAACCAATTTTATTAATAGCATCACCAATGTTGTATACAATGTCCATAGCATGAGAAGCAGCAGCCGGATCGGAAACAAGTTGAATTCCAAATAATCCTCCCGGTGTACCTAAAATGTAACCTATCGGATAAATCGCCCAACCAACCAATACAAACCATGCCAAAATTCTTGTAGCCTTAGCTACTTGGACACCAGCAGTTTGAGCTAATTTTGCAACTTCACCAAACCAAACAAGATAAACGATATAGAAATAAGCAACACTGGAAACTACCCCCCAAAATACACTGTTTTCTCTATATATGGTCTCTCCAAAATAGCCTGTAACCAGCATTGCCAGAGCAGCAAATATCAACTTCCACAGTAAAGAAATTTTTGCACCTGCCTTTTTGGTTATGAGATAAAACTCAACGCACATTAGGGGCACAGTAAGAATCCAGTCCACATAACGGAAAAAAATAGGAGATTCGCCTGTTTCAAGGTTATATCCCCTCATGTAGTAATAATGCACTGCTGCAATAAAAGTTATCAATCCTGATACAAGAACAGATGTTCTCCATTTTTGAGAGGTGTTGTTTAACTCAAGAAAAAAGAAGACCGATGCGGCCATCATGGCCATCGTTCCGATAAAGAAGGTGAATGCGACGTAGTTGTCACTAGCAATTTTTAAATGTTCCATTTTTTTTATTATGATTATTTTCCTACTCTTTTGGATTTTCAGAATACTCCCTGTTTTTAAAGTGGTTTTCTTGTCTCCACTTTTTTTCTGTCAGTCTAAGGTGGTCAACCTGTCTTAAACCATTATTTATGTTAAATTTATTAATGTTATATCAAGCAAATGCAAAACTGAGTGAACTAATTCTTATCTAAAAAATTGATAAAAAATAGCGAAAAGACATGAACAAACTAACGCAAGCGAGATTGAATGCTTTACTTTAAATTCACAAAGACGATTTTGTGATTTTTTTCAGACTAAACGAGACTTTGATTTCTCAAATGATTTGCTATCAAACGACACAACTCCACACTACTAATCCATCCTGTTTACGTTTTCAAGTTTTCCTTTTTGTAGCTTTAGACGATTGCTACTGAAAACTTCCCTGCCACCTTTCCCCATGTACCGAGCAAAAAAACTCAGTAATTTATCTAATCACTCGCTCAAGAGGGTATAATCCTCAGCGACTCATTAAATTCACAATGCAATTGTAAGCACCCATGTTCAAACATCCAAATTTTTTATGATTTTTTCACCCTATCAAATTTTTAAATTGTAGGTTTTGGCCGTAGCCGAATGCACAGTAAATTCGTGGAAAAACTGTAGCTATTGATTTTCAGGCTTGGCGTTATTTAATAAAAATCCATTGGAACAGCTCTTTGTAAGTAGGTTTTTTGCCATAGAGCAAGATGCCGACCCTGTAAATCCTGGCAGCCAGCCAAGTGGCTCCCCAAAAAGCCAGCAGCAGTAAAGCCATAGAAAGCCATACCTGCCAATCCAAGCCAATGTAAGGCAACCTGACCATCATCACCACAGGGGAAGTCAAAGGAATGATAGACAGCCAAAAAGCTATCGAACCGTCGGGTTCTTGCATAATCTGGCCAATCAATATAATGGCCAACAGCAAAGGCAATGTAATGGGCAACATAAACTGCTGGGTGTCGGTTTCATTGTCCACGCTGGCCCCAACCGCCGCAAAAAGTGCCGAATACATCAAATAACCAAATATGAAATAAAACAAAAAACCAAAGCCCAATGCAAAAAAATCCAAACTCAAAATAGCTCCGGTTATTTTGGAAAAGTTGCTGTCTGCCTGTAAATCTTTTGAAGTTTGGGCGACATCGGCGGTGTTAATACCCAAAAAAATACCGGATACAAACAGCAAAACCCCTACCAAAACCACCCATATCAGTATCTGAGTAAGGGCTACCAGCGCAACACCCAATATTTTGCCCAACATCAACTCAACAGGACGAACCGATGAGATAATAATTTCAACAATTCGGTTGGTTTTTTCTTCCAACACCCCTCGCATCACCATTTGAGCATAAATAAATATAAACATATAAATAGCCAGTCCACCCGCAAAGCCCACACCCATAGCCGCAAGCGAATTGGTGTTTTCCGTATCGGTAGTCAAGTTTTTACTGTCAAGTGCTATTTTTGTTTTTAAAGAATTTAGCGTTTTTTGGTCTAAAGAGATGGCTGCCAATCTGCGTTCATACAGTATGTCCTCAATGGCGCGGGATATCTCTATGGATTGGGTGGCAGGTAAAGGTTTTTCAGAATAAATGGTAAAGCCTTTGGGGTCTAAGGTATCAAATTTTGGGATGTAAAGCAGTGCAAAAGCATTGCTTTCTTGCTTGAATTTGTTTTTTACCGCCTCCAAATTGTCTTCTATGAAGCGGTATTTGATTTGCGAAGTGGATTTGAGGTTGGTCGAATCAAAAAATCCGCTGTCATCCAATACGGCTATGGTGGTGGTTTCGGTTTTAAGAGCCAAAAATACAGTAGGCAATACATACACAGCCGCTATCAAAATAGGCCCCAAAATGGACATGATGATAAAGCTTTTTTTGCGCACGCGGCTCAAATATTCACGCTCTAAGATGAGCGCAATACGGTTTACGGATATTTTATTCATGGTTTTGCACGGCTTTGAAAAACACTTCTTCCATAGTGGGAAAATTTTCGTAAAAGGCTGTAATTTGGTTTTGGGCGGAAATGTACGAAAAAAGAGCAACCGAATCCTTTGAAAAAATGCGGCTGCGGTAGCAAAAATCACTTATTTTGGTAGATGCAACGACTTGAAAATCCTCTTCAAGCCTCTCTAATGGCATTCGGGTCTCGACAGTAAAAGTAAAATCGCGGAACTGCTCCTTGATTTGGTATTTTTCACCGTCCAGCACCTTTTTGGCTTTGTTGATAAGCGCAATATGGTCGCAAAGTTCTTCTACGCTTTCCATTCTGTGGGTAGAGAACAAAATGGTAGTCCCGTTTTCTTTGAGTCTGAGTATTTCATCTTTGATCAGGGAAGCATTGACAGGGTCAAAACCTGAAAAGGGTTCATCCAATATCAGCAATTGCGGCTCATGGAGCACAGTGGCTATAAATTGTATTTTTTGCTGCATGCCCTTGGAAAGGTCTTCAACTTTTTTTGTCCACCAATCTTTTATGTCGAACCGCTCAAACCAAAATTTGAGCCGCTCTTTGAGCAAAGCCGAACCCATTCCTTTGAGCCTGCCCAAATATTTCAACTGCTCGCCGACGGGCATTTTTTTGTACAAGCCGCGCTCTTCGGGCATGTAGCCGATTTTTTCTACATGCTCGGCGACCAAAGGCTTGCCATCGAAGTACACCTTGCCGGTGTCAGGAAAAGTAATTTGGTTGATGATCCTGATTAGGGTGGTTTTGCCCGCGCCGTTAGGCCCCAAAAGACCAAAAATTTTGCCTTTGGGGATGGACATGCTCACATCATCGAGTGCTCTGTGAGTCGCAAATTGTTTGCTGACCTGTTCTATTTCCAAAAGAGACATACTGAATGGGGTTATTGTTTGTTTGACTCATGGCTATTTTTCCAGATTGTTTGTTCAATACCCAGCCTTTGGGCTACAAAGCGAGACAAAACAAAGAAATAATCCGAAAGACGGTTTAAATACTGAATAATCAAAGGGTCTGCCTGCCCGAGTTCTACACAGTACCGCTCCGCCCTGCGGCAAACTGTGCGGCACACATGACAAAGCGAAACGGCTTGATGGCCGCCGGGCAATACAAAATTGCGAAGGGGCGGCAGCAGGGCATCCATTTGGTCAATGGCCGTTTCAAGTTCAAAAATAGGCTCGTAAGACAGGATAGGCAAATGTTTTCTAAAACTTTCGTCTTCGGTAGCCAAATGAGAGCCTATCGTAAAAATATCCGACTGAATATTGCGTAAAAAATCTATCTCGGGTTGCATCTCCGGTTGGTCGGAAAGCAATCCAACAAAAGAGTTCAACTCGTCGGTAGTGCCGTAGGCTTGCAACCTCAAATCCGCTTTAGAGACCCTATGCCCCCCAAAAAGTGAGGTTAAGCCTTCATCTCCTGTTTTGGTGTAAATTTTCATACAATAAATTAATTTAACTCAACCCGTCTATTTCTCCGTTTGTCATTTTGATTTTGAGGGCTTGGGGCGATTTGGGCAGGCCGGGCATGCGCATGATATCGCCCGCTATGGCCACCACAAAACCCGCACCTGCATTGACAACAAAGTCTTGAACCTGAAAATCAAAATCTTGTGGATGAGGCCCCAAAGCCGTGTCGTGGCTAAAACTGTATTGGGTTTTGGCTACGCAAACGGGAAGTTTATCCCAGCCAAATTTCTCAAAATGAGAGAGTTTACTTTGGGCTTGGGCGGACAGTTTCACCCCTCTGCCACCGTACACGCGGCTGACGATGCCTTGAAGTTTTTCTGTGATGGGCTGGTGGTTTTCGTAGGCAAAGTGTATGGCAGGTGCGGGACGGCTTTCCGCCAATTTTGCTACTTTCTCCGCTAAAGAAGCAGCCCCTGCCCCTCCTTTTGCAAAGCCTTCATTGACAGCCGCTTCTATACCCAAATCAGCGCACCACTCCAGCACTTGGTTGATTTCAGTCTCTGTATCAAAGCCGTAGCGGTTGAGTGATAAAATAATGTTTTGATTGAAGCCCTTCAAGTTGTCCACATGGCGGCGAACGTTTGCCCATCCTTTTTTTAAGGCTTGACTGTCAGGGTGTTGCATACTGGTCTCTGTAGCTCCACCGTGCAATTTGATGGCCTGCAATGAAGCCACCAGCACAGCGGCAGAAGGCCTCAAATCCCCTACCCTGCATTTGATATCCAAAAATTTCTCTGCTCCCAAATCGCTGCCAAAGCCGGCTTCTGTTACCACAAACTCACTGAGGGCAAGGGCACTGCGGGTGGCTATCAAACTATTGCAGCCGTGCGCAATATTGGCAAAAGGGCCGCCATGTATCAAAGCGGGGGTGTGTTCAGTGGTTTGCACCAAGTTGGGCAGTAGGGCATCTTTCAACAGCACGGCAATAGAGCCACTGACACCCAAATCTGCAAGGGTGAAAGGCGTTTTTTGGTGGGTGTAGCCCAACACAATCCTATCGAGCCTTTCCATAAGATCTTGCTCGTCTTTGGCCAAACAAAGCAAGGCCATAATCTCTGAGGCCGCCGTAATATCAAAGCCCGTTTCGGTCGGCAAACCCTGCCCCAGCCCTGTTATGGTCTGCCTGAGCATCCTGTCATTGACATCCAACACACGCTTCCAAAGTACCGAAGACAAAGCCGTTTTGTAGTAGTAGCGGTGGTTGTCCAGCAAAGCGGCTATCATGTTGTTGGCTGAAGTGATGGCATGAAAATCGCCCGTAAAGTGCAAGTTAATGTCTTGCATGGGAAGCACTTGGGCGTAGCCTCCGCCGGCTGCTCCTCCCTTCATCCCAAAGCAAGGCCCCAAACTCGGCTCTCTCAACACTACGATAGATTTGCGGCCTATATGGTTGAGACCCAAAGAGAGGGACACAGAAGTAACCGTTTTGCCTACACCAGCTTTGTTGGGAGTAATGGCCGTTACCAAGATGAGTTTGGAATCGGGATTTACTCGGTCTTGAGGGTAGATTTTTGCTTTGTGTTTTCCATAGGGAATGTGGTCTTCAATTCCCAAAGAGTGGGCTATTTCAAAAATAGGGCGCAATTGGGCAGACCTCGAAATCTCAATATCGGTTAGCATGTACAGTATTTTTCTACTGCAATGTATTGAAGTTTTGGGTTTAAACAAAAAAAGCCCTCCTTTTTTAGAAGAGGGCTTAAAAGCGCGGTTTTTTTTATTCTTTGACAAATCGGACGGTCTGCTGCCCGAAATCGGTCTGCACGTTGAGGCTGTAAATACCCGCCGATAGGTTTGCAATATCCACCGTAAACTCGTTTGCATTTGAATCCGACTGTAGTACCAGTTTTCCCAACACATCGTATATGCGAACCAACCTTAGTTGTCCGGCGTCATCAGTTTGGATGGTAAGCGAAGTCGAAGCGGGATTGGGGTACACCAACAAAGAATATTGCAGGGATTGGTCTATGGAAACCAAGTCGCCTTTCATTTCGCAGTACTTGGAAACGACCCTGCGTCCATCTTGGGAGTTGCGGTAAGATGCCACGCGGTAACTGACTTTGCGACGCGCCTGACTGGGCGAAAGAATGTCGTCGTAAAAAGTCTGATTTTGGGACACTTCGGTCAAGTTTTCCCAAACAGCAGGCACCAAATCGGTAAATTGTCTCTGCAAAACAAAGCCGTTTTCCAAAGCAGAATTGTCCTTCCAAGAAAAGCGCACGATATTGCCGGGCAAAACAGTGGCCTGACAATCAGAGGGAATCTCGGGGATGGCTATCATGCAGAAGTTGGCATTTCTGGAAGCACTAAAGTTGGCATTGGGTATGAGAGGCTCATCGCTGCCTTCGATGGTGGCGCGGGCAAAACCCGGCGAAGCGATTCCATTACCGCCTTTGTCGGTGAGCCTGAAAGTGTAGCAAAGGGCGGTATCTAAGCATAGTCTTGACGTGTACAAAGTATTGGCTTTAAGCCCTGTAAAATCACGGCTGTAAATGACTTTGTCCTGAGAAAGGATTTCCCATTTGCTCTCTTGGGGCTTGTTGTCGGTCTGAAGTTCCACTATCAGGAAAACTCCCGACTTGTTGCCCAATTTAACAGAAACTTGTACGCTGTCGTTGACACTGACTTGGTCGGCAGGTGTTTGGGTAACAGATACACGGGATAATAACTCAAATTGCTGGTTTTGAGCTACATCAAAAAATTCATTGGTACTCGAAAAATCGAATATTTCTTCACCTTCGGGGTTCAGCGGGCGGTCGTTGGTGATGGTTGCAGTTTTTGAGCCTATTTTGACCGATAGTTGGTAGCTGCTGACAGCATTTTTGCCATTGTTGGCTACTTTGATAACGGGGGAGATTTTGCCATCGCAACTCAGTCCGCCATCGGTGGGGTTAATAACCTCCGTTATAGTCAAATCTACTTGTGGCTGTTGGGCTGTATGCTTGCCGGGTGTCATATTTGAGAGTGTGAGTTCACTGACTTGCCACTCGTGGAAGTTGAGTGTTGAGAAGTTGGAGGCGTTGGGTTTGACGACATTGGGGCGGCGCGAGACAACTTTGTTGGTATAATCCCAAAACAGCCCTGTTCCGTTTTTGCCTCTTTCGCCGTAGCTGTCTGAGCGGCTCGCGCTCACCATCTCATACACATCGTTGCCGTCGCCGAGTCCGTCCGCTATCAAATTGGGGGCAGGGAGTTTCCATGCGGTATCAAATGCTGTATTGGCTACTACATACGTTTGTCCGGGCAACAAATCAAAGGCAGGCAAAGCAATGCTTCGCTGATTGGAGCTGCTTCCATCAACCAATATTCTGAGGTTTAAGGCGTTGAGTTTCATTTTTCTATCGGGGTGCGCATTGTAAAGCTCAATGTAGCGGACGGGTTTTCCGTCAATGACTCCGGAGGCTATTTCGGAGATAATAACATTGGGGTTGGCTTCGTTGGGGTCTAAGCCGGGCAACTCCAAAAATTCCTTGTTGAGCGGGTCGAGCCAGTCACGGAGTCTGGAACTGCTGCTGCCACCGTTTGCCCATGCCCAAGAAAACTTGCCATAATAAGAAGTTCCTGTCCCTATGCCATTGGTACAGTTTCCTGAGCCGCCGTGTAGCGTGCCGTGAATGAGACGGCTTTCTATCCCAAAAAGTGGTGAACCCGATGACCCACCCTCAGAATATCCTTTGGTGATATTCAGACCCCAATGCGAATTATTGGGCACTACATAACCTCCTATATTCACATCAGGGGCAGAGATGGCAGCACTGAACTCGGTAATCTTTTTGATATCGCCTGCAGGGTGGCTTATGCCTATACACCTACCCGGCGATTTGTCTTCTCTATTCCAACCTGCAAAGTAAGGATTGGGAGGCAAGCCTTTGAGTTCTGTAAGCCAAGTGTCGGCTTCTCGCAAAGTCATGCGAACCGTTCCTCCGACCACTATATCAGGGGTAACGTCTTGGTTGCTGCAACCGGGGGATTCGTAATTGAAATGAAACTGAGTCTGGTCATAATTGACCCCACCTGCCTGACAGTGAAAAGCAGAGTAAAAATAGGCTTTCTCGTCCAAGGCTGTGTTGTTGACAAGGCTACCCGAACAAAAGCCCGCCCCACCCGAAGAAGAAATAATCAAAATTTTGGCCACGGCACGCTTTTCTTGTTGCCAGTTTGCCCCTATATCAGTGCTGCAATTGACGTTGATGTTGCAGGTTGCAGAACGGCCAAATTGCGTAGCTTTATACTGTATGTATTGCTGGCGTTGGTATTCTGAGTCATTTTTGATAGCAGGCTCATAGAAATAGCTGAATTTATCAATCGAAATTTGGCCTTGTCCGCGTGCCGATGCCGGCTCATAATATTCAAAGACCGTGGTTTCTCCTGCTATCATGGCCGTAGAGTAGCCGGAGGTAGGGTCGGGGTTGTTGGCCGAGGTAAAGCCCCCCCAAACCACCGACTTGTCGGCATTGGTTACGTAAAGCAAAGCCCCTGCAGGGATGATAAAGCGGTCATAAAGAGCCACCAAGCCCAAAGCCTCTGGTATCCTGACCACCAAACGCCAAACCCTGTCGCCATTGGGCAATTGCTCCCAAAGGCCGCTGTTATTGAGGGTTAGCCCTGCTTTAACGCCTACGGCCACCTGGTTGGCTACATCGGAAGCCCTAAAAAGGCTTTTGTCGGGCTTGGCAATCAGATGGACTGACAGCAATTGATGAGGGGTCAGGTGGTCTGCAAACTTTTCGCTTAACGGCCTACCCCCTACATTGGGCTGCGCCCAAAGCATTGTGCTCAAGAGGCACAGCAGTAAAATTGGTTTGATACACTTCATTGAAACAAATTTGTATGATGTTACAAAGTACGTTTTTTTTCTTTACCTGCTGCTTATTTTGATTAGATTGTTAACAAATTCTTCAACCAAAATCAACCTGCGGGACTACCCGGCTGCATTATCTTTGCGGCAAATTGTCAAAATGCCTAAAATTTGTTCTGCCTCCGAGGCACTTAGCCTGCTGAAAAGCCACCAACGAGTTTTTATACAAGGTGCAGCCATGACCCCTACCCTTTTGGTAAATGCCATGCTTGAGCAAAAAGTTGAAAATGTGGAAGTTGTCCATATTCATACCGAAGGAGATGCGGCCTATACCCGGCCCGAATACAAAGGAATTTTCAAAACCAGAGCTTTTTTTGTGGGGGCTAACATGCGCAAAGCCATTGCAGAAGGACGCGCCGACTACGCTCCGGTTTTTTTGAGCGAAATCCCCTTGCTTTTTAGTCAGGGCATTTTGCCCATAGACATCGCCTTGATACAAGTCAGCCCTCCCGACAAACACGGCCTGTGTACGTTGGGCACTTCGGTAGATGTAGCCCTGTCGGCGGTACAAAATGCCAAAACCGTGATTGCGCAAGTCAATCCCCAAGTTCCGCGCACCCACGGCGACGGACTGCTGAAATGGGAGTCGCTCAGTGCCGTAGTGGAGTGCGATGTGCCCCTGCACGAATCCAAGCCCTGTGTCATAGATGAAGTAACCGCCAAAATCGGGCAGCGCGTGGCTTCGCTGATAGAAGACGGAGCTACCTTGCAAATGGGCATAGGAGCCATCCCCGATGCTGTCCTTAGCCAGTTGCATTCACACAAGCGTTTGGGAATACATACAGAAATGTTTTCTGACGGCATTATTCCTTTGGTTGAAAAAGGAGTTATCACCAATGAAGAAAAATTGGTTTCCAAAGGTAAAATTATTTCTTGTTTCGCCGTAGGCTCTCGCAAACTCTACGACTTTATTGACGACAACCCTTTTGTGCGAATGCGTGGGGCAGACTACACCAATGACACGGCTCTCATCCGCCGCAACCCAAAAGCAACGGCCATCAACAGTGCCATAGAAGTCGATTTGGTGGGGCAGGTGTGTGCAGATACCATCGGCACGATGCAGTTTAGTGGAGTAGGCGGACAGATGGATTTCATCAGAGGGGCGGCACTGTCACCCGGCGGCAAAGCCATCATAGCCTTGGCAAGCCAGACCAAAGGAATCAGCAAAATTGTGCCTTTTCTCAAACCCGGAGCCTCAGTAACAACCACCCGCGCCCATGTGCGTTTTGTGGTTACCGAACACGGAATAGCCGACCTGTTTGGCAAATCGCTGACAGAGAGAGCCAAAGCACTCATAGCCATAGCCCATCCCGAACAGCGCGAAACCCTCGAAAAAGCGGCCAAAGAACGCTTTAAACTTTTTTGATTGGAAAAAGTTTTTGTACAAAAGAAAGTTTCGATTGTCTATAATAATGGTAACAAATTTTATTTTTATGAAACCAATTTATTTCCTCTCTTTGCCTTTACTGGCTCTTGTTTTCATTTTCTCTTGTGGTAAAAAAGAAGATGCCAAAACCCCTATCAACAAAAAAGAAGTCATCACCACAACCAACTGGGGAACAGCATCAAGCAAGGTTAAAATCACTACGGGAAACCCTCTGGTGGATGCCGCTTTAGCTGCTTCCGGGCAAGCCAGTCTTGATCTCAATGCAGATTTGGAAGCATGTGAAAAGGATGACTATATTCAATATAAAGTAAATGGCAAAATATTTACAGTAGATGCCGGGGTCAAATGCCCTGATTCAGAGGATATGGAAATCGGGACTTGGACGCTGAGTTCAGATGAAACCAAGTTTACTGTAAATCTCGATGATGATGATGACGACGATGATGATGATGATGATGATGACAATGATGATGAAGATCTTATATTGGGGACAATATTTGAAAGCCTGCCAAAACTCCTTCAAAATATGACCATCAAGCGATTGACCGCTACCAACTTTGACCTTACCAATAAAGTGGTTTCAAATTCAATCAATATTAACGGAATAGACGTGAAATTGACTATTGAAATTGAAGTGAATCAGGTCAAGAGATAAGGTTATCTTATCAATTAAAGCTCCTATTTTTTAGGGGCTTTTTTTTTATCCAAATTTGGATTAATTTTACAGCCAAACTACTACCATGATAGAAGTCGTCATTCCTACCGTAGGGGAGTCAATTACCGAAGTAACTATAGGCCGTTGGGCAAAAAACAACGGGGAAAAAGTCTCCAAAAATGAAATCATTTGCGAATTGGAGTCGGATAAAGCATCTTTTGAACTGCCGGCAGAAGCAGATGGTATTTTGACAATCAAAGCGCAAGCCGGTGAAACAGTACCAGTCGGAGCAGTGATCGCCACCATTGAGCCTCAAAAAACTGAAAATGCGGTTGCTGCACCTGCCCCCAAAGTTGCTCCTGATTTGGCTCAAAAAACCGCAAGCACCCGCGAAATGGTTGTGCCAACGGTCGGTGAGTCTATCACAGAGGTTACGGTGGGACGATGGACAAAAAACAACGGCGATACAGTCAAAAAAGACGAAGTAATATGCGAACTCGAATCCGATAAAGCCTCTTTTGAACTCACAGCCGAAGCCTCTGGCAAACTTACAATTGTGGCCGCAGCCGGCAGTACAGTACCCATCGGTGGGGTGCTTTGTAAAATAGAAGAAACCGCAGACCAACCTACAACTACCCCACAGCCAAGTCCTACTGCTTCATCTCCAGTGGTTTCATCTTCGGTAGTCGGCCATCCTTCGCCCGCAGCCGCCAAGATTTTGGCCGAAAAAGGCATCGAAACTACTGCTGTTTCAGGCAGCGGAGTGGGCGGTCGCATCACCAAAGAAGATGCCCTAAAAGCTCCCATACCTGTCCAACAGCCTGTTGAAAAAGTTGCTGCCCCTGTTGCTTCTACCCCTTCCGTTTCAAATTCAGACAAGCCCACCAAGCGTCAAAAGATGACCAATTTGCGCAAAACCATTGCCAAGCGTCTGGTGGCCGTTAAAAACGAAACCGCTATGCTCACCACCTTCAACGAGGTGGATATGAAGCCCGTAATGGATCTGAGGAGCAAGTACAAAGACAGCTTCAAAGAAAAATTCGGGATCGGTCTGGGATTTATGTCATTCTTTACCAAGGCTGTGTGTGTGGCTTTGAAAGAGTGGCCAGCCGTAAACGCTTACATTGACGGCGATGAGATCGTGTACAATGATTTTTGTGATATAAGTGTGGCCGTATCTACCCCAAGAGGACTGGTTACGCCTGTGATTAGGAATGCCGAAAACTTGAGTTTAGACCAAATCGAAAAAGAAATTGCCGCTCTGGCTGCCAAAGCCCGCGACAACAAACTCTCGATTCCTGAAATGACTGGTGGTACTTTTACCATCACCAACGGGGGAGTTTTTGGCTCTATGATGTCCACCCCTATCCTCAACCCACCTCAGTCCGCCATTTTGGGGATGCACAACATAGTCAATCGCCCGGTAGCCATAGGCAACAATATCGAAGTAAGACCCATCATGTATCTGGCTCTTTCTTACGACCACCGGATTATAGACGGCAGAGAATCGGTAAGTTTTTTGGTGAGGGTCAAACAACTCATTGAAGACCCCGCTCGTTTGCTGTTAGGGGTTTGATTGCAGCAAAAACGGTCAGCGTAGTTACAGCGTCTATATTTGTAGAATTGTTTGTTATATGGGTTTGAAAAAAGCCAATTCCATTGGTCTGACTTTTATAGTTCTGTTTGCGACTACGTGTTTTGCTCAAAAAAATACCTTGAAAATATCAGGGTACATAATAGACAAATATACGCACGCACGCTTGCACGCCGCGCAACTTTTTGTAAAAGAAGTAGGACAAGTTACATTGGATGAAGAAGGAAACTTTTCATTTGAGATAAAAAAAAAGTATATTGACCAAAATATTGTTCTAAAGATTAAATCCCCCGGTTACGACGACCTCAACTACGCGCATCAGGTATCTCCGATAGAGATTTTCAATCAAAACATAGAAATCGAAATGTCTCACAACGCGTACTCTATTGTAGGCCAAATACTTGACAGTGAAAACAAAGAGCCGCTTTCCTTGGGCGAAGTGCGCGTCAGTGTCTTGGGAGAACCGGCGCTTCAGGGTATTATAGGCAGCGACGGAAGCTACCAACTCATCATACCCATACCGACTGCCCTGAAAAATAATAATAAGATTACCGTGCTCGTTGATGCCAGAGGATACCGCCCCAAACTTTTTCATCTCAATTTTGACAATAGAGAATACCAACACATATTAGGTTTGATATGGTTGGATAAAGACATGTAAATCAATTTTTTATCAATATGTTTAATTTCAGATTTTTATTTTTTGCACTGGCTATATGTGCAATTTTTTGTCTCAATTTGGTAGGCCAAAATCCAAAACCTTCTATTGGCGACAAAGCCCCCGAAATCACTGCAAACAAACCTACCGGCGAAAGCCTAAGCCTGTCCTCAGTCAAGGCCAAATACGTGCTGATTGATTTTTGGGCTTCTTGGTGCGGGCCTTGTCGTAGAGAAAATGTAAACCTGATCAAAACCTATGACCGATTCAAAGACAAGGGCTTCACTGTCTTCAGTGTGTCTTTGGATCAAGATGCAAGCCGTTGGAAGCAGGCCATCAAATCAGACAAATTAGTTTGGGACTATCATGTCAGCGACTTAAAAGGGTGGTATAGCTCAGCAGCCGCGCTTTATGGAGTCAATTCAATCCCTGACAACTTTTTAATCGACGACAAAGGGGTCATTGTTGGTAAGGGCTTGCGTGGAGCGGCCTTGGATGAAAAATTAGAATCTCTTTTGAAAAAGAACTGATTGTCATGAAATTGCGAAGCCTAATTGAACTCACTCCTTTGTTGGATGTTTTTCTGATTCTGATTTTTGCATTTTTGGCGGGTTACAAAGCCAAAACCCAAACTGCTGAAGAGAAAAACAAGGTTCAGTTAGACTCTATCGAGTCGGCCAACAAGTACTTGGAGTCCAAGCTCTCAACTTACATGAGCAGTTTGGACTCCACTCGACTCAAAGCGGCGGCCACTTTGTCCCAACTTGAGGCCCAGCAAGAGCTTTTCCGCCAAACCATGATAAATTTAAGCGAAGACTTTGCCGATTTTTTTGAGGACAGCCGCATCAACGCCGAAGAACTGAAAAATAAGGGGGAACTTTCCAGCCAAGACTACGACAAATTTTTGGAAAGTATAGAAGAACTCATCCCTGAAAACAGGAAAGAGTTCATACGCAAAGTGTTTGTTTTGAAAGAGTTAAATTCTTATTCTACTGTTTTTGACATTTACATAGACGACCAAAATCAGTTGCACATACAAAACAAGCCTACGGGAATTTTTCTCAATGATTTTGATGAACGGATTGACGATTTCCCTACTCCCTCCAAAGACCGGTTTTTTCAAAAAACCACAGAATGGCTGGAATCAGCCTATTCAAAAGGCCAAAAAGGCAAAGAAAAATTGGGTGATATTATACTCATATCTTTTGGTCATGGCGGCCAAACCATGCAGGGTGTCATTGCTCTGGCAAAAAAAGCAGCCAAAGAGTTTCACCAAAAAATTCAAAATATAGAGAAAGGAAGTCGCAAAGTTTTGTTTTCCGAGTTGGGGTATTATCCTATTTGATGGGGAATGTTGTTTCAAATAGATTCTTTTTTTTAAGAAAAATTTGGTCAATTGTTTTTGAGTTGCTATGTTTGCACTCGCAAAAATGGCCGATGGTGTAATTGGCAACACATCAGATTTTGGTTCTGAGTAGTCTAGGTTCGAGTCCTAGTCGGCCAACAAGATAAAAAAGCCCTGAATATCAGGGCTTTTTTATTACTTCTTAGGGATCAACTTTTTGAAATTGGCTTCGTTTATTTTTACGGGGTATCGTTTTTTAAGGGAATCTACCCAATTTTCTTCGAGATACACTTGATAGTCAGCCACTACTTGGCCACGGACTTCAGAGAGTTCTTTGGGTTGTGGAGGTAAAACAGCTTTTACTCTCAAGTAGTACACTTGCTCATCCAGTTCTCCAGTAAATTCCCCTGTTTGTCCAAAATGCTTATCTGCAATAGGATTTTCCCCTTTTTCATACTTCCCTTCATATACTTTGACTTTTAGAGGGTTGCGGGCGTTGTAAACAGATTCGAGATGCCTTTTTCCGGTGGCAAAGAGAGCCAACACGATTCTGGGTTGGTTTTCGATGGGTGTGGGCTGCTTGACGATTCGGATTTTGCTTCTATCTATTTTGTAGGAAGTCAAATAATTAATCGCTTCATCAATTCTTTTGTCTTCGATACTGTCAGATTCGGATGCCGCCTTTTGTGAAATCAAATCCAGCACAGTATAATCGTTGCGGCGTATCTTGGAGGCAGTTCGATCGAGCAGCGTTCGGAAAGCCTGAGGCAGTTCAGTTTTATCAAGTTGCATATTGAAGGGAATTTCTTCGCCTTGTATGGCATAACGAGGCAGCGCAAAGTCAGCCACCAAAGAGTCTAAGGTCTGTTTGTTTCTGGCCAAAGCCGCCAAAATATCCATTCTCTCTTTCCATCTGTACTTTGAGGCATTGGCAGCAAAGAACTTTTCCAAACCGATGGTATCTTGTCCGGCTTTGTTCCAGACCTCTTGTTCCATGATTCTGAAGAGCATCAAACCCTCACGGTATTCGCGCTCTAAGTTTTTGTAATCAGGGTATTTTTGAGCCAAATGAGCTTCTTCATATTCTATATTGGCTTTTTCTTCATAGCTTTTAAAAAGAGTAAGGGCATAGGCTTTGGGGTCAAAATCTTCTGACAAAGTTTGTGTTTTTTGGACATATTTATAAAAGTCTCCGATACTATATTGCTTTTTGCCTATGCTAAAAAGCGGCTTTTTTAGGCTGATATTTGTAGAATCATATTTCCATTGTCCCAACACCAAACTTGAATCAAAGGCTTGCATGGCTTGGACGTAATCTTTTGTGTTGACAACGTAGTTGTTTTCCTTTTTAATTCTGTCCAAAAACGCCTTTTGAGGAAGTTGGGAGCGTGAATCTTTCTGAATTTTGAGTTTGAGTTCGTTTTCTATGGCCTCAAATGGGGGCACAGGGGCTTTCTTTTGGAGTTTGATGAGATGCCAACCGTAAGGGGTGCGGACAGGCTGTGAAATATCACCGGGTTTTTGCAGCGCGAAGGCAGAATCCAAAAAAGCGTTCAATTGTGGAGGAAAAACCCCTGCCGAGATGGCCTGCAATTCTCCGCCTTTTTCTTTTGTATTGGCATCATCGCTGTACTGTTTGACCATTTTGTCCCAATCCTGGCCGGCCAGTATTTTATTTCTTATCGCTTCAATATTGCGGTAAGCCGCAAGTGAATCCTCTACCGACATGCCTTCTCTGGCCAAGACCATCAAATGAGCTACATATACCGATCCGCGAGAGGGGCGTTTGTCGTGAACTTTGAGGATGTGGTAGCCGAAATCAGTGCGAAAAGGCCGACTAATCTGACCGACCGGAGTGTTAAAAGCTGCATTTTCAAAATCATAAACCATCTGAAAAGCAGTAAAATACCCCAAGTCGCCTCCCGTCTCTTGGGCTGACTCATCTTGGGAATAGAGCCGCGCCAGTTTAGAAAAATCCTCTCCCTTTACTGCTTTTTCATAGACTTCTTGTATGAGTTTGGATGCCAAGACCGTATCGGCAGGTGATGCTTTCGGCGAGGCAAAAATCAAGATGTGTGAAACCCTGACTTCCTGTTGCATACGCCGGTAGGCTTCCTTAATGAGTTGGTCAGTTACTTGTTTTTCAGTAAGATATGGGCGAGTAATCTGCGATTTGTAGCCCATAAATTCTTTGACAAACTCCGGGCTTTGGTCAATTTTTTGTTCTTTGGCAGCCGCTACTTTGAGCTTGAATTTGATGAACAAATCCATATAATCTCTAAGACTTTTTTCGTCTCTCTTATCTTTCTTGGGGTCAAAGTTCTTACCATACAGGTATTCAAATTCTTCGGTACTGATTTTTTCACCGTTGACCTCCAACAGTGGCAGCGGTTTCTTTTGTGCTTCGGCGCAAAAACAAAAAAAAGCCAAACTTGACAATAAAATTAGTTTTTTGTTCATAAATACGAAATGATATGTTGATAAAATAGACAGCTTAAATCAGATTTTAAAAGAGCAAAATTAATAAATCGCATCTATATTGACTCTCATATTGAAAAGAGAAATGTTTTTAATTGTTGTAATATAAAATGCTATTTTTGGTTTATTAAAGTATGCTTACTTGAACCATTGTGGAGAATATGCACCAAACTATTTTGATCATATACCTGATAAGTGTTGTATTTTGCCAAAAACTTAATGCGCAATACCTTTACAGTGCCAAACATTACACCATTCACGAAGGGCTTAACTCAGACGGCGTGTTCTCTTTGGGACGGGATGGCTACGACAGGCTTTGGGTGGCTACCTTAAATGGGATAGGTTACTTTAATGGCATTAAGTGGGAAACATACAAGCCTTCTTACAAATTGCCCAAAGATATTTATACAAAATTCACCAAAGACCAAAAAGGTAAGCTATGGCTTACAGGGGCTTTAGAAAAAGGCTTTTTTGTAGGAATTGTGGATGCTGACCATCAAATCAGGCGCATGCCCATAAACCCCGCTGCTGCCCTGCCGGGACAGTTTGGAATATATGGTTTTGAAGTGAGCTACAAAGAGTCTGACACTTTGATACATATTGGGCACTCAAATGTATTGTTGAGCTATAGTTTGGTTTCCAAAGAATTATTGTATGATTCAGTACCTAAAATAAAAAAAATAACTAAGGTTTTAGCTTACAAAAATGAACTCCTAATCTTAGGGAATAAGGGAGTCTTTCTAAAAACAAATAGCGGATTTAAAGAAATACATTTAAATACAAATGAAGAAGAAGCATATTTTGATGCTGTAAATACAGAAAAAGAAACTGTAATTTTAGGCAGTAACTATATTTATACTATTTCAGATGACTCAATCAAAAAATTTGATTACGGGCATACCAATAAAAAAATCTTCAAAGATTACCACATAATCAAATTATCCGAAAAAGAATTTTTATTTATCAAATCCGGCACTCTTTGTAAAATAAACACACAAACCGGTCAAATCACCCAACCTAACATAGCCAATTATTCTCAAAATCACCCTGTAACGGCTCTTTTAAAAACCAATCAGTACATCTGGATGGGTACACCCAATGGAGTTTTTCAGTTCAACCTCGCCTACAAAAGCTACACTTCCGACAACGGTATTCCGGGGGATGAAGTAAGTTTGGTGATGGATATGGGCAATAACCAAGTATTTTTAAGCTGCAACAATGGATTGGCTATTATAGAAAATGAAAAAATTACCTACGCTGTAAAAAAATCTGAAAAGTTACTAACCGAATTTAAGGAACAAAGAATATTGGATGCAGTTTTAGAGGGAAAAAATATCATCATGGCGGCTTCTGAAGCCGGTTTTTTAAGTTTTGATATTAAAAAAAAGAAAATTACACCCCTAAAATTAGACACATATTATGCGTTCAGTTCTGCCCTTCACAATGACACCCTACTGTTGGCTTTTCGTGAAAAAAACTATCAAAACCGGCTTGGATACTATAAAAACGGACAGATAGTAAAAAAAATAAGCCTGCCTAATGGGTATGTAAGAAAAATCAAAATACTTCACAACAATGATATTGTTGTAATAGGTGCAGGGATTGCGTGTGTGCTTAGAAAAGACACTTGCATTAAATTAAAAATGCACGACGGCTCCCTGCCAAAAATATATGATGCAGTACAATACGAACCCTTTGGCACTTTATTGGCAAGTGCAGAGGGAATTGATATTCTAAGCAATGACTCAATTGTTCCGACACGATTGTTTGGAATAAACAGCCCTATTTACGCTTTTCTTATTGACAAAGAAAATAACTTATGGATGGGAACAGACAATGGTTTATTGTGTTATGATGGACAAAAAATACATCAAATTACAAGGCATGAAGGCTTAATTGGTTATGATGTGAGCCGAAAAGGCCTCATACAAGATAAAACGGGGCAAATTTGGGTGGGAACCAATCAAGGAATTACCGTATTCGACCCAAAAATCATCAAAAAAGAAAAAGAAAACCCGAACATTTATTTTACTGCCATTAAATCAAATAATGAGCCTATTTTGGATACTACCTTAGAATATTCAAAAAATAATTTAGAATTTGAATTTGAGGCCATTAGTTTTGAACCGCAAGAGAGGATGAATTTTAGGGTAAAACTTCATGGTTATGACCAAGACTGGGTGCAGATAGAAAACACCAATCACAAGCATATCAGGTACACCAGTCTGCCTTTCGGACAATACCAACTTGAAATTCAATACAAGTTTTCGTTTAGTGATTGGCAAAAGGGAATCAAAAGCTCCTTAATTACAATCAAAAAGCCATTTTATTTAAAAAATTGGTTCTTATTTTTGATTTTAATTGTTGTTACATTTTTTATTTATCAAATAAATAATTTTTTTAATAAAGTGCGAAATGAACAAAGATTAAAGATATTGCTTGAAGAAAAAACAAGAGAAATCAGATTAAACGAGCGAGAATTAGAAGAAAAAAATTTAGAACTGACTCGTGTAAATAAAGAATTAGACAGATTTGTTTATAGCGCGTCCCATGACATAAAAGCCCCTCTTGCGTCTTTGAAAGGCATAGTTCAAATCATAAGAAATGAAGAATTAGACCCAAAAATAGAGCCATACATTGAATACATAGAGAAAAATATCATTCGATTGGATGTTTTTATCAAAGAGCTAATAGATTTTTCAAGAAATGTGAGAACCGAAATTTCGGTCGAGCAAATTGATTTCTACTCTTTAATCCAAGAGGCTATTGAAGAAAATAAGTATTACCAAAAAGATAATATACAAATAACGACTCAGATAATTGCAAATGCTGTTTTTTTTAGTGACAAAAGAAGAATTTCAGTTGTACTCAATAATTTAATATCGAATTCAATTAAATACCACAATCCATATATAGACGAATCACACATAAAAATAATTGTAGAAATAGATTTACAAAAAGCCCTTATCAGTATAGAAGACAATGGGATTGGTATTAAAGAAGAGTACATACCAAGACTGTTTGAGATGTTTTTCAGGGCAACCGAGCAAAGCAGCGGCTCAGGTCTTGGGCTTTTTATCGTAAAAGAAACATTAGATAAGTTGGGGGGTAAAATAGAAGTAAGTTCTTTATTGAATAAAGGGAGCATATTTAGGATTAAAATCCCAAATTTGATTGGAAAGGGTTAGTTTTTTGCTTTCACTTTCTTTATCTTTGCGCCAGTTTATAGATTTATGATAGCCACACAAAACCTTTCTTTAAGTTTTGGTAAAAGAGTATTATTTGATGAAGTCAATGTAAAATTTGTTCCGGGCAATTGTTACGGCATAATAGGTGCAAATGGCGCAGGAAAATCGACATTTATTAAGATTCTTTCTGGAGAAATAGAACCAACTACCGGCAGCGTCGTCATTCCCAATGGCGCAAGGATGGCTGTGTTGAAACAAAACCACTTTGAGTTTGACCAGTATCCGGTTTTGCAAACCGTCATTATGGGGCACAAACGCTTGTATGAAGTGATGCAGCAAAAAGATGCCATCTACAACAAGCCGGATTTTAGCGATGAGGATGGGGTAAAAGCCTCAGAGTTGGAGAACGAATTTGCAGAGATGAATGGTTGGAATGCAGAAAGCGATGCAGCGGCTTTGCTCTCAGGTTTGGGCATACATGAAGTGCTGCACCATAACTTGCTCCATGAGCTAAACAACAGCCAAAAAGTGCGCGTGCTCTTGGCGCAGGCTCTTTTCGGCAACCCTGATATATTGCTCCTCGATGAGCCTACCAACGACTTGGATGCCCAATCCATTCGCTGGCTGGAGGATTTTTTGCTTGATTTTAAAAATACGGTACTCATCGTTTCTCACGACCGACATTTTTTGGATACTGTTTGTACCCACGTGGCCGATATTGACTTTGGCAAACTACAACTCTACACCGGAAACTACACATTTTGGTACAAATCCAGCCAATTGGCACTCAAACAGCGCGCCGACCAAAACAAAAAAGCGGACGAAAAACGCAAAGAGCTTGAAGAGTTTATCCGCCGCTTTAGTGCCAACGTGGCCAAATCGCGCCAAGCCACCTCTCGCCGTAAAATGCTCGAAAAAATCAACGTTGAGGAAATCAAGCCCAGCAACCGCCGCTACCCCGCCATTTTCTTCAACCAAGAACGGGAAGCCGGCGACCAAATTCTTAATGTAGAAAACCTTAGCTACACTTCGCCGGAGGGCAAAGAGCTTTTCTCCAATGTCTCTTTTATCATGCGCAAAGGCGACAAAGTGGCTCTTATCTCCAACGACAGCGTGGCCGTTACCACTTTTTTCCGCGTATTGATGGAAGAAATCAAACCCGCTAAGGGGGAGTTTCGTTGGGGCGTAACCATCACCAAATCCTATTTGCCCAACGACAACAGCGAGTATTTTAAATCAGATCTGAATTTGATAGATTGGCTGAGGCAATTTTCCAAAGAAAAAGACGAAACATTTATTCGCGGCTTTTTGGGAAGGATGCTTTTTTCGGGGGAGGAATCCCTAAAAAAGTGCACCGTGCTGTCGGGAGGCGAAAAAGTGCGGTGCATGACTTCAAAAATGATGCTGGAAGCCGGCAATTTTTTGATACTCGATGAGCCAACCAACCACTTGGATTTGGAATCCATCACAGCCTACAACAACGCATTGATAGACTTCAAAGGACAGGTCTTGTTTACTTCGCACGACTGGGAGTTTACCAACACCGTAGCCAACCGCATCATCGAAATGGGCCCCAAAGGCTGCATTGACAAAATGGTCAGCTACGAAGAGTACATGGAAAATCCTGACATACAAGAACAAAGAAAATCAATCTATTGAGCAGGGTTTTTGACAAACTTGACTGCCGCCCAATTGTCTTTTTGCCGCGCCTCTTGAAGTTGAAAGCCGTATTTTTTTGCTTCGCTGGTTAGTCTATCAATATCGGAAACAAAAAACCCGCTTACAAACAGTAAACCATCGCGTGAGAGTATGGCTGAATAGTGGCTCAACTCCGAAAGAATCGCATTGAGACTAATATTGGCAAAAATGCAGTCAAAAGTCCGGTTCAATTGAAGTGCTGTTCCTTTTTTTATTTCAACGCTTTCTCCGTTGATTTGGGAGTTTTCTTGGGTATTTTCTACCGCCCAATCCTCAATATCCACACAAACCACTTGGGATGCCCCCATTTTTTTTGCCAATATGCCCAAAATCCCCGTTCCACAGCCCGCATCCAATACCGTTTTGGCTCTCAAGTCGTTGTCCAAAACATACCGGGTCATCATGTAGGTGGTTTGGTGGTGGCCGCTACCAAAAGCCATTTTGGGAGTAATGACCAACTCCATCGGAAAATTAGGATTGGGAGCGTGGAAATCAGCCCTGATATACAGTCGGGTATCTACCTCAAGGGGGGAGATTTGTGATTCCCAAAGTTGATTCCAATTTTGGTCTTCAATTTCTTTGAAGTTGAATGAAGCACCCTGAGAAGAGATAATCTTATTGAGTTTTTGCAAGTCCAGATCTTTTGAAGCTATCGCCGCCTCAAAACCTTGTTCATTTTCTAAAAAAGAATCAAACCCTTCGTCAGCAAGCATGGAAATCAACACCTCGCTTTGCTGAGGCGAAGCAAATACCGTAATGAGCGTAATTTTTGATTTTGAAGCCTGCGGAAGGGATTGATTTTTAAGGATGGGCAAAATAGAATACACCTCAAAAGCGGTCAAGGCCAAATAAGCCACCATAAAGCCCAACACCACAGGCAAAATCTGCTCTTTGGGTGCTAAAACCCCGTAAATCAATAAAATAGTCAAAGAACCAAACATTTTCAGGCCTATGGTGGCCAAAGTGGCATTGACGAATTTTTGGGGTCTTTGCGAGGAGGTCTTTAGCAAATAAGCAAAAGAAAGTACCCCAATGAGCCAAGCCAAGAGTAAGAAAGCCAGATAAGCCAAACTAATCACCTTTGCAAACCACCCAAAAAGAACTATCACCCCAACAATTGAGAGAGAGATAAGGGAGAACTTTTGTAATTCTTTGGACATAAAAAAATTGTGCCGCAGGCTAATTTAGGCCGCAAAGGTAACATAAGTTCTAAACCAGCACTTCTTGAATGGCTTTTTTTATGGCAGCGGCAGGCATGACACCGGACTGCCTCCACTTCTGCTGGCCTTTATGATAAAGGATAAGAGTAGGCACTCCTTTGATAGACAAGCTATTAGCTAACTGTTGGTTTTTATCTACGTCTATTTTGACTACCAAAATTTGTTCTTTCATCTGCTCGGCCACTTCTTCGAGTATGGGCGCAAGCATTTTGCAAGGCCCGCACCAAGTGGCCGTAAAATCCACAAGAACAGGCTTTTCGCCATTAACGAGTTTTTCAAAAGAGCCTTTCATGTTTATTGCTTTTTGTTGTTTGGGTCTTTGAAGGCTGAAACAAACAAAACGCCCACCAGTGCTCCGTAAGCGGTACTGTTAGGCCAATAGCCCGAAATCAGGCAGCCGCCACTGTTGCAGCCCACAAAATACCAGTACGAAAAACCCAGCGCAGCACCAATCAGGCTTGCCAAGACATAAAATTTGTGTTTTAAAAGGTATTGCATGAAAATATTGAAAATTTTGTTCTTTAAACAACTATTGTGCAACAATGGTTCATCAATTGTTCTGTATCAACATAGCCTTAGCTATGAGCTAAAACGCAAACGATTCCGTCTTTTTTGAGTAAACTTGCAAAAAAATAGCATCAACATGAAGCTCAAAAACTATGTTCAAGGACAATGGGCAGAAGGCAGTGGCAATGGCACACCGCTTTTCAACGCCGTCAACGGAGAAATCGTCGCATACGCCAGCACGGAAGGGCTTGATTTTAAAGGCATATTGGAATACGCCCGCAATGTAGGCGGCCCCAAACTACGCAAAATGACTTTCCACCAAAGGGCAAGAATGCTCAAGGCCTTGGCTCTGCATCTGATGAGCAAAAAAGAACTTTTTTATGAACTCTCTTATGCCACGGGAGCCACAAAAACAGACAGTTGGATAGATATTGAGGGGGGGATTGGCACTATGTTGGTTTTTGCCAGCAAGGGCCGCAGGGAGCTTCCCGATGAGCCTTTCTTTGTGGACGGCGATGCTGAACAAATATCCAAACAAGGCACTTTTTTGGGTAGGCATATTTGCGTGCCGCTCGAAGGGGTAGCCTTGCATATCAACGCTTTCAATTTTCCTTGCTGGGGGATGCTCGAAAAGATAGCCCCCACCCTGTTGGCGGGTGTGCCTTGCGTGGTCAAACCCGCTACGCTCACCAGCTACCTCACCGAGTTGATGTTCAGAGAGATGATAGCCTCAGGAATTTTGCCCGAAGGTGCAGTGCAACTTATTTGCGGCAGTGCAGGCAATATCATGGATTACCTCAGCGGTCAAGATGTGGTTACTTTGACAGGCTCGGCCTCAACGGGACACAAACTCAAAGCGCACACCAAGGTCATACAGGAGTCTGTGCGCTTCAATATGGAGGCTGACTCGCTCAACTGCTCGGTACTGGGGCCGGATGCCGCTCCGGGAACGCCTGAATTTGACCTTTTTATCAAAGAAGCCGCCCGAGAAATGACCGTCAAAGCAGGGCAAAAATGCACGGCCATCCGACGGATTTTTGTGCCCGAAAGCATGAGCGAAGACGTGATTGCAGCCCTAAAAAAACGCCTTGCAGGCAACACCATCGGCAACCCGCTCACAGAAGGGGTGCGCATGGGGCCACTGGCCGGAAAATCGCAAGTAAAAGAAGTGCGTGAAAAAATAGAAGCCCTCATGCAAGTCTGCGAACTGGCCTATGGAGACTGGGAAAATTATGAGGTGCTGGGAGCAGACAAAGAAAAAGGCGCATTTTTGCCGCCTTCCTTGCTGTTTTGCCCCGACCCGCTCAACCATACCCAGCCCCATGATATTGAGGCTTTTGGCCCGGTGGCTACCGTTATGGGCTACAAAAGCACCGATGAAGCCATCGAATTGACAAAAATGGGCAAAGGCAGTTTGGTGGGTTCGATTTTCACCCACGACAACCAATTTGCCAAAGAGATGGTACTGGGAACGGCGGCCTATCACGGCAGGCTGTTTTTGATGAACCGCGACAGTGCCCAAGAGTCCACAGGGCACGGCTCACCGCTCGGCCATCTGGTACACGGCGGCCCCGGACGCGCCGGAGGAGGCGAAGAGCTTGGCGGCATTCGCGGTGTGCTACACTACATGCAACGCACCGCCATACAAGCCTCACCCGAGATTTTGACAGCCATCACCAACCAATACCACAAGGGAGCCAAGCCCAAAGGAGATGGCGTGCATCCCTTCCGCAAGTATTTTGAGGATTTGCAAATCGGCGAAACCCATATTACCCACCGCCGCACCATCACAGAGGCAGATATTGTCAATTTTGCCAATCTCAGTTGGGATCATTTCTATGCCCATACCGATACCACCGCGCTGGAAGGCTCTATCTTTGAGCAACGGGTGGCGCACGGATATTTTGTGATTTCGGCAGCCGCAGGGCTTTTTGTTGACCCTGCCAGAGGGCCTGTCTTGGCCAATTACGGCCTCGATGAGTTGCGCTTTATCAAGCCTGTGTACGCCGGAAGTACCATTGGCGTGCGGCTAACGGTCAAAGAAAAAACCGCCAAAGACCCCAAACCCGACACAACCCCTCAGGGTGTGGTAAAATGGTTGGTGGATGTATTCGACCAAAGCGGCGAAACGGTGGCCATAGGAACGATTTTGACGCTGGTCGCCATGAAATCGTAAGGAAAAAACACGGCCACGGGTTTAAACTCGTGGCTATAAATCCATATTCATAAACAGTATTTACGGATTACATTCATTTCTATGACATGTAGGCACCATCAATGCCGTAGAGATGGCATGTTTGCAGAATTTTCTCTGTGTTGCAGATTTTAAAACAACCATTAGAAAAATAGAATCATAATCTGATATCAGTCACTTATATCGACTTTTTCGAGTACATAACTGAGCCCATATTTTGAAAATTCACTTGGCAACACGGATTTACGCTAAATAATACAAAGAATTTCTATTCCCTAACCCGAATTAAAACAATCCCAAAAACTTTTTCTGTTGTTTTTCTCTCAACTTTAGGTAGTGGCGGTACTCTTTCATAAGTTCATCATAAAATAATTCTGATACTACTCTTGCGCCTTTTGAGGAAAAATGAGTGTAGTCTTTGGCTGCAAAGCCGATATTGACCCAAGAAACCATCGAATTGTGCCCGCCCATGGCTTCGTACAAATCCCAAAAAGGACAGCCCGCTCTAAAAGCCGCCTGCTTTTGGGCGTTTCTAATGGCAGCCACGTTGGGATAGGAAGCGTAAAGCTCACCGTCTTTTCTTGCCATGTCCGACGTGCCGATGACGATAATGTCAATTTTTAGCTCATCGCTCAATGATTTGAGAAATTTAAGCTGCGCATAAACAGCATTTTCATAAAAGCCAAAATCTTCAATCAAATAAGGCACTACATTGACCCCAAACTGGTAAATAATAAGTTTGACATTCAAAGCCTTAAATTGTGAGGCCAAATAGCTGCGGCTCATTTTGGTAAAATCCGTACCCGAACTGCCCCGCATCGGTATATTATCAACGGCGATTCCCTTTTTGCAGTCAAAAGCCGCACCGCTGACCTCTACTTCCTGAGTTGCATTGAACTCAATGCGTACTTTGTGAAACTTCTCTTGTTCAATTGGAAATTGCACAACCTGCTGCTCTTCACTTTGGTATGCAAACTGCTCCATCCATTCCTGCTGGTTGAAAGAGACTCTTACGCCTACTTCTGCATAAGGAGAGCGCAAAAACAACCTCAACAGTTGGGCTTTTCGGCACAAAGAATCGGATAGCTGGGTGGTTTGGTACTCTACCCAAGGGCCGTAACCGCTTTGTCCCTCAGGAAGTTTCAACAGATGATAATTGCCCAAGATGCCGTATTTTTTATGGGGCGAATTTTTGGGATTTGAGCCATACACCGTGTACCTGTCCCAAAACTTCCATGCCGAAGTTTGTAAGGTGCTCCGCATGTTGTTGATTTCGGTAACGGGTACATATCCTACCCCGCAGCCCCCAAATTGACTCTGGAGCTTGCGGCGCAAAAACTCGGTTACCCTATCGCCCTCCAGTTGCGAGTCCCCATAATGCAACACACGAATCAACTCTGTACTTTCTTCGTTGAGCCCCGTGAGGGCTTCAAAAAAGCCAAAAAGCGCGTCTTCTTGGTCTTTGGGGTAAAGTATGCTTTTGACTGTTACGCTGTCTCGGGTTTCGGGCTTAATCTCCGCAAGAGGCTGAACTTGCTTTTCTTGCTCTGCAATGCGCCTTTCCACTGCCAAAAACTGCTCCATTTTGGTAGTATCTTTGCTTTTGGGCAGAAAGTCCTCAATAGTAGGCACTTTGATAACAAAATCGGCACTGAGCGGGACTTTTCCGGGCGACATGGCCAAAATAAGGGCGGTCATCAAACCGATATAGAAAAGCAAAACAAATATTCTCAGGGGCTTTACCATGATTCAAAATTACTACAAAGCAAAGCATTGCGAAAAAATCAACTGCAAAAACTAACTATGGTGCTGGTCATCGAAAGTGCCCGTTGTGCTGTCTTATACCAAAAATGAACTTTATTTGCCAAAAAGTTAAACATTATGAGAAAAAAAGTGCTTGCATTGGTGATTTTGGTGGGAGTTACCCTGCTGGCTTTCCGCCCTACCGACGAACTATTTGAAATCTCCAAAAACTTTGAAATTCTCTCGTCTCTCTTCCAAGAACTCAACGAATACTATGTGGACGAAGTGAATACCGCTCGATCTATGAAAGCCGCTATTGATGCGATGCTCAATACATTAGACCCTTACACCAACTACATTCCCGAAGACCAAATAGAAGATTACCGCACCCAAACAACAGGTGTTTATGGTGGGATAGGCACAGAAATCTCTGTGAAAAGAGGGCGTTTGTTGGTTTCTATGCCTGCTGCCGGATTTGCCGCCGACAAAGCCGGTATCAGAATCGGCGACGAAATCATACAAGTCGGGGACAAATCGGTGGTAGGGTATTCTATTGAGCAACTTTCCAAACTGCTCAAAGGTCAGGCCGGCAGCGAAGTCGTGATTCACATCAAACGGCTGGGCGAGGAAAAACCCTTGGTATTCAAAATAAAAAGAGAAAACATACAAATCAACAGCGTCCCTTATTGGGGGATGGTATCGCAAGATGTAGGCATCATCAAACTCTCTGAGTTTACGGCCAATGCGTCCCGCGATGTAAAAAAATCACTTGCCGAACTCAAAACCCAAGGAGCAAAAAAAATCATTCTTGATTTGCGTGGCAATCCCGGAGGCCTGCTACAAGAAGCCATTAGCATCTGCAATATTTTTATTTCCAAAGATTTGGAAGTTGTCTCTACCAAAGGCAAAGTCAAGGCTTGGAACCGAACCTACCAAGCAACAGACAGTCCTGAAGATACCGAAATCCCCATTGCTGTCCTAATCAATCGCAACAGCGCATCGGCTTCGGAGATTGTTTCGGGAGTCATCCAAGACTACGACAGAGGGGTGCTCATAGGGCAGCGAAGCTTTGGGAAAGGGCTGGTACAAGCCACTCGCTCTTTGCCCTACAACTCAAAACTCAAAGTAACCGTAGCCAAATATTACATTCCCAGCGGTCGCTGCATTCAAGAAATTGACTATGCACACCGAAACCCGCAAGGCAAGGCCGAAAAAATCGCCGACTCACTTCGTGCTGAGTTCAAGACCCGCAATGGGCGCAAAGTATATGATGGCGGTGGCGTAAGCCCCGATGTAGAAGTGCCCCTACCCCAGTACAGCGCGCTCACCAAATACCTATTGGACAATGGACTCATATTTGACTATGCCACCGAGTACAGACTTAAAAATCAAAGCATCGCTGCTGCCAAAGAATTCTCTATTGATGATGCGAAATACCAAGAATTTGTAAAATGGCTCAAAAATAAAGACCTGAACTACACGAGCCCTTTGGAGCAAAACCTTGCAGAACTTAAAGCAAAAGCGGAAAAGGAAAAGAACAACGAAAAAATCCTTATCCAGATTAAGGAAATAGAAAAAACCGTTGCGGCTTCTAAATCTTCAGATTTGGATACATACAAACAAGAAATCATAGAGAAATTGGAAGAAGAAATCATCAGCCGCTATTATTTTAAAGCGGGACAGATAGAAGCCACTTTTGACGAAGACCCTGAAATAGGAAAGGCACTCGAAATTCTTGGTGACGTTAAAAAATATAATTCTATTTTAAGTCCGAAATAACCGACTACCAAAAGTTGTAACTTAGTTGCAACTTAGAAAATTACTTTTCTAATACCGTGAACTCAATTCTTCGGTTTAATTCGCGTCCGTCTTGCTCATCGTCATTAGAGGCAAGGGGTTTCTTTTCTCCGTAGCCCACCGCTTTGAGCCGCGCTTTGGCAATTCCTTTCGATGCCAAATAATTGAATACTGATTTGGCTCGCATTTCGGAAAGGTACTGGTTGTACTCGTCCTTGCCAATGGAGTCTGTATGGCCTGCAATCTCAATCTTCAGGGTCTTGTTCTCTTGCAAATAAGCCACTATCATATCCAACACAGGATATGACACCTCTCTGATAACAAAAGAATTAAAATCAAAATAAATTTTTTCGGTCATTATCTCGGAGCCTACCTCAACGGATTTAAGTTGCTCAATTTCTCCCAAATCAATGGTCTGCCCATTTTTAATATTGGCAGCAGATATGCTGTTTTTGGCTATGACCACCCCTTTGGATATGGCCGTGATTTGGTAGTTGCTTTGATTATTATATTTAACAGAGTTAATTTTAAAATTGCCTCCTTTTTGGATTTTGGTACTGGCGACTGTTTTACCGGTATTAAGATCAATGATATTAACCTCCGTCCCGACAGGCGTTTGAAGAATTTTTCCCACAACATTGATTTCTTTATCTTGGGCTATCCCCTCAAGGTCTGACTCTAAAGCTATTTGTATGGTAGCAATACCTTTTCCGTTTAAGGGAATCTTAGTATTGATCTCTTGTTCGTGGATGAGTTTTTTATTTTTTATGATTTTTATTTTGCCTTTTGAATTAATTGGCAGCTTAATTACGCAGTTCTCTTGGGAACACTTCATTTGGTACTCTTTTCCATCAAAATTGGCCACAATCTCATAAGGAGCAATAGACTGCCCATTTTTGGTTTTAGCAGAAACCTTCAATTCTGTCATATTGTCCAAAAAAGCGATGTATATATCCTCCAGTCCATAGCCTCCGTTTCGGTTTGAGGTAAAGTACCCATAAGGGCCTGTTTTGATGAAAAATATGTCATCATAGACTGAATTTACAGGGAAGCCCATGTTTTGAGGGGTTTCCCACTTACCCAAAGCCGAATCGTATTTGGTTTTAAATATATCATATCCTCCCACTGAATTAAACCCTTCGGAGGCAAAATACAATGTCCCGTCTTTGGCAACAAAAGGAGCGTCTTCGTTTTTCAAAGTGTTAAGTTCCGAAATACTTTTGGGGCTGCTCCAGCTTCGGGTGGCTTCATCAAAATGAATAATGTACAGGTTGAGGTCATTTCCTGTGGCTGAATTGGAAGAATATATGATTGATTTTTCGTTGTTAAACAAAAAAGCATGAGATTCTTGGCTCTTTGAGCTACCCAAAGCAGACACAAAAGGCTTGGGCTCAGACCAACCTGATTCGCTTCTTTCGCTCACGGCTATATTCCCGTCTTCGTAAAGAAGCATTTTTTGGTCATTGTCAAAGAGTTGGATGGGTACTTCTACTTTGGTTTCTGAGACTTCAAACTTTAGAATTTGGGGTGCAGACCAAGAAATCCCATCGTTATTAAGTCGAGAAAAAAGAGGCTGTTCGAGATTGTCCAATTTCTGGCCTACAACATTGGGTTCTCTCACGTAATAGAGAGTCGTGTAATCCGAAGAAAGAAAAGCACCGTACTCGTGCTCAGAAGAATTGATTCTGGGGCCAAGATTTTGAACTTGTATGCCTGTGTGAATTTTCTTCAGATCCTTGGCATTTTTAATAGAGTTCTTGAGGTCGGCGATTTTTTGTTGGAGTTCGGGAATTTGTTTGATTGTAGGCTTGTTGAGTTCAATTTCTGCTTGATCAAATTTTTCATTTTTGTAATACGCCAATCCGTGCCAGTAGCTGTAGAGAGGATTTTTTGCTGCATCGGAGTCTTTGAGTTCGCTAAGGTATTCCAGCCCCTTGATGGGATTGTCCTCAAAGACATAGCAAACACCGGCGTAGAGTTTGGCATTCTGATTTTCAGGTTCGATTGTCAAAATCTCTTCAAATCCTTTGACCGCTTCATTGTACATGTGGGCTTCAAATTTTTTGAGCGATGCCCCCATCAATTTGTTGGTAGAGGTCTTTTGAGCAAATGTAACATGGTAACAAAAAAACAAAAAAAATAAAAGTGAACAGTTTCTCATAGAATGCAGTTTAAATGAAAACGGTAAGAACAGGTAGTTATTGAAATAAGGAAAATTTAAAATAATATTGTTAAGAGTCAATTTCAAAGCACAAATTTAATTGAAAATAGTAAATCTTTATCTAAAATTCTTAAGCTATGGAATAATACTTACACAATAAATGTGGATGTCAAAATATTTTTGGCTTTTAAAAACCACAATCTGTAAACGTATTTTATACCCTTCGAGATTTGGATGTTGTGCCCATAATTGCTAAAATTGCCGATAATAAAAAGAATATTATAATGTTACACGCCTTCAAATCCTTATCCGATTCAATTGAAGGTCAATTGTTTACAGATTATACAACAAGAGTTTTATATGCTACGGATGCTTCCTCTTACCGAGAAATCCCTCTTGCGGTCGCTCGTCCCAAAACCGGCCAAGATGTATTGAAAATCATCTTGTTTGCTCAAAAACAACATATAACGCTTATCCCCCGAGCTGCCGGTACTTCGCTGGCAGGTCAAGTGGTGGGGAGTGGTATGGTGTTGGATATAAGGCAGATGAACCAAATCTTAGAAATCAACACCAAAGAAAAATTCGTCAGGGTTCAGCCCGGAGTGGTCAGAGACGAGCTCAACGCAGTGCTAAAACCCCATGGAATATTTTTTGCCCCCGAAACCTCAACCGCCAACCGCGCTACCATAGGCGGTATGATAGGAAATAACTCATGCGGCTCAAATTCAGTTGTTTATGGAAGTACGCGCGAACATTTGCTTGAACTAAAAGCCTTTCTTTCTGATGGCTCTGAGGTTGTTTTCAAAGCCTTGAACAAAGAGGAATTTGAAGCAAAACTTGAATTGCAAAATTTGGAAGGGGAGATTTATCGCTACATGTATGGCCTGCTCAAGCAACAAGCTATTCGAGAAAACATAACCGAAAATTTCCCCAAACCGTCCATCAAAAGGCGTAATACAGGCTATGCCATTGATTTGCTGATGCAGGCCGATATTTTTGGCAATAGCGAAGAAAAATTCAACTTCTGCAAACTGATAGCCGGCTCCGAAGGCACGCTGTGTATCATAACAGAAGCCAAATTGGCATTGGTAGAACTGCCTCCTCCGCACAAAGCACTGGTATGCGCTCATTTTGATAGTGTTAGACGGAGTCTTGAAGCCAATCTCATCGCATTAAAGCATCAGCCCTATGCTTGTGAGCTATTGGACAACTTTGTATTAGAATGTACCGCAAACAACATCGAACAAGCTAAAAACCGCTTTTTTGTTAAAGGTGAGCCCAAAGCACTCTTGATCATAGAAGTATGCCAAGAAGATGAGTTCGAACTCGAAAAGAAATTAGATGCTCTTGTATCGGATTTGAAAAACAACTCATCAGGCTACGCATTTGAGGTGGTAAAGGGCAGCGACATGAAAAAAGTCTGGGAACTGCGCAAAGCGGGACTCGGGGTGCTGTCTAATATGAAAGGCGATGCCAAGCCTGTTCCGGTAGTAGAAGATACAGCCGTGGATGTCAATGATTTGCCGGACTATATTGATGAGTTTGACCATGCCATGTCGCTACACGGGCTTTCTTGCGTGCATTATGCCCATGCCGGGTCGGGCGAGCTTCATTTACGCCCCATCATCAACTTGAAAACCACTGAAGGACAAGCACTTTTTCGTACCGTGCTTGAAGAAGTGGCCGCTTTGGTCAAAAAATACAAAGGCTCGCTATCAGGCGAACACGGAGACGGCAGACTGAGGGGCGAATTTATTCCCTTTATGATAGGTGAGGCAAACTATCAGATTCTTAGGGAAATAAAAAGAACTTTTGACCCAATGGGTGTTTTCAATGCAGGCAAAATCACCGACACGCCCCGCATGAACACCTCGCTGCGCCACCAAGCGGACTTGCCAACCCCCAATGTGCAGACTGTGTTTGATTGGCAACATACAGACGGCTTTGTCAGAGCCGCCGAGCAGTGCAACGGCAGCGGAGACTGTCTGAAATCGCACCTCATAGGCGGCACCATGTGCCCCTCTTACATGGCTACAAGAGAAGAAAAAGACTCCACCCGTGCCCGCGCCAACATATTGCGCGAAATTTTTACCCAAAAAACCCCTAAAGAAGCCTTTGCTTCTCAGGAAGTCTATCAGGTACTGGATTTGTGCCTTTCTTGCAAAGCCTGCAAAAACGAGTGCCCTTCCAATGTAGATATGTCTAAGCTAAAAGCCGAATTCCTAAACGGCTACCACAGCGCACACGGACTGAGTAGGCGGGATTTTGCTTTTGGCAACTACGCCAGAATTGCGCAATTTATCAAAAGCATCCCGTTTGCAACTTCGGTCTATAACTTACTGGCCAACAAAGATTTTGTCAAAAATGCGCTGGGCATTGCACAGGAAAGAGAACTGCCCAAACTTGCCCGCCAGACTTTTTTCGATTGGGTTGAAAAACACAAAAAACCGGCTGTTACTTTTAGAAAAGTCATCTTGTTTGTCGA
Organism: uncultured Roseobacteraceae bacterium; assembly: GCA_964602415.1. Classification (GTDB taxonomy): domain Bacteria; phylum Bacteroidota; class Bacteroidia; order Cytophagales; family Flammeovirgaceae; genus CAZRQL01. The sequence goes on from CAZRQL010000002.1 coordinate 94,413, forward strand.
TGAGTTTACCAATTTCAATGAGGTTGAACTCGGTAAAACGGTAGTTTCTTTGCTGGAAAAACTCAAATACGATGTGGTAGTGCCCAAAGTCATGGAGAGCGGCAGGACTGTTATATCTAAAGGTTTTCTTGAGAGGGCACGTTTTATTGCCCGCTACAACACGCAAGTATTGCACCAAGCCTACCTACAAATACCTCAAAAAGAGCGCAAAGACTGCCTAATTGTGGGCATAGAACCCTCAGCCATACTCACACTGAGAGATGAGTACTTAGACCTTTTGCCCAATAGCCAAATGGCAAAAACATTAGCCCCGCTTGTCAAAACTTTTGATGAGTTTGTGGCCTCTCAAATTGATACGGGCTACATAAAATCAATGAATTTCAAACTATCTTCCAAAAAAATACACGTCCACAACCACTGCTACCAAAAAGCATTGAGCGACAACAGTTACACCCACAAAATACTTTCTATCCTGCGGGGCTGCAAACACGAATTTATCCCTGCTGGTTGCTGCGGAATGGCCGGTTCGTTTGGGTATGAAAAAGAACACTACCAAGTGTCTCAAAAAATAGGCAAACTTGTGCTTTTTCCCTACATAGCCAAAACTTCACCTTACGAAACCGTGCTGGCCTCTGGCACCTCGTGCCGCCACCAAATACAACACGCAACCGGACGCAAGGCAATCCATTTGGCTGAACTGTTGGATGAGTTGGTCATTTAGAGTGCAAATCGGCTGCATATTTTGGTCAATTGCTTTATTTTACTTTTTTTTGTTCAACTAATTTTTTATGACTTACGACGTAACCATTATTGGAAGCGGACCCGGTGGCTATGTTGCCGCCATCCGTTGCGCCCAACTGGGGCTTAAAACAGCCCTTATCGAAAAAGAAAATACTTTAGGCGGTACGTGCCTCAACGTGGGCTGCATCCCTTCAAAAGCTCTGTTAGATTCTTCAGAACACTATTACAATGCTGTTCATACTTTCAAAACCCATGGCATAGACATAGAAACACCCAAAGTCAATATGCCTCAGATGATTGCCCGAAAGGACGATGTGGTTAAAAAGACTTGCGAGGGCGTAGCTTACCTGATGAAAAAAAACAAAGTTGATGTACACTACGGCTTGGGCAGTTTTATAGACAAAAATCATGTTAAAGTTGTGTCTTCACAGGGAGAAGCCAAAACACTGGAAACCAAAAAGGTAATCATTGCGACAGGCTCTACCCCCATCATCATACCCGGCTCAGAGTACGACGGCAAAAGAGTAATCACTTCCACAGAAGCCCTCAACTTCCAACAAGTCCCCAAAAGTATGGTGGTCATTGGGGGTGGGGTCATTGGCATGGAACTGGGTTCGGTGTACGCTCGCTTAGGCACAAAGGTTGAAGTGGTTGAGTTTACCGACTCGCTTATTGGCAGCATGGACAAAGCTATGGGCAAAGAGCTGCAAAAAGTGTTGTCAAAACTGGGTTTTACATTTCATTTCAACACCAAAGTAACTTCAGCTAAAACCATAGGAGATGAAGTGCTTATCCAAGCAGAAAAGAAAGACGGTTCAACCATTGAATTGAGGGCTGAATATTGTTTGCTGTCGGTAGGCCGCAAGCCTTTTACCCAAGGGTTGGGATTGGAGAATATTGGCTTAAAGCCGGATTCCAGAGGCAGAATAGAGGTCAATGAGCACCTTGAAACAGCGATTGAAGGCGTATATGCCATTGGGGACGTGGTGCGCGGTGCCATGCTCGCTCACAAAGCCGAAGAAGAAGGGGTGATGGCAGCCGAAATCATTGCAGGACAAAAACCTCACATCAATTATTTGCTCATTCCCAACGTGGTCTATACTTGGCCTGAAGTAGCGGGCGTTGGCTATACGGAACAAGAGCTTCAAGCCTCAGGAAGGAGCTACAAATCAGGTAGTTTCCCTTTCAAAGCCTTGGGACGCGCCCGTGCAAGTATGGATTTGGACGGCCTGGTGAAGGTGCTGGCCGACGCACAGACAGATGAGATTTTGGGCGTTCACATTATAGGCCCCAGAGCGGCAGATATGATTGCGGAAGGTGTAGTAGCCATGGAATACCGCGCCTCTGCCGAGGACGTAGCCCGCATGTCTCATGCCCACCCAACCTACACCGAAGCCATGAAAGAGGCATGTATGGCAGCCACAGCCAACAGAGCCATGCACGTATAAACAAAATATTGCTTACATATTATACTATAAATTAAGTGGTTTTATATTTTTTTTAGAATTAAATCCTTGAAAATCAAGCGAATCAATCCTTAAAATCTTAAAAATCACTTAAATCTTGGTATAATTGTAGAGGCTATTTCTCGTCGTTTAAGGTGAGGGTGTCTGCAAACCACGAGTTTGTTTGAACCACCTCAATGGGTTACATTTCAATAAACCGCATGTATAATCAATGATGCTCAAAAAACAGATTGAAGAAGCTATTTACACTGCTATTCTAAACGGCGAAGAAGATAAAGCTCTTGACTACTTATATGAGTATATCAATCCCAAGGTAGTCCAATTCGTATGTGCCAATAGTGGAACGACAGAGGAAGCACATGATATTTTTCAGGATGCCGTACTCATCTTTTGTAAAGAAGTAAAAATAAAGCGTTTCAAACCTGAGCATGGAGTGGGGGCATTCATCTACACCGTTTGCAGAAACTTATGGATCAACAAAGCCAAGAGAAAATACCGTCAAGTTGAGTCCTTTAGCATAGAAAACAAATTAGAATCCAGCTCAAACATAGAAAGGGATTACATCAGTGAAGAGAGAGGAAAAATTCTTCAAACCCTTCTCGATCAAATCGGTGAACGTTGCAAGGAGCTTTTGGTCTATTCCATCTATCACAACCTTTCTATGAAGCAAATAGCTGAAAAAATGGGCTTTGCAAGCGAAAATGCGGCCAAAACCCGCAATTACAAGTGTAAACAAAAACTCATTAAAATAGTCCAAGAAAACCCACAGCTAAGAGATGCCTTAAAAAATTAAGTAAGGACAATTTTTTTTGTGGAAAGGACACTTTTTGTAACCGATATTGTATCTATCTAAAAATAATTGAGATGAAACTCTCAGAAATTGAACAGCTCGAACTCATTGACCGGTATTTAAGTGGAAAACTGAAGGGACAAGATTTGATTGAATTCAAAGCAAAAATGCTTTCCGATGAATCGTTCAACCAAATAATTGATTTTCAGCGTTTAGCTAACGAAATGATATTTGATGCCGGATTGTTGGAAACCAAAATAAAAATCCAAGAAGCCCATCAACGGTACATAGCAAACCAAAATAAGCTATCAAGGTCTTCCAGACCTTCCAAATGGGCAACTATTGGTTCTATTGCTGCCATTAGTTTTTTGTTTTCTACTGAGCCAACTGGCAAAATCACTTTGAAAACATCTGTTTTGCCTATGGAGCACAGAGAATCAATTGCCCTGAGCGAGAATGCTAAAACCAACACAGTCGTAAGTTCAACTACAAAACAGACAATAGAAGTAATTCAGCTTGAGCCAATTGAGTCAAAGCAACCTGATGCCTTTCAAACTGAAAAACCACAAGAGTCAATACAGGAAAGTACACAAACAAAAAACACGTTACCAACCCAAGTAAGCACTGAGGTTGCCGTAGAGCCTGCAATTGTGAAGCCGGAAGAACCTACGCAATCACCTACCCTGACTCCATCTCAAAAAATTGATACACCGCCCGCCGTTGAAAATACACAAGTGAGTCAAAGCCCTGAAAAAGTTGTTGCTCCTTGCAACCTTGAAAAGTCAAGTTTGTCTTATACCACAACTGCTTCTTGTGAAGATAGGCACGATGGTGCCATCCAAATTAAAGCAAAGGGCATTCGGAGTGCAGAATTTTCCATAGACGGTGGAAAAACTTTCTCAAAATCTTCTTTATTTCCAAGCCTGTCTCCGGGTAAATACCCTGTTACAGTCAAGGCAGAAGGTGGATGTTTGATTGATGGGGACTTGGTAGAAGTATTGGTTTCAAATAGTGGGGAATGTTTGCCTGTGGCTTATCATTTCAACCCTGAGCTTGGAGAGAGTTGGAACATACCTCTTCCCTCGCCAGCCGTACTGGTGGTTTACAACAAAGTCGGTGTGCCTGTATTTCGCAGGGAACTTGTAGGCTTCAACTATGAATGGCGGGGCGTTGACGATGCCAATAGAGCTTTACCAACAGGTGCGTATTTGTATCATGTCAAATACAACAGTGGTAAAGAGTTTAAGGGAGAAATATTTATCTCACGTTAGGTTATAAATATAGGTTGCATATTCGCCATCCACTGGATGGCGTTTGTGTTGATAAGAACTCGCCTTAGCCCCTCAAATGGCATCTACATCCATTTTGATAAAAATGTTTCCGTAATCCTTAATTTTTACAAAGTCATAGCACAAAAAATCTATCACTGCTTTGTGCTTAGGCAGATCTGGGGTTTTGGGAAGTTTGATAAATACAGTGCGGTGGTAAAGTTCGTTTATTTTTTCGACAATCGGTACAGAAACATCCATTATCCAGCTCTCTTGCAAGGCTTTACGCAACAAAGTGCAGAGATTTTCGGCGGCTTTTTGACACTGTTGCTGATGGTTGGATTTGATAGTAAGTACCACCAAACGAGAAAAAGGCGGATAATTGAACTTTTGCCGCTCGACAAGTTCGTGGTTGTAAAACCGCTCAAAGTTATTTTCGGCGACACACCGCAAAACAAAATGTTGGGGTTGGGTAGTTTGGATGATGACCCTGCCTCTCTGTGAGCGGCGGCCTGCCCTACCTGCCACTTGTAACAGAAGCTGAAAAGTTCGCTCATGGTTGCGAAAATCAGGAAAGTAAAGCAATCTGTCGGCATCCATCACCCCCACCAAGCCCACCCTATCAAAGTCTAAACCCTTGGTAACCATTTGTGTACCGGTGAGAACATCTACTTTTCCGGCTGCAAAATCTTCTAAAATTCGCTCAAATGCTTTTTTGCTGCGGGTGGTATCAGAGTCCATCCTGACAACGCTCAAATCAGGAAGAAAAAGTTTAAGTTCATCTTCGACCTTTTCGGTTCCCATCCCGATGGTCTTGAGTTTAGACGACCCACAAGCCACACACGCCCTGCCCAAAGGCTGCTTCCAGCCGCAATAATGACAACGCAACTCATTGGATGACAAGTGATAAGTCAAACTCACTGAGCATCGAATGCACTGCGGAATATCTCCACAATCCAGACATTGAATTTGAGGTGAGTACCCTCTTTTATTTAGAAATAAAATGCTCTGCTTTCCTTGGGTCTTGTTCATTGCTATCTCATCCAAAAGCATCTGAGAAAACCCACCCCGCATGGATTTGGTTTTGTGATAAAACTTCAGGTCAGCAAACACAAACTCCGGCTGTACGCTATCACCGTGTCTATCAAGTATCTGCACAAATCCATACCGCCCTGTTTGTGCGTTGTGCCAACTTTCTAAGCTCGGTGTCGCGCTTCCCAAAAGAACTTTTGCTCCTTGTTGTTGCGCCAGCACGATGGCGGTGTCTCGGGCGTGGTAACGAGGAGCGGGGTCGGCTTGTTTGTAGCTTGGGTCATGTTCTTCATCTACTATGACCAGCCCCAAATTTGAAAAAGGCAAAAAAACCGCCGAACGTACCCCCACCACCACTTGAAATTTTTGCTCATAGACCCCCTGCCAGATTTCTACCCGCTCTTTGTCCGAAAACTTCGAGTGGTATATGCCCAGTTTTGAGCCAAAAACCTGCCTGAATCGCTCGACAGTCTGAACCGTGAGGGCAATCTCCGGCACCAAAATCAGTACCTGTCCGCCTTGAAACAATACCCTGTCTGCCAGTTCAATATAAACTTCCGTCTTGCCGCTTCCCGTAACGCCATGGAGCAGTACAGTGGACTGTTTTTCAAAAAGTTGAACGATGCGAATAAAAGTTTCCCTTTGGATTGCGCTGAGTTGTATGCTTTTAGGTTCGCTTGTATCCAAGAGAGCAAAACGAGGCTTAATTGCTTCAAAAGGCTCAAATATGCCTTTCTTTACCAGTGTTTTGAGAGCTGTTTTGGTGTCTGCCTCGCCGAGCAGATGAACATCCAATCCTTCTTGATTGGCATTGGGGTTGAGGTGGACTTTAGTCAGAGTGAGGTATTTGAGCAAAAGTTGTTCGCAAATCGGTTTTTTGGACAACAGCGAAAAAACTTCGTTGAGGGCTTCGGGCTGCAAATACTCTTGTTTGAGGCGGATTTTTGCAACTTTTTTAGGTTGGTATTTTTCAATTACCTTTTCGTAAGTAAGGAAGGCATTTTTTTCGAGTAGTGATTTTAAGATTTTGATGGCTTTTTGAAGGGACAGTTGTTTAAGTTCCTGTCCCCAGAGTGTATTTTCTATTTGCCCTAAAGTCTCTTGCATCAACTTAATTAGCTGCCCGTAAGTGATTTGTTTGCATGCGCTCATTTTTTCCCAGACCAAAAGCTCTTGCGCCTCCAACTCATCTGTTCGGCTGAAAACAGGGTTGGGTTGCAAAAAACTCTCGCTGCTGAGTTTTAGCCCCGAGGGAATGGCCGCCGCCATGACTTCCCCTTCGCTGCAAAGATAATAGCCTGCCATCCAAGCCCATAGCTGTATTTGCTGAGCAAAAAGCACCGGAGCGTCTCCCAATACTTCAATGATAGACTTAGTGGCCTCTTTCTCGCCAATGTCCACCACCACTGCCGTAAGGATTTTTTGCTTGCCAAACTCAATAATGACCCTATTGCCGACCTCAACGCGCATACCCTCAGGTATGAAATAAGAAAAACGCCTGCGAATAGGACGTGGGACAATTACTTCGGCAGTAAGCAAGGCATTGGCTTTGACCCGCAAAGTTAGGAATCGTTGGCTGCAAAGGCCAACAGAGTCAAATAAAAAAACTTACCCTTAAGTATAAAAGAGTCAGCGCACTACTCCTTGTTTTGACATCTTATTTGATTGTGTCAGTTAAAATCAACGTCCGTAGGCAAATCAAAAATCATCATTGGAAAAGTAAAAAAGCTCTTTCTCATTCTTATTTAATTGGTTAGTTTTGTATCAAAATAAAATGCAATTGCATGAAAAATGTACGGATTCTTTTGGTGTTCATGGTTTTGGGCACGTTGGGTTGTTCGGACAGTTACAAGTCCCTGACCAAAGAAAAAGATAAATACGCCGAATACGAAGAACTCATCCCCCGCTACCAAAAACTTCTGACCAAAACCCAAAATCCCGAACTTAAAGCAGACATCAACTACCAAATAGCTGAGTGCTATCGCCTATCCAACAGAATGGCCCAATCGCTTCCTTATTACGAAGCAGCCGTTCAAGGTGGAAAAAGCACCGATAAACTGCTGGTTGCTTACGGTTTGGCCTTGAAGGCCAACGGCAAGTACAAAGAAGCCGGAGACGTATTTGCTAAGGCCTCCAAAAACAGAAATGAGGCATCGCGCCGCGCCAAACAAGAACTGGAAAGCCTTGCTTTGGTAGAAAATTTGTCAAAACCACATAAAAATATCGAAATAATTGCCTGTGAAGGTATCAACACCCCCGAATCCGAATATTCGCCCGCTATCTGGAGAGGAAAAGTGCTCTTTTCGAGCAACCGCCGCCGCGAAGCCATATACGCGGCCAATGGCAAGGGATTCGATGATATATACATGTACGAAACCAATAACAACCAAGCCTGTGCCGGTTCGGTAAGCATGCTCAATTCTATCATAAACGTTGACAATATTCACGACGCTTCCCCCACTTTCAGTGCAAATGGTAAAAACATGATTTTTGCCCGCTCGTCGCGCAGCAAAGAAAAAGAACCTTTTGAAATCAAACTGTATGAGTCTGTTTATCAAGATACAGGTTGGACAAAGCCCCGTGAGTTGAGCGAAATCAACAGCGGCTACTGGGATGCTTGTCCTTCGCTGTCTCCCGATGGCAATACCTTAGTTTTTGCCTCAAACCGTCCGGGTAAAAATGAGAACGGAGGCTCTTATGGTGGTTTGGATTTGTACCGCTCCACCAAAACCCGCGAAGGAACATGGAGTGAACCAATGAATTTGGGAAGGAGCATCAATACCTCTGGAAATGAAATGTTTCCCTTTCTGGTGTCAAAAGATATATTCTACTTTGCTTCTGACGGGCACGTAGGACTGGGCGGGCTTGACATACACCGCGCCACAAAAAACGGAGCGGTGTATAAAGTGAGCAACATCGGTGCGCCAATCAATAGTTCTTATGATGACTTTGCGATTTGTTTCAAAGATACGGCCAGTGGATTTTTTACTTCCAATCGCCCGGGAGGAGCGGGAGACGATGACATTTATGCCTTCAAAATCAACAGTAAAAAAGACCGTGTTATCTTGTATTACCTTGCCGGCACAGTTACTGAAAAAAACAGTCAAAAGCCTATTTCAAACGCAGTCGTTAAGTTGTTTGACTCATCAGAGACGCTTTTGGATAGCAGCAAAACAGACAAAGAGGGCGGCTATCGCTTCAAGATACAAATCCCATTGGACACAGACTTTAAAATTGGGGCAGACAAAAGTCCTGATTATTTTCCTTACAGTGGAGAATTTTCATCTAAAAATCAAACCATTACCCCTGATGAGTTTGCCGATGACACCATAGAAGTCGTATTTGATAAAGATTTTGAAATGGGGGCTGATAAGTTTGTCAAACTGTTGGAAAAGCCCAACGACTCAAAGTTTGAAATTGAGATGGAAATACTCTACGACTTAGACCAAGACAGCATACGCCAAAGCGAGATGCCTAAATTGGATGAGTTGGCAGAGTTTCTGTTGCGCAATCCCAACGTAAAAATTGAACTGGGCAGCCATACCGATGCCCGCGCCAGTTTTGCTTACAACATGGACTTGTCAGAAAGACGCGCCCGAAGTGCAGTACAATACTTGGTTTCCAAAGGTGTAGATCCCCAGCGCATTATAGCCAAAGGCTACGGCAAAACCCAACTCAAGATCAACAAAGCTGTAATGACCGAAGAAGACCACCAAAAAAACCGCCGCACCACCCTTCGCCGCATTGCGGACTGATAGCCAAATATGAAAATTCTTTTAGGCGTTACAGGTAGTATTGCCGCCTACAAAGCCGCCGTACTCACCAGGCTGCTGGTCAAAGCAGGCCATGAAGTCAAAGTCGTCATGACCCCTGCTGCCCAGAGGTTTATTACGCCTTTAACTTTGGCTACCCTGAGCCAACACCCTGTACTCACCGAATTTGAAAAAGACCCAACCGGCGTTTGGAACAACCACGTTGAGTTGGGGATATGGGCTGATGTGATGCTTATAGCCCCTTGCAGTGCGCATACGCTCTCTAAAATGGCCTGCGGAAACTGTGACAATTTATTGATTGCCTGCTACTTGTCTGCTCGCTGTCCCGTAGTTGTGGCCCCGGCTATGGATTTGGATATGTGGAATCACCCCTCTACCACCCACAACATACAAACCCTGCAAAAATGGAATGTGATATTGATAGAACCCCGTGTCGGTGAGTTGGCCAGCGGCCTAAGCGGCAAAGGCAGAATGGCAGAGCCGGAAGAGATAGCCGCATTGGTTGAGGAGTTTGGCTCAAAACCACTAAAAGGCAAAAAAGCCCTCTTGACAGTAGGTTCTACCCGTGAACACCTTGATCCTGTGCGTTTTATATCCAATGCCTCTACCGGAAAAATGGGAATCGCCATAGCCGATGAGTTGCATCGAAGGGGTGCGGAGGTTACGCTTATTCATGGGCCTATTGAAATATTTGAAAAACCATACCGAACTATTGGAGTCATCACAGCTCAACAAATGGCCGAAAAATCCTTAGAAATCTATCCGCAGGCCGACATTGCGGTTTTTGCGGCAGCGGTGGCAGACTACACACCCGAACAAGTCCATGAGCAAAAAATAAAAAAACAGGAAAACGAATATTGGCTTAAATTGGTTAAAACCAAGGACATAGCCTATGAAGCCGGGCAAATGAAGCGAGAGGGGCAAATCAACGTTGGTTTTGCATTGGAAACAGAAAACGAACACCAAAACGCATTAATTAAGCTCAAAAAGAAAAACTTTGACTTACTGATTCTCAACTCACTCAATGATCAGGGGGCAGGATTTGGGTACGATACCAACAAAGTTACTTTTTTTACAAGCAGTCAAAAACATGAGTTTCAACTCAAATCAAAAACAGAAGTAGCCAAAGATATTGTCTTGGCCATTATTGATTTACTGGCTATTGGGTAAGGTTTTCGCGGTGTATGTAACCCTCTTTGCCGCCTAACAATTTGATTTTAACCCACTCGCCCCCATTTTCTATTACCTCAAACTCAGAGCCTCCGGGCACTTTTATGACTACTTGCGAAGAGCGCGACTTATCTGCAAAAACATCCCAGCGGTCACTGCGGCTGCCTCGGGTTTTGACGGTAGAGCCACTGCTCACAGCCACGCGGCTTTCCCCAATCTCCAACAGCATGGGTTTAATTTCTACCCCCAAAGATTTAAGTTTTTCTACCATATCGGCAGCCTGTTGGCAACGCGACTTGGCTTTGGCAAAAGTTCTGTCAGTGGGGATTACTTGGCTGGCTTGGGAATACATCTCAAGGGCTTTGGCGTAATCGCCGGCGGCTTCATAAAGAATCCCTACATTGTAAGCGGCATCGGCATTGTAAGGGTCTTGGTCAACAATAGAGCGGTAAATGGGGTAGGCTTTGTCTATCTGGCCGATATTGGCCAAATCTCTTGCCGTTTTGGCTTTGTCTCTAAATTCTTTTTCTTTGATTTTAAGGATTTCAAAGCGGTCAAACTCATAATAAGGCGCAATATGATTGGCAAAGCCGTAGGCCATCACATCCAAAAGATTTTGAGCCAGAGCGAAAGGCTCAGGCAAACTCGGGTAGTTGTTGGCCCCCACAAGGCTTTCCGTGCGGCTTTGTCTATCGGAAGAAGTGGCCAAAATTTTTCCGCTTTCGGTCGAAACCACCCGCATACTTGCCTCCACAGTAACGACTCTTTCGCTGCGGTACATTTTAGTGATATTGCCTTTGCTGTCTTTTGAGTCGTAGGTGGTTTGTTTGTCTTGACTCGTAAGGCTCACTTGACCAAATATCATGGCTTGCACACCCAGCACTTTACCCAATTGAACCGCTTGGTTGTCGTCAATGACTCCCGAGGCCACCAATTTTTGTTCTTCCATGATTTTGTCCATGCGGTTGCGCTCAAGGATGTCATAGATATTGGTTTTGGCACCTGTAAAAAAAGGCTTGAGGCGTTGAGGGGAACCCATAAATGTTGTGCTGACCACTGTCAGCCCCCTGTCTTCTTGCATCAAGGCAGCCACCAGTTTGTCTGCCATGCTTGCCCCAAGCCTACTGTCAAAAAAACCGGTTCGGGAATCAAAGTTGAAAACGGCAATTCGTTTGACATCGGTGAGCAATACTTCAGGGGCATGCAGCGTAAAACACTCCAGACGAGGCCCAAACTGAGCAAAGCCTTCCAAATTCAAAAACTGGAATAGCAGACAAAAGATATAAGCACGAAAGTAATTCATTGGAAAAGGGTTTAAAAGTATATGTATCTATTGAAATGGGTTTACACTAATAAAATATTGTCTGCACAAAAATAAATTAGACAAATGCAAATGCGGCTTTTTTGAAAGACCAATTTGCTGTGATATATGACAAAAAACGATTAAAATATTGCAATTTAAAATTGCTTAGGGTTTGCCCGTTTCTAAAATTTTAAAAAGTTCATCTAATTTGGGGGCTAAGGCTATTTCAATGCGACGGTTTTTGGCCCTGCCTGCCGGATCGGTATTGGGGGCTACGGGGGTGGTTTGTCCGCGACCGGCGGGGGTGAGCCTTAGTTCATCCACACCGTACTCTTGCGAGAGTATCCGAACAATAGAAGTAGCCCTGATGACGCTCAAATCCCAGTTGTCTTTGAATTGGACGGTTTTAATCGGCACGTCGTCGGTGTGTCCTTCGATTTGGATTTCTATTTCGGGGTTTTTGTTGAGCACGTCGGCCAGTTTGGCAAGTGCCTCTTTGCCTTTTTTATCTACGTCAGCCCTACCCGACTGAAAAAGTAATTTCTCGGCAAGCGAGACGTACACCTTGCCGTTGCGCATCTCAACCGATAGCTCGTCGGCAGCAAAGCCCGACAGTGCCGTTTTGACTTTGTCGAGAAGCGATTTGACGGCGGCATCTTTGCGGGCGATGGCATCTTGAAGCTCTTTGACCATTCGCTCTCTTTCGGCCAAGAGTCTTTCTTTTTCGGCAAGGGCGGCTTGTTTATCTTGGAGTGACTTTTTGAGTTGGTCGTTGGTTTGTCGGCTCTGGTCTATAAACTGGGCATGCTGTGTATCCAGCGTTTTGTACTGCGCCAGCAGCGTACGGTACTGTTGTCCCAAAGCAGTGGTGTCAGCCCTCAGACGGGCAATCTGGTCTTGGAGTTCGGCGCGGGTTTTTAGCAAATCGGCTTTTTCTTTCTCAAGTTTGCGCTTTTCTTCGGCCAGTTTTTCTTTGGCAGCCACTTCGGCCAAAAATTTTTTCTTAGAAACAACGCAAGAAGAACAAACAAATAATAGCAGCGTAGAAATAAATAAAAGTCTCATAAGTATAGGCTTAAAGTAAAACTATCCGCAGTCCACCTCTTCGAGAATGGTTCTAAAAGCAACAAAACTACCCGAATAACGCTGCGCATGAGCACTTTGTAGTCTTGGTGCATGCTTTTCGAGGTAGGCGTTGAGGTCTTCCATAGATTCGCAGTAGTACTGAATGGAATAAGTCGTCCCCGTGGCATCGGGTTGCTCGGTAAGCAATTTGAGCAGTCTAAAACTCAAAAAATGGCCTGTCCGCATCACATCGGGTATGTGTTGGGTGGTCATCCACTGAAGCCAGTCATCCTCAGAGTGATCTTCAATGTTGATGGTAACACTGTACACTACTTTGGCTACTAAACTCATATCGAACGGAATTGGGACAAAAACCTGACATCGTTTTCACTCAGTAGCCTCAAATCGTTGATTTTGTAGCGCAACAGGGTGATTCTTTCGATTCCAAACCCAAAGGCATAGCCCGTGTACTTATCGCTGTCAATCCCGCAAGCCTGCAAGACCGCCGGGTCAACCATTCCGCAGCCGCCTATCTCTACCCAACCGCTGTGTTTGCAAATGGGGCATCCCGCCCCTTCGCATACAAAACAAGAAATATCTAACTCGGCACTGGGCTCGGTAAAAGGAAAGAAAGAAGGCCGCAAGCGAATTTGGGTTTTTTCGCCAAACATCTCTTTGGCAAAGTACAAAAGTGTCTGTTTAAGGTCGGCAAAACTGACATTCTCGTCCACATAAAGCCCCTCCACTTGATGAAAAAAACAGTGTGCCCTTGCCGAAACAGTCTCATTGCGGTACACCCTGCCCGGCATAATCGAGCGAATGGGCGGCTTTTGGCTTTCCATCAGGCGCACCTGCACGGTAGAGGTGTGGGTGCGAAGCAAAACGTCGTTTTCGCCTTTTTCTATAAAAAAAGTATCCTGCATAAGCCGCGCGGGGTGGTCAGCCGGAAAATTGAGAGCCGTAAAATTGTGGTGATCGTCCTCTATTTCAGACCCCTGCGCAACGTTAAAACCTATATGGGCAAAAATTTCGACTATTCTATCATGTACCCTCTGCAATGGGTGAATGTTGCCCGACAAATCCGAGCGTGTAGGAAGTGTCAGGTCATCAGGCCGCAACCCTTCCCCTTCGCTTTGGCTTTCAATTCTTTCTTTGGCAAGAGAAAATTTGTCCTCTGCCAATACTTTAAGGGAATTTACCATAGCTCCAAAGGCTTTCCTATCTTCAGGGGCTATGTCGCGCATTTGGGAAAAAAAGGACTGTAACACTCCGTTTTTTCCGGTATATTTTGATTTGAAAGTTTCTAAATCTTGCTTGTTGGCTATCTCAAAAGATTCTATTTCAGCCTGTAAAGCCGCTATATTTTCATGTTGCATGAGCAAATCGGAATTTGTTTTGCAAAGATAGATACAAACAGCGTAACAATTGCTACAATTACAGCTACCAAATAATATGGATTCAAAGGGCTGAAACTCCCAATTCATTGGCCAGATTTTGCAAATCATCCATGACTTTTTCCTGTACGGGAATGCCCTCTTTCAGCCGTTGTTGGGCTATTTGAAACTCAATCTGACCGGGTATAAAGACTTGTTGATGAGGAGGCTGAGGTTTGGCTTGAGCAAAGCGTTCTATCCAAAGTTCCATGGCCGCCTCAAATTCTTGTTTGGGACGAAAGGCATCTGTGCGCATAGCTCCCAAAAAATGCCCCAAGCCTTTGCCCGGTAAATCGGGCAAGGGCTGCAAAAAAGAAACAAAAGGAGGCACCCAAGGCCCAAAATTGGCTCCCGAGAGCACCCCGCTCAATATGTCCACCATACTGCCCAAACAATAGCCTTTGTGGCTGCCGTGTTCGCGGTCGCTGCCCAAAGGCAGGAGTGCCCCACCGGATTTGAGGGCATTGGAATCAGTAGTTGCCTCACCCTGAGCATCTTGTATCCAACCCAAGGGCGCGTCTTCGCCTTTGCGTTGCAAGATTTCCAACTTGCCATTGGCGGCGGTGGTGGTGGCAAAGTCGGCCACAAAAGGCTCGTACTTGCCGGCAGGAACAGCCAAGGCGATAGGATTGGTGCCCAGCATCCGCTCGAGTGAAAAAGTAGGTGCCACCAAAGGGCTGGCGTTGGTCATTGCCCAGCCTATCATACCGCGCGTGGTGGCCATCAAAGCATGATAACCCGCTATACCAAAATGATTTGAGTTGCTCACGGCCACCCAGCCCGAGCCGACTTGCTCGGATTTTTCCATGGCGCACTCCATGGCTTTGGGGGCAGCCACCAAACCCAAACCCGCATCGGCATCAAAGCAGGCTGTTGAGGGGGTTTGGTAGAGAATTTTGAAGTTGGGGCGGGGGTTGATCCGGCCTGCTTTCCAAAGCCTCACATAGCCCGAAAGCCGCGCAACACCATGAGAATCAACCCCGCGCAAATCGGCAGCCATCAATACATCGCTTGCCAAAAGAGCATCAGACTCGGGGCAGCCCATAGCCATAAAAACCTGAAAACTAAAATCTTTGAGCTTGCGGTAAGAAAGCAGTGCTGTTTGAGCCATTTATGTAAATTAAAAAAACAAAAGTCAAACCTTATGGGCTTGACTTTTAAATAAGTTTTTTAGTACTCTGTACGGGAATCGAACCCGTATTTACACCGTGAAAGGGTGGTGTCCTAACCGTTAGACGAACAGAGCGTCTCTCTTTTGCGGCTGCAAAGGTAACACAACAAAAGATATATCTTCCAAATTTTTCTAAAAAAAATACCTAATTTTTGCAAAATATTGATAATAAAGTATTTGTATGCAGCTATAAAGATATGACGCTTTCTAAATCGGGGTATTATGTCTATACCGCCCCGATGGGGCTTTTGGGATTCTTTTTGATTATTGATTACTATGTTGCTCCTATGGAGCTGATTTGCAATTATTTTGATAAAGAAATGTATTGTCGTACGCCCTACATTTAGGCATTTGTTTTAAAGTTGTAAGAATTGTTTTTGCTTTGCCAAAAATTTTCAATTTTGCCCATAGAGCATCTGTATCTTTTCAATTTCAAATCATACGCCGAAAGAGAATTTTATTTTGAACCTACCGGCATCAATTGTATTGTGGGAGTAAACGGTGTGGGCAAATCCAACCTACTGGATGCCATTCATGTACTGTGCCTAACCAAAAGCGGCTTTGGATACAGCGACAGCGACTTGGTCAGGCATGGACAAGAGGGCTTTGCCATCAAAGGCTTGATAAACCGGCAAAAAATCATTTGCAGCTACAGCCCAAAGGGCAAAAAACTCATGCTCGGAGACTACACCCTGCCCCGACTCGCCGACTACATCGGGCAAAATCCTTGCGTACTCATTACCCCTGCCGACCAAGCCTTGGTCGAAGAAGGCAGCGAGGTCAGACGGAGGTTTTTTGACATGGCCATCTCTCAGCGCGATGCCGCCTATCTCAACTCCTTGACGCGCTACAACAGCCTACTGCGCCGGCGAAACGCCCTGCTCAAACAATACCAGGAAACAAGCCGCTTAGACCACGACTTGCTCGATAGCTACACTTTGCCCCTTGCCCAAGAAAATGAGAACATCACCCAAAAAAGACAAACCTTTATTGCCGATTTTCTTCCCATTTTTCAACTCAGGCACAAGCGTATAGCCACCCATTCCGCAGAGACGCATATCATTTACCAAGCCGACATAACCCAACAGGCGGCTTGGGTCATGCAACAGGCCACAGCAGCCGACCTCAAAGCGGGGCGCACGACGCGAGGCTGTCACCGCGATGAATACCGATTTATTCTGGCAAGCCAAGAAATCAAACGATTTGGCTCCCAAGGGCAAATCAAAACCTTTGTATTGGCTTTAAAATTAGCTCTTTACGAAATTTATCCCAATGCTTTGCTCCTGCTGGACGATATATTTGACAAACTCGACGAACACCGGATAGCCGCTTTGCTTGGCTTTTTGGCCGAACAACAAACCGCTCAGTTTTTTCTCACCGATGCCCGTGCTGAGCGTTCGCAAACCCTGCTACTGCGAGCAGGGCTTACGGCAAATTTCATTAATTTGAGTTGATTACTTCATATTTTCCAAACAAAAAGCCCAAATATCTGCCCATTCATCCAGCACTTTGGCGGTGGGCTTGCCTGCTCCGTGCCCTGCATTTACGTCTATGCGTATCAAGACAGGATTGTTGCCTTTATGGGCGGCTTGTAGGGCTGCCGCAAACTTAAACGAGTGGGCGGGAACCACCCTATCGTCGTGGTCTGCCGTGGTTATCAACGTGGCGGGGTAAGAAGTACCTTTTTTGAGGCTGTGGAGGGGAGAGTATTTGTACAGATAGGCAAAGTCTTCTTTTTTGTCGGCACTGCCGTACTCCACCACCCATCCCCAGCCTACCGTAAACTTGTGAAACCTAAGCATATCCAACACCCCCACGCCGGGCAAAGCTACTTTGCACAAATCGGGACGTTGGGTCATGACCGCACCCACCAACAAACCGCCATTCGAGCGACCCGAAATGGCCAGTTTGGCTGTGGAGGTGTATTTCTCTTTTTTTAGGTATTCAGCCGCCGCAATAAAATCATCAAACACATTTTGTTTTTTGTCGAGCATACCCGCTTTGTGCCACTCTTCGCCGTATTCGCCGCCGCCTCTGATGTTGGGCATGGCGTAAACGCCACCTATCTCAAGCCAATAGAGATTGATGGGGCTAAAAGAGGGAAGCAAGCTGATATTAAAACCGCCATAGCTGTATAGATAGGTTGGGTTTTGGCCATCCATCTTCAGCCCTTTTTTGTGCACGATAAACATGGGGATTTTTGTGCCGTCTTTGCCGGTGTAAAACACCTGCTTGGTGGTATAGTCATCGGGTTTGAATTTGACTTGAGGAGCGCGAAATACCGTGCTCTTATCGCTTGCCATGTCGTAGCGGTAAATGGTGGTTGGGAAGGTAAAGGAGGTAAAGGTATAAAAGACTTCTTTGTCTTGTTTTTTGCCGCCGAAGCCCGCTGCTTGCCCCAAGCCGGGAAGCTCTACTTCGCGCTCCAATTTACCCTCGGGCGAATGGACAAAAACCTTAGTAACGGCATCTGCCATATAACGCGCAAAGATTTTCCCGCCTGCAAAACTGACCGACTGCAATACGTTTTTGGAGTGCTCTGCAATGACAACTGTAGCGGTTTCTATCTTGGGAGATTGGGGCGAAACCTTGACCAGCGAGTAGCGCGGCGTGCCAAAGTTGGTCAAAATGTAAAAATTGCCGCTGTCGGCCTCTACGATGTCGTAGTCGTAGCGCATATCTTCCGCAATCGAAACAAAGCCCGCCGATTCATTTTCCAAATCCATAAACTTCAGCGAGTTGCCACTTGTGCCCGCCGAAGTCTGCAAAAACAAATACCGCTTGTCTTCCAATAGGGCTACACCGTAATACCTGCGGGGAGCTTGCGTATCTTCAAAAATGAGTTTATCGTTGGACTGAGGCTCTCCAACGGTATGAAAATAAACCTTTTGGAAGGTATTTTCGGAAGAGTATTCTTGGCCGGCTTTGGGCTCATCGTAGCGGGTGTAATAAAAGCCCTTGCCTCGCCAAGTAAGCCCCGTAAATTTTGCCCAGCGCAGCGTATCGGCCAAAAAATTCCTGCTCTCAAGATCCATCACATTGATTTGTTGCCAATCCGAACCCGCTTTCGAGGTAGAAAAGGCCATGTATTTGCCGTCTTTTGACACGCTGATGCTATTGAGCGAAGTAGTGCCGTCCGCAGACAAGGTATTGGGATCTAAGAGCACCTCAGGCTCATCGTCGAGCGATTTTTGGATATAGAGAACGCTTTGGTTTTGTAGGCCATTGTTTTTGTAAAAGAAGTAATAACCGCCCTCTTTAAAAGGAGCAGAATATTTTTCGTAATTCCAAAGTTCTTCGAGCCGTTTGCGGATTTGGGCGCGTCGAGGCAATGAGTTCAGGTAGCCAAAAGTTACTTTGTTTTGGGCTTCGACCCATTGTTTGGTCTGCTGCGAGTTGTCGTCTTCCAACCAACGGTAGGGATCGGCCACTTTTTGGCCGTGGTAGTCGTCCAGTACCGACTCAGCGCGCGTAATGGGATAGGTGATTTTTTGGGCTGCCAAAGGCAGGGTAATACTCATAACAAAAATACAAACTGTTAATTTTAACATGAATAGTTAGGTTACATTTTCGCAAATGTAAAATATTGTTGCCGAAATGGCAAGATAACCGCAACAAAGCCCATTAATGAGATGGATGTCTTTACTAAAAATTTAAGCAATAAAAAGAGAAATAACACCCAAGAAAATACTGGCTTTGCAAATATTGATTAACACTTTAAAATGCTTTTTCCTATCTGCCCACCACAAGCGATACCAGAAAATAATCAGCATAATACCCAGCAGTGAAAAAATATACACCAAGGCCATATTGCCAACAAAAATAAGGTACAAAATACTAATACCATAACCCAAGAAAGATAGCAAATAAATAAATCTTTTTGTGCCCAAAATGCCTATTTTTATGGGAAGTGTATTCACACCATGCAATTGGTCGCCTTTAAAATCAAGAATATCTTTTAGCAAATGACGAATGGTTTCGATAAAAAAGGCAAAAACAGAATACACCACAACGGGTATGTGGAAAATTGATGAATAGATGCAAACTGACCACAAAATAGAGGTACTTAAAAAAGCCAGCAACATATTGCCCCAAATAGGAGTTCTTTTGAGCGAATTGGAATACAACCAGAGAAGAAATAAAAGAATGATATTTAAAATACCTATTCTGCTACTTACCCAAAAACCCAATACAACCGCCAACACGCTAAAAATGGCATGAAAAATCATAACCCTTCTTCTGCTGAGGTATTTACCGATTATCACTTTTTTAGGGCGGTTTACCATATCTATTTTGACATCGTAATAGGCGTTTATCAAATAGCCCGCCGCCATGACCAATGCCATAGAAAGAGTAACAAAGGCAAAAGATATAAAGTTCTGCTGCTCTTCGGGGACGACTTTTATATACACAAAAGTCTGAGTGATAGCGGCATAAAAAATATTGATGGGCTTAGTAATTCTGAAGATCCCTTTGATCCAAAAAAATAGTCTTATCATAAAAAAACGGTTTAAATCTGTGTTTCTTGGATTTTTGCTTGAAAAGCAAAACCAAAAATCGCTCCACAAATCCCGCCTATGATGTGGGCAAATTCAGAGATTCGGTTGGTTTCAAAACTATTTACCACTTCTTTGCCCAAATACAAAACCAAAATCAAGATGAAAGTCAAAGGAATTTGTCTGGTTTTGAGGTTGGAGACCGAACTGAGCACAATCATCATAAAAACAATCCCACTGGCACCCAAAATCATATTTTTAAAGAGCATAATATTGAGCAAAGCGGTTATCAATGCGGTCAGCAGGCACATAGAAAGCAATTTTATAGAGCCGTACTTTTCTTCGAGCATAGGGCCAAGCAAAAGAATCAAAGAGAAATTGCCAAACAGATGATTCCAGTTTCCATGTCCCAGCACATGCGAAAACAGCCTAAAATAATCCAGGGGATTAGACCAAGACATATAAGGATTGGTGCTAAAATTGCGCATAAAACCACCCACACCTACGGAATAACCTTGGTGATACCCAACATCCACCACCTGCGACACCATCAAAATAACGACACAAACAAAGGTATAGCTCAAAATAACAGGCGAGTTGTAGCTTATTTTCATTTCATTACCGTTTGTGCAAAGTTAAAGTTTGCTATGGCATTTTTGCATAAAATTGCCTCAAGGTGTCCAAAATCTTGTCAAAATACATAGTTTTGCTGTAAACAAAAAACCATGAATCCACGCCTTTTGACCCAGGCACTCTCTTCGTCCAAACTTTTTGGCGGTTTGGATGGTAGCGCGCTCGAGGCCATTGTGCCAAAAGTAAAATTCAGACAATACTTTCCCGGTGAGGTAATTGTATGGGAGGGCAGAAATAGCGACAGTATCTTTTTGATAGTCAATGGTATAGTTGAAGTGCGCAAGATGGTCAAATCCAACGAGCACAAAACACTGGCTTATCTGTTGCCGGGCAATACCTTTGGGGAAGTCGGTATCTTGGATAACCATCCGCGCTCGGCTTCTGTGGTGGCTCTTATTGATGTGGATGCAGTGGTCATCAGGCGCGAAGACTTTTTGGATATGGCCTATGCTTACCCCACTATCGCTATTTCTTTGGCCAAAGTGCTGGGACAGTACCTTATTGACACCAACCGCAGGCTCAGCAGAGGCAACAACAAATCCAAATTGATTTTGATACTCAACATGTTCAAAAGTCTGGGGGCAACAAGCCTTGGGATGTTGTTTTCTCAGGTCGTAAGTGAAAAAACCGCCACAACAACCGTTTATACCGAATACCCTGAGCCTACCCATTTGATAGTGGATTTGGACATAGATAAAAGGAGTAAAGTATTTCATCATCCTGCGGGCTACGATGTACTGGTGAGCACCGAAGAGAGCCATTTGCCTGTGTCCGCCCGAACTACTTTGATGGTGGACAGTTTGATGAATACCTACAACAACATTATCATCACAGTCAATGAGGCTTTTGGAAAAGATAGCAGTGTGGACGAAAACCTGGCCTTGATGCTGGACAATGCCTCTCAGGTGATAGTGGTTGCCCCACCCCATCCCCAAGAATGGAAACACGTACTCAAAGTGCAAAATGAACTAAAAAAATTCATCCGCCCACACGCTGCCAATACTTTTGTGCTTATCAACCAAGCCACACAGGAAAACATGGAGATGCTGCCCGAAGCCGTACCTGATTTTATTATACCCCATATCCCCAATTTTCCCAAAGTGGCAGCGGCCAAGAAAAAAATAGAGCCTATCCCCGCCCCCATTGACGAAATCCTAAACACGTTGGTCAATTCTTTGGAGCGCACCCACCAAGTAGCGGTTTATGTACCCACCACCATTGGGGTGGATGGCCATTCCGATACGCAGGCTTTCCAAGAAAAAACACTCAATTTTTTGGCCTCCAAGTTTGGGGGAGCTACTGCCAAAGAAGCCAAAGGAGTCTGGAACAGCCAAGAAGTGGGACTGGTAGGTGAAAAAGTGGTCATCGTTCAGTCATACCTGACACAGAATGACTTAACCCTTCATATTGACGCAGTGATTGATTTTGTCAGAACCCTAAAAGTTGATATGCAACAAGAAGCCATGGCACTGGAGGTGGATGGCAAGCTGACACTTATCTAAATTATTATGAAGATAAGCCAACATTTAGCCTACCGCATCTCTGTCAAAGCCATGACCCACCAAAAAGGGGGATACAGCAAAATGATTGCTGCGATAGCCTCCGCTACGGTAGCCATTGGTATAGCCACGCTCATCATCTCAAGCAACGTCTATAAAGGATTCAAACAAGAAATCGTCAAAAAACTTTTCTGTATTGCCCCGCATATCGAAATCACCAAATTCGATACCAAACACACTTTTGAGGAAGTGCCCTTAGCGGCTCAAGATGCCTCAACTCTATCCAAATTGGAATCAGTGGAGCGCGTAGAACTCTACATCCAAAAATCAGGACTGCTGAAGTCTCCCCAAGCGATGGCAGGGGTCATTGTAAGGGGTTTGGATGCTACTTTCAATCAAGAAAATTTTCAAAGGCACATAGTAGCGGGCGGGATGATGCCCTTTGATACCGCCTCACGCAAGATTTTGATAGGCCAAAAACTGGCAAACCAACTCCAAGCAAGTATAGACAGCACGCTGGTTGTCTATTTTGTCAATCAATCCAGCCGCTCTACCCTACCCAGGCCGCGCAAACTCAGCGTGGCGGGCATCTATCGAACCGGCATCGAAGAAATTGACGGCCATTTGGTACTGTGCCACATCAGTCTGCTGCGTGAACTCAACCGCTGGGACAGCACACAAGTAGGCGGCTACGGGCTTTATGTCAGAGACTTCGACCAACTCAACTCAATCTTTGAAGACATACAAGACCAACTGCCCTCAGACCTATACGCCGAGCGCATCAACGAACGCCACCCCCATTTTTTTGAATGGTTTATCATCATAGGACAAAACGTTACCCTTATTTTAACCATCATTTTGTTTGTGGTCTGTTTCAATGTGGCGGCTTCAATGCTGATCCTAATCATTGAGAAAACTTCTTTGATCGGAACGCTCAAAGCACTGGGGGCAGATTCGATGTTGGTGCGCCGAATTTTCTTTTATGCCGGACTCAAAATATGCCTAAGAGGATTTTTTTGGGGCAATCTACTGGGTGTTTTTGTTTCTTGGCTACAAAAAAAATTTCAGATATTGCCCCTAAAAGCAGAAATGTATTACTTGGATGTTGTGCCCATCTCTTACGACTGGTCGGCCATGCTTGCGCACAATGTGATGATGCTGGCGGTTGTTTTTTGCGCGCTTTTTGTCCCTACGGCGGTGATTTTGAGTGTCAATCCCATCAAAGCCATCAAATTTCAATAAAACCATGAAGCTGCGCTCTATCGTATTCACGCGGATGAAAGGCAAAAACAATCAGTGGAGCTTGCTGGGCAAAGACAACAGCGACATTGTTTTTGGCGATATCAACCTAATAGTGGGCAAAAACGCCTCCGGCAAAAGCCAAATAATGAATGCACTTCACCAACTGGCCCGCTTTTTCAACTATGGAAGGGCATCGCAGGCTTTTGCATGTAGCGAAATTGAGTGTAACATCCAATTTGAATACAACAAACAAACCGTCAGGTACTTTTTGCAAATAAATGAATCCCAAATCTTTCAAGAAAAAATACACATACAAAACAAAGTCAAATTAGACAGGCAAAAAGGTAAAATCTGGAATCTGGAAACCAATAGTTTTTTGCATTTTGAATTGGACAAAGATATTTCTGCCGTTTCCAAGGCCGATAAAAAGCAGTATCCGTATTTGGAATGGATACATTTTTGGGGCAAAAACCTGAAGTTTTTCCGTTTTGGCAGTTTGTTGGGAAAAGACAAAACACACAACGAAGATACAAACTTCAAAGAAGACCAAATTCCCATTTTGATACTGTTGGAAAACAGCCCCGAAACAGCCAAGAACAAAGCCCAAACCTTGCAAGACATGAACAAACTGGGCTACGATTTGCAAGCTATCGCTCTGGATACCATCACAATACACGATTTGCCTGTGGGTATGGGTCTGAAAGTTACTGAGCAAGGGGTAGATATCCCTCAGAGAGATATGTCTCAGGGCATGTTTAGGGTGTTGTCGCTGCTGCTGCAAATCAACCAATATTTGTTCAAAAACATACCGACTTGCATTTTGATTGATGACTTGGGAGAGGGCTTGGATCACCAGCGTTCCAAAGCACTGGTGGACTTGCTGCTACAAAAAGCCCGACACCACCACATCCAAATTATTTTGACCAGCAACGACCGCTTTGTGATGAACAAAATACCGCTTGAAAACTGGCTTGTGGTGCACAAAGAAGATAAGAAATCCATTTTCTACGGCTATCAGAATTCCAAAGAAATCTTTGAAGAATACAAATATTCGGGACTCAGCAATTTTGATTTTTTGGCGACGGAGTTCTATTTGGGCGGATTTGAAAAAGAGGAGTTATGAAAAAAATTGCTTTCTTTGTAGAAGGCCAAACTGAGCAGTTTTTTATCAACAAACTATTGATAGAAATAGCAGGCAGCAAAAACATAGTGGTAGAGCTAAGAAAATTTAGGGGCAAGGGCAAAAGCACCAAACAAATATTTCCCAAAACACTGGCCGAAGGCGGACAAAATGCTACCCATTTTGTGCTGCTTTATGACTGTGGCGGCGATGAAAGCGTCAAATCAAGAATATTGGAGGAGTCAAAGTACCTCATCAAAAATGGTTTTTCGGAAGTTGTCGGACTCAGGGACTTGTATCCGCTCACAGATTTGGGGCGTTTGCTCAAGCGGCTCAGATACGGTTGGCGGGATGTAGAGCCGCCCCTACCCAAAAAAACCTTCATCATCGTGGCCAACCGCGAAATAGAAGACTGGTTTTTGGCCGAGTGCCATCATTTTGCCTGCATTGACAAGTCTCTGACCCTGTCCAATATCGTACGAAAAGCAAAGTTTGACCCTTGCGAAGCAAAAACACACCTCAGGCAGGGGACGGCCAGCGAAGACATGAATCGAGTCTATAGAATAGCAGGCAAGGTTTACAGCAAAAGCAAGGAAAAGGTACAAAAAACGGTGGAGTGTTTGGACTACCAACATTTGTACTTGCAAGTGCGAAATAAAATCAGTGAGTTGGATTTGTTGCTCAATAAGATTGACAAATTTTTGAGTTGAAACGCCTGTAAGTCGGTTTTGGCTAAGCCAAGACTTTTTTCTCAAGCACCAATTCGCAGACAGACCGGAAAATACCTTCGGGATCGAACCCAGCCAAAGCCTGAAGCTCAATAGGTTCGCCTTGCTCAATGACTTCATCGGGTATGCCCAGGCGTTTGATCTTGCCTTTGTAGCCGACTTGAGAGGCATATTCCAACACCGCCGAGCCAAAGCCGCCCATAATACAGCCGTCTTCTATGGTCAAAATGGTATCAAACTTAGAAAATACTTGATCCAACAGCTTGGTATCCAATGGTTTTACAAAGCGCATATCACAATGAGCCACATCGACACCATTCTGCTCAAATCGTGGCTGAAGCCCCACCACATAGTTGCCTACATGGCCAATGGTCAAAATGGCAATGTCTCGACCGTCTTTGATGAGGCGGCCTGTACCTACCTGCATGGCTTTCATGGGGGTGCGCCACTCGGGCATGACCCCTTCGCCTCTGGGGTAGCGAATGGTAAAAGCCTTACCCTCGCGAGGCAATTGGGCGGTGAACATCATGTCCCTGAGTTCGGCTTCGTTCATTGGGGCGGCCACTACCATATTGGGTACGCAACGCATGTAGGCTATGTCGTAGTTGCCGTGATGGGTTGCCCCGTCAGCACCCACAAATCCCGCCCTGTCCAAACAAAAATTCACCGCCAAATTTTGGATACACACATCGTGAATCACTTGGTCGTAAGCCCTTTGCATAAAGGTAGAATAGATATTGCAAAAAGGAATCAGCCCTTGTGTGGCCATACCCGCCGAGAGGGTTACGGCATGCTGCTCGGCAATGCCTACGTCAAAAGCCCTGTCGGGCATGGCCTTCATCATGATATTCATGGAACAGCCGCTCGGCATGGCCGGTGTAATGCCCACGATGTTGGGGTTTTGTTCGGCCAACTCAACCAGCGTATGACCAAAAACATCTTGGTACTTAGGGGGTTGGGGAGTATCAGATGCTTTTTTCTTGATCTCGCCGGTGATTTTGTCAAATTTACCCGGGGCGTGCCATTTGGTTTGGTCTTTTTCTGCCAAGGCGTAGCCTTTGCCTTTTACGGTAACACAGTGCAACAGTTTAGGGCCGGGTATGTTTTTCAAATCGCGCAGCACATGAACCAAATGATTGACATCGTGCCCATCAACAGGCCCAAAATACCTCAGTTTTAGCGATTCAAAGAGATTGCTGTGAGAGAGCAGCACCGATTTGATACTGTGGTCAATACGGGCTACGGCCTTTCTTGCCCCCGGACTTAGCCGCTCCAATCTTCCCAACAATTGCCAAATATCATCTTTGATTCGGTTGTAAAAACCGGAAGTAGTGATATCGGTAAGGTAGTCTTTAAGTGCTCCTACATTGGGGTCAATCGACATACAGTTGTCGTTGAGGATAATAAGCAGATTGGTGTCCGAAACTCCGGCGTGGTTCATCCCCTCAAAAGCCAAGCCTGCCGTCATAGCCCCGTCGCCTATCACGGCCACATGTTGGCGGTTTTCACCTTTGAGTTTGCTGGCCAAGGCCATACCCAAAGCCGCCGAAATAGAAGTAGAAGAGTGCCCTACCCCAAAGGTATCGTAAGGGCTTTCGTGGCGACGCGGAAAGCCTGAAATGCCCTCAAGGGTGCGGTTGGTATGAAAAACATCGCGCCTGCCGGTGAGAATTTTATGTCCGTAAGCCTGATGGCCCACATCCCAAACCAACTGATCGTCAGGCGTGTTGAGCACATAATGTAAAGCTACACTCAACTCGACCACTCCCAAACTGGCACCAAAATGTCCGCCAAAAATAGAAACGTGATCTACTATGAATTGCCTAAGTTCAGCACAGACTTCTACCAGTTGGTCTTCAGAGAGTTTTTTCAAGTCTTGCGGTGAATCTATTGCGGCAAGAAGGTTGCCGGGTTTGATAAGAGAAGAAGTCATTAAAATATTTTATTTATTTGACGCAATCAAGCAGCAAATATACCTAAAAACTCTTGTCCGATTTAAGGTGATGTTGCAAAACGTAGTATTAGACAAAGTTATACTATAAATTAAGTGGTTTTATATTTTTTTTAGAATTAAATCCTTGAAAATCAAGCGAATCAATCCTTAAAATCTTAAAAATCACTTAAATCTTGGTATAAAACATGTTTTTTTATTTTGTATCATTTCCATATTTAAAAATGGCCTCCTTGATTAAGTGAGGAGCTTGCCAAGGAATCAGATGAGATAGGTTGTCTAAAAACACCGTATCTATTTGAGATGCAGCAACAAGCATTTGTTTTGCAAAAACTGAATTCTCAAAGGGTACAATCCAGTCACTTTTGCCGTGTATGAGCGTAACAGGCACTTGCACTTTGTGCCAATTGCACTCCATGGCTTCGAGTTGGGCAGGGTGTGCCAGTTTTTCGTCGTTGCTGACCCTGATAGCCCAAGGCACTGCCCATTTGATAGTCCAATGGTCAAGTACGGGATTGATAAAAAACTTTCGCTCGTGCCGGGGGTCAAAACCGCCGGCAGCCAAGACCAAAGCCCCAATTTGATGGGGAAAATCCATCGCTAAGCGAGCCGCTATGGTCGCCCCGTAAGAGTGTCCCACCAAAATAGGCGGCTTAGGGCTGAAATTAAGGGATAGTACGCCGGAGAGGGCTGCGGCTTGATGGGCAACCGATACCTCGGAAACGCCCGGATTGGAAAGCCCATAGCCCAGCCTATCTACCGAAACCAAGCGAAAGCGCGCTCGCAACTCTTCATCCTGCATGATTGAGATAAAGTCGGCCATCGAACCCGGTGCACCATGCACAAAAACAACCATCCGAGCATCCTGTCTGCCCACTTCAACATATTTAAGCGCACCCACCTGACCGGTTTTGGCTTTATGCAAAGGCGTGCTAAGTCTTGTAAGAATTTTTTTTTCGCTCATCCTAAAGGTCAAACACGAATGTAACAAAACAATAGCCAAACACAAAACTGTGGCAAACCCTATCCCCAGCCAAGGTCGGATTTTTTTCATATTTTACTGATTTTCAATAACACATCGAAGCATCATCACATCCATAAGATAGCCACTGCAAATACCCTTGACCAGCACTCGCTGCCCCACTTTGAGCGAAGGGTTGACCTGGAGCATTTTGCAGTTGACTCCACCCAAATCAGATGCCTCAAGGCCAACGAATTGCTCACCGTTTTCGGTTTTTATTGCTGTGATTTGTCCGCTGACTGCAATGACCTTATTTACATACTTTTGAGAAGCATTTGCCTCGTCGCCATCGAACTCCTGCCAAAGCTCGGCAGCAGACAAACTGAACTCAGCCACTGCCCCCGCCACATCCACATGAGGCTTGTGGTAGTAGCGATAAAACCAAATGCCTGCGGATAAAACCAGCATCAAAATCAGCGATTTGATAACCCTTGGGCGCAAATTTTCAATTATTGGGTCTGTTTGCATCTATCCATGCTTTGATTTTGTTGATTTCGCACTCGGGAAGTTTGCCTCCGGGGGGCATGGGGTAAGCCCCTTGCAGGTGGGCTACAGATTGATACAGTTTGCTTTGGCTGCTTATAGCGGCATAGCCCTCCAAACTCACGCCCCCCAACCTTGCCCCGTTGCCGTGGCAAGTGTAGCAACTGCGCTCAATAACAGGCAACACGTCTTTTGAGAAACTCACGTTGCGTGTATCGCAAGCGGGGTTCAAAGATTCTTCACTGTCTTTGCGGCAGGAGACAACAACAAAGGCTACAAAACCGAATAACAAATTTTTTTTAATCATTATCAATACTTTAACGTACACACAACGAGACTTCGGGGGCAATACCTTTATTTGACAAAGAAAAGGTTGCTGAAGATATTTTTAAAAATTTTATTTGAAAATTTTGTGAAAGAAAAATATGTACTCATATTTGCAGCCCAAACACAAAGGAGAGGTGCCTGAGAGGCCGAAAGGAACCGTTTGCTAAACGGTCGTACGGACAAAAATCTGTACCGCGGGTTCGAATCCCGCCCTCTCCGCAGGGAAGTAGCACAGTCCGGTAGTGTACCTGGTTTGGGACCAGGTGGTCGCAGGTTCGAATCCTGTCTTCCCTACTCCAAAAGCCCTCATAACATAAAAAATTATGAGGCTTTTGTTTTGATTCGTTAGCTCAATTGGATAGAGCAACTGCCTTCTAAGCAGTAGGTTACTGGTTCGATTCCAGTACGAATCACTGAAGAACCTTACATCTTGGTTTCTCTTTCCCGCTTCTCTGACAAAATCATCTTCAGTTTTCAAAGCCTTTTTCATAAAGGCAACTCAACAAGTTACCCAAAATTTTGGGCTAATGTGAACGATATGTTACCGGACTCCCAACTCAGGCTGCCAAAACAAAACTTCTCTTCGATGCAAATGTTTGCATTGAAAAAATAAGTTGATTTTCAAGCAACTAAAAAAAAATATTTATACACCAAAGTATAAAAAAATGCTAAAAATAGCGTAATAATACCATAAAAATAGAAAGTTCAATTTAACTGCGTTTAGCCAGCAAGGTTAAATTTCAATTAAATTTTACTGAATATGAGTATTTTTTTGTTTGTGTGTAAAGATTTTTACAATTTTGCACTGTCATCAATCAGACAAGTGAAGCATAAAAGTTCCACAAATCAAAATTAGAATGGCAAGTTACTTTTTCTCATAATAGTTTTACAAACTTTTGAACATGAACAGTGGAAAGGCCCGACTCTTTGAGACGGGTTTTTTTGTTTGTTTTGGTCAAATAAATCCTTGAAGCAGCAATGATTTTGATACTTATTTTTGCAGCATGAGATTTTTGGTTTTGGCTTGCGCGCTTATGGTCTGCCATCTGTGCAAAGCCCAACAGTTTGAGAGTGCTCAATTTAGCTATCACGGGGGAATGCTATACGTACACCACCCCGAATTAGACAGTTTGGGTGGCTATGCCAATATGGTGCAAATAGACCTTTTCAAAAGATTGGACGGCAGCAAGTTGTGGCATCATCTCTATGGCTTTCCCCGCGTGGGATTTACCTTGCTGGCAGGCAACACAGGCTCTAAGCATTTGGGTAGCTTTGTGGCAGGGCTGGCTTTTTTGGAGCCTACTATTTGGCAAAACAGGGCATGGAAGCTCAGGGGCAGGCTGGCTTTTGGCTTTGGGTACCTGGACAAACCTTACCACGCAAAGCGGAACCCCGCCAA
Source organism: uncultured Roseobacteraceae bacterium (assembly GCA_964602415.1). Lineage (GTDB taxonomy): Bacteria > Bacteroidota > Bacteroidia > Cytophagales > Flammeovirgaceae > CAZRQL01. The sequence continues at coordinate 124,524 of CAZRQL010000002.1, forward strand.
CCAATTAATAGGCACACACCTCAACTACTCGCTGCAAGGCACGCTGTCTTTGGGCTACCACACATCCAAATGGGAGGCAGGGCTTTTTGCTGCCATGACCCACTTCTCAAACGCCGCCTTCTACGCCCCCAATAAAGGAATCAATATGCCCAGCTATGGCCTATATGGCTGCTACCGTTGGAGAGAAGCAGAAAGACAAAGCGCAGACATGCCCGAATTTAGCAAAAAGTGGCAATTGCACCTTAGCTTAGGCGGCGGTATCAAACAAATCGGCAACTTTCCCGTCGAGCCGCAGTTTGTTGTCTGGAGCGCAACCGCATACGCCCACAAAAGAGTAAACTACCTGAGTGCCATACAGTTCGGGGCTGCCTTATTTGGCGACGGTGCGCTGAAACATCAACTCTCAATCATCCAAAAAAATGACCAAAGACTCCTCAACGTCAAAGACCATCACATGCTGGGGCTGCTAATCGGTTACGAGGCAAGGATGGAGCGTTTGGCGATACTGGTGCAAGTGGGCGGGTACGTGTACGACCCCGTCAAATTTTACGCGCCTGTTTTTCAACGATATGGCCTTAAGTGGTACGCAACCAAGCGCGTGTTTATGGGCGGCAACCTCAAAGCCCACTTCGGGGCGGCTGACTTTGCCGAATGGAATATCGGTTATGTGCTTTGAATGGGCGGCAGACCCAAGTATTGAGTTTGAATTCGTTTTTAGTGGTTTCATCTATGGGTAGCCACGGAACATCTGCAATTTTCTAAAAGGATGTTGCAGGGTTGGTGATGGTTGTTTTATTGTTTCTCATTTTTGTAAAATGTATCCTGTTGCCAATTTGAAGGGTTTTTGATAATGTAATGGCTGATTCTTTGAAACGATTCATCATTGCGGATGATATGGTCGTGAAAACGGGTTTGCCATTGAAATTGAAATCCCAGTCGGCGTGCGTGCCGGGTAACGGCAGATTTGTAGGAACGAACAATAGACGATACCGAATTTGATTTGGGGGATATTTTTGCCATCTGTTCGTTTTTATAGGTCGTTAAATCCCCCTGTCCGATGCAATCGGGCAGGCGTGGGGATGGGGATGGGGATGGGGATGGGGATGGGGATGGGGATGGGGATGGG
>CAZRQL010000002.1:125674-203152 GCA_964602415.1 uncultured Roseobacteraceae bacterium
GGGGGGGGGGGGGGGGGGGGGGGGGGAGGGGGATGGGGATGGTAGAGACGTTGCATGCAACGTCTCTACGTTTTCGTTTTCGTTTTCGTTTTCGTTTTCGTTTTCATTGTCGGTATCTATACCATGGGGAATAATCAAAATGCCGTGGATATGGTTGGGCATTACCACAAATGCCCCCAAATCTACGTTTTGGGCATGGTAGGGTATTTGATGCCACAACACATCGGCAATAATGCCAACGGGCGACCATTCCATTTGCCCGTTTTTAATTTCCCCAAAATAATGTAGGCGGTTGTGCGTGCAGATGGTAACAAAATACGCCCCCGCCCGTCGATAATCCCACCATGGGGCACGGGCAGAGGGGATGCGGTATTTGTTTTTGTATTTTTCCATGTCATCTATCAAGGCAATTATACAAGTTTGTGGCAGATTGCTTTGGCATTTTTTTCAATAGTATGAACTTGTTTTCTGAAATTTAACCTATCGGCAACAAAGACAACGCTTCAATTTCAGTACTTGCTTATTAAATTTAGATATGTATGCGGTACGTTAAAATTATGTTATTTATCTTATTGTCTGATGTTGTTTGGGCTCAAGTTTTGCAAAGCGGGCCTATGGTAGGCTACTCAACCATGAGAGAGGTGGCACTATGGGTGCAGTTGAAGGGCAGCGGTCAGGTGCATTTTGAATATTGGGACAAAAGCAAGCCCTCGGTTCGATATCAGACAGAAACCAAAGAAGCAAAACCATCTGATTACTATACAGTTACTTGTGTGGCAGAGCATCTTGAGCCGGGCAAGGTGTATCAATACGAACTGTTTGTCAACAAGAAAAAAGTTGCGCGCGATTATCCGCTTGAGTTTCAGAGTCAGCGGCTTTGGCAGTGGCGGGAGGATGCTCCTTCGTTCAGTTTTGCAGCGGGTAGTTGCAGCTATATCAACGATTCTATCTATGACCGTCCCGGCAAACCCTATGGCGGCGATTACCATATATTTAAATCAATTTACGCGAAAAAGCCTGATTTTATGGTTTGGGGCGGGGACAATGTGTACCTGCGCGAGGCCGATTTTGACTCAAGAAGCGGGATTTATTACCGCTACGGACATACAAGGGCTTTGGCGGAATTGCAGCCTCTTTTGGGCAACACACACCACTACGCCATTTGGGACGACCACGATTTCGGCCCCAACGATGCCGATGGCAGCTACCCGCTGAAAGCCTTCAGCCAAGAAGCCTTCAAAACTTTTTGGCCTGCTACCAACTACGGCTGCAATACGGCAGGCGAAGGAACATACTCCTCTTTTGTATGGGCTGACTGTCAGTTCTTTATGCTCGATAACCGCTACTTTAGAACCGCCAATGACAACCACAGCACAGAGCGTACGATTTTGGGCAAAAAGCAGATAGACTGGCTCATCAACGCCCTTTCTTACAGCCGCGCCACCTTTAAGTTTGTGGTCATCGGCGGACAAGTCATCAACCCCGCCGCCATGTACGAAAACTACGCGACCTACCCACAAGAGCGGGAAGAACTCATCCGCCTAACACGCCAAAGCAAGGCCAGAGGCGTGGTTTTTATTTCAGGCGACAGACACCACACCGTTTTGAGCCGCCTACAAGAAAACGACAAATCCTACCCTCTCTACGATTTGACCGTTTCGCCTTTGACCTCTTCGGCGCACGCAAACCCCGAAAAAAACATATTGGCCGTAGAAAACACCTTGGTAACACAAAGAAATTTTGCCATTCTGAGAGTAGAGGGCGGAAAAGAGAACCGCAGCCTCAACATATCTGTTTTTGATAGTGGTGGCAACATACTTTGGGAACAAAAAATTATGGCCTCTGAGCTGAAATAGAAATAATCAGTAGAGAATTGTTGGTTGCATGAAAAGCCCGAAAACGCCAAGCTGGTTGGATTTTCGGGCTTTCTGCTACTTATACTATAAATTAAGTGGTTTTATATTTTTTGTAGAATTAAATCCTTGAAAATCAAACGAATAAAGCCTTAAAATCTTAAAAATCACTTAAATCTTGGTATAATTTCTCGAAAACTTACTCTCTTGCTTGAGGGCTACATTGACAAGGAGTATCAGCACCGGAACTTCGATGAGCGGCCCTACCACACAAGCGAAAGCCTCGCCCGAATTGATGCCAAAAACCGCGATGGCTACGGCTATACCCAACTCAAAATTATTGCCTGCGGCGGTAAATGCCAGCGAGGTGGACTTGGCATAGTCCGCACCCGCTCTTTTACCCATGTAAAAAGCCGTGAAAAACATAATTACAAAGTAAAAAGTGAGCGGAATCGCTATCCTGACCACATCAAAAGGGATATTGACAATCAGACTGCCCTTCAAGCTAAACATTACCACAATGGTAAAGAGCAAAGCAATCAGCGTGATAGGGCTTATTTTGGGTATAAAAACCGTTGCGTACCACTGTTTGCCTTTGGCTTTGATGAGAAAATAACGAGTCAACATACCCCCAAAAAAAGGTATGCCCAAATAAATCAACACACTTTCAGCCAGTTGTCCAATGCTGATTTCCACCAAAGCCCCTTTTAGCCCAAACAAAGGCGGCAAATAGGTAACAAAAACATACGCATACACGCTATAAAACAAAACCTGAAAAATGCTGTTGAAGGCCACCAGACCTGCCACGTATTCGTTGTCGCCTTTGGCCAAATCGTTCCAAACCAGCACCATAGCAATACAGCGGGCTATGCCTATCATAATCAGCCCTATCATATAGTCGGGCTTGTCGGGTAGGAAAATGACCGCCAAACCAAACATCAACACCGGACCTACAATCCAGTTTTGCAGCAGCGAAAGCCCCAGAATTTTCTTATTTTGAAAGACCTTGGGCAACTCTTCGTATTTTACTTTTGCCAAAGGAGGGAACATCATCAAAATCAAACCAATAGCAATAGGGACGTTGGTCGTGCCCACTTGAAAGCGGTTGATAAAATTTTCGGCATTGGGTGCAAAATAGCCGATGGCCACCCCCAAGCCCATAGCCAAAAATATCCACAAAGTCAGGTAGCGGTCAAGGAAAGAGAGTTTTTTGCGTTTGTCTAATATGGTTTCCATTTGATTAAATTTTAATAGGCTTTTCTGAGCATATCTGCGTGTTCGTTGGGCAGTGGGTTGGCTTCTACTGCTTGGGCTATGCCCTCAACATCATAGGCCACACGTATAAAAGAAACTTGCAAATCAGGCTCTTTCATCGTGGTTTCGGGGTTTATCTCGAGCATCACATAGCAAGCGCGGTTGTCGCCGTCTTTGGGTTTGCCGACCGAGCCGAGGTTGATGGCATGACGGTAAGTACGGTCTTCGTTTTGTAAAACCCTGTGGTAGGGCTTGTGTGTGTGCCCAAAAGCCATAATATCAGCCCCTGCCTGCTCCATGATACGGTGCAAACTCTTTTCGTCGCGGTCTTCAAACAAATATTCATTGATTTTGCGAGGGCTGCCGTGAACGAGCAAGAGCCTGAATTTTTCCGCTTTAAATTCAAAATCTATGGCAAAATGACGGGGTAAATTTTTCAAAAAATCCCTTTCTTCATGGCCTATGATTTCGTTGGTGTAAGCGATAGAAATAGCCCCCAAGGCTTTTTCGTGGTCGGATTTGTAGGCGCAGCCGCAGTTGTCGGAAGCCAAGCCGATGCCTTCATCGTAGTTGCCGGCGATGGTCGGGATTTTTCTGCTTCTGATTTCGTGTATGACTTCGTTGGGATAGGGCGCGTACCCTACCAAGTCACCCAAGCAATACACCAAATCTGGATTTCGGCTGTCAATATCCGCCAAAACGGATTGTAACGCAGGGAAATTGGCGTGTATGTCACTAAATAATGCAATTTTCATACTCTATCTTTAAGGTTTAGCAGCAATTTTCATCTGAAGAACAGCAAGTATTTTGATAGCCAAGGCGTATCTTGGTTTTTTCTTTTGGAATGCCGCAGCTATCTTCTGCCAGACAAGTGGTGGTGGTGGTGATGAGTACAAAATCTTTTCCGTCAAAATCCAAATGGAACTTGCCGATGGTTTCGCCTTGGTACTCTACCTCGATTTCGCTGTCTTCAAGTCCAAGTTTCTTTTCAGATAAATCAATGATATTGAGCATTTTTTGGGCTTTAAGTCTGTGGTTGAAGTCGTTGGCAGTCCAGAGTTGGAAGCCCACTTTTTGTTCGCTGCGAACCGTGCCACCGCAGTCAATAAAGTGCTTGGTGATTTTGCCCACTTCGGTAACGTGGAAATGCTCGGGAACAGGCGTTCCATTTGCCAAACGGAAACCAATATTTTCCAATTGCGCTAAGATTTTCTTTACTTCTGAAAGTCTCATATATATTTTAAAAGGGTTAGCAGCAATGTGTATTTTGATTTTTCAGCGTCTCAACAATGTGTTTTAAAAATTCATACAAGTCGTTGATAGTCTGTGGATTGAGACAGTAACACACCGAGTTGCCTTCTACTGTCCCTTGGATGATGCCCACTTGTTTTAGCTCTTTGAGGTGCTGGGATATGGTCGGTTGGGCAAGGGGGAGTTTGTTTACAAAGTCGCCACAAACGCAACTCTTTGCATTGAGTAACTGCTCTAACACCGCCACCCTTGCAGGATGGGCAAGGGCTTTAAGCAAACCGGCGGTTCGATTTTGCTTTTCAGTGAAGTATTCGGTTTTGGTTACACCCATACTAAATTCATTTTTACATTGCAATATTACGATAAATAATTCAGGCATAAAATCTCCAATAAAAAAACTATTTACCCGACAAGCGATAGCCCAGCGAAAGCATTAAGGCCTGATTGTGGATTCTAATCTTATCAGTTTTGGGGTCTGTAAACGTGTAGCTATTGGCGTACTGAAAAATATCAGTTATTCCTCTTGTGTAGGCCAGCCCAATAGACAAACCTGTTTTGAACTCGTAAGACAAAGCGGCTAAGATGCCAAAATCAAATTTTTGCAGGTACCTGTCCTTGGCCTCCGAATTGTCGGCGGTGCCAAAAAAGTAATCGTGGTCTTTAAAATAACTGCCATTTGCATTTTTTCGGTCGGCTACCGCTGCCACAAGAGCACTGACATAAGGGCCAAACGTTACTTGAAGCCCTTTGTAGTGAAAAGTAGGACTGGCGGGATAAAAATCTATGTAATAGGTTTTTAGTTTTGAGTCATAGATTCCTGAAAGGCTGTCTTGTAGTTTGACCTTTGCGCCGCGCTGCACCAGCAAAATTTCGTGCTTGAGCCAAAACCGCCGAGAAAGTTTTGAATTGACCTCTAAGCCTACATGAAAACCGGCGAGCCATCCCGCTTGCCCATCGGCAAAAATGTAATCCATTTGTGTGCCGTAAAATTTGGAATGGCTGTAACCGACTTTTGCGCCCAGCGACACCTTGCCTTGTTGGGCGTGGTGCAGCATAAAATCCTGCTCATAGTCAATACTATCTTTTTCAATGGGCATTTGTTGCGCCCAAAGCGAGCCTTTCAAAAACAGGAAAAGAAAAAGTAAGCGATGTCTCATGCTTGAAAAGGTTTAGAAGTTGATGTCCCATATTCCTGCTGCTCTTTCGAGTTCGACCAGTGAGGCGGCAAAATTATAGAGTATTTGATTGTAAGCAAGTTGCAGGTCGTTGTAAGTGCGTTGGGCGTTGAGTACTTCCAGCAAGGAGGTTTCGCCGCGCTGGTAGCTGTATATTTTGCCGTCCAGTACGGCTTTGGCTTGACTCAACAAGCCGTTGTCGAACTGTTGGACTTGCTTTTGTAGAGCGACGTAACTAAAATAAGCCTGCGTTACTTCGTTTTGAATCTGGAGTTCGATTTGTTTGAAGCGGGCTTCGGCTTGTTGGGTGGCGTAATAAGCGGCTTTGAGTTCGCCGGGGCGGTTGTTGGAAAACTTCAGCGGTAAGGCCACACCTACGGTCAACTGGTGAAAAGAAGGTGTAGGGGCAATGATATTCCGGGTATAAGAAGCGTGCACGTTGGAGACAGAAAGTCCTAAATCCATGACACGGTTGGCTTTAGCCAGTTGGAGTACGTTTTGCGAGACGTTTTTGTTTTGCAAGGCGGCTTGCAAATCGGCGCGGTTGTTTTGGGCTGCAACAATCAAATCGGTCAACTTAAAATCCCTTTCAAAACCATCTAAATTGCCGATGGCAGATGGCAATGTATCGGACTGTTTGCGCCCCATTACAGTAAGCAAATCAGCCAGACTTACCTTCCATTCGGCCTCTGCCTGATAGACATCGTTGAGCATTTTGCCCGCCTCCAGATGGCTCTGTTTGGCATCAATTTCGGTAATAGCTCCCAAGCAAAAACGGATGCTGTCGCCTTGGGCTAAACGGCGCATTGTCTGGTAAGAATTGAGCAAGACCTCAAAAAGCCGCCTGTTTTGGATGGCTCGCAAATACATGAGTGTGGCATCGGCACGCAAGTTTCTAAAATAATCTTGCAGCAAAAGTTTCACCAATTCGTATTCGCTTTTGGCCAAATCGATTCGGGCTTTGCGTTTGCCGCCCAGTTCCAGTGTCCAGTTAATCTCTGAGACAAACCCGTTGCCCATATCCAAGCGGCGTTGGTTGTTGTCGAAGTGTCCAAAACCGAGTTGGGGGTCAGGAAAAACGCTTGCAGCTATGATATTGGCTTGGGCTATATTCAGATTGAATTTTTCAGCGGCATAGGCGTAATTGTTTTTTCCCACCCAAGCCATGTATTGAGCGTAAGTGATGGGCTGTTTGGCAAAGGTAGTATCCACTTGCCCAAAGCAGGAAGACACCAGCAAGCAAAAGCCCAACACCATCACACGTCCCTCAAGATATAAACTCATATAAAGCATTTTAAAAAGAACCTGTTATAGAGACTCTGTTTTGCCCCATTTTTTCTCCACCATATAGTACAGAGCCGGCAAGGCATAAAGAGTCAGAATGGTAGAAAAAAGCAAACCATAAACAATCACCGTAGCCAAAGGACGTTGAACATCGCTGCCTATACCTGTAGAGATAGAAGCAGGAAGCAATCCCAATATGGCCACTGTGGCAGTCATAAGCACAGGGCGAAAACGGTCTTCCGCACCTTTTAAGACGGCCTGCAAGAGCAATAAGCCTTCTTCGCGCAAGTGGTTGATATGCGAAATCATAATCACCCCGTTTTGGATGGCCACCCCAAAAAGGGCAATAAAACCGACCGCCGAAGACACGTTGATGGTCATACCCCTGAGATTGAGTGCCAACATGCCGCCAAAAAGAGCCAGCGGCACAATGCTCATCAACAGACCGGCTTGCCTAAAAGTGCCAAAAGCACCATACAGCAGCACAAACATGACCGACAAAGCCAAAGGAACAATCACCGACAAACGAGCATAAGCGCGGTTTTGGTTCTCAAACTGACCTCCCCATTTGATGTGGTATTTTTGGTGGTCGTATTCTACATTTTTCTCTATACTGGCTTGGGCTTCTTGAAGTAGGGAAGAAAGGTCTCTGTTTCTAATGTTCAACTTTACGGTGAGGTGTCTTTTGTTCATTTCGCGGGTGATGGTGCTTTCTCCGGTACTGAGCTTGACCTCTGCCACTTGCGACAAAGGAATCTTGGCACCCGTGCCGGAGGTAAGCATGAGGTTGGCTATTTTTTCGGGTGTGTTGCGATTGTCTTCGCTGTACCTGCAAATGATGTCATAGACTTTATTGCCTATAAAAATTTGAGAAATGGCTTTTCCGCCAATGGCTACCTCAATAAGTTCGGCCACATCGGCCACGTTTAGGCCGTATTGAGCTATTTTGTCGCGGTTGGCGTGAATTTGGAGCTGAGGCAAAGGCGGCTCTTGGTCAATGGCCAAGTCCACCGCTCCCCTAACGGTTTTGAGAACATTTAAAACTTGCTCGGCTATTCTGCGGGTTTCTTTAAAATCATCGCCATACACTTTTACCACCAATTCGCTGTGTGCCCCCGATATTTTGTCCATGACCCCATCAATCATAGGCTGCGAAAAACCCACCGTAAAGCCGGGCAGTTGCTCGTATTCTTTGGCCAAATCCTCGACCAAATCGTGTTTGGTTCTGCCTTTTTTCCATTCTTTGTAAGGCTTGATACCTATGGATACCTCAAAATGAGAAGGTGTCCAAGGGTCTGTGCCGTCGTCGTTGCGCCCTGATTGCACCATGATGTAAGTAACTTCTTCGTATCGCATGCTTCGCTCCCGTAAGGTGTCGCTTAGTTCTTTAGATTTTTTGAGCGAAATACCGGGAGGCAACTGAACTTGCAGCCAAATAGAGCCTTCGTCCAAATAGGGAAGAAAGTCTTTACCCACGTAAACAGTCAGCCCTACGGCAAACAAAAAAATCACTCCCAAAGGCAAGAACACTTTTTGAGGTGCTTTCATAACGCGCTTGATGGCTGCATCGTAAGAAAGTGTCAGTTTCTCCAGCCATTTGTTGTGGTAAATTTTTTGCGGTTTGCGATAAGTTACATAGGCCAAGCCCGGAATGAGCAACAAAGCCACCGCCAAAGCCCCCAGCAAAGCATAACCCACCGTAAAAGCCATAGGGGTAAAAAGTTTTTTCTCTACCCGCTCAAAGGCGAAAAGAGGAATATAAGCCGTAATAATAATAAGGGTAGCAAAAAAAATGGGTTTGGCAACTTGGAAAGCCAACTTGGCAATGCCCTTTTCTTTGAACTCTTGGTGGGGATGCTCTTCGCGTTTTTTTAGAATGGTTTCCATCATCACAATCGCTCCATCCACAATGATACCAAAATCAATAGCCCCCAGCGAAAGCAAATTGGCAGGGATATTGGTCAGTTTCATCAAAATAAAGGCAATCAAGAGCGAAAGCGGTATGGTGATGGCCACCAACAAAGCCCCCCGCCAACTTCCCAAAAACAGTATCAACACCACCACCACCAATGTAATACCCTCCAGCAGCGTGTGCGAGACAGTGTTGAGGGTGGTTTTGACCAATTCGGTTCTATCCAAAAAAGTATGAATGCGTACCCCTTCAGGCAAAATTTGCTTGTTGAGTTCCTCAACGGCAGCGTTGATGCCCTCCAATACTTTAGAAGGGTTTTGGCCCTTTAGAAGCAAAACAATGCCTTCGGTACTTTCAGAATAATTGCGCTTGCGGTCGGTATAGCCCAAAATCCCTTTGCGCTCCAAATTGCCGTATTTGAGCTTGCCAACGTCGCTGAGGTAGATAGGCACACCTTTTTGGGTTTTGACCACTATCTTACCCAAATCTTCCAAGTCTTTTACCAACCCAATGCCCCTGATCACATAGCTCAGGTCGCCGCGTGGCAGCACACTCCCACCGGCATTGATGTTGTTTTTTTCGATGGTCTCTATCACTTCGCTAAGGGCTAAATTGTATTGCTCCAGCTTGCGTGGCTCAAGTTCTATCTGAAACTGGGTGGTAATACCCCCAAAATTGGTAACATCGGCCACCCCCGAGACCTGTTTGATGCGAGGAATGACCACGAAATTCTGCAAATCAGTGAGTTCCCTTAGATCATGGCTATTGCTTTCTATAATGTAACGGTAAATCTCGCCTATTGGGGAAGTAAGCGGATCAAGTCCCGGAACAGCACCATAGGGCAGTTGTACGTCGTTGAGCCGCTCTTGTATGCGCATCCTCGCCCAATAATCATCTACACCATCTTTGAAAACAATCGTAATCATGGAGAGGCCAAAAGTGCTTTTGCTGCGCATCACTTGCATCCCGGGTAAGCCGTTCAGTGCCCTCTCGATTGGGATGGTGATTTGTTGCTCAACCTCTTCGGCAGCCAATCCCGAGACTTGAGTAACCACTTGCGAAGTAACATCGGCTATATCAGGATAAGCCTCGATGGCCAACTGTTGCCATGAGTAGTAACCCAAAAAACCCGTCAGCAAAAATAAAGCTGCCACTACCCAGCGTTTGGCGATTGCAATATGTATCAGTGAGCGCATAACTTCAAATTCAAAACATCTAAACAAAATGATTCAAGGCCGAATAGATGGCTATACAACTCAAAAAAAACATTGATAACCAATCTATACCAAGATTTAAGTGATTTTTAAGATTTTAAGGATTGATTCGCTTGATTTTCAAGGATTTAATTCTAAAAAAAATATAAAACCACTTAATTTATAGTATAATACAATCTGTAATTTAATAGGCATGTATCTTTTCTGTTTACCTAATGTTACTTAATTCCCAACAAATACACTCCGCCCTCACTGACAATTTTTTCACCTGCATTCAAACCGGATTCCACCACTATTTTGCCATTTTTGGTACCCGCCGTGGTAATTTTTCTTTTTTGAAATCTGTTGTTGCCAATTTGTACAAATACCAACTGATTGTCGTTCATCTGCAAAACGGCTGTGCCGGGAATCAAGAGTGTAGGTTCAGGTGCATCAATAAAATGAACCGTTACGTACATGCCCGGCTTCAAGTACCGCTCTTTGTTTTCACATTCTATAAGAAGCTGTACGCTGCGCGTTTCTTCATCGACCAATTCGTTTACATGGTAGATTTTACCCATTACCACAATATCAGGAAAAGCATAGCTGTGGATTTCGACCCTATCAAAAGGATGAATAAAACGGAGGTCTTTTTCTTTTATCTGGCCTACCACCCATACTTTGCTCAACTCCGCCACTATAACAATCGGCTCGGCATCTTGCTTGAGGTATTGCCCCAATACGATTTTGTTGTCCACCACTTCGCCGCTGATGGGAGAACCAACAATAAGCGGCTGGCCAAGAACGACCTTCTCGGTGTCAACATTGAAGATTTTTAAAGCGGCGGCGGCGTTGTTCAAGGCTGACTTTTGGGTTTGGTAGTCGGTTTCGGCCACTTCCAACTCTCTTTGTACCCCTACCCCATTTTTGAGCAAATCTTCTTGGCGCTTAAGGTTGAGTTCAGCTTGTTTAAACCTTTGCTTGGCATCAAAATATTCCCTTTGTGCATTGAAATAATCGGGCGAACTCAACTCGAATATCGGTGAGCCCGGCTCTACCTTTTGCCCCAATTTGACAAAGGACTTCAACACCCTACCTTCAAAAGGAGGCGCAATCACCGCATATTGGTTGGGGATAGCTTTTACCGTACCTGAGGTAATAATTTCTAAACTAAAAGGCTGTTTTGTAAGGGTTTGTATTCTAATCCTTGACAAAATATTTGAACTTTCCGACAACTCAATCGTATCGCCTTCAATGCGGTAGCTTTGAATCTCAACTTCACTGTTTGACTCTTGGCAGCCCATCAATCCCAAAAAAGACGCTAAAAGTGTAGTGAAAAACTGCTTCATTTCTTAACTGTAAGGGCTAAAGTAAAAGGCTTACAAACTTTAAAAAAACAGCATCACAATGTTCAAGAAAATTTTGTTTGTTTTTATCTTGACAGGCAAAGATATGCTCTTTAATTGTGCAAAACTAATGAATGGCTGCAAGCCGATTATTACAGTTTTATTAAGAAAAAATTAAAATTAAGTTAGAATGAACAAAAAAACATCAAAGATGAAGATGTCATTTTGCCCTACCGGCTAAAATAGTTATTGAGGTGTGGTTTGGTAATTACGGCTCTTACAACCGATGCCTGACCGCAATGGTGTTTGCCTTCGTTTAAAACAATTGTTTCCTGCCGAGTGAACTTTTGTTGACTATTAGAAAAGTCTTGCTCTATTTCTTCTATCGAAAAAAGCATGCTTAGGTCTTTGGGGCCGCCGCTGTTGTAGTTAAGCTGGTCTTTTGAAAACCCCTCAAGTATGATTTTGCCACCGGGTTTGAGCCATTGCCATACTTTGTGGTGTAAAAACTGCCTGTCGGTGGTGTGGCAATAGATGAGTGCTATGGCATCAAATTCAGCCTCAGGATAAACGGCTTCTTGATGAGTAAATATGTCGTAGTTCAAATTAATATTTTGACTCTTTGCCAGTTGGTTTGCTTTTTTTCTGCCTTTTTCAGCAAAGTCGTAGGCAAAGACTTGCCAGCCCAAAGAGGCTGCAAAAACGGCATTTCGCCCCTCGCCCTCAGCGGGAAAAAGTATTTTTCCAATTGGAAGTCCTACAAGTTGGTTTTTCAAAAACTCATTTGCTGCCGTGCCATACACAAATTCATCTCCGCAAAAGCGTTCATTCCAAAAGTCTTTCATATTTGGAGGTTATTAAGCCCCTATTAGGCATCTATGTTTGCGTATTTGGCATTTTTCTCGATAAAATCCCTCCTTGGGGCTACTTCATCGCCCATCAATATCGAAAACAGCAAATCAGCCGCCGCCGCCGATTCAACATCCACCCTTTTGAGAGTCCTTTGGGCGGGATCCATGGTAGTAGCCCAGAGTTGTTCGGGGTTCATCTCGCCCAGACCTTTGTACCGTTGCTGCACAATACCAGACTCGGTGAGGCTATCCCCCTTCAACTCAACTATGGCTTGTTCTCTTTGTGCCTCGTTCCAGCAATACCTTTCTTGTTTGCCTTTTTTGACCAAATAAAGAGGAGGTTGGGCGATATAGACATAGCCTTTCTCAATCAACTCTTTCATGTAACGGAAGAAAAAAGTTAAAATCAAGGTTCTGATGTGGCTGCCGTCAATATCGGCATCGGTCATAATCACAATTTTGTGGTATCGCAACTTGGTAATATCAAGGGCTTTGTTGTCGTCGTCCCTGCCAAAAGTAACCCCCAACGCCTGCATCATATTGATGATTTCTTCGTTGTCGTAGATTTTGTGCTCTTGGGCTTTTTCAACGTTGAGAATTTTTCCCCTCAAGGGCAAAATGGCCTGAAACTCACGCTTGCGTCCTTGCTTGGCCGAACCGCCTGCTGAATCGCCCTCTACCAAAAACAACTCACACTGCTCAGGGTCTTTGTAAGAGCAATCTGCCAATTTTCCGGGCAATCCTCCCCCGGTCAAGGGGCTTTTGCGCTGTACCTTTTCTCTTGCGTCGCGGGCGGCTTTGCGGGCTTGCGCCGCCAATATCACCTTTTGGACAATTGTTTTGGCCGCTTTTGGATTTTCTTCCAAAAAAGCATGCAAGGCTTCGCCAAAGGAAGAATCCACCACCCCGCTGACCTCTGAGTTGCCCAGTTTGGTCTTGGTTTGGCCTTCAAACTGAGGCTCAGGGACTTTTACGGATATAATAGCAGTAAGCCCTTCCCTAAAATCATCGCCTGTAATTTCAATCTTGGCTTTTTCGAGCATGCCCGACTGTTCGGCATAGGATTTGAGCGTGCGGGTGAGTGCCCTGCGGAAGCCGGCAATGTGAGTGCCTCCTTCTATGGTATTGATATTGTTTACGTAGGAATATACATTTTCAGTGTAGGAGTCGTTATAGAGCATCGCCACCTCTACGTGTATGCCGTTTTTTTCGGATTTGACATACATGACTTCGGGTATGATACGAGGGCGCATCGCGTCCACATATTCGACAAACTCTTTGATACCTCCTTGAGAATAAAACACTTCGCTGTGGAAAGTACCGTCTTCCTTTGGCTCGCGAAAGTCAGTAAAATTAATTTTAATGCCTGCATTGAGATAGGCAAGTTCACGCAAGCGGTTGGAGATGGTCTCTTGCTTGTACTCCAACACAGTAAATATGGTATCGTCGGGCGTAAATTCAACAGTGGTGCCATTGCTTTGGGATACCCCAACCTCACGCACGGGGTATTGAGGCACGCCGCAGCAATACTCTTGTTCGTACATTTTGCCTTGCCTTCTGACAGTAACTTTGAGGTGCTTGGAAAGAGCATTCACACAAGAGACCCCCACCCCGTGGAGGCCACCCGATACCTTATAGCTGTCTTTGTCAAATTTGCCGCCCGCGTGCAAGACGGTCATGACCACCTCTAAAGCCGAGCGTTTTTCTTTTAGGTGCATATCTACGGGAATACCGCGTCCATTGTCTGAGACACTAACCGTATTTCCCGGGTGTACTTCAACGTTTATCTCAGTGCAATAGCCCGCCATGGCTTCGTCGATGGAGTTGTCCACCACTTCCCAAATAAGATGGTGCAAGCCTTTTGAGCCAACGTCACCAATGTACATAGAAGGCCTGACCCTCACGGCTTCAAGTCCCTCTAAGACCTGAATGTTACTTGCGGAGTACTCTGCAGAGTTCGTATTATTCAAAGATTCTTCCATTTTTAGGAATAAGAAAACCTTGCAAAGGTAGAAAAAAAACAAGGTCTTTGCAAGTTATTTTCAAAGATTTAGCTTCACAGCAAAAATAAACTGACTGAATTGTAAGAACTATTCGGCGGAAGTACCCATGCCTTGGGAATTAAACTTCATGATGAGCAAGTTCTCTTTATTTTCATTGTTAGTCTGGCTTGTCCCTACTACCATATACCCGCCGTCTTGTGTTTGCACTACACCAAAACCTCTTTGGTCTCTCTCACCGCCAAAAGAACGCTGCCAAATCAAAGTCCCTGAAGGGGAGAGCTGTACCAAAAACACATTGAGCCTATCAAGAGATATATTTTCGCCGTACTCATCACGCTCAAAATCTTCGTTATACCCCACAAAAACGTAGTTTCCTTCTTTGTTCTCAATCACTTCCAGACCCTCGTCAACGCTCAACCCCCCAAACACCTTAGACCAAATCCTCTCACCCTTGGGACTAAACTTGGCTGCCCACAGGTCATGGCTGCCTGCGGTAGCATAAGAGTAAGTCAGACCGGCAACCACCAAATTACCGTCTCTGTCAACAATGATGCTGTTTCCCAAATCTTTTTCGCCTCCTCCGTGGATTTTGCTCCAGAGTTCATTGCCTTGGTTGTCAAAAGCCAGCAGGTACAAATCCCAACGACCTTTGTCTTCGGTAGCTCCTATTATCACAAATCCTTCTTCGGTAGCTGTCAGGCCATTGGCTTCGTCATTTGCGGAAGTGCCGAAAGTCTTTTGCCAAATGACATCGCCTTTGTCATTGATTTTCAAAACAATGATATCGTTGTTGGGTTCTTCGTTGGGCTTAGTCTTCAAACTCATTGTATTGCCCAACACAATAAAATTTCCGTCTTTGGCAGGCAAAATGGCTTTGGCTTCCTCTATGGCTTCGGCATTGCCTATGTGTTTGTCCCACAGCTTGTTGCCGGAGGCATCGCAACTGACAAGGTACATATTTTTGTTTGAGGGACTGTCTGTCTCGTCTGAGGTATCGCTATAACCCACCACAATAAACCTGCCGTCAGGCAGTTCAATTAAATCATAACCTTGTTCTTCGTCTTTACCCCCCAAATTTTTTTCCCAAATTACAGAACCGTTTGGGCTGATTTTAACCAAATAAATGTCCGAATTTCCGGTAGTTTTGGAGGTGGTTCTTCCCGTAACGACAAAATTGCCGTCTTTGGTAGCGATTATTTTTCTTCCCTCCTCATAACCTTTGCCACCGATAGAGGCTGCAAAAACACCCGTAGGAGTTATTCGGGCTTTCTCTATATTTTGTTTGGCTTTTTCAGACTCAAAATACAACAAAGACTCTTGATAGATTTTTATGGCTTTTGCAAACTGCCCCATCTCAAAGGCTTTGTCGGCTTCGCGCAACAAGGCTTCATAAGGACGCTTGAGATGTTCGTTGCAAGTTTCTATCTTTTCTTTGAGCTGTTTGTCGGTAGGTTTGAGGACAAGAGCTTCTTTGTAGGCTTCGCGGGCTTTTAGGTACTCGCGACGCGCAAGTTGGGCATCGGCTTCATCAATTAGCCGTCTAAACTTATCTCTATCTTCCTGACAAAGAGCTATTTGTTGAAAAAAAAGGATACAATACAGCAGCGCGAAACTCTTCAAAATGGTGTGCATAATTTATTAGAACTTTATATATTATGACAAACATAACGGCTGTTTGCTCCACAAATGACATAGCTGTCTTTGAACTTTATCCAAAATTTATGGCTGCCGTTGCAAAAGGTAGGACATTCTCTAACATCAGAGCAATGGCAAAAATTTGATTTCGCGATTGCTGAGTATTTTACCGTTTATTCAAAGGCAAAAAAGCCTGTCTGATTATTTAGTTTTTTTTAGGTAAAAATCAACTTCTTGCACAGCGAGTCTTATTTTTAGCCAATCTGTAATCTTTTGAGCATCGTTTGCGGACAAACCGTTGCTGTTCAATGCAACCAAAGCCACCGACACAGAATCAAACTGTTGTTTGGTCAAGTAAACATCTTGAACTTGAGGAAAAAGAGTCAAAAACTCTTCACTTATGCTACGCAACAAATGCTGACCATCGGATATGCTGTCAAGTTTTTTCTGAAGTTGGTAGATTTGGGAGTTCTTGTAAGAAATTTCGTTACTCAACAGGCTAAGCCTTTCATTACCATCCTTATTTTGAAGCGAAAGGGTGGTTTTGATGGTTAGCTCTGCACCTTCGAGGCCATAGACAGGCAGTCTTTTTTTGAGGTCATACAAGTTTTCACTACTTAATTCCTTGCCACCCAAGACAACAAATATCTCATTTTCAGAGTATTTAAATTCAGATTTAAGAACATAACTATCATCAAGACTACCAAATTCAACATCAACAAATTTTTGGGCTTTGAGGTTGAAATTTTCTTGTTTAGAAAGCCTATAGCCCAAATAAATACTTGGAATCAAGGTCAAAACAACCACTCCCAAAACCAACCTTCTGAGATTTTTTTGTACCTTCAAATCAAAACCTAACTCAGTTTTGGGCAAATCCAAAAACTGTACGGCCAAATAAGTAGCCAAGCAGATAAACACTGAATTAATGATAAAAAGATAAAAAGCTCCAAAGAAAAACTGGCCTTGCAAGGTAGCGATTCCGTAGCCTGCCGTACAAAGTGGAGGCATCAGGGCGGTTGCTATGGCTGCCCCTTGCAAGGCATTGCCTTTTTGTTTGCTGGTAATGGCGGTAATGCCGGCCAACCCACCAAAAAAGGCTATCAATACATCATAAATGTTGGGGGAAGTGCGCGCAAATAACTCAGAGTGGGCTTGGTTGAGGGGCGTAATTAAAAAATAAAAAGTCGAAGCTCCCAAGCTGACCAAAACCGAAAATGCCAAATTTTTGAGGGACAGTTTGAGCAAGGGCAAGTTATAAGTCCCCAAGCCCAACCCTGCACCCATAATGGGACCCATGAGAGGCGAAATCAACATCGCACCAATGATGACAGCCGTTGAGTTGACGTTCAACCCTACAGAAGCCACTAAAATAGCAAAAACCAAAACCAACAAATTGGTGCCCGTAAAAACAACTCCTTTTTCTATTGTCTCAGAAATTAGAGAGTATTCCTCAGCCTCATGAGAAAATTTGAAGTAATCGACAAATTGATTCCAATAATTGTTTAGCATTGATTTTGAAGTAAAATTGTGTAATTGAAATGCTAAAAAAACGGATTATTCATTAGCAAAAAAATTCAGACTTTGTTTTTAAAAATTTTTGCATAATTTTGCATCCGAAATTAGGGGGATTAGCTCAGTTGGCTAGAGCGCTTGCATGGCATGCAAGAGGCCACCGGTTCGAATCCGGTATTCTCCACAAATGAGACAATCTTTTCTAAGATTGTCTTTTTTTTTGAGGATGAACCTCTAATTTTTACGTCTAATGGTGAAGTGGATATGAAAATAGAGGAGGCTACAAAGGCAAAATTTAGGAATTTAGAGCACAAAACAGCTGTAAACCTGATATTTACGGCTCATTGGCTTGAGGATTATATGGCCGAAACACTTAAGGCTTACGAGCTAACCCATCAGCAATTTAATGTGCTGCGAATATTGAGAGGCTCGTACCCCAACACCCTGACACAGCGCGAAATTCGTGAGAGGATGATAGACAAAATGCCTGACGTATCGCGAATGATAGACAAATTGAAGTATAAAAACTTGGTTGTTTGTTTGGCCTCGACCTTTGACAAAAGAAATTGCCATGTAACAATCTCAGAACGAGGATTGGAGTTGCTCTCTTCTATTGATTTGGTTGACAAACAAATTGATAAACTTTTTTCTAACTTTACCAACGAAGAACTCCAAAAATTCAACGATTTTATGGACAAATTGCGGCGATGAAACTGCTTGTCATTCGCTTTTCCTCAATTGGCGACATTGTGCTAACAACGCCCGTGTTGAGAGTGTTGAAAACCCAACTCAATGCTGAGGTGCATTTTGCAACAAAAAAAAGCTATTCATTTGTCTTAGAAGCCAATCCACACATAGATAAATTCCATTTTTTGGATGAAAGCCTGCTTGATTTAATCAAGCGTCTGAAAAAAGAGCGGTTCGACTTTGTGGTTGATCTGCACAATAATTTGAGGACCAAAATTATTTGCCTTTCGTTGGGTCGCCCATTCCGCTCATTTCCTAAACTCAATTTTCATAAGTGGCTTTGGATAAATTTCAAGGTCAACCTCATGCCCAAACTCCACATCGTGGACAGGTATTTTGAAGCCACCGTGCCTTTAGGTATCAAACCGGATGGCTTGGGACTGGACTACCACATCCCCCAAGGCCAAGATATAGAGGAATTTACAGCCCCTTTTGTAGCTTTTGTGATTGGTGGACAACATTTTACCAAAAGGCTTCCTGTCGAAAAAGTCATTGAGGCCATCAAGAAAATCCCTTTTCCCGTTTTGTTGCTTGGCGGAAAAGAAGATTCAAGCAATGGTCAAATTATCGCGTCACATTTTTTTGAAAAACAAGTCATTAACTTATGTGGTCGCTACAATTTTCACCAGTCGGCCAGCTTGGTGAAGCAGAGTCTGGCCGTGCTGACCAACGACACAGGCCTCATGCACGTAGCGGCAGCCTTTGGCAAAAAAACAATCGTTTTTTGGGGCAATACCAGCCCAATGCTGGGAATGTATCCCTACAAGACCAAGCATATTAATCTTGAAAACAACCCTTTAAGCTGCCGACCTTGCTCCAAAATAGGCTTTAACCGCTGCCCCAAAAAGCATTTCAAGTGTATGAATGAACTGGCTTTGGATGTTGACCTAACGAGCCGGGTTTAAAAGTGCTTCCAACCTTGTGCTTGGATTTCTACCTGTTTGCCTGATTTGGTTATCAACACCGCTTCTTTGTGTTTGTCGGTAAAGTATCCCACAAACGAAATATCAGGATGGTACTCAATTTTGGAGAAATCGCTCTGTGAGACACTGAAAAGCAACTCATAATCCTCGCCTCCATTGAGGGCACAAGTGGTGGGGTCTATTTTAAACTCGATGGCGGCAAGCTCGTAAGCCGTCTGGGCAATGGGCAGTTTGTCTTCAAAAATAGTGATTCCTAAGTTGTTGGCTTTTTTAAGGTGCAACAATTCGGAGGCCAATCCATCCGAAATATCAATCATGGCCGTTGGCAACACCCCTTTTTCTGCCAAATCCGATACAATATCTGTTCTGGCTTCGGGCTTGAGTTGGCGCATAATAAGATAGGAGTGGTTTTCGAGTTGAGGGGTAAAGTTGGGGTTTGCCATGAAGACCTGTTTCTCGCGCTCCAATAGTTGCAGACCCAAATAAGCCGCTCCCAAATCGCCCGTTACACACAAAATATCACCGCTTTTTGCCCCTCCACGCCTGACTATGTTCTCTTTTGGGGCTGTGCCAATAGCCGTAACACTGACAATCAAACCGCTGCGTGAGGCAGTCGTGTCGCCTCCTGCCAATTCAACTCCGTAGTTTGAGCAGGCCGCATGAATACCCTCATAGAGTTCCTCAACGGCTTCCACGGTAAAACGGCTGCTCAGAGCCAAACTCACTATCACATGAGTAGGCTTGGCATTCATGGCACAAATATCTGAAAGATTGACAGCTATCGCTTTGTAACCCAAGTGTTTAAGTGGTGTATAAATCAGGTCAAAGTGTACTCCTTCAGCCAATAAGTCGCTTGATATGACCGTGGATTGCGAAGGCAAAATAACCGTAGCGTCATCGCCCACACCAATATAAGTTGAGTCGTGGTGAATTTTTATTCCGCTCACCAACCTATCAATAAGACCAAATTCTCCAATTTCCTCAATTTTCATATCGCAAAAATACTAATGCGTCCGGTTTTTCGGCCACAGAAATATATTAAGGCCAGACCAATAGAGCGAATCCATAAAACAAAAAGGCCATAAAACACAAAGGCCGGGTTTTATCCCGGCACTCTGTGATTCTTTCAACCAGCTATGAAAAAGAAAGGCCTAACGCACTGCATTAGCTTTTCACATACAAATTTATGTGCAAAGGTTTTCGGTGCTAATAATTGAAAGAAAAAATATTTAAAAGAAAAAATATTTTCAAATTATACAACTGTTAATCAGATACTTGTTAGTATTTATATTTTTTAAAATATAATTATTTTGTTAAAAAATTGTATTATTACGCTATCATCAAGAAGTTGTCTTTCTGAGAGTAGGAACAAAAGTTATCTTTCCAATCATAATTGCCAATTAATTTCAAATCCAATCAAATTCTCCTATGTACCTTTGAAAGCTAATTCAAAAAAATCGAACAAAAGTTTTTATTTCATGCAACTACAATTGACAAATTCTTACATTTGTGTTTGAAACATCGAAATATAACTGCACTTATTACTTTTTGAATTTAAGCAAAGAAAGTTATCAAATAACTATTTATTTACCAACAAACTAAATAAATTTACTATATCATGAAACAAAGAATCGTTGTAGCATTGCTGGTTTTTTCTTGGATGGTAGCAGCCACTCCGTTTGATGCAGAAGCCCAAACCCGTCGCCAACAAAGACGCGAAGAGAAAGAAAAGAAAAAAGCCGAAGAAGAAGCTAAGAAATTAGAAAAAATTGAAGCCTCAGACCCTAAAAAATTAGGTAAAGATGATTTGCGTACCCAAAACACCATGCTGCGCACTACCATAGGAACGTTGGAAGCCGAAAACAGCAAACTCAAAACCCGCAATGGTCAGTTGGAAAGCGAAGTGGAAGTTTTGAAGACTGAAAACGCACGCCTTGGCGAAGAACTTGAAAACGCCAAAAAAGACAACCAAGCCCTTTCCAATGATTATGAAGCCCTTGCAGCCGAATACGAAGCCCTAAAAGCCAAGTTTGAAGCCACAGGAAGTGCCTCATCAAGCGACCCCAACGACCGCCGCCCTTGCCGCTTGTTGGAAAACAAATTGGCTCCTAACTCGTCTTACTTCGTTGATTCATTCAATCGCCTCAACACACAAGGATGGGGAGTGCAAATTTACTCCTTCAACAACCTATGTGCGGCCATGGAAAAAGCCGTTGAGTTTCGCCAATACTACAGAATGTGGAAAACCTATATCACTGTGAAAGAAGTAAGTGGCAAAAAAATGTTTACCGTTGTTTACGGCTCGATGAAAGATGAGTTGCAAGCAAGAACGTATCTTCAAAATTTCCGCAAAATCGCAAGAGACATCGAAGGCAAAAATGCTTTCCTTGTTCAACATTCTAACTAAAATCAGGTTATCTTAATTTGTAAAGCGGCAAAAGCCGCTTTTTTTATTTTTGCAGTATGAGAGAAGATTATTTGAGCGGCGAAAAATCAAAACTCAGTGCCAAGGAAAAAGAAATTGACCGTGCCCTCAGGCCGCTTAGTTTTGAGGACTTTAGCGGCCAGGTTCGCATAACTGACAACCTTCGGGTATTTGTGGGAGCGGCTTTGCAGCGAAAAGAGCCGCTGGATCATGTATTGTTGCATGGCCCCCCGGGACTGGGCAAAACAACCCTCTCGCATATCATAGCCCATGAAATGAGAGCCGGTATCAAAAGCACTTCAGGCCCTGTGCTTGAAAAACCCGCCGATTTGGCCGGTCTCCTCACCAATCTTGAAAAAAACGAAATCCTATTTATAGATGAGATACACAGACTCAACGCGGTGGTAGAAGAGTACTTGTATTCGGCTATGGAAGATTTCAGGATTGATATTATGCTCGACAGCGGCCCCAACGCAAGAACCATACAACTGAAAATCAATCCTTTTACGCTGATAGGAGCTACCACCAGAGCCGGGCTGCTTACCTCGCCTTTGCGGGCAAGATTTGGCATCACCGCACGACTGGAATACTATGACACAGAACTGCTTACCTCGATAGTACAAAGAAACTGCGCGCTTTTACAGATAGAAATAGAGCCTCAAGCCGCCCATGAAATCGCCCGAAGGTCTCGCGGAACACCCAGAATCGCCAACAACTTACTGAGACGAACCCGTGATTTTGCTCAAATCAAAGGAAATGGTACTATCAATAAAGCCATCGCCCGCATAGCCCTTCAAGCCCTCAATGTAGATGAACAAGGACTTGACGAAATGGACAAAAAAATCTTGAGCACCATAGTAGAAAAATTCAGCGGGGGACCGGTCGGACTCACGACCATTGCGACTGCTGTGGGAGAAGAAGCCGAAACCATCGAAGAAGTCTATGAGCCTTTTTTGATTCAAGAAGGATACATCAAAAGAACACCTCGCGGAAGAGAAGCCACAGCACTGGCCTACAAACATTTGGGCAAAGCGCATCAGCAGGATTTAGGAATTTGAACCAATCACTGCTATTGCTTGCGCAACATCCCTACAAACCCAATCTGCTACAGTTGGGGTTTGTAATTCGTGAGCCAAAAGAATACATCTCATCCCCAATGACTTAGCAGGTATCAAGTCCCGCTCTTTGTCTCCTATCATCCAACTTTGCAAAGGGTCTATATCAAATTTGGCTATGCCTTTCTCAAACATCATCTTATCGGGCTTAGAAAGATAAGACCTTGATTTTGAAGGATGATGGGGAGCATAATAAAGTTCATCCAGTACAAAACCAAATTGATGCTGCATTTTGTCGTGTATTTCAAAAACCCATTCGCGGCTATACAAGCCTTTGGCAATTCCGCCTTGATTGGTCGCCACTATTAAAATAAACCCTTGATTTTTAAGGGCTTTTAGTTCGTTTGCTATATCAGGGAGCACCAGTTGGTCTTCGCGGCAGATGTAGTCCCCAATTTCTACATTGAGCACTCCGTCGCGGTCTAAAAACACACATTTTTTTTTCACAGCTACAAGGTTAATTTTTTTGATAAAAAAAGTCTCCAAATTCAGTTTTCAAAGTGAGTTGAGGGCTTTGGGCAGCCTCGGTATGGCCAATGATTTTGGCCTCAATACCAAAAGACTGAGACACTTGGATGATTTGCTCAGCCACTGAAGGCTCCACGTACAACTCAAAGCGATGCCCCATGTTAAAAGTCCGGTACATTTCGCGCCAGTCGGTATTGGCTGCCTGTTGGATATGGCCAAAAATAGGCGGCAAAGGGAAGAGATTATCCTTAACTACGTGTATATCAGATATAAAATGTAATATCTTGGTTTGTCCGCCGCCACTGCAATGCACCATCCCCCTAACAAAAGGTCGAAACTCTTGCAAAACAGTCTTAACCACCGGGGCGTAAGTCCGGGTCGGCGAAAGCAGTAATTTGCCGAAATTAATTCCCGTAGTAGGCTCAATTTCAGTGAGTTCATGCGACCCAATGTAGGCCACCGAGTCATCCAATCCCTGATCAAAAGTCTCAGGGTACTTGCTGGCCACATTTTTGGAAAAAATATCGTGTCGGGCAGAAGTCAGGCCATTGCTACCAATGCCGCTGTTGTAGGCTGTCTCATAAGAAGCCTTGCCATAAGAAGCCAAACCCACAATAACCAACCCGGGAACGATATGGGCATTGTCTATAATGTCTTGCCTCAACGCTCTGGCTGTCAATGTACTATCTACTACCACGGTTCTGACCAAATCACCTAAATCGGCTGTCTCCCCTCCGGCTGAATGTATTGAAATACCCTGTTCCCTAAGTGTTTGTAAAACTTTTTCTGTGCCTTCAATCAAAGCAGCAATCACTTCGCCGGGCACAAGCCGTTTGTTTCGGCCTATGGTAGAGGACAAAATCATATTGTCGCAAACCCCTACACAAAGCAAATCGTCGGTATTCATCACGATAGAGTCTTGCGCAATTCCCTGCCAGACCGAAAGATCGCCGGTTTCTCTCCAGTAGGCATAAGCCAATGAAGATTTTGTACCCGCTCCATCAGCATGAACCAGCATGCAACAATGAGGGTCGTTGGTCAAATAATCGGGTAGTATTTTGCAAAAAGCTTTGGGATAGAGGCCTTTGTCAAGTTTTTGGATGGCGGAATGAACTTCTTGTTTGTCAGAAGAAACCCCGCGTTTGCTGTACAGATCAGGCATAGATTTAGTAAAATATTGACAATCAATTAAATAAAAACCAACTTTCTACCAGTGATTTAGGTTCGGCGTATCGGTGGTAAAACTCGTTGGTTTTGGGATTGAAATCATAATCCAATGCCCAAACAGGGTGGTTTTTAGCTACTTCCGCAATTGCATGGGTGATAAAATAGAGTTCCTCGTCGGTCGTAGTGGGATGAAGGCTTAGCCTGATGGCACCCGGCTTTTGGGAAAGATCACCGCTGCTAATCTGGCTGGTAACCACCTGCGAAACCTCTTGTCCTATCTCAAAAAGATAATGGCCATACGTTCCGGCGCAAAAACACCCTCCCCTGACTTGCACACCAAAATAATCATTGAGCAATTTGACCGCTAAGTTGTAATGCAACCCTTTGATATAAAAGGATATAACAGCCAGTCTATGTCTATGGTTGGAGGCCAACACCACCACTTGGTCAATTTTGTCGAGTTCAGAAAAAACAATGTTGAGCATTTCCTCTTCTCGCTGTAAAATTTTTTCGACCTGCATGGCTTCTTTGAGTCGAATAGAGAGTGCTGTGCGTATGGTTTGCAAAAAAGGCGGCGTGCCTCCGTCTTCTCTGTCTTCAATGGTGTCTATGTATTCGTGCTCTTTCCATGGATTGGTCCATTTGACTGTGCCACCGCCGGGGTTGTCGGGGACTCGATTGTGGTACAATGATGAGTTGAAAATCAAGCACCCTGCGCTTCCGGGTCCACCCAAAAATTTATGGGGGGAAAAGTAAATCGCATCCAAATAGGCCAACGGCCTACCGACAGGGTGCATGTCAATCTGAATGTAAGGGGCAGAACAAGCAAAATCCACAAAACAAAGCCCCCCGTTTTGGTGCATGATTTCGGCTACATCGTGGTAAGGGGTCTGTATGCCCGTAACATTGGAACAAGCCGTAATAGCCGCTATTTTCACTTTTCGGTCGGCATAGTCGGCCAGCAAACGTCGCAAATCATTCAAATCTATCAACCCTTCGGCATTGGGGGCTATCACTTCCAAATCGCAAATCGTTTCCAGCCAAGAGGTTTGGTTGGAATGGTGCTCCATGTGGCTCACAAAAATCACGGGACGCTCCTGTGGGTCAATAGACAAGCAGCCATGCCATTTTTCGGGAATCCTCAAACCCAATATTCTTTGAAATTTGTTAATCACTGCCGTCATGCCTGAGCCATAATTGATTATGCAGTCATTGGGGGCGGCATTTACGTGGTTTTTGATGATTTGGCGGGCTTGGTGGTAGGCCAAGGTCATCGAAGTGCCACAAATGTTGGTTTCGGTGTGCGTATTGGCCACAAAAGGCCCGAAATCTTTGAGCAGTTTCTCCTCTATGGGCGCATAAAGCCTGCCGCTGGCCGTCCAGTCAGCATAGACCAACTTTTTACGCCCTTGCGGGGTATCAAACTCAACATCGTTACCCACTATTTTTTCGCGAAACGAAGCGAACCATTCCTCTAAACGCATCATATTGATTTTTGGCAAGTTGAGTAAAAAATTTTACCCAAAAAAACGATTGTGGATTGATGGCTCGGCATACGGCACATAATTTAGATATAAATTATTGGTTATCAAATAATTGCAGTAAAATTAGTTCACCTCCATCTGTTCGTCAACACCCAACAAACGAAGCTCAAACCTATTGAATCCTTCATAGACATCAATCTGTATTTGTTTGAGTTGAATTAACTCGAGTATAGCCAAAAAGTTGAAAATCAAGAGTATTTTGTTTTTGCTGTCCTCTATAATTCTCTCAAATGCAATCGGCTTATTTTCAAACTCCAACCATTTGACGATATGAAGTTTTTGCTCTTCTACTGTGTAGGGGTAAGGACTCACCTTGTGTTCGACAAAAGTGTCTGCATCGGATTTGCGCTTGAGTACTTTTTGATACACTTGCAACAACTTATACAAGCTGACATCTTGCAAATCAGCTTCTAAACCCAAGACCTCTTCAGTAATTCTTGCCGCTTCACCGGCTGCCATCCCGCGTTTGTGGAGCTTGACCATCCGCTCTTCCCAAGACTCAAAAGTCTCCAACGTGTCTTTGTATCTTTTGTACTCAAGCAGTTGCCTGATAAGCTCTTGACGAGGGTCAACTTCTTCGGCATCGAGATTTTCTTTCTCCAAAGTGGGCAGCAGCATTTTGGCTTTAATCCTAATGAGGGTAGCTGCTACCAATATAAATTCTCCTGCTACTTCAATATCCAATTTCTGAAGATTGTGGATATAATCCAAAAAATCATCGGTTATTTTGGAAATGGGTATATCGCGAATATCCAACTCGTCCCGCTTGATAAAAAACAACAGCAAGTCAAAAGGCCCCTCAAAAACAGGTAGTTTGATCTCAAACTTTTCACGCATGACACAAAACTACTCAAATCCCTCTATGCGAGGTATCTGTTTGCATTTTTTTAGCCGAATCACCTCAACCGTCTTGACATGCAGTCCCGCTTTTTTGACTTTAATGATACCTGCCCTTTCTACTGACTCAAAATACTGTCCCCAAAGCTCTTGGGGATTGGTGGGATAATTGGAAAAAGACAAAAAGTAAGCATCTTGTCCTACCGCCAATGAGCCTCGCAACCGATTAATCCAAGCATATTTATGCACGTCTTCCAATTTCCCGTAAGCCAATAGCTTCATATTCAATGGTCTGGCAACATAATAATCTATATTGGCCGCCGGAAACCATTTATGGCTGAGCAAAGGGGCATCTTGAGACACTGCCGAATCGCGCAAGTCGTTGAGCCGAATTTGCTCGAAACCAGAAAGAACTTGAGGCCAACCTATCAAATCCAAGGTTTCGTCATTTTCGCCCAAATTTTCAGGATTTTTTGAACCAAAGTACAAGGGAATGAAACTCAAATAGATAAAAGCAAGCAAAACCAATGCAAAAGTCAAAGACAAAGCCGCCTTTGCCCAAGGCCATGCGGCATTGGAGTCTTTTATTTGAAAAGCCACCAGAGGCCAAAGCGTAGCAAAAGCAGGGCCTGTCCAATGAGGCAAAGTACCCCTGAAAAGCGAAAAAGAAGTAAACACCAGCCACAAAGGCAAGGCCACAAAAATCAAAAGGCGTTCATAATCAGTGGTATTTGCTGACTTTTTAGCAAAAAAAAGTATCATTCCGCCTACGAGCACAAAAAACGAAATCGGGTTTTGGTAGAGGAGTTGCCCCAACAACTCTGTGGCAAAATAATCCAGCCTGAGTCCTTGATTGGCCACTACCCTGCCGCTTTGGAACGTGAAACTGATAAAATCGTTTTGCAGGTTCCAAATCCAAATAGGACCCGTGCACAACACCCCCACGAGTACCGCTAAATACAGGTAAGGAGAAAAGAGCCATTTCCTTTTGAAAAACAATATATACAGACCCAAACCAAACCAAATAAAAACACCGTGGTACTTAGACAAAATCGCCAACCCGCCGCACAAGCCAACATATAAAAAGGAACTATCTAATTTATCTTTTTCGATAGCCTTGAAAATCAAATACAAAGATAATAGCCAGAAAAACAACTGGGGTGAATCGGGCAAAATAAACGTTCCTACCAACAAACTTCCATAGATTGAGGAGTTAAACAGTACGACCGCAAGCAAAGCCGCCCACTCATCTCCCAACTTGCGCGTAATTGCATAGAGCAACCAACTGTCTGCCGCAAAGAGCACAATTGCCCCCATCCTGATAAAAAACTCACTGTCCAACAATAAATTAAGAGTAAACAACTGTATCGTAAACCCAACCATCGGGGGGTGGTCGAAGTGAGACCAGTCGGGATATAGGGCATAAAGCCAATAATACACTTCATCGTTGCCGAGTGAGGCCCCCCCTGCCAAAACACCTCTAATAAAGGCTGAAATCACAATGAGAAGCCAAAGCCATTGTTTGGGAGTTGTAGTTTGTTGTGTTTGCATAAACAAAATTGATAAAAAAAGATAGTTGTAGTGCCTAAAAAGCATTCCAATATCCTGATTAAACTAAAAAAATAACATGGAGTTGCTTGCTTGCGGAAAAAATCTTGCATACAAAAACCCACCTCAGCTATTAGACAATAGCCAAATAAAAATTAATTTTTCTGAAAAAATTTTGTATCTAAAAATATATCCCTACCTTTGCAGCCCTAAATTAAGTTAATCTTTATGTATGCTATTGTAGAGATAGCCGGACAGCAATTCAAAGTCGAAGAGAACATGTTTATCTATACCCACAGATTGGAAGGCAACGAGGGCGATGAACTTACGTTCGATAAGGTTTTGCTCGTTGGCGATGAAAATCAAACCCAAGTTGGTTCGCCCACTGTGGAAGGTGTGAGTGTGAAAGGTAAAATCCTTTCTCACCTAAGAGGAGATAAAGTGATTATTTTCAAGAAAAAACGCCGCAAAGGCTACTATAAAAAGCAAGGTCATCGCCAAGATTTGACAAAAGTGTTGATACAATCATTCTAAAATTATGGCACACAAGAAAGGAGTAGGCAGTAGTAAAAACGGAAGGGAATCCCACAGCAAGCGTTTGGGGGTCAAAATATTTGGTGGCCAAGAAGCCAAAGCAGGCAACATCATCGTCAGGCAGCGCGGCACTAAGCACCACCCCGGCAAAAATGTAAAAATCGGTAGAGACCATACCCTGTACGCCATTGCGGACGGTTTGGTAACTTTCTCAAAAGGCATCAAAAACCGCTCTTTTGTATCGGTTTTGCCTGCCAGTGAGTAGTAAATTAGAGAGTTATTTTTCAAAAAAGCCCTTTTGTTTTCAGAAGGGCTTTTTTGGTTGTGAGTTGTTGGCTTCAAATCCAATCGCAGGGGAAATTTATATGGAATATTATCCAATCAAAAGTGGTTAATAAGTTATATTTTTCTTAAAATTGTATTGAAGGAAATAAGCAGAAACAATGGCATTTGAGAGTTTAACAAACGACAAAATTGCAGACCTTCTAAACTGCCCTAAACGATTGACTAATCCCCAAGCGAGAAGCAAAAACAAGGAAGGCCACGAACAGGTTAACTTTAAAGCTGTTGCTTTAGACAACTCAGGGCACAAATTTGAAATTTACAAACGCCGAAACCTCCGTGACGGAATGGAAGATGATTTTTCCTGCGGAATAAATTGGCTTGCCCCGAACGGGGAAATATTAACACTAAAACGGTACAACGGCCCCAACCACGACCACCCAAATCATTTAGAAAAAGTAAGGCTTGGGTATGTTTGTCATATTCACATTGCTACTGAAAAATATATAAGGGCTAATAAAAAAGCTGAAGGATTTGCAATGCCAACCGATAGATATAATACAGTTGAGGGAGCTTTCCATTGCTTAGTAATAGATTGTAAAATTTCAGGGATTGTCACCACACCTGACAATATTCATCAACTTAAATTATTCGACTCATGAACCTTGATATAAATAAATTACAGGAAACTCTTTGCTCACTAATGTGTGCAGAAATAAAAATAAAGCCAAAAAGTGGAAAGTTACTTTCGATTGAAACACCTTTCTACTTTGCAGATGGAGACCCTTATCAAATTTACATTAAGGAAATGCCGGGTGGAATTATTAGACTAACTGATATGGGGCATACCATAATGCACTTGAGTTATGACAATGATATTGACAAATTTAGAGAAGGAACGAGGGGAAAAATTTTTGACCAAATAAAGGCTGAAACATTGATTGATGAGGAGAATGGAGAGTTTTTCATAGATACCGGAGTCGAAAATTTGGTTTTCAACATTTTTCGCCTTGGGCAAGCATTGACAAAAATAAATGACCTTACCTTCTTAAATAGAGTAAAGGCCGAATCCACGTTCTACGAAGACTTACAAGAACAACTATTTAAAATTGTTGGCGAAGAGAAAATAAGAAAAGATTACTATTATGAAGAAATGGAAAATGCGAGAGACTATCCTATTGACTACAGAATCGAAGGAAAGTATGCACCGCTGTTTCTTTTTGGGATTCCCAACCGCGACAAAGCACGTTTGACAACCATTATCTTAGAAAGGCTATTAAGAGCTAAGGCGGATTTTGACAGTTTATTGATTTTTTCAGACCAAGTTTCTATTCCAAAACAAGATTTGGCAAGACTTTCCAATGCAGGCGGAGAAATGGTAGCATCATTAGATGCTGAAAATGACCTTTACAGAAAAGTATTAAGAAAAATAAATTTGAACTGATAACAAGGAGAAAATACCGCATGAACAAGTTTTTGGCTTTGTTGTCATTTGGGGTCGTGTCCATTTGGAGATTTAGGTCGAAGTACATTCCTCTCTGGCTGGTTTATACTTGCTTGGTAGGTTTTTTCTCATCGGTGGTAATACTCACTTCCTCATTGAGACGTGAGGCTCAAGTGCTTTTGTCGGACAAAAGTCCCGATATATGGGTTCAACGATTGGCAGGGGGCAGGCTAATGGCTATGGATGAATCTTTCAAAGATACTTTATTGTCTGTCAGGGGGGTATCAAAAGTTGTCCCCCGAGTTTGGGGCTATGTATTTGACTCTCCAACCGGAGCATTGCTGAGTGTGATGGGTATAGACAGCCTCCCCGAAGTGCCTTATCTTTCCTCTAATTTTGGCGCAAGACTACAAGAAAACCAAGTTGTTTGCGGGACAGGTATATTGGAAATGAGACACCTCGAAATAGGCGATGTGCTGACACTCGAAAACAGCGAAGGCAAGCTATCTACCTTTGAAATTGTTGGCTCGTTTGACAGCAATGCCGACCTGCTAACCAGAGACATGGTAATCGTTTCGAGAGAGCAGGCGCGCCAGTTGCTTGGCTATGGCAAAAAGGAAGTAACCGACTTTGCTCTCTACATACCTAATAAATTAGAAGTCAGTAATATTGAGCGGAAAATTGCCAGGCTCTACGGGGGGCTTCGGCTTTCGAATCGCTCTCAATTGGCCGCCACGTATGATGCCGTTTTTGGGTGGCGGGGAGGGCTTTTCACTTTGGGGGCAATTGTGAGTGTAATGGCTTTTTTAGTGCTTGTTTGGGAAAAGTCGGCCTCCTTCTCAAGTAGAGAGTACAAAGAGTCGGCTCTGCTCAAAGCATTGGGCTGGTCGGTGTCAGACGTGCTGACGATCAGGCTATTGGAGGCAATGGTCATTTCGGTCTCAGCGGCTGCAACAGGTTTGATAATAGGGTATTGGCATGTTTTTGTTTGGGATGCTGTATGGATTAAGTCCATTATCTCAGGCTGGGCAAGCCTTTCACCTTCTTATCAATTAGATTTCTCGCTTTTTTTTGAAGATGTGGTCGTGGTGTTTGTTTTTGCAGTGTTGCCATATATGGCTGCTTCGATGATTCCTTCTTGGCTTTCGGCTGTATCAAATGCAGAAGAAGCCCTACGGTAAAGTGTCTAAGAAATAGTATTTTTGGCCATGCAATACCATGTACCAGTCATGCTTGAACCTTGCTTGCAAGGGCTATCTATCGAATCTTCAGGCATTTATGCCGATCTAACTTTTGGTGGCGGCGGGCATACGCGCGCCATTTTGGAGCAACTCGATTCGGGTAAAATCATTGCATTTGACCAAGATGCAGATGCGGCTGCCAATGCACTGACCATCAACGACCCAAGATTTATATTCGTCAAATCCAATTTTCGCTATCTTGAAATGGAAATCAAGCGATTGAAAATAGAGTCATTGGATGGCATTTTGGCTGACTTAGGGGTTTCTTCCCACCAGATAGACCAAGCCGACCGGGGGTTTTCTACCCGCTTCGAAGCAAAATTAGATATGAGGATGGGGCAACAAGGGCTTACCGCCGAAGAAGTAGTCAATACCTACGCGCAAGACGAGTTGGCAACTATTTTTTATCAATACGGAGAACTGCCAAACTCTCGCAAACTTGCTGAGGCATTGGTGCAAAACCGACCCCTCCACACAACTACCGAACTGAAAGAGGCCCTCAAGCACTTTGCCCCAAAAGGAAAAGAGTTCAAGTTTTTTGCTCAAGTGTTTCAGGCCCTCCGCATTGAGGTAAACGATGAACTCGGTGCTCTCAAAGAGATGCTGACACAAACCATAAAAACACTAAAACCATCCGGACGGCTCGTGGTGATGAGTTACCACTCTTTAGAAGACAGGTTGGTAAAAAATTTTATGAAAAGCGGGGATTTTTCCGGTGAAACTAAAACGGATTTTTATGGAAACAAACTTGTCCCCATGCGACCTTTGCAAAGCAAAGTAATCACACCCACGGCAGAAGAAGTGGCATCCAATCCGAGGGCAAGAAGTGCAAAACTGCGGATAGCTGAAAAAATTTAATCAGTTTAGCTTATAGGGGACAATAAGTGTAAACTCAGGAATTTCTACCTCAAATTTGGCTTCATCAAAAACTCTTTGCATCAAATAGTACCCTTTCATTTTGCCTATTGAGGTTTTGAGGTTGCTGCCTGAGACGTATTGATGGTACTCACCGGGCTCCAAGACAGGCTGTTGGCCAACAACTCCCTCGCCCTCTACCTCAACAATTTTGCCGTTTGAATCGTAAATATACCAATGCCTTGACAACAATTGAACCGTGTAGTCGCTGCTGTTTTCAATCAAAATCCTGTAAGTGAACACATAGTGCTGCTGAACCGGACTGGAGTAGTCCGGCTCATATTGCGACACTACGCTTACGCGGATTCCATTTGTTACTCGGGTTTGCATCAGCAATACTCATGAAAAACTTCAATCAGGTGTTCACCTATAACCTCTGCACTGTTTCCCTCAATTTGATGTCTTTCAATCATGTGCACCAGTTGTCCATCTTTAAAAAGTGCCATGCTGGGCGAAGAAGGACGGTAAGGCATCATGTACTCACGGGCTTTGGCGGTGGCTTCAGCATCTACACCGGCAAAAACAGTACCGACATGGTCGGGGGTTACGTTGGCTTTAGACAGTGCCCACTTTACAGCAGGACGTGCCGCACCAGCAGCGCAGCCACACACTGAATTGACCACCATTAGGACAGTTCCTGTTTTTTTCATGAACTCATCAACTTGGTGAGCGGTTTGCAAATCTATAACGCCGACCTTGGTAAGGTCTTCCCTCATAGGGCGTGTCAAGTGTTCTGGATACATATTTTATTGATAAATAGATAGTTCTACATAAATCCTAATTCCAATTTGGCTACTTCAGACATCATATCTTGGCTGTAAGGAGGGTCGAAAGTAACCTCCACATCCACTCCGGCTACTTCAGGTATGGCCGAAATGGTGCTCTTAATTTCGCCGGGTATCTGCTCGGCAGAAGGACAATTGGGCGAAGTTAATGTCATCAAAATATGAACATTGTTACGTGGGGGATAGATGGTAATATCGTAAATTAAGCCCAACTCATACACATCTACCGGAATTTCAGGGTCGTATATGGTCTTAAGAGCAAATATAATTTTTTGTTTGAGTGTTTCTGTGTTTGACATATCTTTATGATAGTAGCTGCAAAAATAAAACGGATAAGATAAAAATGAGTTTATCTTAAAAATGATGACGAGAATCGGGTGTCTATCTTGGTATATTTTTTTACTATAGCCTGCGATAGGGTTGAAATTGATGGCGATAATATAGATTTACTGCTTTTGCAAACAAGATACTTTTGCTCAAATAGGCCTATAAGCAATAAAAGTGATTAAATTTGCCTTTCAAATTTTGTAATGAATTACCTCAAGTATTTTGGTATCTCTTTAGCAATCATTGTTTTAGACCAAATTTCTAAACTAATGGTTTATTATTTTATGGATTTGCACGAAGAATTTAACGTGATAGGCACTTGGTTTAGAATACATTATATTCTCAATCCGGGGATGGCTTTTGGATTTGAGTTTTCTTGGCCTTACGGGAAAATGTTTCTGTCCGTTTTCAGATTTGTGGCTACTGTGGGAATAGGTTATTTTATGTATGTGCAAATCAAAAGCAAAGCCAAACCTTTGGTGCTGGTTTGCCTTGCTTTAATTTTGGGCGGAGCCATCGGCAACGCAATTGATTCGATATTTTATGGAGTGTTGCTTGAGGGCAACACCATGCCGGGCGCGCCAACACCTTGGTTTCACGGGCAGGTGATAGACATGTTATATTTCCCTATTATAGAGGGAGTTATACCGGCTTGGTTTCCGCTTTGGTCGGGGCAGCCTTTTATTTTCTTCAGTCCGGTATTCAATATAGCCGACTCCAGTATCTTTGTGGGTATGTCAATTGCGATTTTGTTTCAGAAATCCATTTTTGCAAGTCCTTCAGAAAAAAAGAACCCTGAGTTAACCAACACGATAGATAATTAACTTCCGCTTATGAAAGAATACCTAAAAAGCTACAGTCATTTGCGCCAAGCTCTTGAAGAGCGCAAAGTTACTTGCAAACAAGTAGTTGAACATTACCTGAACCAAATAGATAAAAATCAGCACTTAAATGCCTTCTTAGATGTATATGGAGAGGAGGCTTTAGAACGTGCCGAATTTTTAGATACAAACTGGGAATCAGAAAGAAAAGGGAAACTTGCAGGCATGGTAGTGGGTTTGAAAGATGTTATTTGCTACAAAGACCACCCCTTGCAGGCATCCAGCAAAATACTTGACGGTTTTGTTTCTCAGTTTTCTGCCACGGCGGTTGAGCGTCTTTTGCAACAAGGTGCCATCATCATAGGTAGGCAAAACTGCGATGAGTTCGCGATGGGTTCAGGCAACGAAAATTCGGCTTTTGGGGCTGTGAAGCATAACCTTGATAATGAAAGGGTTCCGGGTGGATCTTCGGGCGGCTCTGCCGTGAGCGTAGCCGCCGGACTCTGTATGGTCTCACTTGGCTCTGATACAGGAGGTTCTGTCAGACAGCCGGCGGCTTTTTGCGGCATAATAGGTCTAAAACCCACTTACTCACGTATTTCGCGCTGGGGACTGGCTGCTTACGCTTCTTCTTTTGACTCTATCGGAATACTGGCTCAAAATGTAGAAGATACTGCATTGGTGCTTGAGGTAATTGCCGGTGAAGACCGGTACGACAGCACCGTTTCTAGCAAAACAGTCCCTTGTTATTCTCAAGAACACAGAAAAGAAGGCAAACACCGGGTAGCCTACATCAAAGAAACGCTGGAAGTTGAGGGCTTGCAAAGGGAAATCAAAGAAGCCCTCCAAAAAACCATTGAAAAGCTAAGAAATCAAGGAACGGTAGTGGAAGAAGTTTCTTTTCCTTTATTGAAATATTCTTTGCCCACTTATTATGTACTGACTACCGCTGAAGCCTCCACCAACCTATCCAGGTACGACGGTGTCAGGTATGGTTACAGAACCCCAAATCCCGAAAACCTCGAAGCCATGTACAAAAAAACCCGAAGCGAAGGCTTTGGCAAAGAGGTACGAAGAAGGATTTTGCTGGGCACTTTTGTATTGAGTGCGACCTACTACGATGCCTATTTTACCAAAGCGCAAAAAGTAAGAAGGTTGATAAAAGAAGATTATGAAAAGCTATTTTCTCAATATGATTTTTTGATTAGCCCCACTACCCCTACCACCGCTTACAGAATGAACTCTTTCAAAAACAACCCGCTGGAGGAATATCTTTCTGATTTATACACTGTTTCGGCATCGGTTGCCGGAGTGCCTGCAATATCTGTCCCTATTGGGATGGATGAACAAGGACTCCCGATAGGACTCCATATCACAGCCGCCAACTTTGAAGAGTCTAAACTTTTGTCTTTTAGTAAATATGTCTACGAGCTATAAATTAATTGTCTGGGTCTTAGTCTTTTTATTGGCTTGCGAAAAGCCTAAAGCACAAAGCGGAGAAAAAATCCAAACATTTGATACTTTGGTCGAAATCATGAAGCAAGCCCCCGAACTGGGTCTATTGAGTCAGCGGTGGCAAGTGCTGGAAAGGGTCAATAATTGTGATGTGCAAGCCCCCGATTGCAGTTACTTGATGATAAATGGCCTACGTTTTTCTGACACTATCCCCATCAGCAATGCCGAATTGCTCAATGGCTTGCAAAAATCACTTATCCTACAAATCATCAATCCCGCTGATCCCACCCAAAAAATTGAAGAAATCGCCCAACAATACCTCAAATCCAAACCGACTGGCACAAAAAGAAAATTTCAAGTGTCGCAGGTCGAAAAACTTAAATATGCCCTATCAATCTTGGTTGGGGACTCACTGCTTGAAAATGGAAACTGGATATACAGACCTACATACCGCTCAATTTCACTAAGTTCATCTAAATTGATTGATTTTCACCATCTTATTGATACCAAAAAATTTGAGTCTTTCCTCAGATTGGTTGAAAAAGAAAGTAAACAAATCTTGGCGGGCAGTAGCACGACTTTTTTGACACAAAATTTTTACTTGAGCCGAAATGGTATTGTTTTTTGTTATGAGTTGGTTAACAAATCGGGAGTTGAAATAAAATACTTAACATTAAGTTATCAAGATTTACAGCCCTTACTTTCTCAAGAAGGTAAGATTTTAACGTTAAATTGACAGTCTAATTTTTTTTATTTAGTTTGTGTTCAATATGGAGGACTACCACGTAAAACCCGGAAAATTTATTCCTTACATCTATTTTGATGCATCGAATAATATTTTGGAAATTTCCGGCAATTCTTGGCATGAGTACACAGATGAGTTTTTTACGCCTGCTTTTGAATGGATTGATAGTTTTCTGATGACCGAAGGCAGACAAATCATTTTAAATTTTAGGATGGATTATTTCAATACAGCCACTTCAAAGTGTTTTTTTCTGCTTTTGCTCAGACTCCAACAGTACCAAGATGAAAACAAGGGTAAGGTAACTGTCAATTGGTACTACAATGAAAATGACTCAGATATGCAAGAGACCGGAGAAGAACTCAAAATTGAGCTTGAAAGTCTACAAATCAACCTTATACCCTACTCTGCTCCAAGAAACTACCGCCGTCGTTAGCCCTCTGCCTAAAAACTTCATACATCACCACACCCGCCGCCACCGATACATTTAGGGATTCGATGTTGCCAAGAACAGGGATATAAACAGATTGGTCGCAAATTTCTAAAAGCTCATCGGATATACCGTCTTCTTCGCTGCCAAACACTAAGGCCAAAGGCTGGTTCAACTCAGAAACATACAGATTTTCAGTGGCTTTTTCGGTACATGCAATTAGTTTCAAACCACTTTCTTTAAGAATTGCCAGTGTCTTTTTCAAGGATTTAACCCTACTAATCGGCAAATGACTCAACGCTCCGGCGGAAGTCTTAACAGCAACGGCATTGAGTTGGGCTGAGCCTTTTTCAGGAAAAATGATACAATCCACGCCACAACATTCAGCCGTGCGGGCTATGGCTCCAAAGTTGCGAACATCGGTTATTCTGTCCAAAATCAAAAAAAGAGGCGACCTGCCTTTTTCAAAAACACCTTGAAGAACGTCTTCAAAATTGCAATAATACACATTGGCTGTATAAGCGACCACTCCTTGGTGGTTGGCTTTGGTTACTTTGTCAAGTTTTTGCTCAGGTACTCGCACAATCGGTATCTGGCGCAACTTGGCCATCTTGGATATTGCGACAATAGGCTCGCCTTTCACGAGCCTATCTATCAATATTTTATCTATATCTTTTTCGGCTTTTAATGCCTCCAAGACAGGATGAATGCCGTAAATGAAATCTTTTTCCATAAAAATCTGCACAAACATAAGCCTTCAAAAGCAAAGAAAGGCTATTTATTTGTGCAAGAAAAAACAAAGACTATAGACCTGCTACAACTGTAAAAGGAAGAACTACCTTGCTGCTTTTGCCTTTGTAGTCCTCTAATTGGAAGATTATCAATGTAGCATTGTATTTCCCTGCATCAAGTATGGTTCTCAAGAAAGGTACACTGCCTTTAAATGTTATACTCTTGTTTTCTACTTCGTTTTTGATGGTATCACCAAACTCATCAAGCACAAAAAACCTGAGAGATTTGTACTCACCGGTAGAGGTGTTGTAGATCTCTGTACGTTTGTCATCGGTTAGATTGGTGCCACCATCTTGGTTTTGAACTTTGAGACCGGCAGTGATTGCAGGCTCACTGCTTTTGCTTCCACATGCGAAAAATCCCATTACAAAGACAGGAACAAGAACTTTTGCTAAGTTTTTCATATTTTTTTAAAATTAGTGTTGTGCAAAAATAAACAGTTGAAGGTACGCAAAAAACTCCATAAACAAAGCCACCCCGCCATGAATGTACACTCCTCCCATCACAGAGCGGGTCTTTAAGGAGAGTACCCCCAAAACATACCCACCAAAGGCTGAACTGACCGTTTCAGGCCAAGGTTTGCCAAAATGTATCAACACATAAACAAAAACCATCACCCAAACCGATCCGCCATCCATGAACCGCGACAAAGAAAAAACCATAAAACCTCTAAAACAAACTTCTAAAGCTAAAAATTGAAGCAAATAAAAAAACAAATGAGTAAAAAAAGTAGCCGAATAACTCGTAGAGAGGTACGCTTCCGCATCGCTTGGCTTGTAACGTGGGTACATTTCCAAAAAATCCTGCCTAAAAGATGCCCAAGCAATCAACGGAACAACCACAGCAAACATAAGTGCGTAGGTTTTCCAATCAAAATTCTTGTGGGTCAAGCCATAAAAACTCTCAGGGCAAGATTTATCAAAAAAATACCAAAACAACAATGCAGGCAGTAAGTACCACAGCGAAGCGTGTGAATTGTATAGAACTTGTCTTAAAAAGTTTTGAATTTCAAAAGGTTGTGAATAAAGAAAAGATACATAAAAAGTTAAATAATGTGCTCCGAATAAAACAAAAGATACAAAAAGGGCATTAAACCAAAACCCTAATTTTGTCAGAAAAGCCTTTTTATGGGTAAAAGCATACAATATTGAAACCCCAAAAACAGGCGCGGTATAAAAAACAACACCCCATACATATCTGTTGGAAGAATTCCAAAAATTGTAATCAAATCCTGTTAAATACCTAAGGGCTACAAATCCAAATAAAAAAATCAAGTACAATAGCAAAAAAACAGGATTGAATTCTTTGCGAAAGTGTTCGCTTATGTAGGATAAGATTTTTTTCATTTAGTGCCTGTCATGATAAAAGCCCCCCAGTACTTGGGATGCTTAAACTGTGGAAACTCTCGTCTAAGTTCTCTTTTGGCTTCTACAAAAGCCTGCCTGACAGGCATATTTTCTCCTTGCCATTTCTTATAGAGCTTAATCATCAAATTTTGGGTAGCAATATCATCAACCGTGTAAAGACTCATGATAATTTTTTGGGCACCGGCCACCACAAAAGATCGTTGCAGGCCATACACACCGTCTCCAACATCTTCTCCCACAGCAGTTTGACAGGCACTAAGTATAACCAACTCCGTACCTTGCAACTCAAGATTCATGGCATCGTAAGCGGTCAACACCCCCGGCTCTTTGTTGAAGTTGTAAACTTTTCGGCCTTCCATCAATGGGGCTGCATTGGAAAAAAGCAGACCTGAGCGCATCAGAGGCGATTTGGTAAGACTGCTTCCCGCCAAGGCAGGGTCTGCATCAATATTGGCTTTGGCGGTGGGGATAAAAAAACCATGTGTGGCAATGTGAAGAATATCAGGACTTTTGATTTGGCGAATGTTTTCCTCGCTGGCTTCATAAAATACTTTTTTCTCAATAGCTACATTCATAATTGACAAAATGCTGTCCACCGTTTGTATCTCTGCATAAGTACCGGGCAACTGGAGAATTTCTTCAGTATAATCATACTCTAACAGCTCTTGCTCAGAAAGGCCGGGTTTGTATCCGGGGCAACCAAACAAGTAGGCTTGACGACCGGAGGCTTTTTTAGCAGTAGGTGTTTCCACAATATCTCTGGTGTTGCCGATGAGATAAACAGTGTTTTTGTCAATCATATAAGTCTCGCCATCCAAGAGCGTCTCAATATTGATTTGGTTGTAAACACCTGAAGGAGATAGGTATAAAATGGATTTGTCGTCTAATCTGTCATCCAGTTTTTTCCAAAAAAAACCATAAGACAGCCTGTCAACAAAGCCCTGTTCCATAGAGTTGTTGTAAAAACCAATAGCACGAGATTCTAAAAAGTTTCCGTCTTCCATAAGTACAAGCTCTGGAGCTTTCCTTTGCTTAGGCCTCACAATCAATGCAGCGTACACCACAGAGTCGGTAAACGACTGTTTGAAGTACCTATACCTGATTATTTCAATGGCTGTTTCATTGGAAGACAAGCTTTTACGAACATCGCGGTATTTGTATATTTTTTCTTTCAAAGAGGCGAACTCACTGGAACGGCTCGAGAGTTCTCTCTCCAACTGCTCAATGTCTTTTTGAAGTTTTTTGGGTTCAATGCCAAACTCCTGCAATTGTTCCTTACTGAAGGACAAGGACTTAGACAAGGAGTCTTTCTTCAAAGCCCAACGGTCGTATATCAGTGATAATGTGCTGTCTTTCCTTATGAGTGCCCTAATTTTGACACTGCCGCTCAAAAGAAGTGATTTGGTGGCTATGGCGTTTTCGTACATTTTTCTAATGTCTCTTTTCCTGCCTGATGCCACAGCCAAACTTGAGTAAAACTCGAAATCGGGTTTAATCAGATTCCAAAATTTATTTTTCTCACTATCAGAGAGTGCAGGAAAAAACTTATCAATCTGTACGTAGTAGTTTTTAAGGGTTTTAAGCGCATATCTATTTGACTTGGGGTACTTATCCAAGGCATAATAAGCCCTTGCAATGCGTCCTGTTGACAAAATGTAGCTGGGATGTGTTTTGGAGAATGTCTTTTTGTAAAACTTAGCCGAACTTTTGTATCTGTCAAGAGCCTTTGAAAATATGTTTTCGCGCATGTTTACATCAGCCAAATAAATATCTATCTCTGCGACATTGGTGTTGTTTTTTCCACCCAAGCGGGCAATCCAAATTTTTCGGGCTGCGGTTAGATTTTTTTTGGCTTCACTGTACTTTCCTGATTGTGTGTTGGCTACGGCTAAGTTTTTTAAAGCGATGGCATAAGCGGGTGTATTTTCGCCCATCTCAGCTTTAATAATCTCAACCGATCGCTTCATAAGCTCTTCAACTTTCTCGATTTCCTCGCCTTTATTCAACTCGACCAAAGCCATGAGGTTGTAGGTCCTGGCTACAGGAACTTTGTTTTCGCCAAAGAGTTTTTTCTGGATATTCAACACTTTTTCCAGCAGTTCGTCAGCATTTTCATAATCGCCTCTGGCGGCCATGAGTTCGGCTTTTTGTCGCAAACTCTCCACAGTACGGATAGAACTATCCCCA
The DNA here is from genome assembly GCA_964602415.1 of uncultured Roseobacteraceae bacterium. Classification (GTDB taxonomy): domain Bacteria; phylum Bacteroidota; class Bacteroidia; order Cytophagales; family Flammeovirgaceae; genus CAZRQL01. The sequence continues at coordinate 167,040 of CAZRQL010000002.1, forward strand.
AAACTTTTGGCCGTCAAATCATAAGATTTATTGATATACTTTTCGGCTTCAACAAACTCGCCATTGAGAGCAAACAACTGCCCTTGCATGGCGTAGGGCTTTATCAAAAAGGTACTCTGTTCTCCATAGCGGTCAATTCTTTCCGCTATGGTCTTATCTAAAAGCCTCTGGGCTGCACCATAGTTGCCGGTGTTGATAAAGAGTTCAATCTCCTCATCTGCTGACTGATTGGATTGGGTTTTGACAGGTATGAAACTCGAAAATCTTACCGAGCGATTAAGATTTTTCCTTGCCTCGTCATAAAAACCCATTGAAGCATCAAAGTGGGCCATAGTGGCTAAAATACGGCTGTATTCGTAGTTGTAATGCCGCTTGTCAAACTTTTCTGTTATCTGACGAATACTGTCTGCTTGCTGGTTTGCAATCCTAAAGTCCCCCAACTCAATCTCCAATTTCATATTGCGCTCCAGAGCTGCTGCATATAAAATATGTCCTTCTCCGTGAAATTCCTTGGAAGTGATCTTAATTTGCTCTGTGAGCAATTTGGCAGAATCATAAAAACCCATCAACTCATAGTATTCAGAAAATAAATTCAAAGCATTTCTGTAAACAGGGCTTTGAGGAACTAAAACTTTGGAAAGTTTATCATTGAAACTTTGCTGAAAAAGTATGCGTGCAGTTTTGAAATCAGTGGTGTAAAAAGTCATGAAAGACGCTTTTTCGACTAAAGACTCTTGGTATGTGAGAGAGTTTTCCCCATAAATGACTTTTTTGCTGCTCAACAACTCCTCAAGGTGTTTGCCGGCTTCTTGTATTTTGTTAGACGAAATGGAAACGTTGTACAAGAGTTGTAATGTATTTACTCGTTCAAAGTGGTTGAGAGGCAGTAAGTTAATATCATTCTTAAGTTCTATTAAACTTCTGTACACCGATTCAAAAGTTCCCTGATTAGGGTTTAAGTTGTAATTGAGTTTGGCTTTGAGTCTTTTTGCCACAAAATGCGGGGGAGACTCTGAGCCGAAAAACATTTTGGTATTTTTGTCAAACTCCCATTGTTGGTATTTGCCCTTTCTCACGTACCTACTTTCGGAGTAGTACTCAATCAAATTCTCATGTAGAGCCAAAAAATCTTTATGAACGGTTTGAAGCAATCTTTCAGCCATAAAAATTGCAGATTCCAGCATTTCCTTGGCTTGCCTGTGGTCTCCGCCACTTTCTATCTCATGCAAAGCCATCTGATGGTGGTTTCTGATATAAGCCGTTGAGAACTTAGATAAGTTGCTCAAAATCCATGTCTGCGCATCATCAAGTGTTTTTTTACTCTGGACGAAGTCTCCCCTCAACCTGTAAGCGGTGCCGCCCATCGTGAGTACCTGAGCGTATTCTGTTTTTCTGCGCCTAAACTGAAACGCATCTAAAGAACGCTCAACAGATTTACCATCAAGCATATAACTCTCTTTTCTGACCACCCTTCTGTCAGCCACTTTCTTGAGAGGCTCATAAAGTTCCCAAAATCTATCAAAATCACCTCTTTCAAGGCTTATTTTAGCTTCTATGAAATAAAGCAGATAAAGCGTGTAGTCGTCGTATCTATTGTCATTTTGCTCAAATCCGGTGGTGGTAGAGAGTTTGAGCAGATCTTGGGACTGCCACAGCAATCGCTCTGCTGTGGTCATATCACCATACAACAGATACAAATAAGAAGCCTCCAACATACCCAAACCAAAGTCATGTCCACCCTTTTTCTCGAGTATAGACAAAGCTGTATTGACTGTGGTCTCAAATTCACCATACTGCGCCAAGGCCTCTAAATATTTAGCTTTCAATAGCATAACCTTAGCAGCGAGGTAATTTTTATCTTTTCTCTCAAGTCTTCTAACCTCTCGCTGGCATTTGAGCAAAGCTTTATCGTAAAAGCCTTCTTCATAATAGCGTTCGCACTTTTCTATCCTATTGCTAAAATAAGACTGTGAAAACCCGGTATTGGCGATAAAGAAGAGAAAAAATAGCACTTTGTAGTTCATGACGTTGTATGAGGTGTTTGTGGTTAAAACTTAAATCTGAGAGAACCTCCGGCAATAGAAATAACAGAGCCATTGCCAATAGAAGCAATAAAAGAAGAAATATCTTGAGTAGCCAAGCCTGCTTCCCACCAACCTTTTCGGGCTATGTAGGTAACTCCTATCGGTATATTAACCTTGCTGCTTGCGGCACTTAATATATTAAAACCACTTGATATTTTAAAGGATTTGAATAAGCGGTAGTCTCCGCCAAAAGCCCAAATAGGCTGTAAAATGTTGCCTGACAAGCTATTGAGCGGGATGGCAATATCAAACCCTATGTGAAAAAGTTGATAGTATTCATAACTTGCCCCAAAACGAGCTATGGTAGGCAAGCCTATCACCCTACTTCTCTCTCTATCAAAGCGAAACGGAGAACCGCCCCCAACAAAGCTAAAAGTCTCAGGAGATGCCCTAAGCAAATTGTAGTCATTGAGCCCAACGCCCTGAAAAGCAGTTAGGCTATCATTTCTGATGCTATATGTATCAGATGACCAATTGATTGAGCCAAGGTTATTTATGGCAGCAGCTAAATTGATACGTCTTTTGATATTCATGGTAATTCCAAAGTCCAAACCGTAGCCTTGCCCCACCGGCTGAGGAACAACTAATTTTTCCAATTGGCTGGCAGATTTGGGTCTGGAGGTGGAATTGTCAACACTCAGACCAAAAGAAGGCGATAAAGCGACATCAGACTGAGTAAATCGATTGTTTTCTGACTCAATCCCAATAAGTACGTAACCCAACATGTATTTTACCCCTACCCCTGCATAAAGTGAAAAATTGTAAGAGTCAATTAATTGTGCGCCGAAAGCAACATTAAATTCTCTTATCCAAGAACTTGTAACCCTTGTGCCGTTGAGGGCTTGCGAAAAACTCAAAGGTGTGCCCAACGTATCATTAGACCTAAAAAATCCTCCTATGACTCGTTCTTGAAACTCATTTGACCAGACTGTGTCAGGGTTGAAAAACCTTGGATTGACGATGGTATCGTTGCGTCCATCTCCATTGAGCACCAAATTGGGAAAATAAGAAGAATTGGATCCCAGAAATACTAAATCCGCCACAGGACGCGAAAGCCGCACAGACAACTGAGTCCTATCTCTTATATTGAAAGCGATGCCAATTTTTGATTTTTTAAAGATATGATGCGCACCTATCCACATGTAATCTGTTGAGGCTCTGAAGGTTTTATCGGCAAACTTTTTAGCTGCTTCCGCTTTTTGCGCATAGTTAAATTCTTCTTTTTGTTGCCTTGTCATAGAGTTGTAAAGCTCATACCCATTGAGTGTTTCCGAGGAGAGTGTAAGGTTGTATTCAAAAAATCCCAATGTGTATTTTGGGTCTCTGAAACTTTTTTGAATACCCAAATTCGCAGGATTGATACCTATACACTGATAGTCAGTAACAAAGGTAGTAGCTACTCCTCCCCTACCCGTTGCCGTAAAAGCACTTTGGTCTAATTGGGCGTAGGTGAATCCTGAACTGAGGAGCAACAATATTAATAGTCTAATCATAAGCCTTATAGGTATGTATATTGGCGTTCGCAAAGTAACTGCAAAAAAATAGAAGTAATGAATTTTTCCTTACCACAAAAACGAATTTCTTTTTATTTAAGATACAAAAAAACCTAATTTCTGTGTGGAAATTAGGTTTTACCCTTGAGTAAAAAACTTACTCAAACTAAGCTATAATGTCTTTGGCTACTGCCTGCTGCATAAATTTGCCCCAAGTAAGGTTAATTTTACCTTCCTCTTGGTTGTTTGCTCTTTCTATGAGCATCTCGGCTGCATTTTGGAGTACCCAAGCAAAATTCACTTCTCCGACAGAAAAACTATCCGCATCGGGGGCTGGATTCCAAAAATCAATCGGATAGAGCGTACCATCTGCCGTTACGGCTATTTCAACCGTATTGAAATCATAGCCAAGGTACTCATTGATTTTGAAGACACAGTCGTGGAGACGCTGGTACATAGTCGGCTCAATGGCATCGCCATTTTTGATGTACCGGTTGAAAAAGTCATTGCGAGGCTCATATTGCATGATGTGTATGCGGTTGCCCCCTATGCAATAGCAGCGATAGTAAGTTTCAAAATCAACGGCTGCTTGCATCATCATCACATTTTGGCCTGTTTGGGCTAAAGCGTGCCAAAGGTCTTCGCGGGTATTGACTTTAAAAACATCTTTCCAGCCACCTCCGGCATAAGGTTTTACAAAAGCCGGGAAACCCACATAATCAAAAATTTCTTCCCACTTGAGAGGAGAAGCTAAATTTCTAAAAGAAGAAGGCTCAGTATTGTCAGGGCGTTCGTAAGAAGGCAAAAGCACCGTACGAGGCATAGAAAAATCGCCTCCTATTTTATGCATTAAGCAGTTATTGAAGAATTTTTCATCGCAACTCCACCAGAAGGGGTTGTTTGCTACCGCCGTACCACATAAAGCCGCGTTCTTCAAATAAGAACGATAAAAAGGTACATCGTGAGAAATCCTATCCAAAATGACAGCGTACTCAGTGGGTTCTGCTTGTATGACTTTATTAATATTAACTAACTCAGCAACAATTCCTTCAGGTTTCATGGAGTTAATTTTCTCAATCAAGGCAGGTGGAAAAGTGTTTTCCTTGCCGTGCAAAATACCTATTTTCTTCATGTGTCAAGTGCTTTCGCTCAAAAGTAAGAACCAATTTTGAGTTCTGCAAGGATTTGCGTGATATTTTGTAAAGAATTTTTGAAATAAAATCCATGGGCTTAAATGAAGTTTAAAATCTACTCAAACCCATTTGCACACTAAATTTTAGCACCAAATTTGGATTTAAATTTGTGCGCCGGAGTATAATTTTGAAGCAATTATTTGGTGTATGCGTTTTTCGATTTCAATGATTTTGTTCTTGTTTGGTGGGATTGCCGGAGATATTTCGCTTATCAACAAACAGATAGCCTTGGCGCAAAAAGCAATTGCCGATGGCAATTATACAGAGGCCTTGAAGGCTTACCAAAACCTGTATCACCAGCAAAAATACCAAACCCCAGAAGTGATCATAAACTACGCTCACTGTTACTATGAGTCGGCAAACTTGGATTCGGCATTTTATTATTACCAGCAACTCCAACAATCAAACCACCAAGCCATCAAAAGCATAGCCCAACAACAAATGGGCAACATCGAATTGCAAAAAGGCAATATGAAAGAGGCTTTGGAATTTTACAAAAACGCTTTGCGTACCGACCCTAACAACGAGCAAGCCCGATACAATTACGAATACCTCAAAAAACAACAAGAGCAGCAAAAAGACAAACAAAAAAATCAAGACAAAGACAAACAGGACAAAAAAGAAGAATCTCAAGAGTCCGAAAAAGACAAACAACAAAAGAATGAGTCTCAAAAAGACTCAAAACAAGAAGATCAGCAATCAAAACCAAAAAATGAAAACCAAGACAAAAAAGAGGATAAAAAATCTAAAGCAGAGCGTTTTGAGCAAATCCAAATTAGTCCCGAGCAAGCTAAGATAATTATGGATGCTTTGAAAAACAACGAGTTGAAGTATTTCCAGAGCATAAAGAAAAAGCCATTGACCAAACCTGACAAAACCAAACCCGACTGGTAAACCATGCACAGTATAGAGCCTTTTTACTCTTGGCAGAAGTTCTACAATCCTTATGAAGACCCTCGTCTGCCTTTTTTTGGACACAAACCCGACTACGACCAATACACCAACGAAGTGTACGGATATTATCTACATCCAGACTGGGATTTTATAGGCTCGGAAACATTGTATATCAAGGTTTTATATGTTGGTTACGAAGCTCATTTTGCAGTCATCGAATTGATTGGGGAATGGAACGACACCCTGCACAACGATATAATGTACCTCAAACGCAAAGTGGTTGACCCGCTTTTAAACAGTGGTGTGGACAAGTTTGTGCTGATAGGTGAAAACATACTGAATTTTCATGGAAGTGATGACTGTTATTATGAGGAATGGGCTGAAGACATGGAATCTGATGGCTGGATAATAGCTCTGAATTTCAGAGACTTTGTAAAAGCAGAACAAGAAAAATATAACATCGGACAATGGATGCAGTTCGTTGATTTGGCGGCATGGCGAACCCTCAAACCCGGACAGTTTCTACAAATCATAGAGACGTATCTGATGAGGTATCTGGAATAAAAAAATACACTTAGAGCTTGATTGTCATTTCATTATCACTCCAAGTAAATTCTTGCTTAAATACCCAAGGAATAGCCCCATAGCTATCAGGCTTTTGATAAAAAGGATCAAAATGACTGATGGGATCAAAAAACCTAAAACCTTCTATTGGCTGGCCATTGGCTGCAAGGACACCATGAAAATAAATGCCTATTTTCTCATACCTCGATTTGAGCTTACCTTGGGTTTGTCCAATAACAAGCGTTTCTTTTTCAGGCAAATAGCTTAGTTCGCGGATGCAATACCCACCGTTTTGGTGGTCAAAGCTATGCCCATCGTCTTCGTAGTACACAAATTTCTTTGCCGTATTTCCCTGATAAACATGGATTTGAAGAGTTTTGTCTTCTGTGGATTGGCCAGTGTGGTCCACAGGCAATTGCAAGGTTAATATTGAACTTGAAGCCACAAATACAGGCAATTTTTCAGGCGGACTTTCCCAAAAATATTCCTTATCACCTTGGAAAATAGAGTCATCATACAAACTGTACCAAAGCCCCTCTGGTAAAAAGACCTTGGTTATTTTTTGGATACTTTCTAAAGGACAAACCAGCAAAAATTCTCCTACAAAAAATTGATTTTGAAAGTCTTGACTGTACGACTCTTTTTGATGAGGATAATAAAGTGCCATACTGCGCAGCACAGGTGTGCCCTTCTGCCAAGCCTGAGCAAAAAGACTGTACAAATAAGGCAACATCCTATACCTAAATCGGATATAGTTTTTGGCAACCTCCTCGGCTTGTTCTCCATAACTCCAAGGCTCGCTGTCGCGGCTGTTGATCATGGTGTGCATCCTAAAAAAAGGAACAAAAGCGGCGGTAGAAATCCAGCGCATAAACAAATCAGAAGAAGATTCGCCTACAAAGCCCCCCACATCAAAGCCACAAAAACTTACCCCGCTCATATTCAGACTGACAACAAGCCTAACACCGAGCAAAAAATGCTCATCGTAGGCTACATTGTCGCCCGTCCAAAGTGCAGCCCATTGTTGTATGCCCGCAAAGCCTGACCGAGACAAAACAAAAGGCCTCTGGCCTGAAAGTGCTTTTTGAGCCGCCAAGTAGGTGGCTTTGGCCATATTATAGCCATACAGATTGTGGACTTCTTTGTGGGTATGTGTACCTGTTTTTAGCCTGTGAATGAGTATCTTAGGGACAGTTTGTCCCCAGACAGCAGGCTCGTTCATGTCATTCCAAAAACCGGAAATCCCCTCTGCCACCAAAGTAGGAAAAAAACTCGCCCACCAACCGTCTGCTGCCTCATGGCCAAAATCAGGAAAATGACACAAGCCCGGCCAAACTCCGGCCAAATAAGGCTCGCCGTCGGGGTATTTGACAAAAATATCCCGGGTAAGTCCCGTTTCATAAGGCTTGTAGCCCTCCTCTTTTTTTATGCCCGGATCTAAAATAGCGACAGTCCTAAAGCCCATAGATTTCAGATCTGAATTGAGCTTTTCGGGATGAGGGAAACGATTTTTGTCCCAAGTAAATACCTTGTAAGCGTCCATGTAGTGAATGTCATAATACAATACATCGCAAGGAATCTTGCGGTCTCTAAAGTGTTTGGCAACTGCTCTGACTTCATTTTCAGGGTAATAGCTGTACCTACACTGCTGAAACCCCAGACTCCAAAGCGGCGGCAGGTAAGGCCGCCCCGTCAGCCAAGTGTAATGTTCTATTACTTCAAAAAGGCTCTGTCCGCTGATATAAAAATAGTCCATCTCCCCACATTCCACTGAAAATGAGACAAATCGCTGATTAGAAGCCGCAAAGTCAAAAGTTGAACGAGTCGGTGAAGCCAAAAAAATCCCGTAAAAACCCTCCTTCACAATACCCATATAAAAAGGAATCGAAGCATAAAGCGGGTCGCTGTCAGTCTGATAGGCAAAATAGTCTTTGTTCCAATGCACAAAACTTGAGCCCCTGCGGTCTATGTTGCCTGTCTTTTCGCCCAAACCGACAAATCGCTCCGAGCCATGCAAACTTTTGTGGCAGATGGCTTCATCCCCCAGCCAAATCATGCCCAAATTAGGGTGGTCTTCATTGATGACAAGATTATTTAAGTCCTTGAAAATCAATTGTCCGTTTGACTTAAGAAGCGTGAGATTGAAGACATTTGTTTGAAAAGCAAAAAACTCGTCTGTCTCTACCACTTTAAGTTTTGGGTTTTCGGGACTCTCAGCGGGTTGATAAGCCGTACCCATGTTTGGCTGCCTTGACCAAACAACCCTGACAATGTGCGAAGTATAAAATTGCAATTTGAGCTTAGCGTTCTCGAACTCAAACTCCTGTAAAGAAAGAGCAGATTTAAAACTACCGGGAAAAATAGGCTGCATAATTGAGAGATTTATCGAAGAAAAATGTTGCCTTGTCGAAGCAAGTAAAAAAGTAACAATTTGAAAAAATCATGTCCGTTAATTGTGCATGGCAATATAAAGTTGTCAATACTGGTGGTAAATATCACGGATTATTTGGTTTAATTGTTAGCATAGATCCTGTTTCCTCTGGGAACAGGCTCTTTTGTTTTTGGTCTGTTTGAAAACAGACCCTACAAACACACCCCAAAAAGCGCATCAGTGCGCTAAAAAATTTCATATATTGTTGCTCAGCGGGATTTGATGTCAGCAAAACAAAAAAAAAACAACTACGCAACTAAGCCGCATAAAAACAGGTCTATTACTGAGGTAAGAAAAACCGATACGTTTTGTTTCAGACTTCATTTTCAGTTTTTTATCTTTTTTTTCTTTATATTTTTATTTACCAAAATCATTTCAGGCTGTATATTGCCAAAAATCTTTTAAGATTGTCGCAAAAATTAAATTGTTCATTTATGATAAAAAGTAATTACACAAAAAGACTTATCCGTTTACTTATCAGTTCGTTTGCTCTGTGTGGAGTACTGATGTTTGTGGCTTGTGAGTCAAAGAAAAAAGATGTCGCCCCAATTCCGGACGAAAAAGATGAGGGTAAAGAAAAACCGCTTTTTGAACAGACGATTGGCGAATACTTATCCAAACGCAACGAGTTCAGTTTATTGGTTTCACAATTGGAACGGTTCAAATTATTGGATGGGCTCAACGATACTTCAGCAGCCAAGATTACTTTGTTTGCTCCCAATGATGGTGCCATCAATGCTTTTGTGTCCAGAAAAGGATTTGCTAGCACCGCAGAATTGTTGGCGGCTCTGGATGCAGGAAAACTCAAGTATCACATACTCAATGGCTTGGTAGAGTCTTCTCAGATTACAAAAGGAAAAATAAATTCCTCAACAGGTCAAGTAATTTATACTCATTTGGGTGCAAACGGTTTGTATCTCAATGGGTCTTCTCGTGTGGTTTCTGCTGACATCAAGCTAAAAAATGGCATCATACACATTGTCAATGAAATGATTGAGCCTATTGAGCCAAAAACCATTTTACAAGAACTTAAAGACAGGGGCAACTTCAAAAACTTCCTTGCTCTACTCCAAGAACTTGGCTTGGACTCACTGCTCAACGAGCCTTCCATTACCGGATACACAGTCTTTGCGCCCAACGATGTGGCTTTTGCCAAGTCAGCCTCTTACCTAAACTCACTGTCCTCCAACAAATTGAGGGACGATGTAATCCGTTACCATATCCTCAATGAAACCAAGTTTACTTTTGAGTTCAGGGACAATAAAGTGCAGACCTTACATCAGCGCAATAAATCGGTTATCTTAAGAGACGGTGCTCCCAGCAGAGTAGATGATGTTGTTCTTAGGGGCGATAGCATAGACATATTTACAACCAATGGAGTGATACATATCCTGCCTGAAGTGTTGAGACCCGCTACTACAGTGGCAGATATATTGTTTTATGCCCCCAACTATAGTGATATGTACGAGGCTCTAAACCGGAGCGGGCTTTTGCAGGAAATAGATAATTCCAACTTTGTAACCTTGTTTGCTCTTAATAACCAGCAGGTTGCCGAAGGAACGACAGCCTTGGGCTACCCCGGCGGAATCAACGACCCCTTCTTGCGTCAGGATACCTTACTCAATGTCTTGCGCTACCATACCATTTTGGGTTCAAGGGTAGGCACCGGTAGTTTCTCCAATAAGTATTTCCAAATGAGCAATGGGGCCTACATATACACCACCCGCAACGGAAACAATATTGACATAACGGATGCTTCCAGAGTAGGCACTGCCAAAATTGTAAGCTCCGAATCGGCTGTCAATGGAGTGGTTCACTTTATAGACAGAGGCTTAGAGCCGCCTCGAAAAACTATTTATGATGTGGTTCACGGTTCGCCCAACCATACGATTTTGGATAGTATCATCACGTACAGCGAGGAGTTGGGACGAGCTACGAATCTAAAAACCATATTGAGCAACCGTGAAAATCGCTTCTTGTTCCCTGTGCCCTCAGATGCAAGTTTCAGAACTCTTTTTGGCCTATTGAAAGTAGGGCGCAATTCACTTAGCAGCGTGGACAGTGCAGTCTGGTACACCCAAAACAAAGGAACAAAAGAACTCGATACGCTCATTGATATTGTCAGGGGTATGCTTTTGCCGGCAAGCCCGGTATTGATAGAAAATTTGCCCGATGGGGTAAATAAGATAAGGTCTTTGCAGGGCTATGAAGTTACGCTCAACAACCGCATTTTGCAAGGCAACCGCGTTACTGAGATACAAGGCGAACTGGTGGGGCCTGCTTTCCGTCGGTCCGGTGGTCGCTTGGTATTGACTGTGCCACAAGGGACAAACTGGCAAACCCTCAACGGTATAATGATGCCTTTCCAAAACGAAGCCATCCCGGTTACGATTTATCCTTTCTGGAGATAGTTCAAAATGAACATTCAAAAAAAGCCTCTGAAATTCGATTTCAGGGGCTTTTTATTTAGAAAACCACTCAAAAAGATTCGTGAATCAGATTTGATTTCAAACTTGACATGAGAGTGTTTTGGAAAAGTGTGATTAATTTTCGGCCACTTTTGAGTCTATGTTTTCAAATACAGCCATTATAGCCTCCGAGCTTTCCATCTCTGTGCGTCAGGTTGAATCGGTCATTGCCCTTTTGGATGAAGGGGCTACCGTGCCTTTTATTGCCCGCTACCGCAAAGAAATCACAGGCAGTCTGGATGAAGTTGCCATCACAACAATCCGCGATCGAATCAGTGCCTTGCGCGAATTGGATAAAAGAAAGCAAACCGTACTGCGCAGTATCGAAGAACAAGGCAAACTCAGCGATGAGCTAAAAGCCAAAATAGATGCAGTGCTGACTATGAGTGAGTTGGAGGATTTATACCTGCCCTACAAGCCCAAACGCCGTACCAGAGCGGCCATAGCCAGAGAAAAAGGACTTGAGCCACTTGCTGTGGGCATCATCATGCGCCAAACCGACTTAGTGGGTTTGGCTTCAACTTTTTTGAGTGAAGAAAAAGGAGTAAACTCAGTAGAAGAAGCCTTTGCAGGCGCAAGAGATATTATAGCCGAGTGGATAAACGAAAACAGTCGCATTCGCAATGCCATGAGGCAAATTTTTGAACAAACTGCCGAGTTTGTTGCTAAATTGATAGAAGGAAAAGAAACTGAAGCCCAAAAGTTTAGAGATTATTTCGATTGGAGAGAACCCGTAAAATCTGCCCCTTCGCACCGAATTTTGGCCATGCGCAGGGGCGAAAATGAGGGCTTTTTGTCGCTTTCTGTAATGGTGGATGAAGAGATAGCTCATTCAAAACTCATCGAAATGGCTTTAGCCATGTCCTTGCCAGAAAGTATTGAAAATCAACAATCAACCCCTTTTTTACCCAACCACGAAGCCGAAGAGCAAATCCGTTTGGCGGCCTTAGATGGCTTCAAACGACTCCTCAAGCCTTCTATGGAAACAGAAATAAGACTTTGGGCCAAACAACGTGCCGATACAGAAGCGATTCATGTTTTTGCCGGCAATATCAAACAACTGCTTATGTCTGCTCCGCTGGGACAAAAAGCCACTTTGGCCATAGACCCCGGCTACCGAACCGGTTGTAAAGCGGTTTGTCTTGACCCTCAGGGCAAACTGGTGCACGACGATGTAATATACCCGCACAGTAGCTCAAGTCGCGCCTCAGAAGAAGCCGCCGCTAAAGTCAAAAAAATGATCCAAGCCTTTGATATAGAAGCCATTGCAATCGGAAATGGAACGGCCAGCCGTGAGACAGAGGGCTTTTTTCGCTCGTTGGGGCTTTCTATCCCCATTGTAGTAGTCAATGAAAGCGGGGCTTCGGTTTATTCTGCTTCAGAAGTAGCCCGCGAAGAGTTTCCCGACAAAGACATCACGGTGCGCGGCGCAGTATCCATCGGGCGCAGGCTTATGGATCCGCTGGCAGAATTGGTCAAGATAGACCCAAAATCCATAGGGGTTGGGCAATACCAACACGATGTAGATCAAAACCTGCTCAAACAATCGCTTGATGATGTAGTCGTTAGTAGCGTCAATGCGGTAGGTGTCGAAGTCAATACAGCCAGCAAAGAGCTACTCAGTTATGTATCAGGACTTAACCTCACCGTAGCCAAAAATATAGTCAAGTACCGCGAAGAAAATGGGGCATTTGCGGGCAGAGAGTCACTTAAAAAAGTACCGCGTCTGGGCGACAAAGCCTTTGAGCAAGCAGCCGGTTTTCTCAGAATCAGAGGCGCGAAAAATCCTTTGGACGAGTCCGCCGTTCATCCCGAATCCTACCACGTAGTAGAAAAAATGGCGGCTGATTTGGGGTGTAGCGTGGTAGATTTGATTAAAAACCAAGAACTTAGGAAAAAAATTAAACTCTCTAACTATGTGAGCGACAAAGTCGGTTTGCCCACCCTGCAAGACATACTCAGCGAACTATCCAAACCCGGCAGAGACCCGCGCGAGCAATTTGAGCACTTTGAGTTCGCAAAGGGAATAGAAAAAATCGAAGACCTTCGTATCGGTATGGAGCTGGTCGGTATCGTTACCAACATCACAAACTTTGGGGCATTTGTAGATGTGGGCGTGCACCAAGATGGCCTGCTGCACCTGAGCCAAATATCAGACCGATTTATCAAACACCCTTCAGAGGTACTCAAATTGCAACAAAAAGTAACAGTCAGGGTCTTGGAAGTGGACATCCAAAGAAAACGCATCAATCTGACTATGAAAGGGCAGAACAGTACTCCAAAGCCTTCGCGTAGCACAGCTTCCGATACCGACCCACTCAAAGCCCTCAAAGAAAAATTTGGCAAGTCGTCTTGATTATTTTTTGAACTTCTTTCTGGGTTTCTGGATTTGTTCTAGCAAATTAAAAGGCTTCTTGGGCTTCTTTTTTGAGGCTTCTTTTTTAGCCAACACATGCTTTTTTTCGTGAAAAGCACCTTGAAAATCAGGATTATCGCGTCTTTTTTGCTTATCCAATTCTTTCAAAATCTCTTGCTGCTCTTCAAACGGAGTCTCATAAGTCTGGATTTGGCTGGGAAGCGGTTTCTCGGCAATAAAAAGTTTAATCATCTTCTCTATTTTCCTAAAATGATACCGCTCTGCTTCGTTGCACAAAGTGATGGACTCGCCTTTGTTGAAAGCGCGACCCGTGCGGCCAATGCGGTGAACATAGTCTTCATAAACAACCGGCACATCAAAATTAATCACATGGCTCACCAAACTCACGTCAATACCCCTTGCGGCCACATCGGTAGCCACCAACAAACGTAAGTTACTGTTTTTAAACTCATTGATTGCATTGAGTCTGGTGTTTTGGTCTTTGTTGGCATGTATGACCCGCACGTCAAACCTCAGCTTTTCAAGCCTTTCAGAGATGGCCGTTGCATTTTTTCGCGTTTTGGTAAAAATAATCGCCTTGCTAATGGCCTTGTCTGCATCTTTGAGCAAGTGGATGAGCAGGTCTATTTTGGCTTGGAAATTTGGAACAAAATAGACCGATTGCTCAACAGTCTGTGCCGGAGTAGATTGGGGCGTAACCTCTACTTTGAGGGGAGACTCTAAAAAGCCTTCAATCAATCTTTCTACTTTTTCGGGCATGGTGGCCGAAAAAAGCAGGTTTTGACGCTTGCGGGGCACCACTTCCAAAAAGCGCATGATTTGGGGATAAAAGCCCATATCCATCATTTTGTCGGCTTCATCGAGAACAAAAATCTGCAAAGTCTTGAAAGACAAAGCCGTGGACATATACAAATCCCAAATTCGCCCGGGTGTACCAATGAGCAAATCACACCCCCCCTCAAGTGCTTGCTCTTGAGGCTTTTGACCTGTGCCCCCATACACGCATTGTATCCGAAGGTCGGTGTAGGCTGCAAATTTTTGGGCTTCCTCAAAAACCTGCAAAGCCAACTCGCGTGTGGGGGCAACCACAAGGGCACGGGGACTTTGGCCTTGGGCATATTTGACTTTCATCAAAATAGGCCAAAGATATGCACCCGTTTTGCCCGTGCCTGTCTGGGCTATCCCCAACAAGTCATGCCCCTGTAAAATAAGGGGTATGGCCTGGGATTGTATCTCAGTAGGACTTTTAAAGCCTGCATCAGCTATGGCATTGATGATTTGACGATTGAGCGCAAAACACTCAAAGGGATTATCCATGTGTTAAAAATAAATTTTTCCGGCAACTTTTTGTACGAAAGACAACTACATCAAAATCCTCTCTCTATCGTTGCCGTACAAAATGGCCTGTACCGTTGGTTGCTTCAAAAAGTCATGCGGAAAACCCAATTCAATGGCACTCGCTTCATTGAGAACAAGCATATCTTCGGCAGAGAGGCTAAACTCCAAACAGCCCATCGTATCGAGCAGTTGGGTTTGCGTCCGTGCTCCCACTATAGGAATGTGGTTTGCGGACATTTGGCGCACCCAGTTGAGTGCCACTTGGGCAGGGGTTCTGCCGATTTGCTCGGCTACCTGAGCTACTTTGCGGGCGATTGTCAGGTTTCTTTCACTGAGTTTGGTGCTTTTTTCGGTCAGTCTTGCTCCGCTTGCCGCGCCTTTGTTGTGTTTGCCTGTCAGCACGCCGCCCCCCAGCGGAGACCAAGGCGTTACACTCATACCAAAATGCGCCGCCATAGGCAACAAATCTCGCTCAGGGGTGCGTTGGATGAGCGAATACTCTACCTGCAATGCACAAAAAGGAGTCCAGCCACGCAACTCTGCCATGGTGTTGGCCTTAGAGACTATCCAAGCAGGGGTGTCGGAGATGGCCACATAGTGGACTTTGCCTTGCCTGACCAAATCGTCCAGCCCGCGCATCACCTCTTCTACGGGTGTCAAAAAGTCCCAAGCGTGTACCCATAAAATATCCAAATACTCGGTGTTGAGCCGCCTGAGTGATTGTTCTACGCTGAACATCATGTTTTTGCGGTGGTTGCCGCTGGCGTTTACATTGTCGCGCTGCTCGGTGAGAGAGTACTTGCTGGCCAGCACGAAGTACTCCCGCCGACCAGCTATAAACTCACCCAGCCATTTTTCCGATGTGCCCTCCGTATAGCGATTGGCTGTGTCCAAAAAATTGCCGCCTAACTCACAATAGGCATCAAATATTTTGCGGCTTTCCTCGTAGTCCGCACCCGTACCCCACTCAGTGCCAAAGGTCATTGTCCCAAGGCATATTTCCGAAACGCGCAATCCCGTGCGTCCGAAAAGTTTAAAATTTAATTTTGTCATCTGGATTAAAATATTGAACCAACAAAAAAAGTGATACTCCCAAAAAGTTTAGCCAAACAATATTGCAATCAAGCAACCTTCGCCGGCTTTGCTGCCTTTGGGTGATTGTGAGTGGTTTGCTTAGAGGCCATCCACAAACAAACAAGCACCAGCAGCGCAACCAAAGCAGCCGAAATCATTGAAATGGTATTTCCGATGGCGTAAGAGCGGGGGTTGAAGTGCATCTCAATCACATGGCTGCCCGCCGGAATCTCCGCAGCACGCAGCACATAGTTGGCTCGCAAGATTGGGGCGGGCTGACCATCAATCAAAAGTTGCCAGCCGGGCTCGTAGTGTACCTCCGAAAACACCACCAAAGCATCATTTGATGACTTGAAATCGTAGATTAAATGGCGGTTGTGGTAAGAGGTCAATTTGATAAAAGCATTGGAATCTAACTGAAAATCTGTTTTGGAAGGCTTAAATTTATTTTGGTCAAAAACGGCCTGATAGGCTGTATTGATTTGTCCCAACTTAGCAATCTCCTCATCGGGCGAAGCCACCAAAACGGCTTTTTCTACCATCCAAGCCGCCCCCAGAGCCGCATCGTTGAGAAAAACGTCTTCTGCCCTGTTGCCGCCTTTGAAGTAGCGGGCGTTGAGCATATTGAGTACACCGTAGCGCGAAAAATTAGACCTCAGCGAGTCGTTGCCGCTTTTCAAGTCTTCAATAAAAAGCTGCATTTGAGGGCTGATTTGCCTTTCTATCAAATCTTGGTAGCGGCGCATTTTGACAGGATGGTAGCCCCCCACGGCGCGGTGGAAATAAGCGGTTTGGGCTTCGTTAAAAGGATTGTTGAAGTTAAGCACGCGGTAGTGGGTGTCTTGTGAAAAAAGAGTATTCTGATAATCAAATATCTTCTCGTCGGCAGGGGTTTTCTTGATGAATTGGGCGGCGGGATTTTTTTCAAATTTGGCTTCATATACGTACCTACCGGCCACTACAGCAAGGTCTAAAGCCATCAACCCCGCAACAGACAGGGCAGCCACCTGCAAAGAAATGGTTTTGCGCAAGCTCAAAAAAATCAATCCTGCAGCCACCAAAATAAATCCCAAAGAGCGAAAAGCGTCGTTTTGCAGCAAAGTTTGGCGGTCTTGCTGAATGAGCGCGGCCAATTCGTTGCCAAAGCGGGCATCGTCTTCGGGGTGTACATACAAAAATTGAGTAGAGGCTACCAGCACCAACAAACACACTCCGGCGGTTGCCCCTGCGGCTATATACATTTTTTTGAGGTACTCTTCGCGGGGCATGGCCAGCAGTCGCTGCAAAGCCAATATAGCAGCAAAAGGCATGATGGTCAAGCCTATACCCAAAGCCATAGAAACAGAGCGAAACTTGTTGAAGCCGGGTATGTAGTCAAAAAGAAAATAATTGAAGAAGGCAAAATTTTTGCCCCAAGCCAAAAATAAGGTCAAAACAACGGCAGCAAGTATCCACCACCTCTCCCTGTCATCCAAGACAAGCAAAGCGAAAACAAACAAAAAACACACCACCGCCCCTGCATACAAAGGGCCTCCCGTAAAGGGCTGGTCGCCCCAATACAATCCTGCATTGTTTACAAATTGTTCAAAGCGGTTGCGGTCAATTTGTCCGCCTCGCATCACGCGCTCCGCAAATTGGTACGTCTGGGTTGAGGGGCTGAGTTTGGCATTGCTTGAGCCACCTTTGTAGTTGGGAATCAATAAAGTGAGAGACTCCTCTACCCCCTGACTCCAAGCAAAAGCATAGTCTTTATCCAGTCCTTTTTGGGGAGACTTGTCAGCCCCTGAATTTAGCTCTGAGCCGCCACGCATCGAATAAGGGTTGTATTCGGCCACAATCATGAGCTTGCCGGCAGATACACCCAAAGCCAGTGCCCCGCAAGCCAAAGCCAAACCCGAAGCCAAAGCAAACTGCTTCAACTGCTTGTTTTTTAAGGCGTAAACAAACTCGCTGATGGCATACAACAGGCAAATCAAGCCAAAATAATACGTAATCTGATAGTGGGCAGAGCGCACCTCCAAAGCCGCTCCCAGAGCAGTAAGCGCAAGCCCCACCAAATACTTACCTTGATAGAGTTTGCGCAAACCCGCCAAAATAATGGCGGCATAAGAAATCGCCCACATTTTGGTGGTGTGGCCTGACTCAATATTAATGATGTTGTAAGTGCCAAAGCCAAAAGCCAAAGCCCCCAACATAGCCAAGTAGGGCTGCACCCCGTAAGCCAATAACAGTATGAAAAACGAAGTCAGAGAAATAAAAAAAGTGCTTGAAGCACTGTGGTATTTGAAAAAACCACCTGTCGCGCGGGCAATATAGGGAAAGGGAAAATCAGATATAGGCGTAGCCACCAAGTAATCCGGCATGCCCCCAAAAAGCGCATCGTTCCATAGGGTAACTTCGCCTGATTTTTTGGCGGCTTCCAAAGAGCGATTGGACATACCCAAAAACTGAATCGCATCCGATTGAACCAAGGATTTGCCCGAGATGACCTCAGGATAAAAGAAAAATATAGTAGCTAAGTAAAATACCCCCAAACAAATAGCGTATGGCAGTAGAGTTGATGAACGATTCATACTATCTTCCATGATTTTAGATGAACAAAACTAATTTAATATTTTTAATACCCATCAATGATATTGCGTTTGTTGATTTCATCCATGAGTACCTCAAGCTCGCTCTCTGTGATGATTTTTTGGTCAAACAGCCAAAGAAACAACTCTTTGTGCTCTTCGGGTGAGCGAAACCGCTCTATCTTCATGTATTTGCTCCTCAAATAGTTGTACCGTCGGGAATAAATCTCAGCTATAAACTCATCAACAACTTGTTTGTCAGAGTCGTGGTACAAAAAATCAACCTTAGGATGGGAGTTGATTTCTTTAAAATATTGCGTCTGGTTTTGATCTATAAGTTTTTTGAAAAAAACAACCGCACCTATCAAAAACACAAAACTAAGCCCTCCGGCCACAAAGGCATAAGGCCCTTGAGCCATAATAGGCGGCAAACCAAATAAATACAAAACAATAAATAAGATATTGAAAAAAATAGAGACTACCAAAGCAACCTTTTCAAAATTGCCCTGCTGACTGTAAACATATTCGCCGGCTTCTATGCTTTCATATTTGAGTATAAATTTTGAATAAGAATCTTGGGATTGTATTTCAACCTCAATACCTTCCTGATGCAATAAAAATTGCCTTGACTGAGACCCCCTTTTCTGTTTCAATTGCTTCATGGCTCAAAATTACTCAAATCTCGCGCCTCTCTCTTTGGCTTTGGTGTAGCGGCGCAAACTCCTATACAGTTTTTCTATTGCTTCGCTTTGATTGGGACTCAAATTTTCCCTGAGTGTCAAGGCTTTCTGCAAAGTAGAGACCAAACCCGGTATTTGGTTGAGAAGCTCGTTTTCAAGATGCGAAATAAATTTATCTTTTTCATTGTTGAGCTTGGTGAGTTGTTTTTTAGTTATCTGCAATTCTTTGGATTTGAATTTGTATTCTTCGAGGCCGGCGTTGAGCTTCTGATTTTCTAACAGCAAAGAGGAGGAATTTTGCTCAGTCTGACGCTTTTGGCTCAACAAAAGGCGGTTGGAGGCTGCGCTGCGCCTTGTTTCCCTTAGCAGGAACACCACCATAATTGCGGAAAGCAACACCACAATCCCCAAAAGAGTATTGAGTCGGTTTTGAAGTTTGATAATGGATTCATTTTGCTTTATCTTTTCTTGGTCGGCTTGTTGCTTTTGTCTCAAGTTTTGGGCTTCCAGTTCTGCCGCACGCCGATTGGCCTCTGCCTCCTCTTTTATGAGTCTGTTGATTTCTAATTCTTTTTGCAGTTGCAAATTCTTAAGTTTGCCTATTTGAAAAGCCTGTTCCTTAGAAATCTCTTTTTGTCTTTTGGCCTCAAGCGGATCGGTTTGCTCCAACAACATACCACTGGTAAAAGCGTTTTTGTAAAACTTGTGCTTGGCCATATCTCCCGTTGCTGCATACACTTTGGAAAGAAGGTTGTAGCACTCCAATATCTTGTTTTTGTATTGTGTAGGAAAAGAGCCCATCAGCATCAAAGCCTCCTGCAAATGTGGCAATGCCTCATCCGATTTCGATAGCTCATGAAGCAATTGGCCTTTCTCAAAAAGGGCTTCTGCAAGTTCTTTTTTCTCTTTCTTTTTCCTAAAAATCACTATCGCCCTGTCAAAATTGGGTAAAGCCGCAAACTTTTCCTGTGTTGTCTTGGATTTTTTTAGGTATATCCTACCCATGTCAAAATAACAGCCAGCCATCGCTTTGTCATCGGCGGAAAGGGCAAAATTCATGGCCGCCTCATTCAACCAATACAGGGCAGAGTCGTGTGCGCCTATTTTTTC
Organism: uncultured Roseobacteraceae bacterium; assembly: GCA_964602415.1. Taxonomy (GTDB): domain Bacteria; phylum Bacteroidota; class Bacteroidia; order Cytophagales; family Flammeovirgaceae; genus CAZRQL01. The sequence continues at coordinate 187,316 of CAZRQL010000002.1, forward strand.
GTACTCATTGGAAATGCGGTAGCAAACAGTGGCTTTGGTGGCCTCGTCGTTAGCGCGGTTGAGTAGCTCATAATGTAGATGCAATTGATTTTGTGCGTATAATCCAACAACATCTAAAACACAAAATAGCACCATAAACCCAAAAAGATACTTTGCAATTCCCAAAAAGTAGCAGAGTATCAACCCATCACTTTTAACCAAAAACAAACCTTGATGGAAGCAAAAAAGTTGCTTCAACCATTGGAACGTTATCTTTGGGCAACTGTTGTTACAGCCGATGCTTCTTGTTTCCATGATTATTTTGCTTGGAATGATTTGATTACAAAATAAATTGAAGACGTAAATATCAATCCTATCGCTAATGGTAAAAACCATATTCCAAGCCCCTCCGCTTGTTGGTTTGCATACCTTATCGTCTGATATGTGATAAGTCCAAAAATAATAACAATGATTAGTTTAAGGTATCTAATAAGCCTTGTTGCATTTGTATATTGTTCTAAGGCGTTGTCGGCGGTTATAGGGGTCGGGTAATTAAAAACATGCGGAAATTTATTTATAATCGTCAGCCCCACAAAAAGAATGGTAGCAATCAGCGGTAAAATCAAAATATTTCCTTTCCCACCAAAATCGTCCGGCTGTCCGGCAATATTGTAATGAGTGGGGATGTTATGCGGCAAATTTGCGAAGTTGGTAATTACCAACATCCAAACTGCAATAATTAAGAGCCATCCGGCAATCTCAAATACCTTATCAACTGTTGTTAGTTCTAATTTTAATCTCGGTTTTTTTTCCATTGTCAAATCGATTTGATTGCGTTCGTTGTGGGTTATTTTGTTAAAAATTCATAAGAATAATCTAATCTAAACCGGCGAAAAATTGATTCATTACGAGAATGAATAAACCATTTGTTGCTACAAATCTAAAATTTAACTTATTGCGAATCAAATTTTTGTATTAAATCAAAGAAAAGTACTTCTCTTCAGGTCATAGCAACCGACTCAGCATAAAGGCTTAAGTTGATTATACCACAAATAGAAAAACAAAACAACACCCGCATACATATTGAAGCGTAGTTCTGTTATTTATGTATGAAAATAAAAATCATATCACCGGTTTCTTTACCTGCTAAAAAAGTCTGGCGGGGCTTCGACAACAATCTTTTTTTGGCACTGACTCCCAAATTCCCTCCTGTGAAACTGCTGCGCTTTGATGGCAGCCGCAAGGGCGATGTGGTGAGTTTGGAGTTGAACTTTTTGCTTTTCAAAAATCTATGGACAAGCCATATTGTGGACTCAGGCGAAACACAAAACAGTTTTTGGTTTGTAGATGAAGGGGTTGAATTGCCGTTTTTCCTTTCAAATTGGAAACACCGTCATATCGTACAAGCCATAGAAAAAGAGCAATGCTTCATCATTGACGAAATAGAATACAAAGCCAAAGGCGGTAAAGTCTTCGACTTGATTTGGTACTTGCCTCTCTATCTGCAATTTAGTGCAAGAAAATCGCTTTACAAGAAATACTTTAAAAATTTAGTAATTCAATAATTCTTGCAAAGCAAGTTCTACTTTTTCGATAGAAGGCAACATGGTAGCCTCCAGGGTCGAGTTGAGCGGGATGGCGGGTAGGTTTTCCGAGCCTACCACTTTGATGGGTGCATCGAGCCATTGGAAACAAGCCGCTTGTATGCGCCCAGCCAAAGACTGGGCAAAGCTGTTGTTTACAGGCTCTTCGGTCAGCACCAGACATTTGCTGTGCTTTCGCACCGATTCAAATACCATTTCTTCATCCAAAGGGTACAAAGTGCGCAGGTCGATTACTTCGATGGCTCCGTGAAATTTTTTGGCGGCGTTTTTTGCCCAGTGCACCCCCATCCCGTAAGTGATGACGCTGAGGGTTTTGCCTTTGGCTGCCAGAGAGTTGTCAGCTTGCAAAGCCACCCGCGCTTTGCCAATGGGAACGACGTAATCCGAAGAAGGCTCGGGAACTTTGGCCTCGGCTGTGCCCCTGACTTTAGACCAATACAAACCCTTGTGTTCGAGCATTAAGACGGGATTGGGGTCGTAGTAAGCGGCTTTGATAAGCCCTTTGAGGTCAGCTCCATTGCTGGGATAACAGACTTTGATGCCTTTGATGTTGCAGAGTACCGACTCCACACTGGAAGAGTGGTAAGGCCCGCCGCTGCCATAAGCACCGATAGGGACTCGAATCACACAAGAGACAGGCCATTTGCCATTGGAAAGAAAACAAGAACGGCTTACCTCGGTAAAAAGTTGGTTGAGTCCGGGCCAGATATAATCGGCAAATTGAACCTCGACAACAGGCCGCAGCCCAACCGCCGACATGCCCACTGTCGAACCAATGATAAAAGCCTCTTGGATAGGGGTATTGAACACCCTATCGTCGCCAAATTGAGCCGCCAGTGTGGCCGCTTCGCGGAAAACACCGCCCAGCCTTGCGCCTACGTCCTGCCCATAAAGCAAACATTCTTCATGCTCAGACATCAGTTCGCGAATGGCAAAAAGCGCGCAGTCCACCATCAAAGTGGGGCTTGCGCCTTCGGGACTGCGAACGCCCCGCTCTTCGGTGATGGGCGTAGGGGCAAACTCGTGGGTGAAAAGATCTTCGGGACGGGGGTCTTCGGCTTGCAAAGCGCGTTGATAATCAGCGGCCACTTTGTTTTTGGCTTGCTCTTCGATGGCCTGAAGTTGGGCATCGCTGAGACCGGCCTTAAGCAAAGCCTTGCGCAACTTGGGATAGGGGTCGCGCTTGGCGTGCAGTGCCAAATCTTCCGCGCTGCGGTAAAACTCTTTGCGAACGCCGGAGGTGTGGTGGTTGAGCAGCGGAACTTTGGCATGAATGAGGTAAGGGCCTGACCCTTGTCGAAGCTCCTTGAGACACTGTTGCACGGTAAGGTAGGATTTTTCAAAGTCTGTGCCGTCTATCGTCCTGACTTCCATACTTTTGAAGCCCTTAGCGTAGTGCGTTGCGTCCTGAGCCCTAATCTCATCGGCACTGGCCGAAATATCCCATTCGTTGTCCTGCACCAAATACAAAATAGGCAGCTTTTTGAGTACCGCCATCTGAAAAGCCTCCGATACTTCGCCTTCCGTAATGGAAGCATCGCCCAATGAACACACGACAATAGGTTGATTATCAATGTATTTATTTTTGCCTTTGAGGTATTGGATGCCCAAAGCAGCCCCCGTTGTGGGTATGGCTTGCATGCCTGTTGCAGAAGATTGATGAGGGATTTTGGGCATTGCTTCGCGCCGCAAACTGGGATGGCTGTAGTACGTCCTCCCGCCCGAAAAGGGGTCTTCGCGTTTGGCCAAGAGCTGCAACATCAACTCATAAGGCTCCATACCGATAGCCAGCAAAATGCTGTCATCGCGGTAATAAGCCGAAAGATAATCATGCTCAGTGAGTTGCAGACCCAACGCTATTTGTATGGCTTCGTGTCCCCGAGAGGTGGCATGTACATATTTAGAGGTTACTGATGAATTTTCTTCATATAGTTCGGTCATGGCTTTGGCGGTAGCCATGAGTTGAAAGGCTCTTTTCAAAATGTCAATATCAAGTTTGGATGAGGTCAATGTTTGCATGCAATCGTTTTTTTGAATGTAAAATTAACTCATAAAGTCTAAAACTGCAACCGAAGCGGATACGGGATTGGCTTTAGTACTTAATTGTCAAGGTATTAGACAACAAAAGAGTGGCTCTTCAACGCAACAAAGCACCCTTTCAGACGAATGGTCTGCAAGAAACAGCAATTAAATTGCCCATTTTACATAAGCAGCCCCCCAAGTGAAACCTCCCCCAAAGGCCGCCAATATTAGATTGTCTCCTTTTTTCAATCTATTTTCATAATCTTTCAGACACAAAGGTATGGTGGCATTGGTGGTGTTGCCGTAGCGGTTTATGTTCATCATCACTTTGTCCATGGGCAGCCCCATACGCTCAGCGGTGTATTCGATGATGCGCTTGTTGGCTTGGTGAGGCACCAAAAAAGCGATGTCTTCGGATTTTAAGTTATTGATTTCCATAATTTTGCTTGAGGCTTCATCCATCCCCGAGACAGCGTATTTAAACACTGTTCTACCCTCTTGGGTAATAAAATGCTCTCGATTGGCGACGGTTTCGTGGCTTGGCGGCCTGCGGCTGCCGCCCGCCGGCTGGTAGAGATATTTCTCTCCCTCCCCGTCTGTGCGGTGGTAAAAATTGATAAGCCCCAGCCCTTCGGTATTGGGTTCGAGCAGTACCGCCCCAGCCCCATCGCCAAAAAGAATGCAAGTATCGCGCTTGGTGTAGTCCACGATGGCTGACATTTTGTCTGCCCCTATCAAAAGCACTCTTTTATTCACCCCAGCAGCGATAAACTGTGCCGCCGTGGTCAAACCATACAAAAATCCCGAGCAAGCCGCATTCATATCAAAACCATAAGACTTTTCAGCCCCTATGGCTTTGGCTATGATATTGGCCGTAGCCGGAAAGAGCATGTCCGGCGTTACGGTACAACAGATGACCAAATCAATAGTCAAGGGGTCTATGTCCAACTTTTGGATGAGTCTTTTAGCCGCTGCAATCCCCAACACTGAAGTGCCTTGGTTTTCGCCTTTCAATATTCTTCTTTCGCTGATACCGGTTCGGTCTAAAATCCACTCATTGTTGGTTTGTACCATCGTTTCAAGCTCGGCATTGGTGAGCACGTAGTCGGGCACATAGCCCTCAACCCCCGTAATTGCAGCTGTTATATTACTCATAAACAGTAAAATAAAAGTTTTGTTGTAAGACTTTTGGGCTACAAAGTAGAAGCAAAAAAATTCTTAAACAATAACTCAAAAAATAATGCTGCATCTTGTCGTATTTATTTGCTCAAATCTGATTTTAGCTCAGATATTTGCAGATAAGCAGCGGAGCAAATTCTAAACAAAATTGTCTCAACTACGAAGCCAAGGACTTGATTTTAAAAAAAGTAAGATGCTAAAAATTTGGTGTTTCATTTGTCTGAGTTTGTTTGTCATGTCTTGTAGCCCTGGAAGCTACGAATCATATACAAAAAAAAGAGACCAAGCCGCCGCTATGGAGCGGGTCTATCTCGACAAGAAAAAAACATACGTATCGAGAAACCCCAACAGGGAAGCCGGCGCACTTGAAGAAGCCAAGGCCAAAGCCAAGTTTGCCCACAAAGCAAACCAATACAGGCAAAAGATAAACAAATACAACGAAAAATTGTCCCTACTGAGAATCAAAGGGCTATCAGAAAATAAAAAGCCTAACAAGGACACGAAAAAAAGCGGCAAAAAAGAAAAGTAGTTCAGAGATTAAAAAAAAAATTAATATTTGTGTGTGTTAGCTTGGAATCAAATCAAAATCAATCAAAAAGTCTGGTTCAAAACCAAAAAGTCGCGCTACTCTTTGGCTATGCTCATGGACAAACTCCGGCAAAAAGACAGCGAAGAAGCCATTTTCGCGCTTCAAATGATTGAGTCTCTCTACCAAGAAAACCTATTACCCGCCTTAGAGTGCGCGCTGCGTTTTCCTTCCGCTGTGGTGAAGATTTTTGCTCTTAAAAAAGTTGAAGAGTATAAATTTTACGCTTTGCAAGATGTAGTTGAGCAGCTTGTGAAAGATAGTAAGGAAAAGAAAATTGTGCGCAATTCGGCTCTCATCACGCTGTTTGGGTTGGATAAGATCATCTCTGTACTCGATTTGGAAATGGGCTATTTGTATGGACTTTTGCGCTACGGCCAAAGCCACAAACAGAGAGTAGAAGCCCTACAACTCACCCAAGAGTTGCTCAAAAGCCCCAATGACAACTATGTCATCTTTGCTATAAATCTGATAGCAGAGTTTAGACTTTCGGAGCTATATGAGCTGATTTTGCCTTTGTTCTCGGCAGCACCTACGCTAAAGCTCTCGGCCATCAAGGCAGCTTCGGTGATTGGGCATTACCCGCCTTTTGTGCCCTATCTACTCAAAGAAATAGAGGGAGAGGTGGCCTTTAGGCAAGCTATTGACGCGCTGGCCAATTTTGGGGAGTCGGCTCTACAAAGTATTCGGGCTGAGTTTGGTCGCACAGAAGACCCTACTTACTTGTCAAGGCTCATCAGGGTTTGCAGTAAAATGCCCGGAAAAAGTGAGGGTTTTCTGCTGGGGCTGCTGGGCTTAAAAAATTTGCAGACACAGGTCATCAACGCACTCAAAGTACTGGACTTCAAAGCAAAGTCGGGATTGGAAACCAAACTCTTGGTTGATGAAATCGAAGCGCAAATCTTTTTTAGCTATACGCTGCTGCGCTCTGCTATCGTGCTTGACCTAAAACGCCCCAAATACGACTTGTTGGTGCAGGCCATTTTGTCCGAATACGAGTTGAGGCTCTCTAATTTGGCTGATTTGCTTTGCTTTCTGGTGCCGAGCCAAAAAAAAGCCCCGACAGAAAACCGAGAAGCCTATATCGAAGCCATTCTACCCAAATGCAGTTCGTTGAGTTTTATAGTCAAAAAAAAACTGACCCTGCTTGTGGCCGACACGCCATTGAACAAAAAAACCGAAGAACTCTCTGACTTTTATCATTTTCCCCTAAGCTCCGAAATCGAGATCATCAGCTATATTATCAAGGAGGATTCTCGATTTTCTCCTTTTGGTTCTTGGACGAAAACCGTAGCACTTGAGAGCCTGGAAACAATAGAATCAACTTATTTTCTCAAGCAAACGCTGACTCTTTTGGAGTCAAAAAATATTTTTTTGAAAAGAGCTGCTTTGCATTTGTTGGAGAAAACCGCAAAAAGTAAAAATATGAACATTCAAGAATTTTTAGAGCAAATAGCCGTTGTTCCAAAAATAAAAAAACTGACTGAAAACAAGTATTCCGCACAGCAACTACTTGATATAGAAAAAGTCATCATCCTAAAAAGAACGGAACTTTTTTCCCAAACGCCCGAAAACACACTCATTGACATTGTTCGGCTTACCAAAGAGGTGAGTTTTAAAAAAGACGAGACAATTTTTGAAAAAGGCATGCCCGGTGATTGCATGTACGTCATCTACGAAGGCCGCGTCAAAATACACGTGGGGGGCTTTACACTGACTACCCTTATCAACGGAGATTTTTTCGGGGAGTTGGGGCTTTTGGATACTGGGCAGCGAACGGCCAACGCCACTTGTGAAGCCGACACGCTGCTGCTCAGAATTGACCAAGAGGACTTTTACGAATTGACCGGGAGCAGACCCGAAGTAGCAAAAGGGGTCATCAAAGCCCTCTGTGAAATTATTAGAAATCAAAGCATTAGCATAGAAAATTTGAAATCACTGTCCGCTAAATCAGTGTCTTGACATAGTCCGCCAACCAAGGTGTCGGCAAGTTCAGAAGGGTTGCAGGCATTTTTCTAAAGGCTGGATTTACAAACGTTTGCTGGAAATTTGTAGCAACTTTTTTTTGATTTTCGCTTGGCCTTTGCACATCTTGCAACAAACACACTGTTCATGGCAAGTTTCAATACCTCATCTTCTTCGGCTCAATCTGCCGAGCTTTCTCCCAAACAAGACTACACCGTTGCTTTGGGGTCTTTGATGGTTCTTTTCTTTATGATGGGCTTTATCACCTGTCTAAATGATATTTTAATTCCCACCCTAAAAGGGGCATTCGATCTCAACTACGCTCAAGCGATGCTTGTGCAATTTTCCTTTTTTGCTGCCTATTTGGTTATGTCTATTCCCTCAGGGAAAATAATTGAAAAAGTAGGCTATAAAAACGGGATGATTTTGGGATTTGCGGCAGCCGGGTTGGGTTGTTTGCTTTTTTTGCCAGCGGCTTCAAGTCATATTTATGGATTATTTTTATTTGCCCTTTTTATACTGGCATCCGGCATTACCTTGCTGCAAGTAGCTGCCAACCCTTATGTGGCGGTGCTGGGTTCGCCCGAAAAATCCTCTGCAAGGCTGACTCTGACACAGGCTTTCAATTCGTTGGGTACGACCATCGCACCAAGTTTTGGTACAGCGGTTATTTTGTCTTCGCTGATAAGTGCTCCCAAAGGCGGTAGTTTAAGCCCCGAACAAATCGAGCAAAACCTCTCCGCCGTCAAACTACCCTATTTGGGGCTGGCACTGGCCTTAATCACGATAGCGGTGATAGTATATTTTTTGAATTTGCCCTCTATCAAAGCAACCTCTAACGCAGCCCAAGAAAACGATGGTAAAACGGCCTTGAGTTACAGGCACTTGGTGCTGGGGACTTTTGGTATTTTTGCCTATGTGGGTGCTGAGGTGGCCATTGGCAGTTTTTTGATCAACTACATGATGGAAACCCTACACTGGAGCGAAGAGCAAGCAGGCCCATACCTGACCTATTACTGGGGTGGCGCAATGGTGGGTAGGTTTATCGGTGCGCTGGTATTGCAACAAATAAGCCCAGCCAAAGTACTTGTATTCAATGCTTTAGCTGCCTTTACTTTGGTTTTAGTATCTACCTTAACTCAAGGTATGGGAGCGGTTTATGCCTTGTTGGCCGTCGGTTTTTTCAATTCAATCATGTTTGCCACTATTTTTACTTTGGCTATCAAAGGCTTAGGAAGGCATACCGACCAAGGCTCAGGCCTGCTGTGTACGGCCATTTTTGGCGGAGCGGCCATCCCTGCCCTACAAGGTTTGCTTGCAGACAGTATCGGGCTAAAAATGGCCTTTATTTTACCGATGTTGTGCTATTTGTACATTTGCTGGTACGGATGGAAGGGTCATGTTCCTCAAGAAACCTAAACCCCTATCTCTGACAACACATCCACAAATTCTCCGAGTATCATGGCCGTAGCCCCCCAAACAATATGGCCTTCGACCCTGAAACAAGGGGCATTGATAATGAGATTGTTGGGTAGGCTTATTTTCTCGTTGCTGACGGCTGTACCACAGAGCAGTTGGCTGAGTTCGGCCTCAACCACAAATTCAACCTCCTCACACTGAGGCTCATAAGTAGGTCTATGTGAAACAAAAGCCACGACTGGTTTGACCAATGAGTGACTGGGTGGGATATAAATCTCTGACAAAGAGCCTAATATGCACTCAGAGCTTACCCTCACGCCTATCTCTTCGGCTGTTTCGCGGATAGATGTTTGGAAAAAGTCCTCGTTTGGCTCCATTCTTCCGCCCGGCAAAGCCATTTGGCCGCTGTGTTTGCCCCTTTGGGTTCGGCGTATGAGCGGAAATTTAATCTCTTGATTTTCAATAAATAACAATATCATAACAGCACTTTTACGGGCGGTAGAAAGTTCTGGAGCGGCTGCCAGAAGTCCTGCTCGGTTGGAGTTGGCCATTTTGCGGTGAGAAGCCTCCCCGGGCAAAGGCTCAAGAAGTCTTTGTCTTAGTTTGGAGCAAAAAGTCTCAGTCATATTGTAGATTTGCACAAATTTAATGATTAAGAAAAGCCTGTCTAACGGCTTTAGTTCGCAATCCATGAAACAGAGAATCGAAACCATCTTAAAAGAACTTGAACCTTATGAAGCCGAACTGGTGGCGGTGAGCAAAACCAAGCCCGTTGAAGTCATCAAAGAGGCTTACGAACTGGGCATCACAAACTTTGGGGAAAATAAAGTTCAAGAACTGTGCAACAAAGAGCAATACCTACCCCAAGATATTGACTGGCACTTAATTGGGCATCTACAGACCAACAAAGTAAAACTTATCGTGCCTTTTGTTTCTTTGATTCAATCGGTGGACAGCCAAAGGCTTCTGGCTGAAATCAACAAAAGAGCCGCACAAATCAACAGGGTGGTCAATTGCCTTTGCCAGGTACACATCGCCAGAGAAGAAACCAAATTTGGCTTTTCAGAAGAAGAACTTTGGCAGACCCTAAACAACTTACACTATGCCAATCTGCCCTACATCAAAATAATCGGTTTGATGGGAATGGCTTCCAATACAAACGACCAAGAGCAAGTCCGTCAGGAGTTTAGACTCTTGCGCAGTCTTTTCGATGAAGCAAGCCGCAAAATATCAGGCCCTCAAATTGAGTGGATGCACTGCTCGATGGGCATGAGCAGCGACTACCGAATCGCTCTGGACGAAGGCAGCACCATGGTCAGAATAGGTAGTGCTATCTTCGGAAGCAGGTAAAACCCAGTTCTCATTGGCAAAGATGTATGATTTTGCTATCTTGCGGACAAAAACATGAAATACATCATGGGAATATGGGGCATATTGTCTTCGATAACAGGGATTTTTGGCCAAAACCTGACTGCCTATGCCCTATTTGACACCAAAGGAAAAGCCATTGCCTACGAAAAAATGGTCTCGGAGCTTGCCCAAGCCGACATAGTGCTTTTTGGAGAACACCACAACAACCCGATTTGTCATTGGTTGGAATTGACGCTGCTCAAAAGTCTTTTTGAGGCAAAAAAAGGCCAATTGGTTATAGGGGCTGAAATGTTTGAGGCTGACAATCAAATCATAATGGATGAGTATTTAGCGGGGCAAATAAAAGAAAACCATTTTACCGATGAAGCCAAAGTTTGGAACAACTACAAGACCGATTACAAACCGCTGGTAGAATTTGCCAAAGAGAAAAACATCCCTTTTGTAGCCACCAACATACCCCGCCGCTACGCCAGCATGGTGGCACGCATGGGAACAGAGTCCCTCGACAAATTAGTACCTCAGGCCAAAGCCTTTATTTGTCCTTTGCCTTTGGTGGTAGATACCGAACTTTCCCAGTACAAAAAAATGCTTACCGATATGGTAGGCCCCCATGGAGGCGAAAATATGGTCAAGGCTCAAGCCATCAAAGATGCAACCATGGCGCACTTTATCATGGAAAACTTCCAAAAAGACAAACTTTTCTATCATCTAAACGGGGCGTACCATTCCGATTTTTTTCAGGGGATTGTTTGGTATCTCAAGAAAAAATCTCCTGACCTGAAAATAGCAACCATCTCCACGAGGCTGAGCGAGTAACCCGAAAAATTTGACAACTCTGCCCCTCAAATAGCCACTTTTATACTCCAAATCCACTCCGATATTACCAAGACCCACTGATGAAACCTAAAATAGCTGTTTTAGATCTCAACAACAATACCCCCAACCAGGGTATGCGCTGCATCCGCGAAATTATAGCAGAGCACCATCACTACTTTGAAAGTCAAGAGCTTACCCACGAAGAGTTTGAAGTACGCACCAACATCGAAATACCCGATCTAAGCTACGACATCTACATCTCTTCCGGCGGCCCCGATAGTCCTTTTGTGGGCATGGGCACAGAGTGGGAAAAAAAATATTTCGATTTATTGGATGCAATTTACACCCACAACCAAAGGGCAACCCCTGAAAAGCGCAAGTATTTTTTTGGAATATGCTACTCTTTCCAACTGATGGCGCGGTTTTTTGAGATGGGAGAAGTGAGCGAACGCAAATCCATGTCTTTTGGAATTGCGCCGGTACACAAAACCGACGAGGGGAAGCAGGATTGGCTTTTCCATGGGCTGCCCGATAAGTTTTATGCGGCAGATTTTAGAAACTGGCAATTGGTAAGTCCCAATATGGAGCGGCTGGAGAAAATGGGTATCACCATCTCTTGCCTTGAAAAAGTGCGGGATTATGTGCCTTTCCCTAGAGCAGTGATGGCGGTCAGGGTTACTGAAGAAATCATCGGCACTCAGTTCCACCCCGAAGCCGATTCAGCAGGTATGCTCAAGCATTTCCAAAACCCTGAGCGTGAAAAAATGGTACTCGACAAATTTGGGGCTGTCAAATACAAACAGATCATCCAACGTCTGGACGACCCCCAAAAAGTACAACTCACCCACGACACCATATTGCCGCGCTTTTTGCAGCATGCTTTGGTCCGTACCGGGCACGCCACTTGGCTCGAACCGGTAAGAACTTTTTTTGGGGAAAAGCCCCATACATTTATTGAAAGTGAACAGAATCAAGAGATTAGAGACTCTATGTAAAACTAAGCGTACATATCAATAAAGCCTTGCAAACCGCTCTTCATCCCGATTCCGGTCGCCTTAAAAAACCATTCTGAATTGACCCTTACAATGCGTCCAAACTCAGTTGCGGAGTCAGCATCGAAATCTTTATCCAGTTCGTAGCGCAGAATTTCGCAGTCTGTTTCCAAATCTTGTATCCTGATATAAGTATGGTTTAAAGAAGAAAAAGTTAGTTTGTTCAAATGTGCATCGTGTATGCTTACCAAGATTACTATTTCGGAGATAGCGGGATTAATAAGCTCAAAATCAACTAAAATGGTCTCATCGTCTTGGCCTTTTCCACTTCGGCTGTCGCCGGTATGTTTGACAGCCCCGTCGGGAGATTCTCTATTGTTGTAAAAAATGAAGTATTCTTCAGCAACCAATTTGCGCGTAGGCCCCAACATAAAAATAGATGCGTCCAAGTCAAAACTCTTGTTGCCTTCAAAGCTCCAGCCCAATCCTATCATCACTTTTTTCAAAGTTGAATAGTGCTGGCTAAAATTCAACTCGCCGCCTTTTTTTAAAATGGTATTCATCAAGTTAGCAGATAAGTTAATAATTAAATTATCTTAAAATTACACACAAAAAAGCAAACACCGGAGAAAGTTTCAAATCTCAAAAATTTATTTAAAATTTCTCAATCAGTCTTAGCAAATATAAGTTTTTGGAATAAAAAGCAAATAACTCACTATTTCCTGCGGTTTTTAAACTCCTGTAGCCCCGCATCCAAAAACTGAACATAAGCCGATACATCTGTATCAAAAGCGCGTGGACTTTGGAGCAAAGAGCCGTCATGGTCAAGCAACACATAAAGCGGCTGGGCATTTTCAGAAAATTTTTCTATCTGAAAATCAAGATTTTGTTGGCCTATTGTACGCTTCATTCTTCCATCAACCCTTGAAGTGTACCAAGTGGATTCGGGTTTGAGGCTGCTCTCATCGGCGTAAAGTGCCAAGAGCACATAGTCATTTTTCAGCCGTTTGAGCACTTCGGGTTTAGGCCAGACCGCATCTTCCATTTTGCGGCAGTTGGCACAAGAGTGTCCGGTGAAATCCACAAAAACAGGTTTGTTGAGTTTTTTGGCTACCCGCATGGCCTGCTCGTAGTCAAAATAGCCCTTCAAACCGTGAGGGAAATGCAATTTATCCCCATACAATGGCTCTTCGGTTAGTTCTGATTCGCCTGCGCCACCACCGCTATTTTGTCGAACCACATGAGCCAAGTCAAAACTGTGGGTAGTGGTGGGGGGTAAAATACCCGACAAAGAATTCAAGGGTGCACCAAACATACCCGGCAGAAGGTACATGAAAAAGCTAAAACAAAGCAAAGCCAGCAGCATCCTTGGTACAGAAATATGGGTTACGGGGCTGTCGTGCGGCAACTGGATTTTGCCCAAGTAATACAAGCCCAAAAACAGCGAAATGGCCATCCAAATAGCCACATTGACATCCCTGTCCAAAATACCGAAATGATAAATCAAATCTATCATACTCAGGAACTTGAAAGCCAAAGCCAACTCCACAAACCCAAGCGTAACTTTGACCGAGTTCAGCCAGCCGCCTGATTTGACTTTGCTACGGCCTTTATTGTCCAATATCAACGAAGGAAAAAAGGCAAACAGTCCAAAAGGCAAGGCAAAAGCCGCCGAAAAAGAAAACATCCCCACCACCGGCTTGAGCACCTCACCTCCGGCAGAAGCTATCAAAATACTGCCCACAATAGGCCCTGTACAAGAAAACGAAACCAGCACCAAGGTAAAGGCCATAAAGAACGTCCCCAAAAAACCACCTTTTTCGGAGTTTTTGTCCATCGCATTGACCAAACTCGAAGGCAACACAATATCAAACATGCCGAAAAAAGACAAAGCAAACAGCAAGAAAATAGTGAAAAACAATAAGTTTGGCAACCAATGCGTGGAAAGTACATAAGCCGCTGAAGGCCCCATGACAGGAGCCAATATCGCGCCTATCAAAGAATATATCCCAACAATAGAAAGGCTGTACACCAAAGCATGTATTTTATTTTTTTTAGAAAAAAAAGATACCGTCAAAGGCACCATCGGAAACACGCAAGGCGTAAAAATGGCCGCTATTCCCGACACAAAGGCCAAAATCATAAAAGCCCAAAGACTTTCTTTTTCTTTGGACTTTTTGTCATAATCAACTCTTGAAGAAGAAACCGCTGCTTGGGTTGCTTGCTCTTCGGGCTGTGGCTCTATTTGTGCGACTGGGTCCGGTTGCGAAGATTCGAGTTCATTTTTTTTTTCAGCACCTGAGGCTATGGTGATTTTAGGGATTTTGCCAAAAGGAAACTCATAATCAAAAGGGATACACATGCCGTCTTGAACTGTACAGGTCTGAAAATCAACATTGCCTTTGACTTCTAAGTTTTTGTCTTTGATCTTTATCTTCTGTCTGAACTCTGCTTTTTCCATAAAATAGGTGTAGTCGCATCCAAACACATCGTCGAATTTCTTCTTAGGTTTTTGGGCAGGGTAAATTTTGCCGACCAGTTCATAAGAAGGATGAGGCAAAAAATTGAAAGTGGTAACCTTCGGACCGCACTCAGGGTCAAAATCACTGGAGTACAAGTACCAAGCCTTGTCAATAGAAACAGAAAACACAACCTCAATCACTTCACCTACTTCGGCTTGGGCTACTGAGTAACTCATCTGCCAGTCAGTAGTTTTTTTGGGTTGGGCAAACAGATGCCCGCAAATCAGAAATAAAACGAAAAAGATGTATCTCATGGGAATTGTATGGAATCTGTTCTAATTGGAAGCAAATTTACAAATGTTTTGCAAATTAAAACTACCTTTGTGCCATGCCATTTGATTTGCTTTTAGCACAAAAATCTATCGAAACAGCCCTGAGGGAACTGCCCTTGGACAAAGAACCCCACAACCTCTATGAGCCAATTCGATATTTTTTGGCATTGGGAGGAAAGAGGCTTCGCCCCGCAATGACACTGTTGTCTGCTTCTTGTTACGGCGTGAGCCTCGAAAAAGCCTTGAAGCCCGCTTTGGCAGTCGAGATTTTTCACAATTTCAGCCTTGTGCACGATGACATCATGGACAATGCGCCCATGAGGCGGTCGCTTCCTACCGTGCACGAAAAATGGAACAGAAACATTGCCCTGCTATCGGGTGATTTGATGCTTATTGAAGCCTACAACTGCTTTTTAAAACTGGATGCCCACATTTTGCCTGTGGTGCTGGAAAAATTCAACCGCTGTGCGGCTCAAGTTTGTGAAGGGCAGCAGTGGGATATGGACTTTGAAGCCGCCCAACACATTACCGTAGAGCAATACATCAATATGATTGGCCTTAAAACCGCTGTTTTACTGGGCTTTGCATTTGAACTGGGGGCTATTTTGGCGGGGGAAATGGAGCAGGGTAAAACTTGGCAACAAATAGGCTACTTGGCGGGTATCGGCTTCCAACTCAAAGATGATTTGCTGGATGTGTTTGCTGACCAAGCCCAATTTGGCAAACAAATCGGCGGGGACATAATAGCCAACAAAAAAACCTACCTGCTGATAAAATCTTTGCAACTCGCGCAAGGACATACTCTTGAACAAATCAATTATTGGCTCAACCTGCGGGACTTTGACCCACACCAAAAAGTGCAAGCCATCAAAGCCATATACCAACAGCTCAATATTGAAGAACATACCAACCTGCTGATTGAGGAGTATTTTAAAGCTGCTTTAGAGAAAATTGACTCCCTCAATTTAGTTGACAAAGAACCCTTGCGCAGTTTTTTGCTCAATCTCATGCAGCGCAGCCGCTAATTGAGCAACGAAACAGCACACAGCCTAACCATCTATACTATAAATTAAGTGGTTTTATATTTTTTTTAGAATTAAATCCTTGAAA
>CAZRQL010000003.1:0-63624 GCA_964602415.1 uncultured Roseobacteraceae bacterium
ATAAATGACACGCTTCCCAATTGGGTGAGTTCTACTGATTCGATGATATTTTGGTGAAAAAGCAAGTCATTGACGGTAGTAGAAGCCAAAACAACAACAGCCAATCCAAAAAGACGCGAGTTCGGCATTTTTTTGATTAGTGCTATCGTCAAAACTATTAGAACGTATATCACAGCAACGCCAATTGCCAAATGAGCCTTGTCTAAAGTATATATATTGAAAGAAACAGGGGTAAACAACACAATCAATGAGCACCCATACAAAAAAAACTGGATAAGGCGCACCAAAGGGACATAGCTCGCTTGGCGAAACATAACCGTAAAATAAGAAAGAAACAAAGGAACAGCAAGATAAAAGCCCCACAAGTCAAACTTGTACATCCATTCCAAGCCCATTTCCTTGTAGAAATAAATAATCAGTTTTTCTTCGGAAAATAACGAACGATAACCCAGCAAGAAGGCAAAAATACCCATGTAAAGGAAAGAGACCTCCTGCCGGCGAAGCCTGAACATCATCAAGTTGTAAATGGCCATCACCATCAATGCCGTAAAAGCCATCAGATTTTTGGAGCTTATCCAAAACCTATAAATCATGATTTCTCGAGGAGTTCCTATTTTTATGGATGAGTAAATCCCTCCGTATCTATGGCTGTGGTTTGCTATCTGCATGATTAGCTCGCATTCCTCCACATCATAAGGCAAATTGAAGACCATAGGATAATAAAGGGCTTTGGATTCTTGCAAATCAACTTTCCCTACTTCTCCCATCAGCACACCGTTAGCCCATATTTTGTAGCTACAAAGTACGTCATTCACATAAAGCGTAAGGGATTCTTGTCGCTTAGGAAGTAGTATTTTAAGCCTAAGTGTTGCGACTCCTACTTGTGGATAGCCTATGTCCCCAAAGTACCCGGGTATTCGCAAAAAAGTATCACGTTTGTGTTGGCCAATTTCTTCGGGGCTTAACAATTTGCCCCAGTAAAATTCCCAATCTCCCGAAACATAAACTGTTCCGGTCTCATCAAATGGGGAATTGCGTAGGTCAAGGGTGCCGTTTTTTACAGTGATATTTTCTGACAAGCATCTATTTGTCAATGCAATAAATACCGTCGCAAAAAGTATTAATACCCTCATTTGAAAACAAAATTAATAAATGCTAAGTAACTTTAATAGCCAATAATTCTAAAATTATGACCAAACTTCAATTCCAAAGGCATGTTTTTTCAGGCATCGGGGTTGATTCTGAGCGATAGTTTTTGGTTTTGCGGACTAAAGCACCAATTTTGCATATTCAAACATAAGGATAAATGGAAATCCAATCATACCTCACGCCCAAACAGATTGTTGCAGAGTTAGATAAGTACATTATTGGTCAGCACCAAGCCAAACGCAATGTGGCGATTGCTCTTCGCAACCGCTGGCGCAGGCTTTGTGCTTCTTCAGAGATTAGGCAGGAGATTATGCCCAACAATATTTTGATGATAGGCTCTACCGGTGTGGGTAAGACAGAGATTGCCCGACGACTTGCCAAAATAGCCGATGCCCCCTTTGTCAAAGTGGAAGCCTCAAAATTTACTGAGGTTGGCTACGTAGGCAGAGATGTCGAAGGTATGGTCAGGGACTTGATGGAGAAATCTTTCAAACTGGTTAAAGAGCAAAAGACTGCTGAAGTCCATCAAAAAGCCGTTGAAATTGTCGAAGAGATTATTTTGGACAAACTCATCCCCTCCATAGAAGGAACAGAACAAGAACTCAATGAAAAAACCAGAGAGAAGTTTAGGGTATTGCTTCGCGATGGGCTTTTGGACGATAGAAAAATCGAACTCACCCTTCAAGCCTCCACAGGGCTTCCTATGGGTGTGGTGGGGGGAGCCATGGATGAATCTTCTTTGCTCAATATGCAAGAAATGCTTAGCTCTATGCTGCCCAAAAAGAGCAAGTCTCGCAGGGTAACGATTGCAGAGGCAAGAAAAATATTGCTGGAGGAAGAAAGCAGCAAACTCATAGACCTCGATGAGGTCAAGGCTTTGGCCGTCGAAAAAGCAGAAAACGCAGGGATTATTTTCATAGATGAGATTGACAAAATCGCTTCCTCCAGAAGTTCTCAATCGGGAGGCCCTGACGTAAGCCGCGAAGGTGTGCAGCGCGACTTGTTGCCAATTGTAGAGGGGAGCACCGTCAACACCAAATACGGCTTGGTAAACACAGAGCACATTTTGTTTATTGCAGCTGGGGCTTTTCATGTGTCCAAGCCATCGGACTTGATTCCCGAATTGCAGGGGCGGTTTCCTATTAGAGTCGAGCTTGAGGCATTGACCCAAGCCGACTTTATCAGGATTTTGACCGCTCCGCAAAACGCACTCACCAAACAGTACCAAGCCCTCTTTCAAGCAGAAGGGGTCAGTATTGACTTTGCAGAAGGCTCTATTGAAGAAATTGCTGCCGTAGCCTTTGAAATCAACCAAGAAGTGGAGAATATAGGGGCAAGGAGACTACAAACGGTGATGAGTCACCTGCTCAACGATTTTCTTTTCCAAGTACCTGATGAGATACCGACCAACTCTCATCTGTTGATTACGGCAGAGATGGTACGAGAAAAACTCTCAAATCTGATTAAAAACAGAGATTTGAGTAGTTACATTTTATAGTTTTTGGTTAGAGCCGACAAATTTGGTTTGGGCATGAGAGAGGAAAACTTGTGATTCAGCCTCAATATTTGCCAATATTTCATCAAGATTTTCTACCAAATTTTCGGCTTCATACTCAAAGTTGGTTCTTTTGCCCATTTGCAATAAGATTCTGCTTAGATGGTCTTTTTCTTTGTATTGCAAAGCCCAACCGTGTTGTTTGAGTTTGAAAAAAAACAGCTTCAAATCATGGGGAAAAGACATTTCTTGGGGTTCTAAATTTGCAATACAGGTTGAAACAAATTCTTGTAAGGTTGCGCTGTGGTAATTTTGCCAATCCAAGCTCAAAAAATGATCGTACAACACATCCACAGCCAACCAGCCAAATCGGGCACAAAAGGGTCTTAGTGTGGCTCGAATGGCTTTCGTACTTGGGTGATTGTCTGTAAATGAGTCAATTTGGCGGTGCAGCAAAATGCCTGTTTGTATTTTATCCGGGTAAAGAAGGTAAGATTTCCCTTTAACAAAATCACCCATAAAATTCCCTGCTAAAATCTGAGATTCATTTTTTGGGTTCAACCACCAATGGCCTAAAAAATTCATCCACAAAGTTACCAACAAAAAAGCCTTCCCGATAGGAGAAGGCCATGCAGGTCAGGGTACAATTAAAATTTAGAACTTCAAGCCATATATCAGTTCCCTTCGGTATCCGGGATAAAAGCCGGTAATGTAGGTTTTGCCTTTGTCTTTGGCGGCAATGATGGCTTGTTCAAATTCTTTGAGCGTAGTTACCGGCTTGTTGTCTATTTCGGTGATGATAAAGCCTTCTTTAATATCAGTGCGCTCCTGAATAAGTCCTTTGTTGACGGAGTTTATTTTCACTCCCCCACTCACTCCCAAACGAGTTGCTTCGCGGCCATTTAACTCATCAACTTCAATGCCCAATAAGCTAAGCATTTCAGCTAAAGTAGCTGCTTTGGTGATGGTTGTTGTTCCGGCCTCATTTTTAAGTAGCACTTCTACCATTTTCGATTTGCCATTTCTTTCAAAAGTTACGCTTACTTTGTCTCCGGGGCGTTTGCGGCCAATAATTTCTTGTAATTCGGCTACCGAACGCACTTCTTTGTCTCCAATTTTGGTAATAATATCTCCTTGCTCCAAGCCGGCGGCATCGGCGGCACTGCCTTTACCCACTCCGGCAATATACACACCTGCATTGAGGTCTGTATTGATACCGAGTTTCTTTTTGCTTTCTCCATCAAGCGTTTGGATGTTGATACCCAAAAGAGCCCGTTGGACTTTGCCGTAAGCAATCAAATCTTCTACCACTTTGGATACTAAATTAGAAGGAACGGCAAAAGAGTACCCCGCAAATGTGCCTGTTGGGGTAGCGATTGCGGTATTGATTCCTATGAGCAAGCCATCAAGATTGACCAAGGCACCGCCGCTATTGCCCGGGTTGACGGCTGCATCGGTTTGCAAAAATGACTCAATGGCTCGGTTATCTTTTAAAATGTTGATATTCCTGCCTTTGGCTGAAATGATACCTGCTGTTACGGTAGATTCGAGGTTGAACGGGTTGCCCACAGCCAACACCCACTCTCCCACTCTGACCTGATCGCTGTTGCCAAAACTCAAGGGATTTAGTCCTTTGGCATCAATCTTTATGACCGCTAAATCAGTGCTGGGGTCAGTGCCGATTACTTTTGCTGAAAAGGTGCGTTTGTCAGGAAGCGTAACTTCGAGTTCGGTGGCATTGGCCACTACGTGGTTGTTGGTAACTATAAATCCCTCTTCGTTGACAATCACACCTGAGCCGCTGGACTGCTGTGGCTGTGGTTGCATTTGGTAAGGAGAAAAGAAATCATCGCCAAAAAACTCGCGAAAAATGTCGAATTGGTTGTTGCGTTGCAAGCGGGAACTGTTGCTTACAATAGTTGCTTTGATATGAACCACAGCGGAGGTAACTTTTTCAGCCGTTTCTGAAAAAGAAGGTATGTTGCCTGATGTATGAGTAGAATGGGTGGTTCTGACGGGTGTCTGGGACACTTGCTCTAATACCACAGGCTTGTTGCTTTTTTCACTTTCAAAAAATCTCAAACTTCCGTAAGTGAGTAAACTGGCAGCAACGGCCACTAAAAATGTCTGGAACAGTTTCATAATTTTAATCTTTAAGTTGATATGAGTACTGTTTATTCAATAAGCAATGATTCTTTAGTTTCATCGCAATACAAAGCGCAAAGTCTTTGCCAAACGACAAAAAGGCGGGTTTTTAACTTTTTTTTGATGTTGTTTTTTTTAATGTATTGTGAATCAAATACTTTTATCAGAAAGATAACTGTCATTGTGTCGTAGATAGAGGGTGCGTTTTCGCTCATTAAGCAGATGCAATATATCTAACATACCCTCACTCCTTGCTTTAAAACAACTCTACCAATTGATGGGTTCGATACCTTTTGAAACGAGGAATTGATTGGCTGTGCTAAAGTGCTTGCAGCCAAAAAAACCTCTGTGAGCCGACAGAGGCGAAGGGTGAGGGGCTGTTAATATGCAGTGCTTGATCCGATTTTTTATAATCTCTATCTTCTTTTGTGCATAAGCCCCCCAAAGCATAAAGACCAAGTTTTCCTTTTGGTTTGCCAAAGCAGCGATGGCTGCATCTGTGAAGGTTTCCCAGCCTTTTTTTTGGTGCGAGCCTGCTTGATGCGCCCTAACGGTCAGGGTGGCATTGAGCAAAAAAACTCCCTGTTTAGCCCAACGGCTTAGGTCGCCGTTAGTAGGGGGGGAGATGCCCAAGTCATCGCCAATCTCCTGAAAAATGTTTACCAAAGAGGGCGGCAGCGGCTGGCTTTCATTGACAGAAAAACAAAGCCCGTTGGCCTGTTTATGGCCGTGATAAGGATCTTGACCCAACAAAACCACTTTGACTTGCTCAAAAGGGGTGTGCTCGAAAGCTGCAAATATCTGTTTGCCCGGAGGGTACACGGTTTGGCTTTTGTACTCTTGTTTAATAAAATTCGCTAAATCAATGAAATATTGTTTTTCAAACTCTTGCGACAAAACCTTTTTCCAAGATGGTTCGAGTTTGACATCCATGAGAATGATTTGGAACAGACCGAAACAAGTGGAACGCAAGGGATTCGAACCCCTGACCCCCGCCCTGTCAAGGCGATGCTCTAAACCAACTGAGCTAGCGTTCCAAACGGGTTGCAAAAATAATCTAAAAACCTAAAAGCAAAAATTTCTTACAAGATATTACCCAACTGTTCCTTGATTTTTTCCAATTCATCTTTCATTTCCACCACCAGACGCTGTATGTTGGCATCGGCGGCTTTTGAGCCGATGGTGTTGATTTCGCGCCCTATTTCTTGAGCGATGAAACCAAGTTTGCGCCCCGAGGATTCGCTCATGCTTTTTTTGAAGTACTCAATATGGTTGGCAAGTCGGGTTTTTTCTTCACTGATATCAAATTTCTCAAGGTAATAAATCATCTCTTGCTCAAGGCGGTCTATATTGGCATTCTGAATCTCAATAATTTGGCTAAAGAGTTTTTCCCTCAGTCTTGAGGTTCTATTGGCCTCAAATGGTTCGATATGGAATAGAGCAAGTGAAATTTTATCAAGGTAGCCCATGATTTTTTCTGCCATCGCCTTACCCTCTTGAGCGCGAAAAGAATTACACTGCTCAATGGCGTTTTTTACTTGATCAATAACCAGTTGCCATCGTTTTTCCAATAGCTGCTCGTCCAGCTTTTTGTTTATTACATCAGGTTGACTGATCGATAGCCTGAAAAGGTCTTGTTTGTCGGCACTCAGCTCATTTGCAATCGCTTCAAAGGATTTGTAATAGAGTTTTGCCAAATCGCTGTTTACTTCCACAAGATTGACTTGGTTGGATTTATCTTTCAGTGATAGGCTAAAGAAAATTTTACCTCTTTCCAAGTGTTGCTGGAGGAGCGATCGAATTTCCGACTCTTTGTCAGAAAAAATCGAACTCATCCGTAAAACCACATCTAAATATTTAGAATTTAGGCTTTTGACTTCTATTTCAATTTCGCACTCCTCGTTTTGGAAGCGACTCAGACCGAAGCCTGTCATGGACTTGAGCATCAGAACAAAATAATTTGAGCAAAACAAATATATTTGCAACAACTAAAAAGATAACACATGAAAATAATCGTCTTTTTGTTAGCCTTATTTCTATTTGTAGGTGTTTTTAGGAGGATTATTTTTATGGGGCTTCTCTGGTTGATAGGCAAAGCCATCAAAAGGGAGTTGGAAAAAAATAACCAAGATTTTTCAACCAAAACTGATCCTGTTCGTAGAAAATCATCCAATCGTTACGGTAGAGATGACCAAGGGGAGTATGTTGATTATGAGGAAGTAAAATAGTAAAATATGACGATAGAAGAAGGAAAAATTGCCGTTAGCATCAAAGATAAAGTCGCTACTGTCAGTTTTTCTCATCCAAAGAGTAATTCCCTGCCCGGTAAACTTTTGGCAAAATTGGCAGAGAGCATCACAGAGTTGGGAGACAGGCAAGATGTGGTGGTGGTGATTTTGAGAAGTGAGGGTGAAAAAGCATTTTGCGCCGGAGCATCTTTCGATGAGTTGCTCTCAATCAAGGACTTTCCTACAGGGAAAGAGTTTTTTATGGGTTTTGCAAGGGTCATCAATGCCTTGCGCAGATGCCCTAAGTTTGTGATAGGCCGCATTCAGGCAAAGGCAGTCGGTGGCGGTGTCGGCTTGGCGGCTTCGGTTGATTATGCCTTAGCAACCAAACAAGCCTCTATCAAGCTCAGCGAGTTGGCGGTTGGTATTGGCCCTTTTGTGGTTGGGCCTGCAGTGGAGCGTAAAATAGGAAAGTCTGCATTTGCCACTCTCTCCATTGATACCGAATGGCGCAGTGCGCAGTGGGCCTGGGAAAGGGGACTTTACAGCGATTTATTTGACAATGAGTCTGATTTAGACCAAGCCGTTGAAAAATTGGCTGTCAGGTTGTCTCAATCAAACCCCGAAGCCATGGCTTTTCTAAAAGAGATACTTTGGGCAGGCACAGAAGATTGGAATACTTTTTTGGAGAAAAGAGCCGAGATGAGCGGTAAATTGATTTTATCAAATTACAGCGTGGAGGCCATTTCTAAATTCAAGGCAGGTGATAGAAGTTGAATGTAAAACAGAGGGGTGTCAGAATGGATAATTTGGAAGAATTTAAAAAAAGGCTAATAGCCTTAGAAGAGGAGAAGGAAGCTCAGCAGCAAATGTTTGTGATGACTCAACAATACCTCAAAAAAGTTCAGGCCACTCTTGAGGAAGAAATTAACTCTCAGAGGCAGATGTTTGTGATGGCGCAAGGCTACCTCAAAGATTTAAAGTCTGATTTGGAGAACTCTAAGGGGCAGCTTGAAAAGGCAAACAAGCAACTCATGGATAGCATCAACTATTCTGTACGAATCCAAAGAGCCTTGTTTCAAACCGAATCTTTTACCCAAAATGTTTTTCCAAAGTCGTTTTTGTTTTTCAAGCCCAGAGATTTACTTAGTGGGGATCTTTATTGGTTTTTTGAAAAAAATGGTAAAAAATATGCCACTGCGGTAGATTGCACAGGGCATGGCGTTGCAGGGGCACTTTTGAGTATGCTGATTATTTCTTTGCTCAGGCGTGCTACCGTTGAGCAGTCTTTTGACAGTCCTGCGGAGATTATTACATTTATTGGGGCTGAATTTTACAGATACACCGCTTCAGACCTTACCCAAACCGGCCTTTATGACAGTTTTGATGTTGCCATGCTCGAAGTGGACATCCACAACCGAAAGCTGAGGTATTGTGGAGTGAACCGTCCGCTTGTCATGGTTGCAGACGGTGAAAGTAAAGTCATAAAGGGCACCCGCATACCAGTAGGTTTGTACAAAAATATTGACCTCAATGTGGAGCAAGTCGAACTGAGCTATACCCCCAGCACGACTGCTTATATTTTTTCTGATGGCATCACCGACCAGTTTGGTGGCGAACAAGGTAGCAAACTTACCCTCAAAAGGCTAACTCAAATTTTGGAAGATATAGACAAATTACCTATATTTGAACGAAAAGTTGCGTTGGAGCAATTTTTTGCTCAATGGATAAAAGGCCAAAAGCAAATAGACGATATTTTACTCTTAGCAATACAATTATGACTTCTGTAGAACAAAAACTTAAAGAATTAAATAAAGAATACCAACTCGTTTATCAACACTCCGATGCCAATGTTTATGTAGTTGGTGAGTCCATGGTTTGCGAACTTATTTCCCCTTATGTTACAATAGAAAAGTTT
Source organism: uncultured Roseobacteraceae bacterium (assembly GCA_964602415.1). Taxonomy (GTDB): domain Bacteria; phylum Bacteroidota; class Bacteroidia; order Cytophagales; family Flammeovirgaceae; genus CAZRQL01. The sequence continues at coordinate 8,936 of CAZRQL010000003.1, forward strand.
CAGGAACTGTTTGGGGAACTTTCTAAAATTGTTGAAAAATACGGCATTTCAAAATTTGTTTTTGACAAACGCTCTTTGCGGACTTTTCACCAGCCCTCTATGGAGTGGTATTTTGTTTACTGGAAGGAACAAATGTATCAAAAGGGTTTAAAAAGCCACAGAAAAATTTTACCTGTTGGGTTGGATTGGTTTGCCGATGCGGTCAAGGCGGGGCGAGAGTTTATAAGAGAAAAGCATCCTGATTGCATAGCCTTTAAATTGGATATGAAGTATGTGGATAGCATAGAAGAGGGGCTAAACTCTTAGCCAAATAAGTTTAAGTCGTCTTACATGGTGGATTCATAGATAAATTGATAGTCCAAATTCATTATTGCATGAGTTTATTAAATCGTAAAGTTCTTATTCTCAATGCTGATTATAGAGCCTTATCGGTTTGTAATGTGTACAAGGCTTTTATTTTGGTCTATTTGGACAAAGCGGTGGTAGTTGATAGAGCCAAAGACCATAAAATCAGGACTGTAACGGCCAGCTACGAAATACCTACCATTATCAAGTTGCATAGCTATGTAAGCGTTCCTTACAAGGGAGTTATGCTTTCACGGCAAAATATTTTCAAAAGAGACAATCACCGTTGTGTGTATTGTGGTAACCACCAAAACCTCACGTTAGACCATGTCCTTCCTCGCTCTCGGGGTGGAAATACTTCTTGGACTAATTTGGTTACGGCCTGCAAGTTTTGCAATGCCAAAAAAGGAGATAATTTGCCGGAGGAGGCAGGTATGAATTTGCCATATAAGCCTTATAAACCCTCTTTTGTGCTATTTATGAAAGACTCTACCCATGGCTATGAAGAGAGTTGGAAGCCTTTTCTGCAATAACCGGATGATGCCCTCTGTTTATGGGTTTGTGCAATTATCTTCAACCATTTATGCTTATTTATTGTTTTCAATGAGATGTTAAAAATACTTGCACTTTTATTAGCTGCCACAGGGCTTGTCTTTGGGCAAGACAAAAAATTCACAAGGGGTCAGGTTGAGGTTTATGCTGAGTCTGAATTTTTATACCGCCGCGAGTACGTCGCGGGGATCAACCTTCACACCAACGGTGGGCTTTTGGGGGGGATAATCGGCAGAGCATCTTTTGCTCGTTCGCCGAGCCGTTTCCATTCTATTAGCTTTGAAGCTGTTGAGATTAAGAGCCTTAGAGAGATTAGGTTTTTTGCCTCCAGTAATCCGGTGGTTCCTTTTAAGGTAAACCGCCTTTATGTGCTCAGACCTTCTTACGGGCGTGAATACATGCTGTTTCGCAAAGCCAAAGATCAAGGTATTCAAGTTAATTTATTGCTTTCTGCCGGTCCGGCCATTGGGTTGTTATCGCCTTATATGATAGTTTATCAGGGTGAAACTGTGCCCTACGATCCTAAAAAACATGATTTTAGAGATATTGAGACCGTTGCTTCTGCTACAGAGGGTTGGCCTTTGATGACAGGAAGAATCGGGTTGACAACCAAGGTTGCCTTTACTTTTGAGTTTGGTGCTTTTAAAAACAGTGTATCAGGTTTTGAGTTGGGGGTAGTCAACGATCTTTTTGACAGAAAAATGGTCATTTTAGACGATGGAATAAACTCCATTCCCAATCATAATAACTTCACATCAATATATGTGAGTTGGTACTTTGGGATTAGACGTTAGTCAAAATTTATTCCGTTGATTTGCAGTTGTTCAATGGCGGGTAGGTGGACACTGTCTTTCATACTGAAGAACAAAAATTGAATATGTTCGGATAGCCCGTCTAAATCAAGAGACATTGCCTTTGGAACTTTTTCTTCTTTAAGTTTAAAAGTGCAGATTATATGAACAGGGTAAGTGTTTTTGTTTTCTATTTTGATATTGATATATTTTCCGCCGCTTATTTTTGCATCTTTTACATAAAAAAAGAACTCAACGTTTTGCTGTGAGTGAAATAAACTCCATCCTTGACTCAAAATAACAATCAAAACCATGAGGTTCATAAAAGATAACAATATTTGGCTCAAAGTTATAATCTTAGTTTGTCTGTATGGCTGCAAGTTGGAAAAAGATGAAAATATAGATGCAGGAACAGTAAACGAGGAAATTAGGAATCGTAAGCCAATAAGAATTACTGCCGGTGAGGTGCTATCGGTTTGCAATCAGTATGGGGAGATATTCTCTGCTTATTACGCCGCTGACTCTGACTATTGTGGTATTGTAGGGCAAACCCCCAATAGGCTTCCGGATTCTTTAGCCTATCTTTGTAAAGATATAAGAGTGGTCTGTACACAAGAAATGGCCGTTTATGAGAAGGAGAAAATGCTCTTTCTTTCTTATCGGGAGGCATACAATCAAGGCATTCATGCAGGCGGCAGCCTCCAGTCTATCAACGATTCCACTACCCTCTACACGTACGGAGTTAAAGGAGGAATGATTACTTTTGAGTTGAATAGGCGTGAAATAGCCAAAATGATCTACCGCAAAAAGACAGAACCTAAAAATTGGTTTAAAAAGAAAGACTAAGGTTCAAAAGAATTTACGATTTCCAAATCCCCGTTCACAAACTTTACAATAGGAAAATAGCGGTTGTCTTTTGATCGCCTCAGGTCAATGCCGTGAAATATTCCCCATCTTTTTGGGTCGTTTTTGTGAAGTTTAGCAAGGGTGTTTTTTCCATAAGCATGGAGATTTTTTGTAAAATATATCATAATTTCATAACCCATGTAAGAAGGTTCAAAAGGAGTAATATTACAGAGTTGTGTAAAATCACTTATGAATTTGATATGGATACTGTCTTGGTGCGAAACAAAAGTTGGTGCCAAAACATAAGCATTGAGATTTTCAAGCTGAGTGTAGTGTATTTGGTTGAAATCCAGCCAATTTTCTGGTATCAGAAGCGGTCTTTTTCCGCTTAGATTTGAAAAAGCACTCACCAGAGTCATGGCGTTCACTTCATCCCGCACAGCCGAAAAAAAATGATGGTTTATTTTTTCTGACTCGGCTATTTTTAGCTCTGCCAACAGTTTTGGGAATAAGTTTTTTTCTCTTGTCATCTTAAAAAACGTACGCACCTGACCGCCGTTTTTTTCAAAAGCATCCGCATGGGCTTTTGCAGCCAAGCTATCGGACTTTGTATCATCGTATATGATATGAGCTATTTTGCTTTCTAAATAAGAACTTGCAAACCCAGCTGATACAACAGACTGGGTTTTTAAAGAACTTGCAAGTGAGTAAGTATAAGGATGTTCTAAGTTGATACCTTCTACCGACCAGAGTGGATAAACGATGGGTATTTGGTAGTGAGAAGCAAACTCTTGTGCCAGAATAAAATTTGTCGGGGTAACGGGACCGACAAACAAATCCATTCCACGCAATTCAGGCGAAGTGAAAAAATTAACTATTCGAGAGCTATCTTTTTCAGAATCAAATATGTATATTTTTACTGGTATGCCGGCACTATCCAACTCTTTGACAGCCAACCGTACGCCTTGCAAAAAGTCAATGTATCGCTGCGAGTTGTGAAAAGGTATAAAAGGGCTGATTCTTTCAACACCCAAAGGCAAAAAAAATGCGATTCTGATGGTGTCTTTTTTTCTTTCTTGGGTAAGGGGTGTCTTGGGTAAGGCAAACTTTTGGCGTAAGCGAGGAAGGATATCTTGAGGTCTTTGATCGGGTGGCAGTTGTAAAATTTTGGCAAAAAGCAGGTCATCAGGTATTTTTTCAGGGGCTATTTTATTGATTTCTAATATTCTTTTTGAATCAAGGGGAGACAAATATTTTTTGCAGGCATTGCGTGAAGTAGTCAGCACAGAAGGATCTTTTATTCTTTGGAAAATTTTGAGTCCTTCTTCATAATTCAGGCTCTCAAATTCTAAAGTACCCAACACCAATCGCACTTCGTCTTTCAAAAGTGAGGGAGGCAATGGACTTTCAAGCAGTTGAGAAAGGATGGCCTTGGATTCTGCTTTCTTGTTGAGATGATAATGGCACATGCCCAAAAAATACTTGCTGTACTGCTCATAAGGGTTGGGACTTTTGTCCAAAATGGTTTGGAATACCTCAGCCGCCGCTGCATAGTTTGCCGCTGAATACAAAGTCTTGCCGTAGTCGTATCGCTTAGAAATGACCGAAACTTGAGATTGAGCAGTTGCAAAACAGCCCAAGATGAAAATTACGCTAAGGGTCTGTCGCATGAGTGAAATCTATTAAAAATCAGTCTATTTCTTCTTCTGATTGGAGGTCTTTCTCAATCTCGTGCAAGAATACGGCATCAACTGCCTCCTGTCTGGTCGGGAGTATGTGAAATATGGTATCTAATTTTGAAATACCAATCAGTTTGCTTACAAATTCATTGATACCGGTCAAAACCATAATCCCATTGGCTTCCGTTGCAAGCCTGTTGGCAATAAGCAATGAGCTAAGTCCCGATGAATCTATGTACTTTACAAATGACAAATCCAAAATCAGATTGGTAGTACCTGCTTGAAAAAGGGTGATAAATTCTGATTTGAGTTTGGGAGCGATAAGGGTGTCAAGTTTTTCTTCGTTGAGACTCAGTACAGTATATTTTTCAGACTTATCTATATTGTATTTCATGCAAAAAAACTTTTTATTCGAATAACAGCGCAATTTATACTTACTCTTCGATTTTACAAAAATTGCAGGTAATACTTTTTTTGAGGTTTATTCTTAACGCATTCGTCTTATCCCTAAAAAACAGTAAATTACTTTTTTAGGGTAATTTTGTGAAAAAATCTGCTGCTTCTATGTCTATACCGGCTGTTTTAGTCTCTTTGTTGCAAGGTTTTGCCCTCACCCTTCGCCATATTTGGCGGTCTTTGTTTAGCTGGCATAAATCAAACCAATATCCCACTCAAAAGGATTACTTTCAAAAACAAAATCAGGGTATCGTTACGCTCACGTATCCATACCAACAAATACCCGTTCCTGAAAATGGACGTTATCAGCTTCATAACGAAATAGATGATTGTATTGTTTGCGATAAGTGCGCCGATGTTTGCCCTGTCGATTGCATAGATATTGTTGCCATCAAATCCCATCAGAACGTAGGCAAAACCTCCGACGGCACTACCATTAGAATGTACGCCGAAAAGTTTGACATAGACATGGCAAAGTGCTGCTTTTGCGGTCTTTGTACGGCTGTCTGCCCTACTCAGTGCCTGACTATGACCCCTGTTTTTGATTTTAGTGTTTTGGATATAAATGAGATGAACTTTGGGTTTGCAAAAATGACTGCCGAAGAAGCGGCACAAAAAAGACTTGAATACCAAACCAAACTTGAAGAGAGACAAGCTCAAAAGATTGAAAAACCAGACCCAACGTCTCAAACTCCAACCACACAAAAACCCAAACTCACTTTCAAACGCAAAGACACCCCGCCCGACGGCTCACTCTAAAATCGTAATGCTACCCGAATAACGCAGTGACAATTTTCCTAATTCCACCACAAAAAAGTACGAGCCAAAAGGTAGCAATTTTCCGTTGAGCCTTCCGTCCCATGCGTTTTGGCGGTTGTATCCCGTCTGCACAAATACCCTTTGACCATATCTGTCAAAAATTTCAATGCGGGCATCGGGATAAGCCTCTATGCCTCTGAGTATCCATGTGTCGTTGATACCGTCTCCATTGGGCGAAAAGCCTGTCGGGATATTGACTTTGGGCAATACCTCCAATTTCAGACTCAATTCAGTTTCACAGCCTTGCGGATTTTGGATTTTTACGGTGTAATTTATGATTTGTGCTTGGGTGGGGTCTTGTAGTTGTGGAGAGATAAAAGTGCTCAGGGCGGTGGGGTCTTCTACGCCTTCATTTGGTAGCCATTGTGCCGAAAGGCTGCTGTCTTTTGCAATAATGCTAATGAATATTTTTTCCCCATCCAGCACTGACCATTCATTTTTAGCAAGAAAAACATCAGGAAATTGGGACACTTCAATGTCTGCTGTGTCTCGAGCTACCGAACCAATAGAGTCGGTGATGGTTATTACGTACCGGGTATGTGTCAAGGGTGCGGCAGTGGGGTTGGGTTCGGAGTCAGAACTAAGCTCTATTCTGGGTCTCCAAACGTAGCTGTATGGAGGGGTTCCTCCTGCCGCTGTGGGCTTGGCTCCTAATAGGGCGCGTTCTCCCAAACAAATTTGTTGATTTTCGCCGGCTTGGGCTTGAAGGGGTGGGTTTATTTTGATGAAGCCACGCCTCAATTCGCTTAAAGAGCGGTTGTCGGAGGCCTGCCAGATAAATTCATCTTCCCCTTGGTAGTCTAAATCGGGGCTGTAAACCAGTTGAGACAGCAAAAAAGGAAAAATACTGTCTCCTTGTGAGACAAACTGTCCGTTTAAGCTCAGTTTGCCATGTTCGGGCAGCTTCGCAATCACAATACTGTTGAGCAAGTCCCCATCCTCATCGAAATAGTCTTTATCAAAGTCCAAACGACTCAAACTAACCGGACGATTGGCATTGGTAACTTTTGAAAAATCACTTACCTGCGGGATGTCATTGACATCTAAAATAATGATTTTGAATGTGTCGCTAATTACATCTGAATTGTTTTTTTCTTGGGACTGTATTTTAATAACATACTCTTTTTGTGCTTCGTAATTGAAAGAAATAGCGGCAGCAAGTTTGTTTTTATCTTCAATAAAAAAATATGAATTATCCCTGAAGACGGCTGTTTCTATAAATGTATAGTTTTCATATACATCAAAAGAGTCTTCATCTACGGTATAAAGAGACCCAATGATGATGCCTATATCTTGGTTTTCAGATATGAATCTGTTGGATAGCTCGATGGCAGAAGGTGGTTCGTTGAGGTTTAATACCAGCACGGTAATTAAGGCCGTATCCCTCAGATTACCGGGGCCATCGTCAATGACTTCCACCATCAACTCAAAAACAGGATTTGATTCATAATCCAATGGGCGGTCGTTGAAAACGGTTAGAATGCCACTTATTACGTTGAGCCTAAAAGCATTGTCTTTATTACCGCTTAAAATTTTATAGACTATGTCATTGCCGTCGGCATCTTCTGCTTGGATTTTCCCCACTATTGTACCGATGGCAGAGTTTTCCGGGATGCTAAATGTTTGGTCGTTGATTTTTGGGGGGGTGTTGATGACGATTTCAAAACTTTTTGTTGAGCGATTGCCGTATTTGTCCACCGCCGTAAATTTTTGAATATAAACCCCCGCTGTATCGTAAATTGCCCCTGATGGTTTGCCTTCTAACTGACTGACTGCTATCAAGCTATCGCACTCATCAAATGCCTTCACCGTGTAAAAAACAGGTGCTCCCGCTCTTCCGATTACACGGGCAGGCAGTTCGATGACAGGCGGCAAGGTGTCAATTACTTCCAGAGTAAAGCTACAACTTGTCGAGTTTCCGCTTGAGTCTTTGACGGAGTATAATTCTTGTGTTTGTCCCACCGGAAACTGCCCTCCGCTGCCTATTCCAGAGGTAAGTTCATAGATAAGATTGGGACAGTTGTCAGTAGCGAAATTTAGAGGATAGTCCACCTTGGTCAAACAACTGCCTCTTTTTTGATAAAAAACTAAATCTTTGCAGGCTGTTTTGGGTTTTATTGTGTCTAATACATTGATTTTGAAAGCACAAGAGTCTGATTTGCCCGACTTGTCTTTTATGGTATAGCTTATGGTATGGCTGCCACGCGAAAAAAATGCCCCTGAAGGATTGCCTTTTCGCGTGATGCTCTCACCGGTACAGTCGTCCCAAAAGTCGGGATTAGGGTATTGAACCGCAACCGAGCAGGCATTGGCGGGCAAATAGACTACCGTGTCGTTGGGGCAGCGAATGGTAGGGTTGGCGGTATCTTGGCGGACTTTGACCAAAAACTCTACCTCAACCGTATCACAGGCAAATCCCCTAAGTGTGTAAGTTCTTTGTTGCGTGGGGGTGATAACGACTTTGCGCCCTCTGGTGGTGTCGATATCTACATTAGGCGACCAGTTCCATGTGTAGTTACCTTCGTTTTGGATTTCAAGCGTGAGGGGCGAATTGATGCAGGTGGTGGCTTCTCTTTTGATGGAAATATCTATGCCATCGGCCAACAGTTTCGGTTCGACCAAATCGAGTGCTTCATCGAGCAGAGATTCTTCCAACACATACGCGTAAGACAGAGTCGCTTTACCCCCGGGTTTGAGATTTTGGAGTTTGTAGCTAATACAAATCTCTGTGTCGGATGTTTCTGAGCCGCTTGTTCTTCGGCGTGAAGGCAGGCCGCTCCATGCGTTTTTAGGCTCACGATTGGGAACAATGCCGGTAGAAGATTGAGCACGGCAGTCTTTTGTGCCCAACCCGAGGTAGCAGCCGTACAGTTTGCCTACCGCCCTGACCAGCGACCGCGAGTCTCCAAAGCGCGGTTGGTACACAATTGTATTGATGGTTTCGGGGTCGTTGGTGGTAACGGCTTCGTTGTCAGCATCCACCGTTCTCATGTAGAAAATATCTTTCAGTTGGGTTTTGCGCCGGTTTTCTATTTCCACCTCAACTATAAAATAAAGAGCATCGTGTTTGAAATAGACTTTTTTGCGCAGGTATATGCTGTCTTTGATGCCTTCCCATTCAGCGGCTACTATGCTGTCTTTGCGGTAGTTGAACAGTCGAGTCTCGGTAAATATATTATTGTTGCCAGAAGAGCAACCGTCGCCGTTTTCGTAGATTTTATTGCCTACTTGCAAGTACCATCCTTCATAGGGCAATCCAAATACAAAATAATCGCCACAGCGGTTTGGGGTTCCCGAATTCCAGCCGTCTTTGTCTTTGTCTGCCACAAAACCCAGTGCTCCCCCAAATGCGTTGGGGTTATAGTTTAGGGGTGCTTTTCGCCCGTTTGTGCCAAAAGCCCCACATTCATTCATGGCAAGTTCTATGTATTTGCCTTGAAGGAAAACATCTTTGTTTATGATTTGCGCAATTGATATACCATTGGCGGTATAGAGCCACCACAGCAAAAAGAGTAATTTTGTCTTCATTCAGTATTCGTATTTGAACGTTGTTCACCTTATTTATTTCTAAAATGATGTATTAATAAATAAACAGGCTATCGAATTGTTAAGTACGATAAAGGTTGTTTTTTTAAATGGTTAATTTTTTGTTTGGTGTATAAGCGTCCAAAAACATTCTATCTGCACCATACTTTTTTGCTTCCTGTCTCAATCACAGGCGTTCATTTTTTTACTCCAAAGTTCCAATTGGCGCAACAAAGCATCCATATCTTTTGGATAAGGGGCTGAGTATTCGATTTGTGAGCCGTCCAAATCGAAGAAAGCCAATGTATGAGCATGAAGAGCTACCCTTTTGATGAGAGGCTGCTCTTCGGTGTCTTTTTTGAGGTTGAATTTGCTTTTGATTTGTGAGAGAAAAATATCGCTTCCTCCATAGAGCGAATCCGCCACAATAGGGGCTTTGAGATAAGACAAATGGATGCGGATTTGGTGCATTCTTCCCGTCAAGGGCATACATTTGACCAGCGTATGGCGGTCAAAGATTTTGGACGTTTTGAAAAGCGTCTCAGAGGGTTTGCCGGCTGTTTTGTCTAATCTGACGTTGCCCTTTGTGGCCTCAGCGATGGGCATATTGACACAAACGTCCTCAAATTTGTGCACCCCACAAACGACTGCATGATAGATTTTTATCACTTGTCTGTATTCGAACTGTTTGGCAAGGTGTCGGTAGGCATCCTGATGCTTGGCGATGCACAAAATGCCGCTGGTGTCTTTGTCAAGGCGATGGGCAAGACTATATTGGGGGCTGATGGATTTAGCCCAGTCCACTATGCTGCTGCGGCTTTTGTCCCGCTCGTTGAGGGAGGCCAAACCGGGTGGCTTATTGATGAGCAGGTAATTGTCATTTTCCCATAGTACTTGGTTATCGAGGCTGATTTTATTCATGGCGCAAATTTACTTAGTCAATTGAAAGATAAGAAATTTTTGACCATCAATACGTTAGGCTATTTTGAGCATTGAAACCTCAGTAGTTCAAAACCCATGCTCCCTGATAAGTACCCGCGACTTTATTTTTCAGCATGTCTGCTTCAACTTTGCTGGCATAATCTTGGAGTGAAACCCGTACTTTATTTTGTGCTGAAATCACTTTTGCCCCTGCATAGCCCGAAGCCCTGAGTTGGGCGGCCACTTTTTTACCTTGTTCTACTGTGCCTACCGCTTGCGTAATTACATAAAACCGGTTTGTGGGGCTTGTAACCACAAGGGCAGAGGTTTTAGGAGGATTTTGGTTTGTTGTTGCTTCCGGTTTGGGTTGGGTAGATGTTGGTTTATTGTTGGTTTTTTCAGATTCTTTCACGCCGCTTTTTACTTCACCGGTCAAACCCGTAGAGTCGCCGGCTTGGTTCAGTGTGTCCAGCGGTTGTGTGGTAGAGATGGGCTGTGAGGTGGTTGGCTTTTCAAAAAGGCGGCCTTCTTTGTATCGGATGTAGGCATCAGGATTGAAAAACAAATAGGTAGCCCCAATCCCAACCAAGATCAAAGGAATTAAAATGACTATCAACAGCAAAATCCCCGTTTCTTTTTTAGCTAAGGGCACAAATACTTCTCCCTCCAGCACTTCTTGCTGCAAAGGCAACACCTCAAGTTTGGGTAACCCAAAAAACTTATCTGATGAACGAAAACCAGTAGATGTCTCAAATTCTAAGTTGCCCCATTGCCCCGTAACCAACCTACCCATTTTTCCAATTTCAAAATAACCGTTGCGGCGTACTTGGTCTCTGACCTCGGAAGCAAAATTTCTAATTTCTTTGCGAATCGCCTCACGACTCAGATGTTGATGCCTCACTGAAATGTAGTCTTCTAAATCGGTATCTGCTGCATCCCAAATACCGTCTTTGAACTCGATGTTGCGCTGAGGGGGCTGGATATGTGAGCCACCCAATGTGGCGGATGTAGAGGTGATGCTAAATGTGCCCAAATCTGTTACACTCAACGATTTTTTGAGCGTTAGCAACTGTTCTATGTAGCCTGAGTTCATACCTTAATGCAAATCTTGCCTGCAAGATAGGAAAGCAAATCGAAAAAATGACCCATTGAAGCATCGCTTTTATTTCTTTAGTGTACCTACACGAGCCGAACTATGCGGCATCAAAAGGATTGGTTTTATGGCTTTATGGGTTGGGCTTAGTTGGGTAGTGTCTTGTAAATCAAAGGGAATACAATTTTGACCAAAGCCAAAACGAAAGGCACAATCAACAAAAGACCGTCGAACCTGTCTAAAAAACCACCATGTCCGGGCAAGATTCTGCCAGAGTCTTTTATCTTGATACTGCGCTTAAAAAGAGATTCCACCAAGTCTCCGTAAGTGCCGGCTATCACCACAACAGCCGCAATGGAGAGCCATTCGTAGATGTCAAAAATAGCCGAAAAGTAAGCAACCGCCCAAGCAATCAGGCTCGCCAATACTGCCCCCCCGATACTGCCCTCCCATGTTTTTTTGGGAGAAATCCGTTCAAATAGTTTGTTTTTGCCAAACATTCTTCCCGAAAAATAAGCACCGGTATCCGATGCCCATAAAATAAACAAAATGCCCAGCAAAATCTCGGGGTGGTACTCTCCCTCATAAATGACTATAAAGTGCATCAAAGAGAAAGGGATGCCTACATAAACGATTCCCAAGATAGTGTTTGCTATATTGCGAAAAGGGTATTTATCTTCGGGATTGTATAGTTTAATCAGGAACATAAACGATAGCAAGAAAAATATCAAATAAAAAACATCGCTCGATAAGCTGTTGGTTAGGTGTAAAAACGAAATGGTGTAGATGGCAACAGCCACTAAAGTACCAAATGAAGCAAGAGGTTTTTCTCCCGCCAAGCCCATCAAACTGTAAAATTCAACCAAAGTAACCACGCAAATCAATAGAAAAACCCCAAAATACCCCCAGTGCCCCAGCAGCACAGAAAACAAAATCAAAAGCCCGCCGGCAATACTTGTAATGAATCTCTGGCTGAGTTCGGAGAGTTTCCAAAAGGATTTGAACATAATTTGCAAAATAATTATTGGCTCAAAAATGATAAAGCAAAAATGAAATTATGGATAAATTTTTGCTCAATATTGAAAGTGATAGCAAAACTTAAATTTTTTGAAATGGTTTGCTTTGCAAATAATTGATTTAAAATTTTTTGTCAATGAGCCTACAAATAAAAAACCTTACCAAACAATACCAAAGACAAAAAGCCGTCAATAACATCAGTTTTGTTGCCCAAAAAGGAGAGATTTTGGGTTTTTTGGGGCCTAACGGAGCAGGTAAATCTACCACCATGAAAATAGCCACAGGGTATTTGTCCCCGACGAGTGGACAGGTGCAGGTGTGTGGATACGATGTTGAAAAACAATCTATTGAAGTGAGAAAAAGAATCGGCTACCTACCCGAACACAATCCGCTTTACCTCGATGCCTATGTGCATGAATACCTTGAATTTATAGGCGGTCTTCACAAGCTAAAAGGCAAAAGCCTTAAAACAGCAATCAGTCAAATTATTGAAAAAGTGGGACTTACCCGCGAGCAAAACAAAAAAATCGGCCAGTTGTCCAAAGGTTATCGCCAAAGGGTAGGACTGGCACAAGCCTTAATCCACAATCCTGACGTGTTGATACTTGACGAACCCACTACCGGTCTGGACCCCAATCAGATACTGGAGATAAGACAAGTAATTAGAGATGTCAGTGTGGACAAAGCTGTGGTGTTCTCTACACACATCATGCAAGAAGTACAAGCTCTGTGCAGCAGGGTGGTCATTATCAACAAAGGCGTTTTGGTGGCAGACGGCAGCGTTGAGGTACTCAAGGCCACTCAGACCCAAACTTGGACTATTGAGGTTGAGTTTGACGTGCTGCCCCAAGATTGGCAGGAGTTTAAAACCTTAGGCGAGGTCATAACATGCGAACAATCACATGACTTTGCTAATGTACTCATCATCAAAGCAAAAACTGACATACGCGCCAATATATTCAGACTGGCTGCCGCAAGGGGTTTTGTGATTGTGGGCATGAACAAAAAAACAAACACCCTTGAGAGTGTTTTCAAAGAATTGACCACGTAGCCCATTGCCTCATTTTGAAAAAATTAACATTCAATTCATAAAAGTCGTTTTATTTTTGCAAATAATATTTCATCAATGAAAAAAGTACTATTATTTTTCGGAGCACTTTTTTTGGTGTTGTCTTTGTACGCTCAGGACTTAGACCAGCCTACTTTCATCGGAGCAAGTGTTGGGCTCTCCAATCCTGTCGGAAAGTTTGCCAAAGACTACGATACAGATGCCATTTCGGGGCAAAGGGGCTATGTGTTCAATTTGGAAGGAGCTAAGTTTTTCAACAGTCATTTTGGTATTGGGGGACAGTTGACTTACAATGTCAACCGCGTCAATGAGATAGAGATACGCAATGCCAAATCAATTGAAGGATACAAAAACAGCGGATACAATATTATTCGACTCGCTGCTGGTTTGCAAGGGGCTTTGCCTATTGTTGATGAAATTGGGGTTACCTACAAGGTCTTTGGGGGCTACAGCATGGTTAGAAAAGGAGCCATTGAGGCAGAAGGGGTTAGGATTTTCAATGAGCAAACAGACAATACTTTTTGTATTATATTGGGAACTGGTATCAGGTACTTGATTGTTCCCCGTCTTTTTGCTCGCATCAATGGGGAGTTTATTTATACCCATAGCAACCTCAAACCACAGCCCGGCAAGGACACTAACGTATTTTTGGAGTACCAACAGCGGTTGGCAGACACCAGTGGCGGACATCCAATGAACGTATTGACTTTGAGTGTGGGCTTCGACTATGTGTGGGAATATAATAAAAAGGCCAAATCCAAAAAGAGAAAAAGCCGACGGTAGTCATTATTTTTGTCAATATTTTATATTTGCCAAAATTAAACTTCATTCAAATGAAAAAATTACTGATTTTTCCTGTGCTTCTGTGTAGCTTGTATGCTTTTGCCCAAACCAAACCCGCTCCAAAATCTGCACCAGTTAGCAAAGAAGATGAAAACATAAAAAAAGTAACTCTTGATTTTGTCAAGGCTTATGCTTCTGTGGCTTCAGAAAAAAAAGATAAAAAGGTTTTTTTGGATTTCTTTTCCAAAAATGCCTCCTACAATTTTGTAAGTAGGGCTATAGGTGCAGCCCGTGTCAAAAACTTCACGGGTAGTTTTGATGCGATGGCAGAGTTTTTGGACGGAATATCCACCAACGAAGATTTTAAAATAAATTACAAAGTTCCTGAAGGCCAAATCGTTCGCTACAAAGCCGTGGGTGACGCGGGTACTGCGACTTATGTGGTTGAATACGAGACATTCAATGGGGGTAAACTTTGGACAAAAGGCACTGAGACTGTAAGCCTATTGTTGAGGAATGAGGAAGGTTCGTGGAAAGTTATCTATTTCAATGCCATTGCCATAGAAGACCAAAAATTCCAAGGGAATTGTATTTGCGAACTTTTTCAATCCGGCAATCAGAATTTTCTTGCTAAAACCACTGTACCCGAGGGCAAAGAATACAGCGATAAGCTAAACAACTTTGAGTTTAGAGGCGAAGGCAACGACAGAATGATTCGTTCAGGAGCCACTGTGTACCGCTGGCTTCTGAGCGGTGAAATCAAATCCACCTCTGCCGATGGCCAAGAAATTACCATAGGCAAGGCCGGAGATAGAGAAATGGTAATTATTGAAATTTTGAAGAGCATCTATGCAGACAATTGTCTTGACGTAAAAAAGAGATAGTTATTTACATAAATAAAAAAAGATAAAACCTCGCCTCATGCGGGGTTTTTTGTTTGTCAAGGATATAATTTATAGATTTGGGGTAAAACAAACGCGCAAGCCATGCAAGTAGCCAATGGAGTTTTGATAGGGGCAAGTCATTTCCCCAAAAGCCGCAGCCTTAAAGCCATACCCAAAGCTGCGGTATCTGTTAAGACCGTTGAGAGAATCATAAAGGAAAACTCAGTGATGGGGCTTTCCACCGAATCAACCACTACATTGATTGATTACCAAGACAACACGCTGATTAAGGAGCAGGTTTTTGCTGCCGCATCCAAAAAAGCAGATGCCTTTTTTTTCTACTACTCAGGCAATATTGTCTTGCGAAAAGACCAGTTGTACATAGCGACTCCCGAGTCTTCGCACGAGATGATTTATGCCAACGGGATAGCTTTCCATGAACTGTTGGCCATCCTCCAAGACAGTCAGGCACAGTACAAACTCATATTGCTTGATGCACAATTTATTGACGGGGATCAGGAACTAAGCGAGGTTGACAAGCACCAAGCCGAAAAATTACTTGCCGATTTTGCCCAATCTATACAAGGCTGTGCCTTAATCAGTTCGACTCCCGGTATTCCCTTTCATGTGTTCAATGGCGGGTATGAGTCCACTTTGCTTACAACGGCCTTCGTTCACTGCCTCAAACTAGGATCGAAAATCGAAAAGCCGGAACTTGTCCTCAAAGATTTGGTAACGGCACTTTGCGAGCTTATGGTTAGCAATGGCGAACAACCCCCTTATTTGGCCGGAGAATACGACAATCCGGATCTGTACATCTTGCCTAATTTCAGGTATTTAGAGTTTGAGACTTACCAAAAAAATGCCGATCAGCTCTTTGAGTCCGACAAGTTTTCAGAAGCCTACATAGCCTACAACCACTGCTTGATGCTGTTTCCAAACAACGAGAGGGTTTTGCAGAAAGTAAACTTTATCAAAAACTACATTGAGGGCGAAACTAAATATGAAAAACAAGATTTTGCTGCGGCTTATGCGGCTTTTTCAAACGCCAATCAGTTGATTAACAACCCAAAAGCCTATCAAAATGCTGTCTCAGCATTGGAAAAATGGGCACTGCAAAACTTTGAAACTGGAAAATTTGAAGTGGCCAAAGCCAAATATGAGCTTTTGATTCAACTCACTTCCGATGCGCCGCGCTACGAAGCTAAAATCAAAGAGGTAGAGTCTGAGTTGGCTTTTGCGGCGGCCATAGACCAAGCAGACAAATACTACTATGATAACCAATACCAAAAAGCAGCTATTGAGTACGATAAAGCCCTTAAAATCAGATATGATGTCAGGGTTTCCAGGCGCAAAAGTGAGTGCGACACCTTGGTGGAAAAAGAAGTTCATATCAAAGAGCAGATTGAATCGGAGATTAGGGAGCAAGTATCTAAAAAATTTGAGTCTGAGTTTGAGGCTGAATTTTCGCAAAAAAAGCAACAGATCATAGACCGAGAGATAGCCTCTATTCAAGCGAAACTCGATGAGCAAATAGCTAAAAATCAGAAAGAAAAAGAATTACTGCAAAAAGAGTTTGAAACTGAAAAATCAAATGCTTTGCATCAAGCAACACAAGAAGTAGAAGCCCGTTGGCAAACAAAACTTGAGCAGTTAGGCCATGAGCACATGCAAGAAATTCAAAACATGCAAACCCGTTTTGATGAAAAATGGAGCGAGTTGGAACAAAAATTTTGGTCGGCACTCTCCCTCTGGAATCACATAGACGGCTACCGGTTTTATTTGGATTTTTTCAAAGACGGTAAATATATCCCAAAGGCGCAGAAAAGAGTAGCGGAACTTGAGAGGGAGACCCAAAGTCAGGTACTTGATGAGCAAACTCAAACCTCGCAATATATTCAGCCTCTTTCTGAGGAGGATAGGCTGACCCCCCAAGAAAATATCCACATAACAGAGGCGCAAGTTCCCGAAGAGCTGTCA
Organism: uncultured Roseobacteraceae bacterium; assembly: GCA_964602415.1. Lineage (GTDB taxonomy): Bacteria > Bacteroidota > Bacteroidia > Cytophagales > Flammeovirgaceae > CAZRQL01. Next base: position 25,696 of record CAZRQL010000003.1, read on the forward strand.
GTGGATGACCAAATCACTCCTACCGATTCAGGATTGGCCAATCAGTCGGTGGCAACTGAGCAACTACAAGTTCAGCAGGAGCCTTCCCAATCAGACACATCTACAAAAGAACTTCGCTTTGAGGTGATAGAAAGGCCAAAAAGACGGGTCATAGCTCCTGAACCCGAACCTCAAGAGGTAAATATGACAGAACAGGAACTTTGGGAGTACGCAGTCAACGGTGCGACGGTGGAGAGCTACATGTTTTATATTGAAAATTCAAAAGAAAAAAAATACATAGCCGATGCCTATTATCAAATCAATCAAATAAAAAAAGGTCAAGTTCCTGTTATAGAGACAGATGCTTCTACATTGACACCGGACTTTGAACCCCCAACCATTAGCTACCCCACTTTTACCCAAGACGAATCCGCTTTCACACAGAAAGAGACAGACCAAGAAGAGGAAAGCCTTTGGCTCAAAGCGAGTTCAGAGAATACCATCTCGGCTTACTATGCTTACATAAATAATTCAAAGTCAAAAACTTACTGGAATGAGGCCAAAGAGAAAATAGCCCAACTCAAACTCAATTCCAAAGCCGAAGAGCAGGCCGACTGGGAGCTAGCCGAAAAACTTGGCACAGCCGAAGCCTACCAAGACTACATCCGCAAATATCCCTTAGGCAACTATTATGCCCAAGCGATGTTTAAGATTAATAAGCTCCAGTCTTGACCTTCGGTTACTTATCCGACTGTTTTGTGTATTAAAAAATAAATGTTAGAAATTTTAAAAACTTTCTTATTATGAGAAATAATTACCTGAAAAAAAAGCTCCTGCAGATTGTCTTTATGATGGTTGCAGTGGCAAGTTGGTCAAGTGGCCTAATGGCTCAGACCAATTACTACATCAACGAGAAGTTTAATGCCACCACATTACCTTCTACTTGGACAGTGATTGACGGGGGAGATCCCGGCACTCCAACATGGGATTCCCGAGTCAATATTTTTGGCTTTTATACGCTGAGAGATGGTACACGTTTTGCCGGAGCTTTTACAAATTTTGGCAATGCCAAACACGATGAGCAACTCATCTCCCCTACTTTCAACGTACAGAGCGGCAGCAACTTGTTTCTTCGCTACGATGAAATCTTTTATTCCTACAATGTAGGCTCAGTTTTACAAATATTCGACGGCAACGACTGGGTAACTCTTGTCGCCTATCAACAGCTTCAGCAAATCGGTGGAGCAGGCGGTGCCCAAACCTTCAAGAGATTTATTGATTTGACCCCTTATGCAGGCCCTAATCTTAGGCTTCGCTGGCACTACAAAGGAGATGTGGATTATTTTGGTTGGTACTATGGCTGGTGGGGTATAGACAACGTTGAGGTGTATTCGATTGACAAAGATTTAGAGCCTGTCAAAGTTGACTACCCTTCACCTTGTGGCTTTACTGCCCGTACCCCCATTTCTATAACAGTCAGGAACAATGGCAATCAGACCGTTGATCCGGCATTGTTTTCTCTTTTTGTGTATGACCCGGACGGCAATCTGGTACCCGGCGGTGCAACCGTGATCAATGCAGGAAGGCTTGAGGGCGGTCAAGGTAAAATTATTAATAGAAATGTGAACTTGGCTTCCTCAGGCTACGGAGCCTACAAAATAACTGTAGTTGCTTTACTTACAGGTGACGAAGTACCTCAAAACGACCGCTTGGAGGTAGAGGCTGTTTCCTACAAACCCTATGATTTGAGAGATGGAGATTATATCCAGCCTTTTACAGGGGTAAGTTCCCCCGGCGCAGCCAGACAAAAAATACTCAATGAATGGACTTTTGTTCCCTACACAGACCAAAAGAAATTGATTCAGAATAGTTTCCTTCAATTTGACCCTGCTCCAATTCACTTCTCCCCTTTCAATAACAACGCCAATTACATTGATAGGATAATGGTTTACTCTGCCTATAATGTAAACCGACCCATGAACGATTGGTTGTTTAGCCCTTGTATCTACTTGGAGCAAGGTACTTTCTACGACATCTCTATTGACGCTCTCAATCCTTACGGTGGTTACGGTACATTGTACCATGAAGACATTTCGTTGTGGGCAGGTTTTAGTCCGACCCCTTCGGCGATGACCACTCCCATCATGTCTCCGATTCTTTTTGCACGTACTACCTTCAATTTTACACAGTATCAAAGGAATAATGTAAGGTTTTTTGCTACTGAAAGCGGGTATTACAACTTTGGTATCTATTTCAAAAAGCAGCCCCCTGTTTATTGGTATTATATTTTCTTGGATAATTTCTCTGTCAAGAGATTGCCCAAGACAGACTTGGCTGTTACACGCATCATGAATAGCTGTATAGGCAAAACAGCCAAATTCAGGGTTGAGCTTCAAAACAATGGCAGTTTCCCTGCTTCAGATTTTGACGTGAGTTACAGAATTCGCCCTATTCCCACAACAGCCAATCCTAACCCTGTTTGGAGTGCTACTTACACAGAGCGTTTTACCCGCGATGTGCCTCCATTCGGTCTTACAGAGGTTTTCGAGTTTCAAAACAGCGATTACTTCTTCTTGCGCCCTGGAGAGTTTGAGATTCAAGTAACGGCCAATGTGGTAGGTGATGAGAATCCGGCCAACAACACACTTTCTACCCGAATAGAATCTATAGAAAGAGTAGCACTCAACGCCTCTAATGGCTTTAGGTACGAAGATGGATTTGAGACGGGTGGCATGGGCTGGACTACTTCTATCATGAGAGAGGATGTTAATATTTTTTCAACAACACCTCTTACCAACACCACTCCCAACTTGTGGGCAATAGGCAGTCCTTGCGAGACTTTCGTAACAGGATGCAGACAGAAGCCTACCCCTGCTTTCCGCCGCGCTGCCTCCGGAGACCAGGCTTGGTTCTTAGACCCAAGAGGCAATATGACAACCAATGGATTTTCAGGTTATGTCAATTGCAAGCACACTTTCTCGTCACCCAATTTTGATTTGAGCAACATGAAAAATCCTGTGATGCAGTTTGACTATTTTGCACGCCTGAGGGATTATTTTGGAAGCTTTTACGAGGGTGTTTATATGCAAGTCAGTACCAACTGCGGCGAGTCGTGGGAGATTTTCAATGGTCTTGATTATGGTGCAAGAGAATGGTACAACATCAATACCCAATTTACAGCTCCTTTTGAAAGAGGATGGGGCGGCAGGTTTATGACCGACTGGAAATCAACCGGTTATCTTGATTTGTCTCGTTTTGCAGGTGAGCCTAACTTCAGAGTACGTTTTGTATATCTTGCGCCCAACAGCTTTTTTTATGTGCAAGGAGCAATAGATGGTTTCGGTATGGATAACTTCGTAATCCGTGAGAAACCCGAAAATAACATCGCTGTCAACAGGGTACTGACTGAATACGGTTGCGAAGGTTCAAATATTTATGTAACAGCCGAGCTTCAAAACTATGGTTCAAAAGCACAGAATAATTTTGCTATTTCGTTCTCTGTCAATGGAAGAACCGAAAGAACAGAACTTTTCCAAGAGAGACTGGCAGCCGGAGAGAGAAAAATATTCCGCTTCTTAGCTCCTTATCGCTTGAGAGGTTCTGACAACATTATTATTGAAGTTAATGCTGATTTGCCCGGAGATGAGGATTTGGAAAATAACACAGCATCTATCGAGATGCCGGTAGGTAGAATATTCTCCTTCCGTCCTTCTTTGAGTATAGATAAAGATTTGGCTCAGATAGAAAACTTCAATGATGAAGGTTGGACATCTACCCCCAACAATCCTCAATTTACTTTCCAGATTGTCAATAGGTTGCCTTATAGCTTGCCTTATGGCTGGAGAAATTCCCCCACCAATTTCATTACTTCGCCCAATTTTTCAAACCAAAGACCGCAAGTGAATTGGTATTCTTGGTCAGGCGCACGTCCATCATTTGGTTCAGGGCCTGCCAACCTTAGCCCAGGTAACATACCCGGAAGGTATTTGCTCTTGTATGCCAACAATGCACCTTATGGAACTAAGAGTACGGTATATGCTCCTTGCATTGACTTGAATAATCCTCAATTGCCAGACAGAACTTACCCTGCTCTCAATTTCAAATACCACATGTACCAAACTTTCAACTCAGCTACTGTTGTACCTCAAATGGGCAAAATTGAGCTGCAGGCATCGGTAGAAGGCAGTGACTATCAGACTATATGGGAGTCGCCAAACTTCACTCTTAGACCCGCTAACATCCCAGCAAACGGAGGAACTACCCTTGATGCAAACAATGACAGAGTCATGGATGCCGTAAATCCTGAAAACATAAATGTGGATTTGTGGAAACAGGTATCTATATCTTTGTCAAAAGAGTACAATGGATTAAGCCTTAAAAATAAGGTGGTTAGCTTTAGATTTGTAGGCACAATTGGTTCTATCAGAGTGGGCAACTCAGGTGGATACAGCGATATGGCCATTGATGATATTACAGTGGGTCGTATGTACGACAAAGATTTGAGAGCCGTAAGTGCAAGACTTCAAAATCGTCCGGGCAACCAAGGCTGTCTTTCAGAAGAAAACATACAAGTCTTTATAGCCAATGATGGGTATGAAGGCCAAGAGAATTTCAATATGGGCTATAAAGTTGATGGCACTCATTACCGTCGCCAGTTAGCAACTCAGACCTTTACTTTTGAGGCTCAGCCCCCTGTTACCTTGCCTTTGTATGTAGGCCCCAACAGTACAGTTCGCACTCCATTTACTTTCAGCGGCCCTGCAACCTATAGTTTTCTCAACAACACCAATGCCCCGATTACTCATACTGTTCAAGTATTCCCTGAGTTGGGTAATGACCGCCGTATCTATGTAGTTGATGAGTTAGGTACCGTCATCCATAACGATACCACCACATTCCAAGTCATCTCTTATCCTACGCCTTTGCGTCCTGTAGTAACCCGTTCGCTGGCCAATTCTTTCTGCGAATTTGACGCGGGCATTACTTTGCGAGTGAATGATTTTGATGATAGTAAGTTTGACTACCAGTGGTTCAAAAACGAAGAGCCTATCTTAGGAGAGAACGGTGAAACACTCAACTTGGAAATGATTAGAGGTGCAATTGGTAGTTACACTGTTAGGATTACCAACAAACAGTATGGTTGCAGTGCTACTTCGAAGCCTTTCTTCTTGGATGTTTATTCTTTGCCAATCACTGAGATTTCGGTTGACGGTTTCGTACTTACAGCCAACGTAACAAGCATTAGCCGCAACATCCAGTCTTATACTTGGATGATGGAAACCCCACGAGGCTTGAGGGTGCTTGCTACTTCACAGACCCAGTCTTGGTGGATAGCTCGCGAGGCTGGCAGGTACCGTGTGGCAGTAGTTGATGAAGCCGGATGCCGCGATACTTCTGAAACAGTTACAGTTACTGCTACTGCGATTGAAGATGAACTATACAGTCAAGAGGTTTCTGTTTATCCTAACCCAAGCACTGGTATATTCAAAATTTCAGTAGATAAGAAACTTGAAGGCAACGCAGGCATTAAAGTTACGGATATTTCCGGTAAGCAGTTGAGTTCCATTGTGGTATCTTCGCAGCAACTTAGAGCCGGATATGAACTTGACTTGAGCAATGTGGCTTCAGGAGTTTACACCATTCAGATTACGACTGGCAGTTCAACGATAACCAAACGAATCATTAAAACCGGTTCAGGTAACTAAAACCTTTTTGATGGGGGTCGCTTACCGGCCCCCTTATCTAAAAACTTAAAATTTTAAAAAAGATGAAAAAAATAACTTTTTATAGTTTCTTACTGTTGATGGCTGGCTTATGGGCTTGCCAAAGTAAGAGGACTTTGGATGCGTATCCTGAGTCATCGATGGATAAAATTAGGGGCAAGTGGATGATCAGTCAAGTATTGGTAAAAACCTCCCGTGCCGAAGGAGCTTCTTACCAGCCTTTGATTGAAGACCTGACACGCTTTAGATTAACGATGTATCTTGATTACACTTATGTAATTGAGAGTGATGTGCCTGATGTTATGCCCGCCTCAAGCGGCTCTTGGAGATTTGAGGACAACGAGAAAACCATTCTTTTTGATAATGGCAGTGGCGTACCCACCCGTGCCGATGTTCTTTTTCTCTCGCGGGCTTCTTTAGATATTAAAGTAGAAAACTCGACCTACAAGTCAGAAAAGAGAGATTTTATTTTCAAACTTGTTCCTGCTATTGATTAGTATTTTTCAATATCAGATATGTTTCAAAAAGCCTGTCCATTTAGGATGGGTTTTTTGTTTTAAAAGGGTTTATTGCCTTTTTATAAGGTAGGCCTGCGATGAAGATTTTTGAAGAATTTATACCCAAAAATACATTAAGTTTGTAGTACAATCAATAGTAGTGTCCACATGAGTGAGCAAGTTAGTTTTGATAGGCTTATTGAGATAACAGATGGAGAGCCTATTTTGATGAAGAAACTGTTGGGTATTTTGCTTAAAAACCTCACGGATTTTCCGCAGGAAATACATAAAGCCTTCATAGAAAACAGGGACAAAGAGATGCGTGAACTTGCACATAAGTTCAAATCGAGTGTGGCCTATTTGGAACTTCATGAGTTTGATGCCGACCTTTTGACCTTGGAGACCAGCGTAGAAAGCGGACTGTCACGGGATGAACAGGTCGCAATTATCTCTGCAATCACCATGCGCTCAAGTGAAGTGATTCAATCCATCGCACATAAAATTGAAAGTTTGTCATGAAAGATACACAACAGCAAGTACATAATTGGTATGTTGGCGATAAGTTTGACATACAGACCTATCTGAAAGAAAGAGTGTATGGCCAGCTTGCGTACTTCAACAGTAAATCTTCTGCGGAGAAAAAGAAATTTATGCGCTTGCAGTGGACTCTTATTGTGGGGTCGGCTCTCACCCCACTGTTGGGTTCGGCAGCCGCACTTTGTAAGATGAGTGAAAAACTGATTATTTTAGAGAATATTTTTTTGATTTTGGCTTTGGTGAGTGCCTCAATAGTGGGGATTGTGGCCAACGCCTTAAAAACGTTTAAGTCCCAAGAGAATTGGCTTAACAACCGCACCACTTGTGAAATGCTCCATAGAGAGAAGTTTTTATTTGAGGCCGGTGTACCGCCTTATGACAAGGCCGAAACAAGAGACAAACTTTTTGTCCGGCAAGTGGAGGATATGCTGGCTCGTGAGCAGAATCAGTGGTTTACTGTCTCACAAACCAACACAGGCAGTTTGGAGGCTCAGCAATGATTTGGGATACAAGGATTATGGCCTATTTGTTTGCACAGATTTGTATGTGCATTCTTTTGGCTTATGGGGCTTGGAGGAGCATTGAGATGCTGAGGTATTGGAATTTTGGCAGCGGTACTGAGTTTCAAAACAGACTTGAATCGCAACAAGACTTACTGAAAGGTGTTTTGCAACTCTCTTTGTGGATGCAAGTACTGCTTGGTGCTTATTTTCTTATGATCATCAATAATATAGTGCCTCACTTGATCAAGGGGGCTATGTGCGCTTCAGGGGTTCTAAATTCTGCAGCGGGTGGTGAGTTTGTAATAATTACTAAGATAGTGGCCATACCATTGTTTTTTTGGTTCGCCTCTTTAGAGAGGGTGGAGGATTTGAGAGGCAGCTATTTGCTCACCCCCAAAAAGTATGTGTTGGTTGTAATAATTTTCGCGCTTTCTGTCTTTGATTTTGCGGTTGGATTCAATTTTTTGGCTTCTTTAAAGCCGGATATAATTACATCTTGCTGCTCGGTTGATACGGCTTTACAGTCCTATAATCAGTCCGGTACACAGGGAGAATTTGGGTGGGCAGCATCTATGGCATGGTTGGCCATACCAGTATTAGTTTTCAGTTCAAGCCCTTTTTTTATTCTTGTTTCTGCCGTATTTTTTATTGGCGGCAATTTTTTTGCTTTGAAATGGGGATTTGTCAAATACATTTATGGCAATCCAATACACGATTGTCTGTATGATTTGTGTTTGAAGCAGCACAATTTCTTGGGCTATTGGCTCGCGGCTGCTTATTTATTGTTTTGTTATCAGGTTGTTCAGCTCATGGTGAAAAAGGCGTTTGACCTAAAGACAAACAGGTTTTTTTTAATATCTATTGCTCTGTTTATTAATATATTGCCTTTATTTTTTTATGTCGTATCTAAGGCCTCATTTTAGTAACCCTCTGAGTATGTTGGATTCTTAGGTATAATTGACAATTTTAATCTTAAATCATATACTAAGTGTCGTATAAATTTATCAATATGAAGACTTTAACTTTATGGGCTTTTTGCTTATTAGCCATAAGTAGCAGGCTTTTTGCCGACGAGGGCATGTGGCTGCCTTTTTTACTTAAGAGCATGAAGGAAACTGATATGAAGGCCGCCGGGCTAAGAATTTCGACAGAGGATATTTACTCAGTAAATAAATCTTCACTCAAAGATGCAGTGCTTCTTTTTGGAGGTGGGTGTTCGGGTGGAGTTGTGTCTGACAAAGGTCTTGTGCTTACTAACCATCACTGCGGATATGGCAGAATCCAAGCCCATAGCACAGTAGAAAACGATTTGCTGACCAATGGTTTTTGGGCGAAGGATTTGGCTTCGGAGTTGCCTAACCATGACAAACTTTCAGTAACTTTTATTATTCAGATTCAAGATGTTACGGAAAGGATTCTTCAAGGTGTCAAATCTGATTTTACAGAGCAACAGAGACAAGATGCGATAGCGAGAAACTCAGCGGCACTTGTTAGCGGTGCTACTGTCGGTAGTCATTACAATGCTTTTGTAAGGTCTTTTTTCTATGGAAATCAGTACCTTCTTTTTGTCGTGGAGGAGTTCAAAGATGTTCGCTTGGTAGGTACGCCACCCAACAGCATTGGTAAGTTTGGGGCAGATGCGGATAATTGGATGTGGCCAAGGCATACCGGGGATTTTTCAGTTTTCAGGATATACGCCAATGCGGACAATAAACCAGCCTCTTATGACCCCAATAATAAGCCTTTCAAACCCAGAAATTTCTTTCAAATCTCAGTTGCAGGAGTGAAAGAAAATGACTTTACTATGGTTTATGGCTTTCCGGGGCGTACCCAGCAGTTTATTCCCTCTTATGCTGTTGATTATGTGGTCAATATTTCCAATCCACTCAGAATACAGATGAGAGAACAAAGTCTGGCTATTATTGATGCGGCTATGCGGAGCAGTGATAAAATCAGGATTCAGTACAGTGCCAGACAGGCCAATATAGCCAATGCTTACAAAAAATGGCAAGGCGAATCCAAAGGACTCAAGAAACTGAACACGTTGGAAACAAAGAAAAAATTTGAAGCAGAGCTTGACCAACTTATCGGCAATTCCCCCCAATACAGTCAGCATAAGGATATACACAAACGCTTTGAGCAACTTTATCAATCTGCCAACCGCTACAATTTTGCTTACGACGGCTTTGTTGAATTGTACTACATGGGGCCGGCTATTTTTAGTATTGCCAAGGGCTATTCAGACTTTTTGGATCAATACAAAGAAGCACCAGACAAAGAATCTGTGAAACTCAAGTACCTCAGTTCGGTAAAAGCGAGGTTTAAAGATTTGGATATGGGTACTGAAAAACAGATTTTTGCCACGCTGGTGGAGACTTATTTAAAAGCAGCCAACAAAGACGATGTGCCCCCTAAGCTGAAAGAGCAAGTTTTTGCTTTTCAATCGGCTGCCGGTTTGGCTCAAGTCATTTATCAAAATTCAATCTTTGCCACAGAAGATAGACTTATGGCTTTTGTAAATAGCCCTGATTTTGACAAGCCTGATGCCGATTTGGCTTACCAACTTTCTAACAATATTGTACAATACATAAGAAATGAGATTCAATCTCCCAGAGACAGTCTTAATGCCTTGATAGAAAAGGAGATGCGTAGCTACGTTGAGATGATTCGGACACTAAAACCTAAAAAATACTGGCCGGATGCCAACAGTACGCTCCGCGTTTCTTACGGAAAAATTCGCGATTCACATCCCAACGACGGGGTGTCGTACGCTTATTACACCACAATAGATGGTGTGGTCGAAAAATACGTGCCTCAAAAGGACAGCGAGTTTTATCTCGACGACAAATTTCTCAATTTGCATAAAAATAAAGATTACGGTGCGTATGCTAAAAAAGGTGAATTGGTGGTTTGTTTTATAGCCAACAACCATACCACAGGCGGTAATTCGGGTAGTCCTGTTTTAAATGCAGACGGGCACTTGATAGGGCTTAATTTTGACAGAAGTTGGGAGAGTACCATGTCGGATATAGCTTACAGCCCTGAAATATGCAGAAACATAACGGTTGATGTTCGCTATATTTTGTTTATCATAGATAAATATGCGCAAGCCGGCCATTTAATCTCTGAGATGAAAATAGTCAAATAAAATAAGTTTAAAAAGCCCACTTTTGTGGGCTTTTTAAACAAAGAGTCTATCCCAAACTTTTGCAAATAAAAAGAAGCCTCCGAAAATTGGAAGCCAAAATACCGCTCTGGCCAACACTAACGCACTTCCTCCTTTGATATAGCACTTTTCCAAACAACAAAGACCAAAGAAATCGCCCAATATTCTGTTTTGGATAGAGTTCTGAAAAAAAACTACCAAAAAGGCCACCAGTACTAAGGCGGTCAAGCTGCCTATTGCCGAAGTAGAAGAAGCCACACGCCAAGGATAAAATACCCAACACAGAAACATGACAAACAGTACGTATGAATACATTTCTAAAAATCCACCTTTTTTGAGGGCATGACCAAATGGGAAATCATTCACAAAAAAGAAATAAATCCCTACAAGCCAAAGCAAGTGAAGCCCGTAGAGCCTGCGTAAGTGTAGAATATTGTCCATTAAATCAATTTTTACTCTTTATCGCAATGTTTGTGCCGATAATAAGAGAAAGACGATTATTGAACTTACCAAGCAAGAGCCACTTAGGCAATCTTTTTAGTCAAGCGGCAAATACCTCCACCTGATTTGAGTTTTTCCACCGATACACTGTCGCAAACTTTTTTTACAAGTAGCAAACCCATACTTCCTTTCCGACGCTCTTTGACAATTTGGGAAATTTCCGGAGGATCGTAAGAATTAATGTCAAACAGTTCGGAACAAGAGTCTATTATCTCTGCCTGCACCTCAGAGTCAGTGATCTTTAGTAGAATTTCAAAGTTTTGAGTCGGATTGTAGTGATGGGAGTGCCCCATTATGTTCATACAAACCTCTTCTATGGCCACAGCAAAAAGGAGCAACCTTTTTTCTTCGAGCGTACACCTCAAAGAAGAGATTATGAACTGCCGAAGAGGATGGAGTTCAGATTTTTGACAAGTTATAGTTGTTGTGTAAACCATTAAGAGACAATTTTATCAATTTTTCAATCTCGCTTTTTGTGTATGGGTATAAGCAAATCTAAACCTAAAACTTTGAATACACCATAAACTTTTTCACTCATATCAAATAAAACGAGAGAAATATTTTTTTGTTCCAATTCAGCAACCCTTGACGTAAATACGCCAATGCCCGGCGAAGTAACATACTCCAAATCAATACAATTTACAGCTATAGTGGTGTAACCTTGTTGTATGATTTTATCTATTTGATTGTCAAGCTCTATCGAAGAATTTACATCTAATGTTCCGCTGATTGAAAGAATAACTGCATCTCCATCTTTTTGTATGTCAATTTTCATAGAAATTATTTAGACCAATTTTCCAGTGTAGCTTAAAATTCCGCCTTTCAGGTTTACGATATTTTTAAAACCCAATTCTGCCATTTTGCGGCAGGCTCTCGCGGAGCGTTTACCGGACTGGCAGTATAGAAAGTAATGTTTTTCACGGTCTAAATGTTTCAACTTATCTTTAAAATTTGGTTGCATCACATCAATATTGAATGCGTTATGAATTTTACCGCCGTTGTATTCATGTTTCATACGCACATCAATAATCACCGCTTTTGGGGTAGATTTGAGCAGAGATTGGAATTCTTTATCCTCCAGCGATAAGTAATGGTCATTTTTGACAAAAAGTTTTTTAAGAAGTGATAGCATGCTTTATTGAATTTTTAGGCAAAGTTATTTGCTTTGCTCGCTGGTAGAGGACAAAGATTTTATCTTTAAGGATGTTAAGTTTTTATATTCTTTCCAAAACCAGTGAATCCAGAGTATGCACAAAAAAGGAAACACAACAAAACTTCCCATGTTGTAAGCAAAAGCCATTTCCAGTTCGCCGTGGATCAAGTGCATAATTGCACTTGACATCCCACAGGCGTAGCATTCAAAATCAAAAATCAAAACCGATAAACAAATGGTTTGTTCTGTATCAAAAAAATCTCCCGGTAGAATCAGCAAAATAATCGGCAATAGTATGAAGAAGCTGATTTTTGCATAACTTAAAATAATACTTAGTTTTTTCATAATAAAAAAAGCCCCAAATCGAATTTGGGGCCTAATAAATTTAAAACTTTGAATTACAGAGTTTTGAATTATAGAGTTTTGTCGTAATTTCCATCTTTAGGCTTGAGAGTACCCATGGCAATTCTGATGATATCAATCAATGCCCATACACCACAGCCACCTCCTGTAAGCAACTGGACAACTCCCTGCCAAGTGTAGCCCAAGTAAAAACGGTGAATGCCAAGACCACCAATAAATATAGCAATAAGAAGAGCTACCAATTGTGATTTTTCGCTTTGTGGTTTGGCTTTGCCTGACTTTGAAATAGTTTGGATTTTTTTTCCAAATGTGCGAATAGCTACCCTTTCTTTAAAGGTTAGCTTTTCACCTTTTACATTTTCAGCCAAACGAACCAACTCTTTGTGGGATGATACGGATTGCTTTTCGGATTGATTGGGCATGTTTGCTGATATAGATAAACCAGCAACAAGAACTAAAAGGAAGATTTTTTTCATATAATTTTTTTTAAGGTTTTTAGAATACTATACAAAAATATTTTTTTAGAAACATATCGCAAATATAGAATCGCAAACTTAGTAAACAAATTTTTTTTTACTCTTCGCCTCCTCCGGCGTTGTAGTCTGTTCCACTGCCTTGCCTGCGCGACCTTCGTATCTGACTAAAATCTTGTCTTCCAATACGATATACCAATGAAGCACTTAGCACGCGGGTTTCACGCTTGCGCAAAAAGTCTTGTCTAAAAAACTGATTTTGCATATCAAATTGAAACTGCCGAGTATCAAATATATCGCTAAGGTTGATGGTAAGGATCAGATTTCTTTTTTTCAAAAACTCATGTCTAATGGCTACATCTGTACCATAGATGGCTCTCATGCTTCCTTGTGGGGTTGGGCGTGGCGAGTTGTAGTCCGATGTAATTTGCAAGGATGTATTTTTCCTGAACTTGTACTGGAACATAAGTCTGAGGTTGTATGCAGTTCCGCTATTGTTTAGGTTTGTTTCTAAGTTTTTGGCGATGAGTCTATTGTAGTTTACAGAGCCACTCAGGTTGCTTTCTACCTTGCTTGTCCACTGAGTTTTGAGATTGGCATCAAGCCCCAAAGCCTGCGAGGAGGCTATGTTTTCCATTGTGGTGATGGTAGCGCCGGGCAAAATACTCAAAGCCGTATCGGTAATAAACCTACGAAATCGGCTTACGCTGTTGTTGGTTTCGCGAGCAAAAAGATTGATAGTCAGTGTGTATTTGTCTGCTTGTTTAAGGTATCCCAACTCAAAAGAGTGGGTCAATTCAGGCTGGAGGTTGGGGTTTCCACTCCTCAAGTTGATGGGGTCTGAGTAGTCTATGAAGGGATTTAGTGCCCTTGAGTTGGGGCGGCTTATTCTTCGGGAGTAGTTGAGTGATAGTTCTTGTCCTTTGTTTTTCAGTTCTTTGACCACAAATAAGCTGGGGAAGAAGCTTATATAATCCTGAGAAAATGTTTGCCCTGTCGTGATGAGTTGTCCTTGCAACTGGGTATATTCTGAGCGCAGACCAGTTTGGACCTTCAGCCCCAAAAACTGAGTGCCCAATGAGACATAGGCCGCTGTAACTTGGTCGCTGTATTTGAAATCGTTGCTTCGCAGGGTATTGCGTATCCATTTGTTGTTCAATGTGTCAAAGTCCTCCAGTATGAAGGCAGAGCGCAAGTCGCGGTTGGTCTGTTTGAATCCTGCTTCGAGGCGGGATTTTTTTATAGGCTGTGTATAGTCTAATTGAGCCACCACTACTTGGGAGTTGCCTTCAGGCCTGATGAACTGGTTGGTTGGCCGGCGGTTTTTGGGTGCTGAGTTGGCAGAGAAATAACGGTTTTGATAAAATCCGTTTTGGTAGTTTTGGTCGGTCGAATACACCAAATCGGCTGAAAGTTCTTGGCGAGGTTTGTTAAATTTGTATTTGAGTGACAAAGAACCATCATAAGACTGGTTTTGTCGCGCTTCATCTGCACTTCTGGTAAAATAGTCTTGAAAAACAAAATTTTCGTCCCTAAAAAAATTATTCTGCCCTTCTTTTGAGGTGTTTGAACGGGTGCTGTAGGTAGAGATATGCCCGATAGAGAGTTTGTTGCTGATGTCATAGTCAAATCCCGCGCGCAGGTTGCCGGATTGGCTGAGGTTGTCATCGTGCACCTCTTGAAAATTGTAAAATGAGGTATCTTTGGGAGTGTTGAATCGGTTGTTTATGCCTCTTCTAAATCTCAAATCATGCCGATAAGAATACGATACAAAAGTGTTGAGTTTTTTGTGTCGGTAGCTCAGGTTAATGCTGCCATCATATTTATCCCCTGAGCCGGCCCCAATTTGAACGCTTCCATTAAGGCCGTTGAGTTTATTCTTTTTCAGTACTACATTGATGATTCCTGTTGTACCTTCCGCATCGTATCGGGCTGAGGGCGTAGTAATCACTTCAATTTTATCTATAGTATTTGCGGGAATTTGCGCCAGCACCGCATCGCGGTTGGCTGCCATCATACCGGAGGGTTTGCCGTCAATGAGAATTGTAAAATTCGTACTGCCTCTCAGGGACACATTCCCTTCAACGTCCACATTGATAGAGGGGATTTGCGCAAGCACATCTACCGCCGTGCCACCGGTTACGGTCATCATTTTTTCTACATTATAAACTTTTTTATCCAGTGAGGTTTCTATGACTTCTTGCTCTCCAAGTATTTCCACTTCGTTGAGATTTTTTTGTTCAGGTATCAGAGACAGGGTGGCAAAGGTTTTTTCCGGCTCTCTAAAAGTAAGCATCACAGAATCAATATGTTTAGATTGATAGCCAATAAAACTTACTTTTATTTGATACCTGCCGAGTTTGATGTTCTCAATCCTGAAGTTACCTTTTGAATCGGTTATCCCGCCTGCGGCCAGACTTGAGTCGCGTCGGCTGATGAGCACTATGTTGGCATACTCGATAGGTTTTCCCGAACTCTCATCAACTACAGTACCCGATACTATGCCGATTGTGGGGATTTCTCTTCCTTGCATTTGAGGACGAGTCTGGGCTTGCAGGTAGAGTTTAGTCATAAAAAGCAAGCAAAAAAAGACGTATTTCATGTGAATGTCGTTTAGACTCTAAATAGAGTCTCTAATTTTAACAGACGCTAAAACTTTTAGCTTAGCACCTCAGAAATGTAATTTTTTAGCTATGTGGTTATTAAAATGTGCTATGTATTTAGCCAACAATCAATGAATTAACAAAAATTAAGAAAAGATATAGTTTAATATACGAACATAAGGTTTACATTTAGATTCGATTTTTTAAATTAATGTGGAAAATAAACAGCGCATACAAGAACTTGAAAAACAGCTCTCCGATTTGATAGAGGCTTCAATAGAAGCAATGAAAGAAAAAGATATATTTCTTTCGACCATTTCTCACGAACTCAGAACGCCTCTCAATGCCATCGTAGGAATCTCACATTTATTGAGCCAAGACCCTCATTTTGCAGGCGATGAACGCATCAAAATACTAAGGTTTTCCTCGGAGAGTTTGCTCAACCTTTTCACGGGTCTGTTGGAGATGTCAAAAATTGAATCGGGTAAATTGCAGTTGAATCTCAGTGAATTTCACCTATTTGATTTTCTTTTTACTGTATCTTCGAGTGCAGAACTTTTGGCTGCCCAAAAGAATTTGCAATTCAATTTTTATTTCGATAATAAAATTTATCCCATGGTGGTTGGGGATAGCGTCAGGCTCAGTCAGGTACTCAATAACTTACTGTCCAACGCAATCAAATTTACCGAGAAAGGCCGGATTGTTTTGAGACTCGATCTTGTTAAAGAAGATTTTGATAATCAAATTATTAGATTTACAGTTACGGATACGGGTATTGGCATTGAGGAGGAGGTGCAGAAGAAGATTTTTGACTATTTTTTTCAAGGGCTTAGGACTTCGGCACTTTCCGGTGTGGGTTTGGGGTTGGGAATTACCAAGTCGTTGTTAAAACTGATGGGGTCTCAGATTAAACTCCACAGTTCGCCGGGTAAAGGTTCGGAATTCAGTTTTGATCTGAAGATGGCAAAAGTTATTCTGCCTCAGCAAGAAACCGAGCCTACTGATGAGAAAGATTTAAAAGGATTCAAGGTATTGGTTGCTGAAGACCACAAGGCAAGCCAGTTTATCATCAAGGGTTTTTTGTCAAAATGGCGGGCGCATGTTACTTTGGCAGACAACGGTGCGCGAGCTGTCGAATTGGCGCAAACAGAAAAATATGATTTGATTATCATGGATTTGCACATGCCTATCATGGACGGTTATCAGGCAACTGCCACCATCCGCAGTATAGGCGATAGCCACTACACTCAAGTACCTATTATTTCATTGACCGCCATGACCCTCTCTGAGGTGAAAGACAAAGTGATGAGCCATGGATTTACCGATATTTTATCTAAGCCATTTCAACCAGACCAACTTTACACCACTATAAAGAAGTATTTGTTGGAGAAAAAAACAACATGGGCTACTTCAAAAATTGAAAACATTGATTTTAACACTCTTAGAGGCTATATTTTGTCGTTTTTTTCAACTGCCAAACTAATAGAAGAATTTTTTGAGCAAGTTTCCACAGACTTGGAAAACCTCAAAGCGTCCTATGGGCAAGTTATTTCTCAAGGCAATGAGCCGTTGTTTAGAAAGATTTTTTCTCAAATTCATCCTGTACTAAGATGGTTGGACATCAAACCCCTTCATGACGAACTGTTGAGAGGTAAAATACTTGTCAGTAATACAGAGTTGATACCAAGCGCAGCCGTATTAGACAATGTTCAAAAGGTAGAATATTATTGTGAACAATTGGTGCTGTTCTTTGCCAAAGAAAAAGCCGCTCTGCAAAAGAGGAACTCAAATTTGAATTCCGGTATGTTTTCTGAAGGGTACACATGGTCTTAAAATGAGGTGTAAAAAAAATCTTTGTACAGTTTTTGCCTCTTATTAAGGTAGAGTGGGTTTCTTGGCGATTTTTACTAAAATCCTGAAATAAAATCTGATCCTAAAAATATTTGCGTATTAACATATCAAAAAACTCCGTTATAGTTAGAAAATGGGAAAAATGACAAGACATTTTAGCTGGTTGCTCCTAATTTTGGTTTTAGCTGCGCAACCATTGGCCGCTCAAAAAGGCAAGAAAGGGAAAAAAGATTCTGATGACGGCGACAGCAAAGCCGCTGCCAAAGAGTGGGACAAAAAAAAGAAGGCGACAGACCCTTTGAAGTTTAAGGCAATTTATGAAGAATACGGCACTTTACAAGGCGAATCCAGCAAAACCAAAAAGCAAATTGATGTGCTTCAGAATCAGTTGAAAGACAAAGAGAGGCTTCTCTCTGAACGTACTGAGAAAGTAGAATCCTTACTCCAAGAACTCGAAAAAGCAAAACAGCAAGCTCAGGAGCAAGAGGAAGTGGTGGAGCAAGCTCCGGTGGTTTTGAGTCCTTCAGGTGATCAAGATTTCAGCAAAGGGGTTGTTTATCAAGTAGAAACGGGTGCTAAAAGAGACCCTGCCTTGTCGGAGTACCAGCAGTATGGGAATTTTTGGCAGAGCTATGAAAACGGGGAGAAGAGGTACACAATCGCCTATTTTAGAGATTATTGGGAAGCAGATGCTTTCAAAAATATGATGCGCAAAATAGGGGTTTCTGATGCCTATGTGTACTCTTACAAAGACGGTAAACCCATTGGTCTTCAGGATGCAAGGAAAAATGACAAAAAATAACCACCTTATAAATTAACTGATATGAAATTTACTTCAATTTATATTACAATTCTTTTCGTGTTACTTACGTACTCGAGTTTTGCTCAAAAAAAAGGCAAGAAAGATGCCGGGGACGGGGACAGCAAAAAGGAAGCTAAAGTTTGGAAAGACAAACTTTCTAAGATGGATCCCCTTGAGTTTAAAAAACTTATGGAGAACTACGACAAGGCGAAAAAAGAGGCATCTTCTGCCGGCAAAGACGTAACAGCTATCACTAAAGAAATACAACGAAAAGAAGCCGAGATTTTGGCAAAAGACGAAGAAATAAGGGATTTGGAGTTGAAAATCAGCAAGCTAAAATCAGATAAAGATGGCCAAGAGGATTCTCAAGAACAAGCGGTTTCCACTACGGCTAAGGGTAATTCTATTAAAGGTCTGGTTTTTAAAGTTCAGATTGGTGCGTATCAAAATCTTGACCTTAGTAAATTTAAAGACAACGGCGTGTTTTTTGTCCAAGAAGACGGCGCGCAAAAAAAATATACCATTGGTATATTTAGGGATTACGTCCAAGCTCATATTTTTAGAAGGTATATAGAAAAGATGGGGGTAGCTGGGCCATTTGTGGTAGCCTATAAGGACGGCAATCGAATCGCTGACATTACTACAGTAGTGAGTAAACCCTTTGAGGAATCTATGCTTACACAATCCACCTCCACCGGCTCATCAGAGTCTTCATCGGAGGAGCCTAAAAAAAAGCGCAGGAAAAAATCCGCAGATTCTGAATAACATTTTTTTGATTTAAAGTTGTTACGTTGTTTTGCTAAATTTTCCTAATAACCTATGTATTGGACATTAGAATTGGCATCTTACCTTGAAGATGCCCCTTGGCCTGCCACCAAAGACGAGTTGATTGATTATTCTATTCGCACGGGGGCACCGGCAGAAGTTGTTGAAAACCTCCAAGAACTTGAGGACGATGACGGACAACCTTACGAGAGCATCGAAGAGATTTGGCCTGACTACCCTTCAAGAGAGGACTTTCTCTTCAACGAGGACGAGTACTAACCAAGAAGCCGGAACTGACCGGCTTCTTACATTTTAGGATAATTTACTCTGTTGAGTTATTTGCTCCGTTGATTTAAAATTTTCAACGTCAAAGAGATGGCTTAAAATATCTACCAACTGTTCGGCGTTGCCACGTTGGCAAGCCGACTTAAGTTCGCGTACATGGCGACTCAACACTTCCTCAAGGATTTCTTTGGTTATGTCCTCTACTTTTTTCAGCTCTCCCTCATTGAGTTGCTTTAGGTGTTTGGAGATTTTACGGACTCTGATACTTTCCAATGATGCTTTTATTTTCTGAATGACAGGCGAAAAATTGTTTTCTTCACTCCAAGCCACAAACTCACTGTAAGCCTCTTCAATAATCCGCATCACATCAGGAATGGCATTCAAACGTGAATGGAGCGTCTGTTGGGTTCTGGTGTTGATTTGATCTATATTGTACAGAAAAACACCCGGTAAGGTTTCAATTTCAGGCTCCACGCTCCTTGGCACTGACAAATCCAGCAGGGTCAAAGAATAAGGAATGGAAATGGATTTCATCCTCTCAAAGGTCAGGATAGGCTTTTCGGTATTGACCGAACTGACTATCACATGACTGTCTGTTACATGATGCCAAAGTTGCTCAATAGGAGCGGTCTCAAAGTGGAACTCTTGGGCTAAGGCCTCAGCTTTTTCATAGGTACGATTGATAACCCAAACATTTTTTATGCCATTCGAGGACAGGTGTTTAGCAACTTCTCTACCTATTTCTCCCGTTCCCAGCAGTAAGATTTTGGGTTGGTATATCTCAGAGACTGACTCAAGTAGTGTCTCAAAAGCGATGTAGGAAACTGAAGCAGCACCATCCTTGAAAGCGGTCTCTTGCACCACGCGCTTGTTGGTGTAAAAAATAGTGTGCAACAGACGGTGCATAAACGGACCGGCCATTTCGTTCTCAACGCTCAATTGATAGGCCCTTTTGACTTGGTTGATGATTTGTAGGTCTCCAACAACTTGTGACTCCAGACCTATTGAGACGTTGAACAAGTGCAATATAGCCGATTCAGGGTTAGAAAGGCTATCAAAGTATTTGTAAATATTTTCACTATTCAAGCCTTTGAGGCTGGCGACCAACTTAACGAGCTCTTTGTCTAATTTTTTTTCTGAGCTATAATAAAATTCAGTCCGATTGCAAGTAGAGACAACCAGCAATTCCTTTAGCCCCAGCATATCTTTAGAGCGCAAAAGCAATTCCCTACATTCAACTTCATTTAGCGAAATTTGCTCTCGTATGTTGAGTTCTGCTTTCTTGTAGGATACCGATAAGGCCTTAAAATCTCTGTGCATAATTAAAATCTCTGCACAAATTTACCTTCGCAGTGGGTCGCAATAAAATGACAAAAGTCAAGCATTTGTTATTTAGATTATTTATAAATTAGATATGCGTTTTTACTACGCGGCTGGTTTGGGTTTTGTACAGGGCGTTTGGGGACTCGGTTTTTAATCGGGCACTATTTGAATGAGGTTCTCACGTATTTTTGCATTATGGCGACTGAATTTGAAAACTTGTTTGCAGACATTAGCAGAGGCAGACTATCCCCTGTTTATTTTTTTCAAGGCGAAGAGCCTTTTTTTATAGACACACTGATGAATGAAATTGAGCAAAAAGCACTTGCTCAAGAGCAAAAAGAGTTCAACCAAACCTTAATTTATGGAAAAGACGCATCCTTGGGGATGGTTTTAGAAATGGCCAGACGTTATCCGATGATGTCGGAGCGGCAGACCGTTTTGGTGAAGGAAGCCCAAGAAATGAGTGATTTGGGCAAAAAGGAGTCCCAAAACCTACTGATTAAATACCTCCAAAATCCTGTGCCCTCTACGGTGTTGGCTTTTGCTTACAAGGGCAAAAAATTAGATGGAAAAACGATTCTAAGCAAAGAACTTAAAAGTAGGGCTGTATTTTTTGAATCCAAAAAGCTCTACGACAACCAATTACCCGACTGGCTCAAAGCCCATATACACAGACAAGGGCTTTTGATTGAGGATCAAGCGGTTTTTCTTTTGGTGGATCTGGTGGGCAATGATTTGCAGCGATTGGCCAATGAGGTACAGAAAATCACTGCCTTACTTGGGGCTTCTAAGCCCATCACGGCGGAGCTGGTTAGGCATCATGTCGCCCAAACCAAACAATACAGTGTTTTTGATTTGCAGAATGCCTTGGCAAATCGAGAAGTATTCAAAGCCAATCAGATAATAGATTATTTTATCTCTAACCTTAGAGAAACACCAACGGTGGTAGTGGTTAGCTCTTTGTATAGTTTTTTTGCAAAAATACTCCAAACCCACAGTAGCAAAACTTTATCTCAGGCCGAATTAGCCCAAAAACTAAGGATACATCCCTTTTTTGTCAAAGATTATTTCAAAGCCGCAAAAAATTATTCCCTTACTCAAACCTTGCAAGCCATAGCTTTTTTACACGAGGCGGATTTGGCCGGCAAAGGCATAAACACCCTCGAAGACGAAGCCTTAATCCTAAAAAAAATGATTTTTAATATACTACATTAATTCATTTTTTATACACAGAGCTTAAATATCAACCCTACAAAAAAAGATTGGTAAAATTCTTTTTTTGCCGTAATTAAAATATTTGAAAACGAAAATTATGAAAATAATCCATACAGCCGATTGGCATTTGGGGAAAAATTTAGGTAGTTTTTCTTTGCTGGAAGCTCAGAAACATGCCTTAAATCAATTGATTTCATATTGTGAAACAGAGCAACCGGATGCGGTATTGATAGCAGGAGATATTTTCGATAGAAATGTTCCTCCATCAGATGCAGTTGCTCTTTTTAGTCAAACTATATCCAAAATTGTAAACGATTTACAAATAGCTGTATTGGCTATTGCAGGCAATCATGACAGTTCTGAGCGTATTCACTACGGGGCTGACATTTTTGCAAAAAATAGGTTTTACATTATTGGAAAGCCTAATTTTCCTATTCAGCCGGTGGTTATTAAAGATGAGTTTGGGGAAGTGGCTTTTTATTTATTTCCTTATTGCGAGCCTGAGTTTTTTAATTTTTTACTTAAAGAAGATCAAATCTCGGTGCAGAATCATCAAGTTGTTTTTGAACAAATCGCCTCTCAAGTTCCAAAAGGGCAGCGAGCCGTTTTGGTGGCTCATGCCTTTGTGCGAGGTGGCTCTGTGAGTGAATCCGAAAGGAATTTGGGGGTAGGGGGCGCAGAAATGGTATCGAGCGATGTTTTTGAGCCATTTATCTATACTGCTTTGGGGCATTTGCACCAAAGACAAACCCATCAAAATAGCCATTACAGTGGCTCATTGCTTAAATATTCTGTATCTGAGCTACATCATAACAAGTCATTTAGTTTGGTTGAATTAACAGAAAATAATTTTTCTATCCGTTATTTGCCCATTAAGCCACTTAGGGAGCTTGTTATTTGCCAGGCATGTGTCTCCAGCAATGGTATTGATATTTTGGATAAAAAACCCAACATAGAAGATTTTATCTTTTTTAAACTTAGCAATACAGAGCCTGTGCCCAATATCATGTCTGTATTGCAAAAGCAGTATCCATTTACGGTAGGCTTGGAATGGAGTGAATTTGAGGCTACTGGCAACTTACAAAGTTTAAGTGCGCAAGAAGTTCGCTCTATGGATGAAATAGCTTTGATTGAGAGTTTTTACCGGAGTTTGACAACAGAACCACTTTCTGAGTACCAGCAAGCATCTTTAAAGGAAATAATCAACCAATTGACAACATGAGGCCGATACATTTGCAAATAGAATATTTTGGTGCTTTTGCCAAAAAAGTAGAAATTGATTTTGAATCCTTGGGCAAAAAGGGGCTTTTTTTGGTGTATGGGCCTACGGGTTCGGGAAAAACCACCATCTTCGATGCCATTTGTATGGCCCTCTTTGGCAAAACTACTTCAGGCAGGGAATTTGAAGATATGCGATCGCAATATTCAGAAACCAATAGCAAAACAAAGGTAGAACTTGTCTTTGCATCAGGAATAAAAAAGTTTTATATCAAAAGAGAACTTACCAAAAATAAAAAAAGTGTTTTCTATCAAATAGATAATGAAAAAGAAAAAAATGCTATTCAAGAGCCTGTTACTGCTGAAAAAGAAATCGCCCGCCTTATCAAATCTATATTAGGGTTTTCCGCCGAACAGTTCAAACAGATTATTGTTTTGCCACAAGGGGAGTTTAGTAAGTTTTTAAAAGCAAACTCCACCCAAAAAGAACCTATTTTGAGCCAGTTATTTGGTACAGAGATTTTTGATAAAGTGGTTGAAAACTTAAAAGATAAAAATAAGCAGACAGAAATCCATATTTCTGGTTTAAAAGAGCAAAAATCAGCTATTTTGAATTCCCTTCATTGCAATGATATAGGAGGGCTTGAGTCTTTGTGCGGCTATACCGAAAAAGAAATTCAGCGAATCCATTTAGACACTGAAAGCCTTAAGCAAGAAGAGCAAAAATTAAATCAGGCATACCAGTCAGCACTTCAATTGCATAAATGTTTTCAAGAATGGGAAGAAAAAACTAATTTATACAATCAAAAACTTTTATTCAATCCATACATAGAAGACTTGGAGAATAAAATTGAGTTAGCCCAAAAAGCTCGGATCATTCATCCTCATATTGCTTTAAACAAGCAACTGAAGGCTAAAATAGCGCAAATGCGTGCAAACATTCAAGATATTGAAAATAAAAGGGACGAAAAACGAAAGGAATTTGAAAATATGCGTACGGAATTTCAAATAAAAAAACCACAAATTGAAGCCCAAGAGATAAAAGCACAAAGCAGGCTGGCGTTTTTGGAAAATTCCATTCCTTTATTTAATAGCATAGAACAAAATCAAAAAAAGATTGATGATTTGGAGGCTGAATTTACGAGGCTAAAAAAAGAAATTTCTGATGATTATTTGCAAATAGATAAACTCAAACGGGGTATTGTTAATCTTCAAACCGAACAAGAAAACAATTTGATATTATCGCAAAAAATTGATATTACGGCAATAGAACTCACAGAAATAGATACAAAAATCAAACAAAGGAATCTTTTCGACATCCAAGCCGCTCAATTAAATCAGGTGCGGCAGCAATTTGAGCAGCAAACCAAATCTGCCCAAGTTGCGCTATTAGCCGTTGGAGCCGCTAAAGCAGATTACCACCGCATAGAGAGTCAATGGATTGAAAGTCAAGCGGCTGAATTGGCTCTATCGCTCTCGAAAGGACAGCCTTGTCCGGTATGTGGCTCGACTGAGCACCCCAAAAAAGCAGCGAGGTTTGATGATTTTATTGACAGAAATACCAAAGAGCACTATAAGAATATATTTTTAGAAAAAGAAACTGAATATGAAAAACAAAAAACTTTATTAGAAGCAACCAAAATTGAACTAAGCAAATCTCAAGTTCTGTGCGAGGAACTAAAAACACAAGTTTTTGAAAATTTATCAGATTTACAAAGCCGCAAACAACAGTTGCTTGTTCAATTTAAATCTTATCAAAAAGCCAAAGAATTATTAGAAAAAAATAAAATTGAACTAACCGACACACAAAATAGGTTGGATTTATTACAAGGTAGTTTGGAGCACAAAAACAGACATTTTTCTGCAGTTACGGCACAGATAGATGAAAAAAAGGCCGTCTTAAAGAAAGAAAAAGAAAACCTGCCCGATAAGATTGAAAGCCTAACACAACTCGAACAGGCTATTGATAAAGGCAAAATATTTATTCAAAATTTGCGCACAGAAAAAGAAAAATTGCAAAACTCGATTAAGAATTTAGAAATTGAGCTTGAAAAATTAAAAACAAGTCTTCAGGAACTCACACTTCAGTACCATTTAAGCACCAAACAATTTGACCAACAACAAAAAGAATTGGAATTATTAATGAGTCGCAATGGTTTTTTAAGTCTTGAGCAGGCAGAGGCGGCTCTGTTGCCTACTGAGCAAATTGCGCAGTACCATACTCAAATACAAACGCACAAAAACGAGTTGCTTACGCTTCGCACCCAGATACAAACCCTTCAAAACCAAATAGCAGACAGGCAAAGGCCGGACGTAAAAGCTACCGAGGAACTTTACCGACAGACCCAAGAGAAGTATATGCAAAGTATCCGCCAAGAGAGTATTCTCAAAACCCAACTTCAAAGCCAAAAACAAGCACTTCAAAGTGCCGGGCAGATAGCCTCTGAGCTTATGGAAGTGGAAGAGCCATTTGGCGAGCTCAAAAAATTGGAGTCACTGATCAGTGGCAAAAATGCGCAAGCCATTACCTTGGGGAGCTATGTATTGGGGGCTTTGCTTGATGAGGTGCTGCACTACACCAACTTACGGCTTAAAGCCATGTCGGCTGGACGCTATCAAATTTTTAGGATGCAACCAACCCAGCGGCAAGGCGGAGCAAGGCAAGGGCTTGATTTGGAGGTTTTTGACGCTTATACCGCACAACGCCGCAACGTAAACCATCTTTCCGGTGGAGAAACGTTTTTTACGTCTTTGGCACTGGCCTTGGGGCTGGCGGATGCGGCTTCGGTCAGAAACGGAGGCATTAAAATTGAGGCTCTTTTTATTGATGAAGGATTTGGCACACTTGATACTCACACCTTAGATTTGGCTATTGACACGCTTACCGAACTCGAATCACCCCATAGACTGGTAGGCATTATCTCTCACGTACCCGAACTTAAAGAGCGAATAGCCGTACATTTGGAAGTAGTAAAAACATCACAGGGCAGCACGGTTAAGATGCCGAAAGATTTTTTTAAGTCGAACTAAAACCTGTGAGTTTTATTTTTCCAATTTTAGACACATTTGAATTATTTTTTTGTTTTCTCTTAATCTGGCAAATCTTTTTTCGTTTTAATATGAAATTTAAAAATAACCTTTTCCCTTTATTTAAACTACTTAAGACCAACAACTTAATGTTTGTTTTGGTTGTAGCAACAGCGGTATCGGTCGGCTTTACCTATTTGCGACCATGGCAGGCGCAAGACCGTAGCAAAGATCAGGTGACCAAAGACGTGCTCGTACAGAGCTTGGAGCGAGACCATTACCTTAAATTAAATATCAATGATCAGTTTTCCAATAAATCATTTGATCTTTATTTAGAGAGACTTGACCCCAACAAACGCCTTTTGTTGGCTTCAGACGTATTGACTCTCAAATCTTTTAGGGATAAATTAGACGATGAACTCAACGGTCAGTTTGGCAGGTTTTTGCAAACAGCCCAAGCGATAGTCAAAGAGCGCACCCTTGAAGCCCAACAGTATATTAAAGATATCCTTAGCAGCCCCTTTGATTTTAGTCAAAAAGAAATGCTGGAGTTAGATCCCAAAAAAAAGGATTACCCTAAAAGCAAAGAGATTATCAAAGAAGAATGGCGTAAGTTTTTGAAGTACAGTGCTTTGA
Source organism: uncultured Roseobacteraceae bacterium (assembly GCA_964602415.1). Lineage (GTDB taxonomy): Bacteria > Bacteroidota > Bacteroidia > Cytophagales > Flammeovirgaceae > CAZRQL01. Next base: position 52,316 of record CAZRQL010000003.1, read on the forward strand.
TTCAGTATTACAACAAGTTGGAAAACCAAGCTAAAGCCGCAGAAAATGCGAAAAAGGCCGGAAAAGACTTTGAAGAAAAGACAGCGGCTCACATTGAGCAAGAGGTTCGTGGCCAGATATTGAAAAATTACGCTGACTTTTTTGACAGGCTTGTCAAGCGCGACAACGAAGATTATAGCGGGGAACTGTTCAATGCAATTTGTTTGACATATTGTCCTCATACAGAGTATTTTGCTCCTCTTGATAAGGATAATTTTGATATTGATATGTCCGGCAAGCTCGAAGGAATAGGGGCTACTTTGCAGCAAACAGACGGCGAGACCAAAATAGTACGCGTCATACCCGGAAGCCCATCTTGGAAGAGTAAAGAGGTTGAGGCTGACGATATTATTTTGAAAGTTGCACAACAGGACGAAGAAGCCGTTTCCATAACCGGAATGGCTATGAAAGATGTGCTCAAACTCATCAGAGGCAAAAAAGGCACTAAGGTGCGCCTAACTTTGCGCAAAAAAGATGGTAGAATTACAGAAGTTTCTTTGATAAGAGATGTGATAATAATAGAGGAATCTTATGTCAAATCTACTGTAATACAAGATAGTAGCACATCTAAAAAATTTGGATACATACTTTTGCCAAGTTTTTATGCCGATTTTGGCAATTCCAACGGTCGGTTTTCTGGTCAGGATGTGGCCAACGAGATTGAAAAGCTCAAAAAACACAAGATTGACGGTCTTATACTTGATTTACGCAACAATGGAGGCGGTTCGCTTTCTGATGCCATCAAAATGTCCGGTCTTTTTATTGAAAATGGCCCAGTAGTGCAAGTACGAGACCGCACAGGACGCTCTTATCCTTACCATGACGATGACTTTCAAGTTCAGTACAGTGGGCCTTTGGTAGTGATGGTCAATAGGTTTAGTGCCTCAGCCTCAGAGATTTTAGCCGCAGCACTACAAGATTACCAAAGAGCCGTCATAGTAGGGTCGAAAAGTACTTTTGGCAAAGGAACAGTTCAGCGGTTTGTGGATTTGGACAATTACCTGCCATTCAATTTGCGCCAACACCAGCCGCTTGGCTCGCTAAAACTCACCATACAGAAATTTTACAGAATCTCAGGAGGCAGCACCCAACTCAAAGGCGTAGAGCCGGATGTAGTGTTGCCGGATGTCTATAATTACATCAAATCAGGCGAAGCCGAGTTGCCCAATGTCATGCCTTATGACAACATACCGGCTGTTAAGTTTAAAGTATGGAATGATTTCAATATCAAGGAAATAGTTAAAAATAGCGACAAGAGAGTCAAAGAAAACAAGGCTTTTCAGATGATTGAGCAAAATGCCTTGAGGATTAAACGAAACCAAGATAAGACAACCCTGTCTCTCAACTACGAGGATTTTGTCAAAACGCAAAAGCAAAACGAACTGGAGGCCAAAAAATTTGAAGAAATCAAAATGCAAAATGTTTCTTTCAATTTCATACCAATTGAACCCGTAGTGGCCTCTCAAAATCCGCCTGAAGTACAAAAAGAACTGAGTGAACGCTGGTTCAAAGAACTGCGCGAGGATGCCTATATTTATGAGTCTACCAGAATCCTGCAAGACATAAAAAAATAGCAGTCAATCTTTTGGCCGATTGTTTGTAGGTTTGTAGTTTTAGGACTCAAACTGTGACCATGTCCCGTGTATTGATTAAAATACTTTTGCTTGTCTTGCCGGCAATCGTCATAGCCTTTTTATTGTGGGAGCTTTATGACAATGAGCTGGTTATGTCAATCCAAAATTTTCAGTTTACCAACTGGATTCTGTTTTTAGCTGTTAATTTTCTGATTCTTTTTTTGGTAGCTGTTTTTTTTGTGGTTGCTTCGGCTCTCAGGTCGGCAAGGCAGCAGAAAAAAATATTTCAACAAGAAAATAATATTGACTTTCTAAGTGCGGAGGTTCAAGTTTTAACAGTTGACAAACAGTACCTTGAACAAGAGATGGCCTCTAAAGACCGGCAAATACTTCAGAGGGATATGACTTTGTCCTTTGATTCAGAGATGCTTGCTTGGGCTAATCGCGAGTTAGTAGGTTCAAAGACGTTTCAGGACTTTATCCTCAGAATCAGGAATATAACACAGTACTCGCATGTGGCTTTTTGGAGGTTTAATCCAAAAACATCGGATTTAGAGCCATCGGCTTATTATGATTTTGAGCTAAGGCACTTTGTACAAGGGCAGCAAGTTGCACTGGAGGAACATGTTAGGTTGTTGCACTGGTTTGAAAAGGGAAACTACCTCATTTACAATAATAAAACCGCTCAAATCCATCGTAGTGATTTTGGAGACCCTTTTTTTGATTCCATTTCAAGAAATCACAGTTTTTTGGCGATGCCGGCTCACATTGGGGAGCAAATGGTTGGGCTTTTGGTACTGAGCCACGAAGACTTTGATTTTAACTACGATAGTTCAAAGCTCTTGCAAGCCAAATTTTTTACCCAAATTGCCGTAATGCTCATCAATAAGTTTGATGCCAAAGAGCTATCTGCCCTACAAAGGGCAGAGCGCAATGCGGTGCTCAACCTTTTGGATCAAACAGAAAATCCGGTTGCAAAATTCAATTTCAGACAACCACTTGTTATCAACGATAATATTGATAATAAAGATAATATATTTTCAAAATCAAGAATTTGGTACAGTAATCCGGTTTTTGATGCCCTGTTTGATGTTAAAAATAAAGAAACCTATCAGCCAAATGAGGTTTTAGAAAATGAGGTATTTAATAAATTGTTGCACAATAACTTCGAGTCTTATTTCGACACTTATTTATACGGAGGGAAAACCTTTAGGCGCAGAATTATTGCTGACCTCAATGCAGGGCTTTTTACAGGCGTTTGGTTTTATTTGGTGGATATTACCGAAGTGCAAAGCCTTGCTGAGCAAAATCAAAATATGCTCAACCAAATCAACAGCTACTCGGAATGGCAGAAAAACGCCCAAACTGAGATTTTGATGCTTTCTAATCAGCTTAAAGTCGCACGACAAGCCACCCTCAGCGAAATGAATTGTAGTATTTCTTCTCAGGGTATAATTGAAACGGCATCCGGCTTTGATGAATTGGTGATAGGGCAGAGATTCGTGTCACTTTTTGATACAGACCTGAATTTGAGAAAGTTTTTGAAGGAAGTAGAACTTTCCTCTAAGCCTGCGGTGATAAAAGTAAGCTATCACTCAGAACCCAAGCTATTGATAATCAAAAATGTATTTGGCAAACTGCAAGCAAGTCTTTTGCCTGTACCAATCAATGGGTCTGATTTTTATTCAAGAGATATTTTTGAATTTTTGCCCGTTGGTGTCTGCATCGTAGATTCTCAGTGCAAGGTGTTGTATTCCAATAAATTGGCTGACAATCTCTTAGAGACTCACACGAATAAGCCTCTGGCGGTTTTAGAGGTTATCAAAAATAAACTTAGTCAAAATCGCTCTTACAATAATTTGGTCAAATTTGGAGGCAAAACACTGACCATCAAAGCATCAAAGAGTAAAGATAGTTTTTTCTTAATTGTAGAGCCGGGAGGAGAAGACAAAGGCATGGCCGCTCGATTCTACTATACCTTGGCGCAAAAACTTCCTATTCCTGTTGCTGTGTTGCAGCCTTCCAACGGAAATATTCGCTTTGCCAACGCTGCTTTTCAAATGCGTTGGCCTGATATAAAGACTCTGCAATTGTCTGAGGACACAGAGGCGGGGACTTATTTTTACATCAACAACGGCAGCAGGCAAAAGATGCAGATAATTCACACCGAGCAAGGTTTGCTTATTTTGCCCGCCAATGACTGAGCAAAAATCATAACTTCTATGTAATGTTCATGCGGCATTTTTTCCAAATTGACTCTGAAAAGTTGGAATATTTGGTTTTTGGAGAAGGACGGCCTCTGTTGGCTTTGCATGGTTTTGCAGATGATGCGGAGTTGTTTTTGGGCTTGAAAGGATACCGGGTTTTTGCTGTTTCCTTGCCGCATCATGGTAAAAGCAATTGGAAGTCGGATTTCAATCTGTCTCATTTGCAAAGGTTTATAGACTCGGTGTTGGGCAATCGGTCTTTTTCTTTGTTGGGTTTTAGCATGGGCGGCAAAATAGCCATTTGTTTGGCAACGGCTATGCCTGAGCGAATTGACAGGCTTATTTTGCTTGCACCCGACGGCGTGGCCACCCATCGGCTCTATGACAGCATTTTTTTGGGAAGGTATTTTAAAGACTTGGTCGTCAAGGTTGTAGAAAAACGTCCAAGGCAGGTGTTGGCTTTGGGGGCTTGGGCAAGGCGTAGAGGGCTTATTTCCAAGTTTGTGTATGATTTTGGGCACAATCATCTCAACAGTCCCCTAAAAAGACGCAGGTTGTTTTTGACATGGAAATTTTTAGAAAATTTCAAACCCGATCTTGATGCGTTTGCGGCGCAAATGAATTCTCAAAAAACGCCTGTACTCTTGTTTTTGGGCAAAAGAGACCAAATCATCAAGCCCGAAACGGCAGATTTTTTTGTCAAAAATATCCCACACACCCAAATCCTATGGCTGGATAAGGGGCATTTGTTGGTTGATGCCGCCTTGGAAGAGTTACCAAACTATGTGGCTTAGGCTTTGGCGTTCCAAATCTTGATGAAGGCAGTCTATTTGCGCATTGGTAAATTCGATGGCCGTGATGGATATGCTACGAACTTTTGCTCTACGAATCAACATATCATTTTCGTTATCAGTTGTTTGAGAGCTTGCATGGAAATTTATCATTTTTTCCATAGTAGGAAAAGGATGTTTAGACAAGAATTTCTCAAACCATTGCTCTCTTAACTTTTGAACCTCTTTTTCGTACAAAGTGCAAGATGCCCAAATGTATTCCATGTCTCTTCCCAAAGGTTTGTGATGTAGTACTTTAGAGTCCCAGCGCAACTCGCTGAGGGCATTTGACTCTGCCCATATCAAGGTAAAGGGTTCGATACCCGCAAAATCATAACTTCCTGCAAACTCGTAGCTGTCTTTATGGCTGAAAGCCTCCAGTACCATTTTGCCTCGACTCAGTTTGTAAGGGGGTTGGTGTTTGTGTTTGATAAAGGCCCCGTTTAGCAAACAAAGCACTTTTTGTCGGTCGGCGGCTATCCACGTACCTCCACTGATCGGTTCTTTTGGGAAAAAAAGTTTTTTTGAGCCGATTGAGTGCTCTTTGGGCTGTTCGCTGAGTCTTTCAGGGGCTTCGTCTCGGGTAGAGGTAAGAATAAAGCCTTCTTCTTTGGGTATGTAAGTAACTGTACACAAGTTAGTTAAATTTCAAAGATGAGATTTGATTTGACTTGTTTGCCAACATTAAGTCTGCCAAGACCAAGGCTGTCATGGCCTCAACGATGGGGACAGCTCGGGGCACTACACAAGGGTCGTGCCTGCCTTTGGCTTCAAGTTCTGTTTGATTTCCTTGTGCGTCTATGGTTGTTTGTTTTTGTGAGATCGTGGCTACCGGTTTGAAAGCCACCCTAAAATACACATCCTGTCCGTTGGAAATGCCGCCCTGTATGCCCCCCGAATGGTTGGTGAGGGTGCTTATTAGACCTTCGCGTTCAACGAAAGGGTCGTTGTGCTCACTGCCGCGCATAGCTGCCGCCCCAAAGCCGCTGCCGTATTCAAAACCCTTCACTGCATTGATGCCCAGCATGGCATAGCCCAGACGTGCGTGCAGTTTGTCGAAAACTGGCTCGCCTAAGCCCGCAGGCAAGCCCTGAATTACCCCCGAGACTACCCCGCCAACTGTATCACCTTGATTTTTAACTTCTTTTATCAGAGTTGCCATCTCTTGGGCTGTTGTCGCATCGGGACAGCGCACAGCGTTGTCAAGCGACCAATCCAACTGCTGCCAAGTTTTTTCCAGTTTGATGTGTCCGACCTGCGAAACGTAAGCCGTAATGAAAATATTGGGAATAAGTTTGCCAATGAGTTGTTTGGCGACGGCACCCGCTGCCACCCTTGCCAAGGTCTCTCTTGCAGAGCTTCTTCCTCCGCCCCTGTGGTCTCTTATGCCGTATTTGGTTTGATACACAAAATCTGCATGAGAGGGTCTGAAAATATTTTTCAGTTCGTCGTAGTCTTGGCTGCGTTGGTCTCGGTTATAGACCATCATGGCAATGGGTGCGCCGGTGGTTTTGCCTTCAAAAAGACCTGAGAGTACCTCGATGCTGTCCTGCTCATTGCGTTGGGTAGTCAGCTCCGATTGACCTGGCCTGCGCCTGTCCAACTCGGCCTGAACCCTCTCTACATCAACCTCCAAGCCCGCCGGACACCCATCAATCACCACTCCTACCGCTTTTCCGTGCGATTCGCCGAAAGTGTGTATTCTAAAATAATCCCCAAAGCTGTTCATCTAATCTCTTGACAAAGTTCTACGAGCACTCCCGAAGTGGATTTGGGGTGCACAAAACAGACGAGTTTATTGTCGGCTCCCCGTTTGGGTTCATTGTTTAGTATTCTGAATCCCAATGCTTTGAGTCTTTCCATTTCTTTGTGGATGTCCTCAACCTCAAAGGCGATATGATGCAAGCCTTCGCCGTGCTTTTCGATGTATTTGGCGATTACTCCCTGAGAAGAAGTTGATTCCAAAAGTTCTATTTTGGATTCGCCCGTCTGAAAAAACAGCGTCTTTACTGCTTCTGAATCAACTGTTTCCTCTTTGTAGGGTGGCTGTCCGAGTAGGTTTTCATACAAAAGACCTGAATCTGCAAGCGATTTGACCGCAATGCCGATATGTTCGAGTTTCATATATTGGTTTTACAGCTCAAAATTAAAACAACAGAGCTAATCAAGCTTTTAATTTCTCAATAAATTGAAAAACAATAGTTTGTTTTATTGTCTTGAAGGAGTTATTTCAGGCCGGATTTTAGCGAGTTTGTCATACGACTTCAAAAGTCTAATTTAGGGCTGAAAACGAACCTATTGGTGAATGGAAAGAGTATTGTTGTGGCTTTTGTTTGTTGTGTCGCTGTGCTGTTGCAGCGAAGTAAAATTCAATCCGCAACGCCCTTTGGCGGTTTCTGTTTATGCGTATCGGCATCAATTTGAAGCGATTAAAACCCAAAACAGGTTAATAGACAGGGGGTTGCCTGCTTATGTAGTTTGTTTGGAGCAGCAAGAGACAGGGCGGTGGTATCATGTGCTTTTGGGGGCTGCCAAAAGTGAAACCGAAATACGTACCGAGAAAATGCGCTTTGAAGACAAAGCAGGGCTTCAGTGCGCGCTTACCTTGGTCAATTATACCAAACTCAAGCCCATGATTGTGGAATCACCCTACCTGAAATCCCAATCACAAGCCCGCAACCCCGACATCACAAGGCAGGTGATGAACCTCATCGAGCGGTTGCCTTATATGGATGCTTATCGGGTTGAGCACTTAAAAATATACAACCAAATCACTTCATACAGTTTGAACCGCCTGCCTGAAAAGCCCGAGGTGGACTGGCCTCGTGGATGGCAAGCCAAACTCATGCTGGCCAATGCCGCCTCTTTTACACAAGCCGGCTACCGCGACGAGTTGCTCAATGATGAAATTCAACTTATACTGGTTAATCTCAAAAATGAATGCTCTCTCTGCTATTTTCCTGATTTGGCTAAAGAAATGGCACAGCGCATCTTGGATACAAAAAAATACAAGCACAAACTGATGGAAGCGGTAACTTTTAAGCACGCTACGGAACTAAGAGGCTACTACGTTGAGGTGGCACACAAGCCCGAGTCACTCAAAAATTACCTTATTTTGACCGACCTTTTGCAGTCCTTTTTGTATGTGTTCCAGAGTCCCAAAAACAGCAAAGCCCGTTTGCTTTATGCCGGAGAAGCCTTGTCCAAGAAAAATAAAATACTTGATTATGAGGCATTTGCTAATCTTTTTCACACTTTGCCGGCTATAGAAAGTTCCCAAGAGCATTTGGTGTATTACAAGTTTGAAAATATGTCCAGTTTCAAAGGACGCAACAAGAGCCTGTACCGCGAAACTTACGGACAACAGGCTTTGAGTTACAACCCTGAGCGGGGAATATTTACTTACTCAATGATTGACTTTGGGGATACGTTTGCGGCAAGGATTATTTATCAGGATCAGGTTAAGTGGACAGGTAAAGCAGCAGATGTTGAAATGTTTGGAGGCGAAGGGAAAATTTTCTTTTCTTATCAAAAGCGCGCCAATCAAGCCTTACCCAGGTATGCTTATGTTAAGACAGGTACGCAAGTATCTAATTTTCAAAATTATACAGAGTACTCGCTTGATTCTGTCGATTTCAAAGCCAAACTGTTGCGCTATCAGTTAGGTGAGTTGAAGCCCCTAAAAAAATCTAAATTTTGGTAGTTTGTTTTGTTTCACTACTTTTGCAATCCTATACCGGGTCGGGTGGCCGAGTGGCTAGGCAGAGGTCTGCAAAACCTTGTACAGCGGTTCGAATCCGCTCTCGACCTCTTTTGAAAACCTCAAAATTCTGAGGTTTTTTTATTTTCTCTCCCTCTGGGCTTAGATGATTTACTCTAATTCTCAATAACTGTTCATAAAATATTATTTTGCGAAAAATAATTTTATTTCCATGAAAAGAACATTTTTGATTTTAGTGCTGACAATAAGCGTATTGTCAAAAGGATTTGCCTTACCTGACGAAGGCATGTGGCTGCCTCTTTTTGTGAAAAGACTCAACCATGAGGACATGAAAAAAATGGGTCTCAAACTCAGCGCAGAAGAGATATACGACATCAACAACTCAAGTCTCAAAGACGCAATCGTTTGGTTCAACGGCGGTTGTACGGCTGAGTTGGTCAGCGCAGAAGGCTTGATACTCACCAACCACCACTGCGCCTACGACATCATCCAAAGCAATTCGACACTGGAGCAGAACTACTTGAGAGATGGATTTTGGGCAAAAGACCGCGCTTCCGAAATACCCGCAAAGGGCGTAACGGCCACTATGCTCGTGAGAATTGAAGACCTTACGGCCAAAGTTTTAGCAGAACTCAACGACGAGATGAATGAGACCCAGCGTAACCAAAAAATACGCGAGTTATTGTCTCAAGCAGAAAAAAAAGCCACTGAGGGCACACACTATACCGCAACAGCCAAATCATTTTTCGACGGAAATGAGTTTTATCTTTTTGTTTATGAAACCTTTAGAGACGTTAGACTGGTGGGTGCGCCTTCGGAGTCCATCGGCAAGTTTGGGGGCGATACCGACAACTGGATGTGGCCCAGACACACGGGCGATTTTAGCGTGCTGCGCATCTATGCCGGCAAAGACAACAAACCCGCAGACCAAAGCCCCGAAAATATCCCCTATAAGCCCAAAAAGCACCTCAAAATTACCTTAGACGGTGTGGCAAAAAACGATTTTGCCATGATTATGGGCTATCCGGGCTCTACCGACCGATTTTTGACTTCTTACGGCGTTAAATTGCTCATCGAAAGTACCAACCCCACCCGTATAGCCATCCGCGATGCCAAACTCAATATGTGGAAAGCCGACATGGATGCCGATCCCGCCATTCGTTTGAAGTACGCCTCTAAGTACGCCTCTGTTGCCAATTATTGGAAATACTTCATTGGCGAAATTAGGGGAATCAACCGCTTGAATGTTGTGGCAAGAAAGCAAGCCGAAGAAGAAGCCCTCAAAAAATGGATAACCCAAAGTCCCGAGCGCGGCAAAAAGTACGGCGAGATTTTTACGCTTCTTGAAGAGGGCTACAAAGAACTCGAAACCACCGAAAAAGCCTATTATTATTACGTGGAAGCCGGATTTTTGGGTGCAGAAGTTATCAGGATGGCACTGCAATGCAACCGCATCGCCTCGGCACCCGACCAAGCTACTGCCCAAAAGATAGCTGCCGAACTAAAAGCCTCAGCCCAAGATATGTATGGCGAACTCAATCTTTCTACCGACAAAAAAGTATTTGCGGGATTGATGAAAATGTATTATTCAGGCGTGCCCATACAATACCACCCCGATTTTTTTGAGAAAGTACGCGCCGAATACAATATTGACTTTGACAGGTACGCCGACTTTATCTACGGCAAAAGTATGTTTGCAAATGCCGCCTCCTTGATGGCTTTTTTAGACAACCCTGATGTGGAGAATTTGCAGGCAGACCCTATCTTTACAACCGCTCTGTCTCTCCAAAACGCAGTCATAGGCAAAATATCCCCCGGTCGGCAGGCTGCTTCAGCCAAGGTCTCGCGCGCCAACCGCCTCTATGTGGCCGCTGTGCGCGAAATGAACCCTACTAAAAAATTCGCCCCCAATGCCAACAGCACCATGCGACTCACTTACGGTCAAGTACTTGACTACTTTCCACAGGATGCTACTTATTACAACTATTATACCACCCACAAAGGTATTTTGGAGAAAGAAGACCCAAAAAATCCTGAGTTTGTCGTGGAACCCAAACTCAAAGAAGCCCTACTCAAAAAAGATTTTGGCCGTTATGGAGTAGAAGGCCAACTGGTGATTGGCTTTTTGACCAACAACGACATCACGGGCGGTAACTCGGGCAGCCCTGTGCTGAACGCAAACGGAGAACTTATCGGCATTGCCTTCGATGGCAACTGGGAGGCCATGTCCGCCAAGGTGGCTTTTGAGCCCAACTTGCAAAGAACCATTTGCGTGGACATTCGGTATGTGCTTTGGGTGATTGATAAACTCAACGGCGCAGGCCACATAGTCAACGAAATGACCATAACCCCGCCATCCAAAAAAGCCAAGTCACTCAAACATGCCGTCAAAATGGGCGAATAAAAAAACTCGCTACCTACAAAAAAGCCACAGATTTATCTGTGGCTTTTTTGTTTGTGTAATTCTATTTTTTTGAAAATTTATTAAAGTAGAAAATAACTCCCCCTTTCCAACCTAATTTCAGAAGCATGGGTCTTATGTGAAAATTTTAAAAGAACTATGCGTAAATTTTCATTTCTTGCCCTTGCAACAGTTGTTGTACTGATGTCGACTTTTTTTAGTTGCAACAAAAAAGACGACAACAACCCTGCCCCACAAAATTCCATCGCTAAGTTGGCTCAAGGCAATCCGCAACTTTCTATTTTGGTGAAGGCTTTGCAAAAAGCAAACTTAGTCTCTGTGTTGGATGGCACTGACAAGTACACCGTATTTGCTCCCACCAACGCAGCATTTGCGGCTGCCGGTATCACCGAGGCGGAAATAGATGCCGCCAGTGGAGACGATTTAAGACCTGTATTGCTTTACCATGTGCTGGCAGGTGAGAAGTTAGCCGCTTCTTTGCAGACGGGCTTGCAAACCACCGCCACCACCGCCGAC
>CAZRQL010000003.1:63724-95606 GCA_964602415.1 uncultured Roseobacteraceae bacterium
ACCACCGCCGACATAAAAGCTACAAACGGGGTGATTCATCTTATTGATGTGGCCTTAGATTTGCCAGCAGATTTGGTTGAATCTATCTTGGATTTTGAAGAATATTCGCTATTAGCGATGGCACTTACCGAAGCCGGCTTGGTCGATGCCGTTAGAGGATTTACGAAAGGAACTATTTTTGCCCCCAACAATGATGCATTCAAAGCAATTGGGCTTAAAAATGAAGCCGACATCAAAAGTTATCCCAAAGATGAGCTTACTTCTATATTGTTGTACCATGTCCTTGATAATACGGTATATTCAAATCAGTTGACCAATGGTGCTGTCAATACGCTTGTAGAAGACAATCCTATATTTTTCTCACTTACCAACAACGGAGTCTTTGTCAATGGTACAGTTAAAGTAACGGATACAGATTTTTACACCACCAACGGCACCATACACGCCATTGATAAAGTGCTGATTCCGGCAGAAGGCTCTATTACTGACATTGTTGTGGCTTCAGAAGAAGATGGCGAATTTACATTGCTTCTCAGGGCTATAGGAAGAGTTGAGGGTCTCGCCGATGCCTTAGCCACTGCTAAAGATGGATACATGACCGTTTTTGCTCCTACTGATGCGGCTTTTAGAGCAGCGGGGCTTACAGAAGAAGCGATTGCTGAGGCAGACGAAAGCTATCTTGAGTCTGTGCTTTTGTACCATGTTTTGCCTTCAGCGGTATTTTCTACTGATATTAAGGCCGGCTCTACAAAGACTTTGCTCGAAGGTCAGAATCTCAATATTTCTACCACCGGAGGAGTCAAAGTAAACGATTCTAATATTACAAAAACCAATATTTTGGCTACCAATGGCGTAATCCACGTAATTGATAAGGTTTTGATTCCCAATTTGAAATAATTTATTTTGTATCAAACAAAAAAACCGACTTCTAAAAGTCGGTTTTTTTGTTTATTCTCTGTCAATCCAGAAAATAAACTTTTCAAAAATTTCTAAATTTTAATTCAAACGTGCTCTGGCACTTGGGCATTTTTGATAGCGATTTGTTGGGCAAGGTTTTCGGCTATTTGTTTGAAACTATCTCTTGTAATTTCATCCCTTTGAGAGAAAGGTGCTCCCGCGTCGGCAGCTTCTCTTAGTCCTTGTACGATAGGGATTTGTCCTAAAAAAGGCAATTCATAGCGATGGGCAAAGTTCTTACCTCCATCTTTACCGAAGATATAGTATTTGTTTTCAGGGAGTTCTGCAGGTGTAAAATAAGCCATGTTTTCTACCAATCCCAATATAGGTACGTTGATTTGTTTTTGTTGGAACATAGCCATAGCCCTTTGTACGTCTATGAGTGCCATTTTCTGGGGTGTGGTTACCAACACCGCCCCTGTTACGGCAAGGGTTTGCACCAGCGTCAAGTGTATGTCTCCCGTTCCCGGAGGCAAATCAATAAGCAAATAGTCAAGTTCTCCCCATTGGGCTTCGGCTATGAATTGGCGCAGGGCTTGACTGGCCATAGGGCCTCGCCATACCACCGCTTCCTCCGTTGGGCTCAAAAATCCAATAGACAGCATTCTGACTCCGTACTGCTCAATGGGTATTATCATAAACTTATCTCCCATTTTTATCACCCCGGGTTTGGCGTTTTCACACTTGAAAATAGTAGGAATAGAGGGGCCATAGATGTCTGCATCCAATACCCCCACCATCGCCCCTGTTTCAGCCAGAGCCATTGCCAAATTGGCCGTAACGGTGGATTTGCCCACGCCGCCTTTGCCGGAAGCCACGGCGATGATGTTTTTGACTTTTGGAAGCAAAGGCCCTGATTTTTTGCTGCCCGTAACTTCGGCAGTCAGGTTTACTTGTACCTCCAGACGTGGGTTGAGCGTGCGCACAGCATCCACGCAGCGGCTACGGATAAGCTCTTTTAGTGGGCAGGCAGGCGTAGTCAAAGTAACGGTAAAACTCACCACCAACCCGCTGACCTCCACTTGGCTCACCATGCCCAGCGTAACTATATCTTTTTTTAAATCAGGCTCTTCTACTTGCATCAAAGCCTTGAGAATGTCTCTTTCTGTCAAATTCATCGTTTGCAAAGCTATGTAAGTCTTAATAATGGACGACAAAAAAATATTTCAGTGTTCAAGGAAATATTTTTTCTTACATATCCAGACCTGTATTGATGGCAGCGATGATAAGACGCAAATCTTTGTAGCGAGTAGAAAATCTTTTGGCCAGCCCTGGATGGGTTACATGTCCGCGGTAGGTATAGACCCCTCTGGCAAACCAGTTGGCATCAAAGATGAGTTTGTCAACCGATCCGCTTTTGGCGATTTTTTTCAATATAGGCGTGAAAATATTGCTGATGGCCGAGGTAGCGGTTCTAGCTGCTCGGGAGGGAATATTGGGCACACAATAATGTATGACTTCGCAGCACTTGTAGGTTGGTTTGTGATGGGTGGTGATTCTTGAGGTCTCAAAGCAACCCCCGCTGTCTATCGAAACATCAATGATAACGGAGCCTTGTTGCATTTGCTCAACAACTTGCTCTTCGACCATGTAGGTAACATGGCCGTTTTCGGGGCGAATGCAACCCACTGCAACATCGGCTTCTTTGAGGGCTTGGGTGAGCAATTCGGTGTCCAATGTAGAGGTGTAAAGGTGTGGCTGGTGAAGCCTTTCTTTGATGCGCCTCAGTTTGTAAATATGATTGTCGAATATTTTGACTTCTGCACCCAGCCCCAAAGCTGTTCGGGCTGCATATTCTGCCACCGTTCCCGCCCCCAATATCACCACTTTGGTAGGGGGTACGCCTGTTATGCCTCCCAAGATGATGCCTTTGCCGCCGGAGGTGCTGCTTAGGTACTCGGCGGCTATGAGCATGACGGTACTGCCAGCAATTTCGCTCATTGCCCTGACCAGCGGCAGCCCTCCGACTTTGTCTTCGATAAGTTCATAAGCAATCGCTGTGATATGCCTTTTATTGAGGGCTTCAATATACTCGGCACTCATGGTGCTGGCTTGCATGGCTGAAATTAAGGTTTTACCCGGTTTTATCCACTCAATTTCTTCCAACGTAGGCGGAGATATTTTCAACACCAAATCGCAGCCAAATACATCTTTGGCAGACTGGGTTATGCTGGCACCTGCCTCACTGTATTCGTGGTCGGTGTACTTGATGCAACTGCCCGCACCGCTCTGCAATACAATATCAAAGCCACTATTTGCCAAAATTTTGATGGCTTCCGGTTTTAAAGCGATTCTTTTTTCTATTTCTTGGAGTTCTTTTGGGATGCCCAAAGAAATCCGCTTAGGAGACTCTTCCACCAAAAGGGATTCTTGTGTTTGGTAGCGCAAGATTTCTGAGGGAAGTGTGGCCATTTGCAATCAGTTTGATTTACGAAGGTAGAACATTTGAAACAAAACAAAAAATTCCTCAATGGTGCAAATAGTTTTTTAGCCCGAATTGCGCAATAGACTTTATACTCCTTCAATCCGAAACAAATCCCTTCAATGTCGTAGCATCACACGTATGTAGCCTATGGATGTGTTCGATGGCTTGCACGCATTTGTAATGCCAAAAATACCATTCTTACCATGTAAAGGCTGTTTGTACCCATTGCGTAATCAGGATTAATAGGCCAAAGCTTTTACCGTATCTATTTTCGACACAGTCAATAACATAAGGCTGTCTATATTATTTTGAGCGATTAACTTGGTGGTATGCGATGCCAAGCCCCAAACCAGCCATATTGTACACAGTAGTTTAGTTTTGCCCATAGATTTTCTCTAAGAGTTTTTCCGGAAATTGTATTTCCATCTGCTTTGAGGTGGTAAAGGGGTAAAATACAGTGCCATCGAACCAATAGGGATTGGGCGTAATGGCTCCGTAGTCTTTGGTAAATTCAGCGGCAGCTCCGGCAAGGTAGGGGAGCACCAACAGGTCAGTTGTAGCATTGATAGGGGCGGCAAAAGAAACTGATTTTGAGGCTATCACGACCACAGCTCCCAACGTCCCAATAGGAAAGTCGGGGTTGCGGTGCAAATTGAGCAGGTGCGCAGCCGCAAAATCCCCGCTGAAGTAGCAAAATACAGGTATTTCTCCGCCCATTACCAACTCATGGGTACGAATCGGCTCTTTCATCAGGTTGTCTAAAGCGACTCTTATCAGAAAATCTTCTTCTTTTTCCCATTCCGCAGCTTTGTCTTTGCGGATGTAATAAAACTGGTCTTGGAAGTCAAAAACCAGATAGCTCCGTGTACCCGGAAAATCAACCCTACTCACAAATTCTTCAGAAGGTATTTTTGCAGCATCGGGCTTTACAACAAGTTTAAGGAACTCTCTTGAGTGGTCAAAGTCTTTGAAAAAATAATCGTATGCGTCTGTTCTGTCTTGAAGTTTGTCAAAGTATTGTTCAATCACGGCTTGCCAGTTGTGGGATTCTGTTTTTTTGATTCTGTCAATTAGGTTGTCGAGATGAAAACGCGCTTCTTTTTCCTCTATTTGGAAAAAAATACTCCCTTCATCAATGCTGACCTGCTCAACTTTGTATATTCTTTTTATCTGAACCGTCGAGATTTCCAGCAGCAGATTGTAAGCGGCTGTATCTATGAGTCCTTTGTATCTTTGCGGCAAAGGGTAAGTGTTCATGCCCTAAATTTTGCCCAATTTAGAAAAAAATACTCCTTACGAAATAACTCGCTCATGTGGTAACTGCCGTGAATCAATATAAAGTTCTATTTTTGAGGGCAATAAGATTTTGATATGATAAAAATATGGCTACAAGCGGCAAGACTTCGCACGCTGCCGCTTGCGCTCTCCAGTATTGCAATGGGCAATTTTTTGGCATTGGCACAGGGCAGTTTCCGTGTAGAGGTCATGTTGCTTGCTGTGCTGACCACGGTGTTTTTGCAAGTGTTGTCCAATTTTGCCAACGATTATGGCGATACGGTTCATGGAGCGGACAACCACACGCGCAGCGGTCCCGCTCGAACCGTTCAAATGGGGGTTATCTCTCTACAATCCATGAGGTTGGCAATTTTACTCACAACTGTTTTAGCTCTAATTAGCGGAATTGCTTTGGTTTGGATGGCCTTGGGACATGACCTTTACAAGGCAATAGGATTTGTAGGACTGGGTTTTTTGAGCATTGGTGCGGCTATTTATTACACCAACGGCAAAGTTCCCTATGGGTATCTGGGGCTGGGGGATATTTCTGTGTTCTTGTTTTTTGGTTTGCTGGGCGTAATCGGGAGCTACTATTTGCAGGTAGGTTCGGTTACAGCCTTTGTTCTTCTGCCCGCTGTCTGCAATGGAGCTTTGGCGGTAGGGGTTCTCAATATCAATAATATACGCGATATAGACTCTGATAGACGAGCAGGCAAATTTTCTATACCGGTACGCATCGGGCGCAAGTGGGCGGTGGTGTATCACGGATTTTTATTGTCTGCGGCACTGATTTGTGGGGCTGTTTTTGCCTTTTGGCAAGCTAAGAGCACAGCAATTTGGGTTTTTCTGTTGGTGCTGCCTCTATGGTGGAGCAATTTTATTGCTGTGAGCCAAAACCGAAATATTGACTCGCTTTTAAAACAACTTGCCATATCTTCTTTGATTTTCACGTTTCTTTTTGGTATAGGGATGCTGATAAAAATTTGACTGTGAATTGCCCATAGAGTGGCAAAGCGTTTTTTATACATGTAAGAAAAATCTCTTAAATATGAACTTTTACTACATTTTGCTCATTTTAATTGGAAAAAGAATGCAACTCTTATGCTGCCCAGCTTATTTTCTCCTCCTTACTTTGCGATTAGAAATTCATCAGGTGCGTTGTTGGTGGAGTCTCCACATTTTGCAAGAAAACTTTCACAAGTACACGATCAAGACGTTGAGGCGTTTTTGTCTTTTCTCAACGCGCTAAAGATAGACAGGTTTAAGTCGCTCAGATTGAGGAGAAAATACAAAGATGCAGAGGGTTATTGCTCTTTGAGCACGTTTCTTTTTTGGGTCGATTTGGGTGAAGGATTGATACTGGAGGTTGCCCGCCCTTTTTCTCAAATCAATGAGGTACATCAAAACTGCATGATAACATTAGACGCACACTTCAAAATACAGTCTTTAAGTTCGAGTGCCAAAAAATACTTCAAATACAAAGATATTACAGGCTTATATTTTAATGATTTGTTTGATTTTGATGTTTTGGCTCGATTTGAGCAGGTTTTAAAACAAGCCGGATGCGATATTTTTGAACTCTTTGATGAACGGACTGGCTATGAACTCAGGTTTAATGTTTATTCCGATGGCAGTCAGATTGTATTGATTTTTAATACATTGTCTTTACGCCCTGATTTTGTAAAAGATTTGAAAGACTACAAAACCCAACTGCAAGCCGTTCTTGAAAACTCAAACGATGCTTTTGTGTTGGCAAGTCTTGACTTTAGAGTCATGTCCTTTAATAAATCATTTGAACAATATATCAAAAACTTTTTGCACAAGCAGCCGTTTGTGGGGGATGACCTTAGAGAGTTTATTGAGCCTGCTGCTTTAGAGGGCTTTTACAAGAATTTTTCTTTGGCCTCGCAAGGTGAGACCGTAAAAACAGAGCGGATTTTGTTAAATATCTGGTTTGAGATTAATTATTACCCTGTATATGTAGAGGGTGAAATGATAGGCGTTTCGATTAGTTTTACCAACATAGACCAACGCAAACAGTACGAGTTTAAGTTAAAACTTCAAAATCAAAAACTTGCAGAAATAGCCCAATTTCAATCACATAACGTTAGACGGCCTTTGGCCAATATACTTGGACTCACTCAGTTGATACCGACTTTGGAAGATGCGGATGAGTTGCGCCTGACTATTGGTTACTTAGAGCAATCGGCTCAGTCATTGGATGAGGTGATTCAATCTATTGTTTATCAAGCTAATATTTTGAGCGATGATGAGTAAAGACTATTTTTTTGCTTCAAAGAATTTGCGATTGACCAGCACTGTGGTCTTTGCTTTAGGGTTGAAATCTCTAAAACTGAGTTCAACTATTTCCCCATCTTGATTTTGCCCCACCAATCTTGAAGGCAAAGCATAGACTTTGAGCAACGTAGGCTTTGCACTTCGGATGTCTTCCAGCCTAATTTCGGCGAAAGGCAGTGCTTTTTTGATACTGTCCTCCAGCGGTTTACTCTCGATAAATTGCACTGCCTTGACTCTTGGCAGGTATTGCAAATAGTCCCATAAGGCCATTGAATCCAGAGATGTTAGGGCTTCTACCCTAAAAAAAGTGCTGTCCCACAACATTTTGAAGCTGTTTTCAGTGCTGTGAGGATATTGGACAGAGAAGGATTTTAGCGACTGGGCAGATGTCTCAAACAGGGTATTTTCTCGCCATGTAGCCGGAGAAATCGAGAAAAACCGCGCTAAGTCCACCATTACACCGGGTACGAATATACTGTAAGCTTTTTTTCCGTCTAAAGTGGCTATATTTTCTCCATCAAGTGTGGTAAAACGAAAGTCAAGTTTAACTTGCTCATTAGCAAAGGCTTTTATGTGGATTCCATTTGTTTTGAGGGCTTCCAAAGCGCGGCGGTTTACTTCCCCGTTGAGTTCGTTTTTTACCTCTATTTTTTGTAGGATGGTGAAAATACCTTTCACGATAGCCGCTTGCACCCTCACTCCATCGTTCAATAGCCAGTGGTTTTTGTTTTTTCGAGCGACTTTATGTTGAGCAATTTCAAATAGATTTATTCCTGAGCTATCTGACAAAGAAAAAAGAGCTTGGGATGTTGATTTTTTTTGCGTATTAGGAGAATATATTGACAAAAAAAGAACAACAACGAGCAACAAGTTGGCTGCTGCCAAGAGTTTAAATTTTCGAGTCATGCCGCAAAAATAACTACTTCTTTGCGATTTTTAGGGTTTCAATGGTAGCTTGTTGACCAATGCTGATTAAGTACACTCCATTGATTTTGAAGTCATGATCTTTTCCTTCTGCGCAAGATAAGTCAAGTGGCTCATCTTTTAAATCCGACATTCTTTTTTTAACTAATTCATTTACAGACATTGTTTCTCCGCTTCTACGGCTTTTTAAGAAAAACTCATCGGTTTTATCTGCTTTTTTCTGCAAACAGACAATCCAGTCCTCATTGTCACAGATTAAATAGTCTTTGCATAGAGCTTGGTTTTCAAGGTTTTGTGCGTCTTCTCGGGCTTGTGTCTGTGCAGATTCGCTGTTGCAAGACAATAGCCACAGCATCAATAAAGCGATAGGCAGATTCTTTTTTATCATCATGACAGAAAAACGACTCAGATAAGTAAAAATTTTTGTTTTCGTAAAATTCAGATAATATAGCATAAGATTGAATGAGATAGAGAAATATAATCGAAGTTTCTTGAAAAAAAGTTCATTTTTGCAAAAAAATAATGAAATTTTTTAATCTTATACTTGTAGGATTTTGTTTGGCAACCAATCTATCCGCCCAATCGCTGCCCAACTCATTCAAATACATGGTCATCAAGCTCAAAGTGCGGCTCAATAACGAATCGGCGCAAGCCCAAATACGCTTGCGCGAAGACAGCATAGTTTGGATGTCTGTAAGAAAGGCAGGTATTGAAGGTTTGAGGATATTGGCCGGGGTCGATAGCGTTGTGGTGTTAGATCCTCTGCACAGGGAGGCTTTTATCAGGACTTATGATCAAATAGATAGCCTGCTTCCCGGCGTGAGAGATATACAAACCCTTCAATCGGTGCTCTTGGGTAGGATTCCCGATTTTTATAGTGATAAGCAGCTAATTAAAGGAAATGTCAGCTATATTATTGAGAAAAAAAGCGAAGAAAGAATTAAGTTTTTTTCGGCCACAGACTCGGTGAACCGATCTTATTTAAAGGTCAATTATTTGAGGTACAAAAAGATAAAAGGGATTGATGTGCCAAAGAAAATAGAAGCAGAACTTAGTTTTTTTGATGGAGAACTCAAGATGATGGCCTTTTCTTCTGATGCAAAAAAGATAATCTTGCCTACTTCAAGACCGGATTTTTATCTAAAAATCGGTAAAAAATATACTATAAAATAACTCAAACTGTTCTGGGTTTGAGTTTGGGAACTTCGGTACTTTTTTTGTTTGTTGAAGCGCGCTTGCGGCTGTTTTTTTCGGGGGAAGGGGCGGGTCTGAGTTTTTCATCCAGATCAGACAAAATGTTCATGTAGAAAATAAAAGTCTCGTAAGGGCTGCCCGTTTGAGAACTCTCAACCCCCATACTCTGGAAGTAATTGGCGGACTGTAAGTTAGACCAAATACCCATCTCTTGGCTTCCTTTTTTGACAAAAGGCTCAAGGCTGTACAATTTTTGCAAAGCATCGGTCTGCATATTTGATGCAAGCCAGCCTGAGAGGTCTTTTTCTGCTCCAAACCAAGACGTTGGTTCTTCGATAGATACAGTTTTTTTAGCTTCAAACTGAGATACCGCCTCAGAAGGCAAGACAAAATCAATATCTTGTTTTGTGAGTTCCTCAAAAAAGGTGAATATTCCACTTTCAGGGCTATGGTTCACACCAAAAAGATCCCATTCCACCAAAACGGTAGCCACATCTCCGGTCGCTTGCCTTACCCATGTCGCAAATTCAGCGGCGTTAAAGGGATGATGTCCCCAGTTTCTAAATGTCAAATTGTCTGAGAGGCCATAGTTTCTGGCCAACACAGGCAAGCCGCAAGTCGTTTGGAAGACATGGTTGGGAGAAGACACTACTTGGTTGGCTCCTTCCATGATGGCAGCCGTCATCTTCAGATTTTTGAGTGTTTCAGCTGTTTTGTCATCAAAAATAAGCCCTGTATTTTGAAAAACCTTGGGTTCTTTACCAAAATGTTTTTTTATGGCTGCCTTGTGAAGAGATATTTGCCTTTCAAATTCAGAAGTAGAATACAACGAGGCCAGTGAACCGTAATAAGGATGACACAGAAACTCAATTTTACCTGTTTTGGCTAATGATTTGAGTTCTTTGAGCAAGATGGGCTCGTCTCTTGATATCATCTCCAAAGCCAAACCACTTATTGAGAGGGCAATTTTAAACTTGGACTCACTGTCTTTCAGGGATTTACTTAGTATCTCTACTATCGGGATTTGACTCTTTTCGACACTGTGCCTAAAATTTTCCTCTGTCAAATCTTCATCAAAGTAGGACTGCTTGACTCCTATGTCCAAAAAAGAATAAGGCTTGAGCACATGTGAGTGGTGCAAATACAGAACCAAGTTCAAAGCAGCCATTGTGTTCGGTGTTTTGTTCACCAAAATAAGTCTGCAAAACTTAGAAAAGCAAGGCAAGTTTTTTTTGAAAATGATGAAAAGAAAATTATCTTTTTGATTTTGAGTAAGTAGCTTTTCAAAATATATTTTATTTTCTTCAAATATGAATCAGTGCGAATAGGGCAAAATATTTGATACTTCAGTACCCATCAGCGGGCCATAGCCGCCAAAATCAAACTTAATGGCTTCGCCGTAGCGGTGCTGTACAGGCAACCCGCGCAAAAGTCCCGTGCTGACTTGCTGCATTTTTTCACCAATTTGTTTCAATATTGCTCCTTCAAGCGGCCTTGTTCCATGGGCGGGAAAGACGAACTCTATTTCGTTTGCACGTGAAGCCAATTTGCTGAATGTCAAAAAAATATCTTTAGGTTCTGCCCTTGATTTGAGGTTCAACAACCAATCCGCTTTTAAGCTCATGGCATCTCCGGCAAAGAGCAGCTTCAAGTTCGGCTCAAAAAAACAGAGGCTTCCCGTGGTATGGCTTGGGGTATGCCAGACCTGCAACTCTCGGTTGCCCAACTCAAGTATATCGCCGTTGTGCAGCAAAAAATCGGGCTTAGGTATCCCCAAAGCCACCCATTGGTTGTACGTCCGCGCAGAAAAATCATCAGGGAGTTGCACTCGCAAAAAAGGAAACTCAAAACTGGCAGCCGGATTCCATTTTTCAGGGATGTTGGCCGTGTTGCTATTCCAACGAAGGCCGTGGTTGTTCCATTCGATGGCTCCTATGGCTGTTTTTGAAAAGTGCCTATTGCCATTGGAATGATCGGGATGGATGTGCGTGTTAATCAGTACCAACTCGCCCGAGACATACCCTTTGATGTACTGGTTCAAATCGTACACCCCAAAACCGGAGTCTATCATCACTGTTTTCTCACTACCTACTATCAAATACAATGACACAAAGTTAAAATCAGTAATTTGATAAGTATCGGGCGCAATTTTTGTAATTTCAAAATTCATTAAATGCTGATTTGTTTTAATGGTTTTTCTTTTTTGCTTTGACGTACCAAAGGCATTTCAATAAAAAAGGTAGTGCCTTCCCCATACAGACTTTCAAACCAAATACTGCCTCCCAGATGCTCTATTCCTCGTTTTGAAAGGGCAAGCCCTATCCCTGAACCGGTGGTTTTTGTCGTAAAATCAGGTATAAACACTTTGGATTGGATATCATCAGGTATTCCGGTTCCGTTGTCTTTTACCTCTATCAATACTTTAAGCTCATCTGTTTTTGTGATTTTAATCTCAATTTTTGGAGTACGGTTTTGGTGAGCAGCCTGTATTCCATTGAGAATGAGATTACTGAAGATTCTACCGAGCATATTTTTGTCTCCCATCACGATAAGTTCTTCGTTTGGGATGTCTGCCCAAATCTCACAATCTGCACGGTGTAGGGCTATGGTCTGTTGCAGCACCTCAGCAATATCCAGTTCATCTTCAACAGGCAAAGGCATTTTGGCGTAGCTCGCAAACGAGCTTGCAATATCTGCAAGGGATTCGATTTGTCCGAGCAGCGTTTTTATAGCTTTCAGCGTGGCAGGCTCTTTCACCGTTCTGAGCATGTGCTGAAGCGTGAGTTTCATGGGCGTGAGAGGATTTTTGATTTCGTGTGCGACTTGTTTGGCCATTTCGCGCCAAGCGGATTCTTTTTCGCTTCTTGCCAAGGCTTGTTTGCTGTCTTCCAATTGGTCAATCATACTATTGTAGGCAGCCACCAGAAGACCAATCTCATCTTTATTCAAATAATCAATAGGCTGATTTTTCCTTGATAAGGATGTATTTTTGAGTTTTTCTCTTAAAAGACGCAACGGGTTGGTTAGTGCGCGGGTACTAAACCTTAAAACTAAAAATAATAAAATAAAAATACTTGAAAATATTTTAGCTATTGTGGTGAGGATTTCTACTACCAACTTGTCAAAACTGCGCTTGCTTCCATAAAAAGGCAGACCCAAATACCCCACAATCTGACCCGATTTGATAGATTTGACCGATAAGTAGATGCTGTTAAAATTTATACTTGCAATTTGCTCTTTACTTTGCCAATGGGCAACACGCTTTTCTTTCAATTGCATAAATGAATACGGGTGAATCCTATCAGAAAGCAATCCATTTCTAAAAATATAATCTTGACTGGAGGCCGCCAGCATTCCATTTTTATCAAAAAAATTAAAATCGGCCTGTAATATTATAGAATATGCTTTCAAAAGGTCTGAGAGGCTGTCTATGGAGACTTCTAAAAACGGCTTTTCTTCTATTTTTTCAATAATTCTCTGGGTCATATTTTCGGCCTTATCCAAAAAGAATAAGGTCGTTTCTTGTTGGCTTGTATAGTTTAAAATACTAACTATCACAATACTTACCACTAAAAAAGGTATAAAAAAGGCCGAATTAAGATAAAATTGTATTTTACTGGCAAAGCTAAGTTTGATTTCACTTTTTCTGTAAATATATCCCAAAACTGATAACGATATGAGCATATTGAAAACCAGAAACAAGAATATAAAAGCAAAATTTGAAAAATAATCTCCCATAGAAAAAATAGGCGAAGAAACGATAAAATGTCCTCCTTCGCCGTCAGGCTCAGCAAAATGCTCAAATCCACTCACATAAAAACGATAGTTTTGGAGGTCTATGTTTTTTTCGTACTCAATCATAAACGCCTTATCATACAAAAAACTTCCCGAAGAAGTAATCAGGTTTCCCCATCTTACATGAGAAAAAGCAAAATCACCAAAAAAATGTGCATTGTAGTGGCCATAGTTTGTTATTTTTTCTACTACGCTATTGGTTAAAGGTGTTTTTTGTCTTATTTCCAAAATTAGTTGCCCTTGCAATATTTTATTTTTGAAAATATCAATTACTGTCAAGTATTTTCTGTCTAATGGCTTCAAATCATTGAACAAATACACCCCCTCAAACGAAGTAGATACCACTTTGTCTTCTATTGATTTGATTTTGTAGCTTTCAGAGCTATTTTCGAAATACGAATTTATCTCATAAGCACTAAAATACCTTGGTAGCCTGGAAAAAATGTCATTGTTTAAATTGTCATTTAGAATTACCTTATCATAAAATGTTGTATCGCTTTGAATGATTTTTCTGAGATTATACAAATGCCATTCTGCCTTAAAATCATTTTCAACGGCCAGTTTTGAAGCTAATTTCTTTTTGACTTCAAATTTTTTCTTTATCGAAAACTCACCAACAAAAGAAGTCCCTATCAAAGAAAAAATCAAAATGGTTGATATAATATAGCTAAAAGCACCTCTTTCATAATCTCTTAGGGAAAAAGCATATCCCATAAATAAGCAGAATAACAAATAACCCCCAGAAAGTATTCCGATTACCCATTCCCCTGTCAATAGTATAAATAAAAGATGACTGATTGCACAAATTTGAACTTGATTTTTCAACGAATGAACTGATTTTTCAATAAATCTTATCGTTATATTACCGATTAAAAAGAAAAATACCATACAAAGAGTGAAAAATACAAATCCGATAATTTTTGGGAAGCTAAAACTTACTTCATCTGAAATATCAAGATTAATCTGAGAATCTAAAAAAAGACTTTCTATTTGCAGTTTAGTGATATAACAAACTACTGTAGGGAGTAAAAAATATAATCCTGAGATAAGGGGTTTAAATTTAGATTTGAATATTCCTTTGTAGGGAATAAGCTGGGTGTTGTGGTTGAAAAAAAATAATACTAATAAGAATATGGCAAATCCATTGAAAAACACATCTCCCAGTGATGGCTTAACCCAAGAAGCAGCATATACTTTTGAGGACATGAATTCATAGCGGTAAAAAAAATAGGGCAGCTTAAAATAAAGCATCAGAAACCTAACCGAAACTAAAATAGTGAACAAATAAATAAAAGCCAAATGGGTTTTTTTTGACTTTATCATCATTCTAAGATGACTTCGGACTACCTCAAAAATGCTCCAAATCAATAGCAAAAAAATCAATAATTGGAATACATAGAACCAGTAACTAAGCGAAAATTCTTTGTTTATTTCTAAGCTGAAAAGTGCTAAATTTCTCGATTTGTTGTATATTTTATTTTGATTGTAGGCATCACTTTCCACATCAACGATACCCATTGTTAAGTCGCCAAAAATATCTTCTTCAAACTTCGGAGCCAATACGCTGCTCTCTGAGCGAAATCTTCTCAAAACAGGTACAACAACCACATATTCTAAGCCCCCATAAGCGGATAATTTTTTTAGATAATACAGGCTGCCATCCTGTATTTTTAAGATTTTTTCCTTGTAAAATTTTTTTAATTCTCTGTAATCAACGGGTAGGGAGTTGTCAGACCAGTAAATTAATTCATCATTTTTGAAAATGAAAACAGGGTATTTAGAACCAATGGATAGCAGCCTTTCAAAACTTATTTTCCCTGCTTCAATCTCTCTTTTATGGGCAATAAGGATGTCATCGGTTTTTTTTGCGACTTCGTCAAAATTTTCTTGTATTTGAGAAACGATTTCATGGGATTCAATAGTAAGGAATAAGTATTCGCAAAGCGGTAAACCCAGTATTGAACCTAAAATGAGCCACAAATACACTTGTTTCATCATAAATTTACATACTTAGGTATTTGATTTGATCCCATTTTGGAGTGTTGTTGTGATGCCATTTGCCCAGAACGATTCCATTCCTAATCAATAGCGTTCCGGGATTGGATCGCATGATGGTTTTGGCCACCTTTTCGTCTATATATGCAATGCTTATTCCTTGTTTTACAAGTGATTGATTGGCAGAGATAAATTCTTTTCCATTGTCACAAGTTAAAATCATTTTATTAACCGATGACTCTTTGGCAAGATTTTCCATTTTGGTGATGTTTTTAGTTGAAATTTCTTTGCCTTTTTGGAATATAAATAAAATCCAAGTTCCTTCAAATATTGATTGCGTTGTATCTGTTCCTTCGGGAGTTGTAATTGCAAAGTCGGTAATTTTTGCAACAGGAGAGCATTTTTCTGCATTGAGTTTTTCCATTTTTACAAAACTGAGTCCTTGCTCTTTAAAATCGACCGGCATTTTGTCAAGCACAGTTTCTACCCCATTTTTACTGAAGTAATATTTGTATTTACATGGCTCTTGCGGCGGCGGCGGAGTCATCAATTCGGGTATGTTAGCACCGACTTTGTAGGCTCTAAAGTCAAAAAAAGGCAAATTTTCCAGTGCATACCAGCCCAAAAATATTGATAATCCGGTACCTGCAAATAAAGTGATGGTATTGGAAAGCGTAATTTTGTTAGGCTCTCTATTGGTAATTATTAAAATTAAAATTAACACCAATAATACAATATCCTTTTGGAAAGACTGCCAAGGGGTCAATTTAATTGCATCTCCAAAGCAGCCGCAATCCGTTACTTTGTTGTAATACGCAGAATAAAAAGTTAAGAAAGTGAAAAATAAGATAAGTGCCAGCAAAGCCCAAGTCGTATCTCTTTTTCTCCAATTTACCAAAAGAGCTAAGCCCAACACTATTTCCAATACGATTACAAAAAAACCTAATTCCAATGAAAATGGAGCGAAAACAGAGAAAGCCGGAGATAAATCTTTACTAAAAACCTCAAAATACTCTTCTAACTTTATGGATGTTCCTATTGGGTCATTAATTTTGATTAGACCTGAAAAAATAAATAGGACTCCTACAAAATATTTGACTATCAAATGGATATGTTTCATAAGTATATTTTTTTTTACAAAAATAAAAAAAAATACATATCTTAGGTAAATTTGTCGCATAAACCGATAAGATGAGAATAGGTATTTTTTTTGGTGGTCAATCTTTGGAGCGCGAAGTTTCTTTTGCAGGCGGTAGAACTGTTTTTGACAATTTAGATAAAAATATATTTGATCCTTGTTTAATTTTTGTGGATAGTTTGGGCAACTTTATTCATTTGGATTGGAAATATATTTACAAAGGCTCCATTCGCGATTTTTACCCGCCTCATCAACCGCTTGGTGAGATAAGCAAATACATAGAGTCATTTGATAATTTATCGCTGAGTCAAATAGATTCTTTTTTTATTGAAATCGGGAAAAGAATTTATCCACATGAGTTTTCGGTTTATTTTGATTTTGCGTTTTTGGCACTTCACGGCCCTCAGGGTGAGGATGGAGCCATACAAGGACTTTTGGAGTGGCATAATATCCCCTATTCAGGTTCGGGGATTTTTGGGTCGGCTTTTGGTATAGACAAATTTTTGCAGCGCAAATTGATGGCTATGTGCGGCTATGGAGTGCCCAAATCGGTCGTTCTTGCAGCCGACACCACCTATGACACTGAGGCCATTGCAGAGAAATTGGGCTTTCCGCTCGTGGTAAAGCCAACCCGGCAAGGCTCTTCAGTAGGCGTTAGCATTGTAAATGATATAAAACAACTTCCCCAAGCCATAGAAAAGGCTTTCTTTATTTACACGCTTGAGTATGAAAATTGGAACGCTTGCACACAAAAGCAAAAAAAAGCACGGATTGCAAAATGGATTGATGTACGCACGGGTTTTGGGATGCCGGTTGTGGTTGATGGGCAGGTGATTTATTCGCCGGATAAGTTAATCGATTTTTTAGACGAAAACCTAACTAAAGACAACTCATTTGTAAAAATTCAAGCCTTACAACACGATAATTTTATTTTATTGGAGCAATTTATTGCGGGAAAAGAGTTTTCATGTATAGTCATAGAAAATGAAAAAGGCGAGCCTATTGCCTTGCCCCCAACAGAAATAATCAAGAAAGAAAGTTTTTTCGATTATCGGGCGAAATATTTGCCCGGGATGGCTCGAAAAGTTACGCCCATTGATTTGCCGGATGCCCAAATAGCCCAAATCATCCATGCAGCCGAGAAAATGTTTATAGACTTCAGTTTTGATGTATATGCAAGGATAGACGGTTTTATTACCAACGAAGGGGAAATATACCTCAACGACCCCAATACCACATCAGGAATGATGCCTTCGTCATTTTTCTTTCACCAAGCCGCTGAAATTGGTTTGAATCCTTCTCAGTTTTTGACCTATATCATATCAACTTCGCTTCAGGCATCTTGTAGAAACGGGAAAAATATTTTTGCTAAAAAAATATTGAAACAAAGATTAATCTCAAAGTTAATTTCCTCAAAAAACGATTCGAATGATAAAATTAAGGTTGCAGTCATAATGGGCGGCTATTCATCGGAAAGACATATTTCGGTGGAGTCAGGCAGAAACATTTATGAAAAGCTGTCATCTTCCACAAAATACCAACTCATTCCGATTTTTTTGACCGGCAGCCCGTCTGCTTTGGAGATTTATCAAATCCCAATTAATTATTTGCTTAAAGACAATGCAGACGATATTGTAAAGAAAATCAAAAACCCCTATCGCAAGCCGATTGTAGATGAGATAAAACAAAAAGCCTCATCGCTTACGCATTTGTTTGCTCAAGATGCAATATTTGAGCCTATTGCGCTCTCTTTTGGAGAGCTTAAAGATAAAGTAGATAAAGTTTTTATTGCTTTGCATGGCCGTCCGGGAGAAGATGGGCACATACAGACCATATTGGAGCAATATGGGATTAGCTACAACGGTTCCGGTCCAAAAAGTGCCGCTCTGACCATTGATAAATACCAAACCAATGAAATATTGCGAAAAAATGGCATAAAAGTCGCAAATCATTTCTTGGCACTCAAACAAAGTTGGATACAGGATAAAAACGCATTTGTAGCTGAAATAGAAAAGATATTTTCCTATCCACTTATTGCCAAACCGTATGACGATGGGTGCTCCACGGGAGTAAAAAAAATAAATAATACTGACCAATTAATTATTTATAGTGATTTGATTTTTCGCGATACAGAGGATGTAGATCCACAGAAAGCGCAAACGCTATCTATAAGCCCCGCAGAAGAGTTGCCGAGAAAGGAGGCTTTTTTGGTAGAGGAATTGATTGAAAAAGGCGGTAGTCAGCATTTTTTGGAGATAACCGGAGGTTTTTTGGTCAGAAAAACACCCGCAGGCAAACAGTACGAGATGTTTGAAGCCTCAGAAGCCTTAGCGGTAACGGATATTTTGAGTTTGGAAGAGAAGTTTTTGGCAGGAGAAGGTCAAAACATAACCCCGGCAAGGTACGACCCTGACCCTATAAAACAACAACAGATTTCGCAGATGGTCAAAGATACTTTTCAAAAAGTTGCACAAATTTTGGATATTGACGGATACGCTCGCATAGATGCTTTTGTGAAAATTTACCCTGATAGAACCGATATTTACATCATAGAGGTCAATTCGCTTCCGGGTATGACCCCCGCCACGGTTATTTTCCATCAAGCGGCACTGGCCGGCTACACACCGTTTGATTTTATTGATGCCATATTAGAAAACTGTCGCCCATGACAAAGGTGCTCGGATTGATGTCGGGAACATCGTTGGACGGTTTGGATGTGGCTCTTTGTGAGTTTGGGGAGGGCTACCGCATTTTAAAAGCCCAAACATTTTGTTACCCCAGTGATTTGCAGCATCGCTTGGAGGCAGCCGGTCAGCTTTCCGGTTTGGAACTGATGCGCTTGGACAGGGATTGGGCTGATTTTGCTGCAAATTGTATAAAGGAGTATGATTTTGAAGGTTTTGAGTTGTTGGCCTCTCATGGGCATACTGTTTTTCATAAGCCCCATGAAGGTCTGACCTTTCAGTTGGGCAATGGTGCTGTATTGGCTGCAAAACTGGGAGTGCCTGTGGTGTGTGATTTTAGGCGCACAGATGTGGCTTTACAGGGGCAAGGTGCGCCGCTTGTGCCGGGAGCAGAAATTGACCTTTTTTCGCAGTTTGATGCTTGTCTGAATCTTGGCGGTATAGCCAATATCACTATTTTAAATACAAAGCAGGCTTTTGATATTTGTCCCTGCAATTTGGTATTGAACTACTACGCCCAAAAAATGGGAATGAAATACGATAAAGACGGGAACACAGCCCGAAGCGGAACCATAAATTATTCAATAATTAAACAATGGTCTGATTGGTCTTATTACCAAAAAACAGCTCCCAAATCACTGGGTAAAGAAGATTTGGGTATTTTTTTCTCTCAAAACGACCCTCAAGATATGCTTGCCACCGCCGTTGAACACATAGCGGCTCAAATATCTCTTTATCTTTATGGAAAAACGTTAATCACAGGAGGGGGAGTCTATAATCATTTTCTGATTGATAAAATTAGACAAAAGGCCAAAAATGCCCAAATCGTTGTTCCTGACAGGTTGCTTATTGAGTTTAAAGAGGCTCTTTGTTTTGCATATCTGGGATGGTTGCGCTATGAAGATAAAAACAATGTTTTTTCATGCTTTACCGGTGCGTCCAAGGACAGCCTTTGTGGTGCAGTTTACAAATGAGGGGCTTGATTTTCAGGGCTTAGATTTGGATATTTCATTTTTTTGCAATAAAATTGGGGCATGAAAAAGGATATCAAGAAAGGGGAAGAGTCCCCGAAGTCGGGAAAAAAGCGCAAGAAGGCAGCCAAATCACTTAGTTTAGACCAACAAATCGTTCAATATTTAGATAAAAACACCACCAAGGTTTTTGCATTTAAAGAGCTTTCCAAACATTTTGGTATTAAAGCTCCTTTCTCAGATGGGTTTTATAAATTATTGCTCAAGCTATCTCTGAAAGGGCAAATTGAGCAGCTCGATGATAAACATTTTCGCTCTTCAAGGCGCGAGGTGATACTGGAAGGCACGGTTGATTTTGTCAATCCCAACTTTGCGTATGTGGTTTTTGATGAGTTGGAAGACGATGTAAAAGTGTATGTGGAAGACACATTGCACGCGTTGGATGGGGACAGGGTCAAAGTAAGCATCACAGGCCGCGCACCCGACGGCAGAGCCAAAGGCGAAATCATCGAGATACTGGGTCGTAAAACCAATCTGTTTGTGGGTACGGTATCGGTTTCGCAGCGACATGCTTTTGTGGTGTGCAGTGGCAAAAAAATGCACTATGACATATTTATCCCCTTCAATCCGGCTCAGAAGATACAAAACGGCGATAAGGTAATTGCTCGAATCACTCATTGGAACGAAAACGACCGCAATCCTACCGGCACTATTGTCAAAGTGTTGGGAAAAGCCGGCCAGAATGACACTGAGATGCACGCCATTATGTTTGAGTTTGGCTTGCCCGATGAGTTTGAGCCGGAGATAGAAAAAGAAGCGGCTAAAATTTCAACCAAAATCACCAAAAAAGAATTGGCTTCACGGCGTGATTTTAGGCAGATTTTGACTTTTACAATTGACCCTATTACTGCCAAAGATTTTGATGATGCCATTTCTATCCGCAAAACAGAAAAAGGCTTTTGGGAAATAGGCATCCACATAGCGGACGTAACCCATTACGTCAAAGAGGTGGGTATATTGGAAGAAGAAGCCAAAAAGCGCGCTACTTCGGTCTATCTCGTTGATAGAACCATACCGATGCTGCCCGAAAAACTCTCCAACGGGCTTTGCTCTCTCAACCCCAACGAAGATAAACTCACTTTTTCGGCGGTTTTTGAACTCGATGACAAAGCCGTCGTAAAGTCCGAATGGTACGGACGCACAGTCATCCACTCTCGCAGGCGGTTTACTTACGAAGAAGCCCAAGAGCGCATTGAGACAGGGCAAGGAGATTTGGCTTCGGAGCTTGAAACGCTCAATGAGTTGGCTAAAAAACTTAAGGTCAAACGCTTTACCGCAGGTGCGATCGCTTTTGAATCAGTAGAATACTATTTTGAACTTGATGAAAACGGCAAACCGCTGGGTATGGTGCCCAAGGTTCGCAAAGATGCCCACAAGTTGGTGGAAGAGTTTATGCTATTGGCCAACCGCAAAGTGGCCGAATTTGTACACAGCAAAAAGAAAAACGGAGAGCCTTGGCCGATGGTGTACCGCGTCCATGATGAGCCTGACCCTGAAAAAGTAGCCCGCTTTGCCGCATTTGCCAAAAACTTTGGCTTCCAAATTGATGTAGAGCCATCTAAGTTGCCGCGTTCGCTCAATAAAATGGCAGACAAAATCTCAGGCTTGCCCATGCAGGGCGTGTTGGAAAACCTTGCCGTTAGGGCTATGGCCAAAGCCACGTACACCACCGACCCCCGACCTCACTATGGGCTGGCCTTCAAGCACTACACTCATTTTACTTCGCCCATTCGCCGCTATCCCGATATGATGGCGCACCGCATCTTGCAAAATTGTCTCTCCGCAGCCGACTCTCCCTCAAGCGAAAGCCTCGAAATGCTCTGCAAGCACAGTTCCGATATGGAAAAACGAGCCGCCGAAGCCGAAAGAGCCTCTATCAAATACAAACAAGTTGAATTTATGGCTCAGTACATAGGAAAAACTTTCGATGGAAGCGTGAGCGGACTCACAGACTGGGGGCTTTATGTAGAAATGGACGAGACCCGTTGCGAGGGAATGGTCAGGCTCTCAGACATAGGGGATGACAACTACATCCACGATAGCGAAAAAAGTCAGGTGATAGGTCGCAGGTACAAAAGAGTTTTTACCTTCGGCACCAAAGTAAAAGTCAAAGTAAAGGCAGCCAATTTGGAAAAAAGAACATTGGACTTGCTCATCGAAGAATAGATTTTTTGCGTTAATTTTTGTTGTATGTTCAGCGGATTGTAGTTGTACTTTGGCAATGTCAATAAAGATATTTTGTCATTACACAAATCACCCATGCACAAGGCCAAACATTCAACAGGATTTCGTGTTTGATTAAATTGGTTTTTAATACATTTCGTGATAATTGATTTGAGTCTTTGCAAGCGTAAGTTCGTTTATATTTGTACGAAACATAAAGGCGGTCATGTCTAAAATCAAAAAAATCAAAGTTGCCGCAGGGGTTTACTGGATTGAAATCAAAGAAGCCGATTTGTATATTCTTTGTGGTTGTCCCGCCGATGCTGTCAAACTGATGAAGAAGCGCGGGCTTATTGAAGACGTTACGGCGGCAGACGGTACGATTTATGAGTCCGGTCCCAATGTGATTTTGCTCTCTGATGTGCTGATTCAAAACGGTAAGTTTTCCAATCTGATAGAGTTTCCGGTGATGCAGATGCTTTATTTGCAAGGTATGCTCATACCCGGCCACCCCGGAAACGTTGGGATCAAACCGCTCATTATGGGCTCGACAGACCAAATCAAAAGCCAACTTGATTATATTTACTACGGAAACTATGGCCTTGCTAATATCGAAGAGATAGCTCAAGCCGGCGTATCGGAAGAGTTGGCCAAACTCTACATGGACATCAAACTGTATTTTGCTTTTGGAAAAATAAATCCCTCTGACCAACTGCTCTCCAGTCTTGATATTTCCGGCGGCAAAACTCATATCCGCAATGGGGTGAGCGTACAGAGGCTTTCGATGAATTACTTTGAATTTGAGTACGAAGGCGAAAAAGTTACTGTAAATCTTAATTTAGAACAAGATGAAGACTACGAAGCCCCCTATCAACTTGGTTTTCATCAAATCAAGCGGGAGTACTTTTCGGTGGTTCACTCGGGGGAGGGCGACGGCTGGGATATACACCGCCCTTGCATGTCGAGCATTTTGATTTTTCAGGGCAAAATATACCTCATTGATGCGGGGCCTAATATTTTGGCCAGCCTTACTTATCTGGGCATCAGTGTAAATGAAATCGAAGGCATATTTCACACCCACTGCCACGACGACCATTTTGCGGGCTTGACCACATTGATTCGTACCGATCACCAGATTAAGTATTTCACCACCAAACTGGTGAGGACATCGGTAAGCAAAAAACTTTGTGCCTTGATGGGAATTACTCAAGATCAATTCAATAACTTTTTTGAAATACACGACCTTGAATTTGATGTTTGGAATGACATCGAAGGGCTTGAAGTAATGCCTTTTTACTCGCCTCACCCCGTAGAAACCAATGCTTTTTGTTTTAGGACTCGTTGGCAGGATGGTTACAAGACTTACATGCACTTAGCCGATACCACTTCTTTCAAAGTGCTTTCAAAAATGCTTGAAGCCGGCAGGATTAGCCAGGGTTTTTATTATGAAATTATCCACAAGTATTTGACTGCTACGGATTTAAAGAAAGTAGATATAGGGGGAGGGCTTATCCACGGCGACGCAGAGGACTACCGCAATGATGCCTCTGAAAAGATTGTGCTGGCACACACTCATACTTCCCTCTCGATGGCTCAAAGAGAAATAGGCTCTTCGGCAGCTTTTGGGATGGTTGATGTGCTCATACCCACTTCGCACGACTACCTGCCTGAGATAGCCAAAGCGCATTTGAAGTTTTATTTCCCTGAAGCCCCGATTTCGGATATCAACTATCTGCTCAACCACGAGTTTAAGACCTTCAATGCGGGTTCTATTTTGTGCAAAAAAGGGCAAGTCCAAGATATGGTCTATTTGCTCATTACGGGGAGTGTTGAGTTTACGGATGCGGGCAGAGGATTGAGACAAATTTTACCGGCAGGCTCATTTATAGGCTTTTACAATGGCTACCGCGACAAGCCCGCCCAGCAGACCTACTGGGCAGCCAGCAATATCAACGTGCTCTGCATCCCTGCCTCGGCTTATAGAGATTTTATCACGCGCAATGACTTGTTTTCAGAACTTAGGCGGCTGGAAGAAAACATCATCTTTTTGGAAAAGACTTGGCTTTTTGGCGAAGTGGTTTCCTTTCCTATACTTACCAAGTTTGCCCAGGTCATGGAAAAGGTTTCTTTTCCCGAAGATGAAGACTTGCTGTACCGCGACTGGTCGTTTTTATACCTGATTCAAAGCGGAAAAGTAGAGATGCAGTTGCGCAACACCCGTGAGTTGCATCTTACGGCAGGCGATTTTTTTGGCGGTACTTCGCTTCTTTCGGGCAATTCCCAAAATTTTGAGCTGCGTACCTTAGAGCCTACGGTTTGTTATGCCATACCCGCTTGGCACACCATAGAAGTCCCTGTTGTCCATTGGAAAATACTTGAAACCTCGGAAAGAAGGCTCAGACAGGTGATTTGATTGGGTCTGTTGTCTCAACTTGCACCCGTTTTTTAGACCAAAAAGCCTCTTGCCGTCTATCTTTGCCTCAAAGTTTATGCAAATGAACACTTGGATAGGGGATTTGGGGCATTTTTTTGTGGCTTTGTCTTTTGTATCGGCACTGTGCAGCGCGGTAGCTTATTTGGTGGGTAGCAAACAAAGCGGAAGCAATCGAGCGTCTTCTCTTGTTTTTGCAAGGTGGGCTTTTTATGCCCATGCTTTATCGGTTGTGGGGGTGGTAGTCTCTCTTTTTTATATTATTTACAACCATCAATACCAATACCACTACGCTTGGTCGCACTCCTCAAACAATTTGCCGGTTTATTATATGATTTCTTGTTTTTGGGAAGGACAAGAAGGCAGTTTTTTACTTTGGATATTTTGGCATGTGGTCTTGGGTTGGGTTTTGCTCAAAACAGCCGGAGAGTGGGAGTTTGGCGTGATGGGGGTTTTGGGTTTAGTGCAGGCTTTTTTGTCTTCTATGATACTGGGGGTTGTTTTTTGGGGCAGTTACAAACTTGGTTCTTCGCCTTTTCTATTGCTTAGGGATGCTATTGATGCCCCTCAATTTGCACTCAACCCCAATTTTGTGCCCAAAGACGGCACAGGGCTTAACCCCCTTTTGCAAAACTATTGGATGGTGATTCACCCGCCTACCTTATTTTTGGGATTCGCGCTTACCGTTGTTCCGTTTGCTTATTGTTTGTCGGGGCTTTTTGAGGGCAAATACACCCAATGGGTTAAGCCGGCTTTACCTTGGACGGTAGCTACTATGTTGGTGTTGGGTGTGGGCATCATGATGGGGGCTTATTGGGCTTACGAAACCCTCAACTTTGGGGGGTATTGGTCTTGGGATCCCGTAGAAAATGCCGTTTATATCCCTTGGCTTATGGTGGTGGCTTCTATGCACGTCATGCTCGTGTACCGTAAAAATCAAACCGCTCTTAAAACCTCATTTATTTTGACTATTGCCTCTTTCATTCTTATACTATATTCAACTTTTTTGACGCGAAGCGGCATCCTGGGCAACTCCTCTGTCCACTCGTTTACCGATTTGGGGCTATCGGGGCAGCTTTTGGTCTATCTGCTGGCCTTTGGAGTGCTTTCGGCGGGCTTGCTGGCTTATCACTGGAAAAATTTACCCACCGACGACAAAGAGCTAAGTGCTTACAGCCGTGAGTTTTGGATTTTTATGGGGGCTACGGTATTGGGCTTGGCCTCTTTTCAGGTACTCATACCCACTTCCATTCCTGTTTTCAATGCCATTGCCTCACAGGTGAATTCCGTTTTGGGCACGTCTTTGGCCAATCAAATGGCAGCCCCTACCGATGCGGCAGTATTTTACAGCGACTGGCAGCTATGGGCAGGGGTTTTTATCGCTTTGCTATCGGCAACCGGACAGTTTTTTTTCTGGGGGAAAATAGACCCCAAAACACTGTACTCGTCTCTGTCTGCTCCGCTCAGTATTGGTTTGGTCATGTCAACGGCTATATTGATGCTGTTTTCCATCAAAGATTGGAGGCATATTGTGTTGATTACGGCTTGCTGCTATTCCATTGCGGGCAACGGGGTCATTTTATGGCGGCTGATGAGCAAAAAAGAGTGGAAACTTTCGGGTGGTTCGGTTACGCATATAGGTCTTGCGGTGATGCTTTTGGGGATTTTGGCTTCGGCGGGCTACGATAGGGTTGTATCTTTGAATCGTTCCGGTTTGCTCTACAGCCGTGAGTTTAGTGATGAGTTGAACAAAGAGAATGTGCTGCTCTACCGCAACGAGCCGCGCAAAATGGAAAACTACATGCTTACGTATTTGGGGCCAAGGATAGAATCGCGTGATGTTTCGGGCTACTTAGACAAAGAAAAATTGTTTTTTATTGGGGAATATAAAGCCGTAGCCAAAGAAGACATCGCTCTAAAGGGTAAAACCCAAATCAAAAAAGGCGATACCATTCAGGTTTATGATGAAAATACGTATTACGAAATTCGCTATGATGACATAGAGAACAAACGCAGTTTTGTGCTTTTCCCTCGTGTGCAAGTGAACCCGCAAATGGGCACCATCGTATCTCCTGACATTAGCCACTTTTGGAGCAGCGACCTGTACACCCACATTTCCAGCATACCCAGCCCCAAAGATGAGACTTCATGGTCTAAGCCCGATTCGGCTTTTCTTGCCTTGGGCGATACTTTTTTTGTCAATGACTTTGTGTGTATTTTTGACAATGTGCTGCAAACCAACGAGCCTGTTTTGGGTTTGCAGCAGGTTCAGGCGGCTGTCAAAGCCAATATCCGCGTGCTGGACAGAGAAAAAACGCATGATATAGCCCCTGTTTTTGCTATCAGCGAACAAGGAATGGTGGCCACGCCTCCGGCGGTAGATTTGGGTTTGGGAGTTAAAATGACACTGGCTACCATCAACCCCCAAGAGGGCAAATTCCTTTTTGTTACTCAGTCCACCCAAAGAGACTGGATCATACTCAAAGCCGTAGAAAAACCCCTCATCAATCTGATGTGGATAGGGGTTTTGATAATGGTTTTGGGCATGTCAATTGCAGTCAAAAGAAGAATCGGGGAAAATAGCTTGGCTGCCAACAAGAAAACAAAGAGCTATCAATCGTTGAAAAATCTGTAAAAGGGCTATTTTTTCTTTCTTTGCTCTTTTAGCTTCTTTTGGATATGCTCTTTTGTTTTAGCTCTCAGGGGCTTGGCTTCCTTGTAGCTTGGGTGGCTTCGAGAAGCATGCTCTAAAATTTTGTCCAAGTAGGGCAAGGCGTACTCGGGTCTGCCTTCTTCTATGTACATTTTGGCTAGTTCGAGATTGGCATATAGGTTGTAACCGCTCTCAAATTCTTTGATTTTCTCTGCAAACTCTATTGTATTGAGCAGCATGGCTTTGGTTTTTGTTTTGTCTTTGTTTCGGTAACAGTTAGCCAGATAAAAAGCCGCATATCTTCCGCTGATTTCTTCGTAGCCAAACTTTCCGCTTTGTACTTTTTCCAACAAATCCGACGCGCTTTTTTCCAGTTCGGGATAGTAGCCTATCATGTAAAGCGCACGCACGTAGCTTCGGTGAAAATAAGGATTGTTGGGGCTTCGTTGGTGAAGAATTTTGGCCAATTCGTAGGCTTGGACGTGCTTTTCTTCTGATTCGTAGACTTTCATCAAATAGTGCTGGGCTTCGTAGCGCGAGTAAAAAGACTCTTGGGCGGCGCGTTCAAGTAGTTTAATTCCGGTTTGCAAATCCCCCTTTTTGAAAAAAAACAAAACCGGACGCAGGTTGGGGTAGTTTTTTGGGATGTAAACAGAGTAATAGTTGTAAAGCCCATCGCCAAAGAGCAACTCCGGTAAAAAGTCTTCTTCTTCGCGATTGAGTTCCAAATATTTCAGTGCTTTTTTTCCTTCTGTGATGGCTTTTGTCCAGTTATGCCGCTCTCCGTGAAACCTTCCCCTCAACCCGTGCGAAGCCGACAAGAAAAAAGAGGCTTCGACATTTTTAGGGTTTTTCTTGTAAAGTTTTTCTGCCAATTCGATGGCGGTATCGCTGTAGCTCAAAAATCGTTGGTCGTAGGGCGGGGTAGGCTTTTCGAGGTTGGGCATAATTTTCCACCAATTTGAGAAAGCCATCAAAAAATAAGGCAAGGGGTGCTTGGGATAGTATTTTTTGAGCCACAAAAAACGATTTTCAGCCCGCTCAAACTCATAATCGTACATATCGTCTATGGCGGCAGATATTTCCAATTGGACGGACACTTCGGTCAGTAGGTACTTGACGCTGTCTATGCCGGGCAATAATCTATTCTGGGCTTGCGCTTTGCAAGCACAACAAATCAATAGTAATAGGGTGATTTTTTTCAATTTGCTTTGAAGAAATTTCGCAAAATTAGTGTAAGTCTTTGATAGAAACGAGCATACAAGAGTATATTGTCTTGCAGAAAGGTTCTACTTTTCACCTATCCAAGTTTTTATGGCCAGATGGTCGCTGCCCCACAGAGAGAAAGTTTCTGTCTTACAGTAATACAAACCGCTATCAATCAACACATAATCAATCGGTAAAACAGGTAAATTGCTCCGATAGGTAGCCCAAATGCCCTCTCTGGTATCTTTTAGGCCGGTTTTTTGCAAAAAACGCCTCATTCTGCTGTCCCAAGGTACACAATTGAAATCGCCCGCAAAAATTCGATTGCCCGATAAGTCATTCAAAAATTGGCTCAAATCTGCCATTTGCTTTACAGACGAACGGTATTTGACATAAATAGAAGGGTTGCGAAAGTGGGTGGTTACGATAAGGTAGTTCAATATTGTTGCTTTCAAAACAGCTATGCCTTCGCTATAAAACCGCAAACTACCTCGCAAAGGGAATTTGGAAAAAATAGCCATGCCGTAACAACATACCGAGTCAGGCACAATTTCTATCATCTTGTAGGGATAGTTGAGAAGTTCCAAATCCGCCAACCAACTCTGTGATATTTCGTGCAAGATGAGTACATCTGCTTGTTTTTCAAAGATTTCTTCAAGACACCTTTTGCGATTGGGGTTAAACTGGTACACATTGGCTTGTATGATTTGGATCGGTTCGGTTGCACAAAATTCCTTTTTGTTCGATGGCCGTACCCAATACACAACCGACAACAATACACAACTCCATACAATAACATTTTCGCGCCACCGTATGTAAGCAGCCACAACAAAACCTACCAAAGCCCAAAAACCAACAACAACAGCCAAAGACTGAACCAGACAAGCCCAATAGCTGTCCTCAGTCCACAAACCCCAAAGGCAAGCTATCCCTAAAAAGACGCACAATAGCCTAACTAACAAATGTTTCAAGGCTTAAACAGTATGGGTACACGAATAGCCGAAAAGTCCCAAATCAAGAGCAAATCCGCTCCTTCGGGGGTTGGCTCAAAGGCAAAGGTGAGTTTTTTGAACTCTTTGGGAACAGACTGACGCGGCAGTTTGAGCCTAAACAAGTCATTTTGAGGTTTGTAGGTTAATAAGCCACTCATGCCCACGTCGCGGTTTACTATCAATGTCCATTCGGCGGTATCGGGAATGGTAAAAATGGAGTACGTGCCCGGGGCGACTTTATATTTATCAATCACAACTGTGTCTGAGAGGGTCAGCTCTGTGGCCTCGTCCGCGCCCGTGCGCCAAATTTTACGATAGGGGATTTGATAGCCAAAAACCCACTTTCCTGTTTTTTCCACTTGTCCATAGGTAACTTTGAGGTAAACCCTGCCCTTTTTGAGGCGAGCCATCCCCACGGGGGCTGAGCGATAGACTTCAAAAGCCTGAGCTTGAAGTTTATCTGACACAATACATAAAACCAATACCAACCAAAACAGCCTCATCATTTTTTGCTTATCAGACGCTGTGCAAAGGTATAGAGTACATTGGTTTTGGCCTCGGCGGAGATAGCGATTTTCGAGGGCTTATTTTTCTTTTCTGTCCCCATTTTTCACCAAGTCTTCTGCCAATAGTTTGGCTTGGCTGATGACCGTATCCACCGCTTTTTCTTGTAAGTCTGGCGGATAACCATATTTTCGTAAAATCCGCCTGATGTTCCTACGCAAGTTTGCTTGCACACTTTCTTTAATAGTCCAATCTATGGTCGTGCTGTTGCGGACAGTTTTTAAAAGTTCTTGGGCTATGTGTTTTAGAATGTCGTCACCCAAAACGGCTACTGCGCTGTTGTTTACCTCCAATGCGGTGTAAAAAGCATATTCTCTGTAATCCAATCCCAATTGTTCGCCACGTCTGTCGGCTTCTTTCATTTGCTCGGCAAAGGGGATTAGGACTTTCTCCAAAAACTCTACTGTGTCAATCATTCCGTTGTGGTAGCGTTTGATGGCATCTTCCAACATTTCGGAAAATTTCTTGCTCTCTACCAAGTTGATTTTTGTCCGCTTCTTGATTTCGTCTTTAAGCAACTTTTTCAATAACTCAACGGCTAAATTCTTTTGTGGCAAGTCTTTCAGTTCTTGCAAAAAGCGTTCGTCAAGAATTTCAATATTGGTTTTTTTCAGTCCTGCGGCATCAAAAATGTCAATTACACTGTCGGCTGTGATGGCTTCTGAAATGATTTGCTTGATAGCGGTTTCCATTTCTTCGTCCGTTTTGCCGCCTTCGTTTCGGTCGGATATTTTTTGCAAACGGGCTTTTATGGACTGAAATAGAGCCACATCATCGCGTATTGCCATTGCCCGCTCGTGGGGAACGGAAATCGCAAAGGCTTTCAACAGGTTTTTGGTGTTTTCGGTAAAACTCTGTTCTCCGTTTTCCTGACTGAAAATGTAATCCACGATAACGAGTACGTATTTCAACTTCTCTTCAGCATTAAGCGTGTAGAATTTACGCCAATCAAAATGTCTTAATTGATAATCTATTGCTTCGTGCAATTCTAACATTTTGGCAACTGCCAATTCTTGGTCAAGTGTCGGTTTGCCTTCGCCACCGCTTGCTGTGTAGTCGGCTAAAGCGGTTTTGAGTTCTTGTGCAATGCCTAAATAATCCACTATTAGACCGCCTGATTTACCTTCTGTAAAAACTCGGTTTACTCTTGCTATGGCTTGCATTAGGTTGTGTCCACGCATTGGCTTGTCCACATAAAGGGTATGCAAACAAGGTGCATCAAAACCTGTAAGCCACATATCACGAACAATTACTAATTTTAAAGGGTCGTTCGGATTTTTCAGGCGGTCGCCAATCGCTTTTCTTCTGGGCTTGTTGCGAATGTGGGTTTGCATATTGAGCGGGTCGCTACTGCTTCCTGTCATAATTACTTTTATCGTGCCTTTATCATCGTCATCTGAATGCCACAAAGGGCGAATTTTGATAATGGCATCATAGAGTTCCACACAAATTCTGCGGCTCATACACACTATCATTGCTTTGCCTTCCAAAACTGCGTTGCGTTGCTCGAAGTGGTACACCAAATCTTCGGCAATTTTTTGAAGTCGGTTTGGATTGCCTACAATGGCTTCTAATCGTGTCCATTTGGCTCGCATT
Source organism: uncultured Roseobacteraceae bacterium (assembly GCA_964602415.1). Taxonomy (GTDB): domain Bacteria; phylum Bacteroidota; class Bacteroidia; order Cytophagales; family Flammeovirgaceae; genus CAZRQL01. The sequence continues at coordinate 95,046 of CAZRQL010000003.1, forward strand.
TGTTGGCGATTGCTTAGTTCTTCGCCTTCGGTGAGTTCTTCAAAGGCTTCGTCAAGGCTTACTTTTTCGTCTTCTGCAAAGTGGACTTTTGCCAAACGACTTTCATAGAAAATCGGAACGGTCGCTTTGTCTTCAACGGCTTGTTGAATGTCGTATATATCCACATAGTTTCCGAAAACGGCTTGCGTATTTTTATCGGTGGTTTCTATGGGCGTGCCTGTGAACCCTATAAACGTGGCATTGGGCAAAGCATCACGCAAATGTTTGGCAAAGCCATCTATAAAATCGTATTGGCTTCTGTGGGCTTCATCTGCTATGACTACAATGTTTTTTCGTTCGCTTAGTGCTTCGATGTCTGCACCGATATATTCTACACTTGGCTTTCTGACCACCCCGGTCTTCGACCACCCCTCCTGAGGAGGGGAATTTACCACCCCTTGCCCCTCCTGAGGAGGGGAATTTACCACCCCTTGCCCCTCCTGAGGAGGGGAATTTACCACCCCTTGCCCCTCCTGAGGAGGGGAATTTACCACCCCTTGCCCCTCCTGAGGAGGGGAATTT
>CAZRQL010000003.1:95706-164916 GCA_964602415.1 uncultured Roseobacteraceae bacterium
CCCCTCCTGAGGAGGGGAATTTACCACCCCTTGCCCCTCCTGAGGAGGGGAATTTGGCATAAACTTCTGAATGGTGGTAAACACAATACCGCCCGAAGCTACTTTCAATAATTTCCTTAATTCCTGACGGCTTTCTGCTTTTTGGGGTTCTTGCCTTAAAAGTTGTTGGCAATTGGTAAATGTTTCGTGCAGTTGTTCGTCCAAGTCGTTTCTATCGGTCAAAATTACCAAAGTCGGATTTTCCATTCTTGGTTCTACAATGAGCTTGCCCGAAAAGAAAACCATACTCAAACTTTTGCCGCTTCCCTGTGTGTGCCAAATTACACCGCCACGCCTGTCACCAAAATTCCCCTCCTTTGGAGGGATGCCCTTTAGGGCGGGGTGGTTCTTTGGTGTCTCTAAGGCGGGGTGATTATGCAACATTTCCATTACAGAACCCATATTTTTCATAACATCCACAACAGGAATGTGAATTACTGTCAATCCTAAGGATTCTAAATATGCGTCCCTTGCAGCATCATATTCTTGTTTGTCATCGTGACTACTGCCGTCAATTTCTATTACTACATTACAGTTAGTGCAATAAAAATCCACAATGTAATTACCTATGATTTTTTGTCTGTCAAAATCGTATCCTTTGAATTGTTTGTTTTTAACTTGATTCCAAAATAATACTTCTGATAAGTTGCCTGCTTGTCTCAGTTCCCTTGCTCTTTGCTTTAGATTGGGGTTATAGGGTAATTCGAAGTAGTTCTTGCTTGCTCTTTTTACCACCTCTTGCCCCTCCAATAGAGGGGAATTTACCACCTCTTGCCCCTCCACAGGAGGGGAATTTACCACCCTGGTCTTCGACCACCCCTCCAAAGGAGGGGAATTAAAACCTGCTGCTCTTACGGTGCTTTCTACGGCTTTATTTACGGCATAATATTGATGATAGGCGGCGATTTTTTTAGAGACGGAATGCATTCCGTCTCTGCCTGATTTTTCAAAAACAATAAAATGTCTGATTAAATCCAACAGCGTGTGCTTATTCAACATTCCTTCAAACAAAACCTGCATTCCTAACTCATTTTGCAAGGCTTCCGTTTTTCCGTCTTTCGTCTTCCAAGTCATAAACCTGCCGTAATCGCTGGTAATGGTGCCACAACGGGCATCCCAACCATCACTGATAACGAGCAAACTGTTGTAAGTGAAAAGCGAAGGAATGGCTTGTTTGTAAGTTTGCAGTTGGTTGAATGCCGATTTTATAGTAGCGTTTTCATCAACTGCATTTTTCAATTCTATCACTACCAAAGGCAAGCCGTTTACAAACAGAATTATATCGGGGCGTTTCCGTTGGGGCATCCCTTGTGGATGCCCATTTTCAATTACTGTAAACTGATTGACGGCTAAAAACTCGTTGTTTTCGGGGTTTGCAAAATCAACGATATAAATTTTCTCGCCACGAATACCGCTTTCAGTTCGCATTTCTACCTCCACGCCATCGGTCAGGTAGCGGTGAAATGTTTCGTTGGTAGAGACGTATTGCAATTCGTCTCTACCAACCCGCAATACTTTTTTCAGGGCATCTTCTTTGGCATCCTGCGAAATGTTGGGATTGAGTTTGTCTATGGCATCACGCAAACGGGCAATCAAAACCACTTCATTGTAACCACCCCGCCCTTCGGGCACCCCTCCATCGGAGGGGAATTTTTCGGGGTGCTCGCCATCGGGGGAAATGTCTAATCCATAGAGATAGATGTATCCCATTTGTTGCAGATAATTGATTGCTATCTGCTCTATTTCGTTTTCGGTGATGCTATTTCTCATTATTTTTTCTTTTTGGGCGGTGTTAGCTTTTTCACTTCCTTGTCAAAATCGCTTTCAAAGTTTTTATCCTGAATTACACGAAATTTTTCATACTCACCCTCTGCTAATTTTTTAGCGACTTCATGGCTTACTTTTCCGGCATCTTTCAATACTTTGTACTCGTTGAATTGTAAAAACGCATCTAATTTTTGCACCCAATCAGCCATTTTCATGGGTATTTGTCTTGCTGCCTGATTTTCGGCATAGTCCAAGTACATACTAACTATTCGCTCTAATTCTTTGATTTCTTTCTCAATCAGGTAGTTTTTGGCAATGCTCACATCGGATTTCAAAATCTTGCCTTGGGGTGCATTTTTCCAAGTTTGTAAACCCATATTCGGCTCGCTTGATTTTGCTCTTTCAGCGATGATTTCGGCAGCCGTTTTGCCTGTGATAGCCCAATGCAGTTTGTTCTGTACGGTTTTGAAAAAGGTTTGGGTAATGTCTGCATCTTTTTGGTAATCGATGCTGCACTGCTCGTAAATATCGGTGATTTTTTGATAGAAACGTCTTTCGCTTGCACGAATCTCGCGGATGCGTTCTAAGAGTTCATCAAAATAATCTTTGCCGAAGCGTTTGCCTTGTTTGAGGCGTTCGTCGTCCAGCACGAAGCCTTTGATGATAAACTCCCGAAGGGTTTTAGTAGCCCATATACGGAATTGGGTGGCTTGACGGCTGTTGACCCGGTAGCCTACGGCAATGATGGCATCGAGATTGTAAAAATTGGTTTGATAGGTTTTGCCGTCTGCGGCAGTATGTGCAAAATTTGCACATACTGAAGCTTCTTCCAATTCTTGGGTAGCGAAGATATTTTGCAAATGCTTGCTAATGACCGACCTATCTACGTCAAAAAGCTCTGCCATTCGCTTTTGGGTGAGCCAAAAGGTCTCGCCCGCATACATGACTTCTACCCGTATGTTGCCTTCGGGCGTGCTGTAAAAGATGATGTCTGAACTATTATCTGCCATTGTCAGTACACGATTACTTGATTATTGGATTGATAGGATTTTTAATTGGGGTTACTAATTTCTTGTTGTAAACCCTTCTGAATTCTAAACTGGTACTACCAAAATTGATTAACAAACCATCGGCTATATTATATGCTTCGCAATAATTTATTGCTTGGGCTTTATGCACATCTTCTAACTTGATAACGGCTTTCAGTTCAACCATTACTCTATCTTCCACAAAAAAGTCAACCCTACGTGTGCCAATATCAATGCCATCATAAAAAATAGTCATCTCCATTTCTCGCTGAAAGCCTAAACCTTGTTTTTGCATTTCAATTGCCAATGCCCTTTGATAAATGACTTCTTGAAAGCCATTGCCAAGCGTGGAATGTACTTTCATAGCACATCCAATAATTTTTCTTGTAATTTCATTAACATCAATCATCTTGTAATTATTGTTATTCATTTTTTTGTCAGTACACGATTATTTGATTATTGGATTAATAGGATTTGCCGTATATGTTAAAATCTTGTCCATCTTGTAATCTTTTAAATTGTGTTCAGACGTATTTTCCCGCTCATTAACTTGGGTAATAGTGTATCGCGGGTTTGGGTAAATAATTGATTATCGAACATATTATTCTCAATCTTTACAAAAAGACTTTCAACAACTGAATGATAGGCTTTAACAACTTCATCAGAAGGAATTAAAATCTCTAATTGCTGAATTAATGCTTGACTAATATTTTGTTGAGCCGAGCCACTTGCTCTACCAATAATTCCATTTTTGTTCATTTTGAAGTATTCAAAAAAGTATGTGAATGGGAAAGCACCATTTTCAATTACTGCACAAATTGCTTGATTACAAGTTGTCTCCTTTGTAGTTATTGCATACTCACCAACAGTAGCTCCATACATTGCTAATAAAATTGAGTGTCTTGGAATTAATTTGGCTGATGATTTCTTAACGGCATCTTCTGTGATTTTTTCTTCCGTTTCAAAAATGAAACTTCCATTTAACTCTTTTGACTTTACCCAATTTATTGTTCCATTTTCGTAAAATTCAGGTTTTGTTCTGCTTGGCGTTCCACCTGATGTTGTATTGTAAACATCTTTAACTTTCCCCATTCTCCACCCCTTTGGCAGTCCATTGTCTTGAACAGGATTTTTAGGATTGAATTGATTACCAAGATTTTTTGATTTACTATAATCCTCTAAAATCTTGTCCATCTTGTAATCTTTCAAATCGTGTTCTGACGATGGGAAGTTGAAATTGACAAACCACTCTTTGAAAATGGCTTGTGCTATTGCTTCTAAGGTTTGGTTCATTTGCAGGTTGAGTTCTATTTTGTCGTCAAGCGAAGAAAGGATTTGGGCGATTTGGCGTTGGGTGGAGAGGTCGGGAGCGAGGATTTCAAAGTTACGAAGCATACCAGCATTAAGGTTTTGCTGTGCAGCACCTGTCGCCATATTCAGTATCTCATTAAATTTCGACTTTAAAAAATAATAAACGAAATTATAATCCGCTTTTTTAGCATCAATTGTAATGTTACAACAAGCCTGATTTGTTGTTAATGGAATTTTATTTATTGCTATTCTTCCAGCAGTAGCTCCATACATTGCAACTATAATAGAGTTTACATCAATCATTTTGGCTGATGAGTTTCTAATTGCTTCGTCAGTAATTTTAATTTCAGTATCATAAATTCTATTGAAATTTATTTCTTGTGTTCTTACCCAAGGAATAGTGCCACCGTAATATTCCGATTTTCTTGTAGAAGGTGTGCCACCAGAGGTTATTCTTTCCGCAATCTCCCCCAGTTTATAAGTTTTCCATTCGCTCATAGGTCTGTACTTTGATTTTGGTGATTGGTTTGATTGCCTTGATTTTCTGCATCCTGTTCATCAGGAAAATCAAAGGAATCAAGGTTCGGACGTTTATATGTTTTCCATTCACTCATAATTGATGAAATTTATCCTCCTGCCATTTGGCTGGATTATTCAAAATGTATTCAGAAATGGTTTCGTATGATTTTTCATTCCGAATGATGTGTTCGTAATAATTACGTTGCCACAATTTCCTATCAAAGGGTTTCCAACCCAAATTTTTTACGCCCCGAATGTATTCCACCGTTGTAATGGATTTGAATGCATCCATCATATCACCAATGGTTTTGGTGGTAGGGGCAATCCCTTGTGGTTGCCCTTTTTCTGTATCATCATCATTTTGGGTATCCACAAGGGATACCCTTACAGGGGCGACCGTGTCATTTTGGGCGACCGTGTCATTTTGGGCGACCACAAGGGTCGCCCCTACGATTTGCAAAATGCCGTGGAAATGATTGGGCATTACCACGTATTCGTGTAATTCGATATTGGGAAAACGGGTTTTCAAATTCAACCATTCGTTTTCCACCATTCTACCCGCATCATTCAAAATCATTTCGGGGCAAATATTATTTTGGGTATCCACAAGGGATACCCCTACGCCAATTTTGCCAAACAAACATTCCCGATTTTGTACACAAATGGTAATGAAATACAATCCCGCCTGCGAATAATCGTATCCTTTCAGGCGTATGGATTTTCGTTTGTGAATTTTGGGGTTATATTTCATATCCTATTTTCGCAAGGTTTTGTTTGATGGCTTCGTCCAATTCATTCGCTTTCTGCATTTGCTCGCGTAAAGTAGCGGTGAGTTGTTGCATTTTTTCTTCAAATGCTTGCTCGTCTTCTTTTACTTCCTTGAAATCAATATATCGCCCGGGGGTCAGGATATAATTGTTTTTGCGAATGTCTTCTATGGTGGCGGATTTGCAGAAGCCGGGAATGTCTTGGAAAGTGGAAAGTTCGTCTGATTTTTCGTTTTTCACTTTCTTTTTTTTCATTTGCATTTTGCGTGAGGGATAGCAGCGGAAAGCCCGCAGCGCAGCGAGGACTTGCAGCGGATAGCCCGACCCGCAGGGGCACGCCCAATAAATCATTATATATTTTCCATTCTTTCATATTACTTTCAATACATTTAATAGAGTTCCGTTCAAATGGTCAAAATCCCCATCAAAGGTCATTAAAGGCACATTTAATATGTATGCAGTGGCAGCTATCCATAAATCATTTTTTGCCATTGGTTTTGCTGAATCTGGAAGTAAGTTTCTCTTATCGTCTGTTCCTTTTCTATTTGAGTAAGCATCAATTTTGGCATAGGCATTTATTAATTCCATGTCCTGATTGTGAATGTCAACGTAAGTAACATTTTCTAAAAAATTAATCAATGCTTTGCATTTGGGGTCGCCCCATTTTTGCTGCACTTTTATGGACTCCAACTCTCCTTTAGTTACTGTAGAAATAATAAAGGAAGGATTGTCACTAAACTGCTCAATTGCCAATATGCATCGCTTCCCATATTCGTTTTTCCGCAACATATTGAGCACAATGCAGGTATCCAACACTAAAAAATCCATCATTTAACCGATTTAAGTATTTCTTCAAATTCTTCATCGGTTTCATCACCTGGCCACATGCCAACCAATGCCTTTAATGCTTCAAATGATTTAGTGCCTTTGCCTTGCTTCGCCTGAAACAACACCTGTTGTTTGGCAGTCATCGCATTAGGCTTTTTGGAAAAATAACGGTCTCTCGCTCCCGGCTCGCTAAACTCCTGTATTTCCACAAAACTCAATTGACCGTTTGGCTTGTAATGAGCCATTCCTGATATGGTTACTTCCTTGCCCATAAAGCTGACAATGTTTTTAATGATGGTTTTGTCGTTGGCAAACACATTCACAAAACCTTGTTCTGTCTGTAAACCAAGTTTTCCTTTGGAAACCTTCATTTCATCCAATTGACCGTTTACGATTACCTTTTTGGGCTCAGGAATACTGTCTTCCAATTGACCAATTTTTTGAAAATCATCTTTTGTCAAGCGAACTTCTGCAATCGTTCCCCGATTAGCCATATAGAAAATTTCATTGTCGCTAATGAAGTTTTTCTTAAAACTCATTAATGATTTCAATAGTGGTTTGTCTAAGTCTGCATCTTCGCTTTCATCATTCAGGGCTGTTTGAAAAGAATGTATTACCAACGCCATTGGGGTCAATTGTAAAACTTCTTCTTTTGGTTTGAACAATTCCAATTGAAGCCCTTTAATGGTTTCTGAGAAATGGGTGCAATCAATGGTTAGAGAAGTGCCATCTTGTACACTTCCCGTAATGCTTTGTAATCGCATAGCCAACGCCCTTTTTAAGTTTTTATCGGGGGTTATGTCACTAAATCCCCTTAACCTAAACATCAATGCCTTGGTCGCAATGTCTTTGGTAGATTTTGTCAACAGGTTTAATCGGTCAAATTCCAATAAACCATTGTCTTCATCTTCGCCTATTATTTTAATATCGTAATTCATTGTCTTTTTCGGTTTTAAATGGTGAAACCAATTTTTTCCAAAGATACTTTTATCGCTTCATCCAATTCATTCGCTTTCTGCATTTGCTCACGCAGGGTAGCGGTGAGTTGTTGCATTTTTTCTTCAAATGCTTGGTCGTCTTCTTTTACTTCCTTGAAATCAATGTACCGCCCGGGGGTCAGGATATAATTGTTTTTGCGAATGTCTTCTATGGTGGCGGATTTGCAGAAGCCGGGAATGTCTTGGTAACCACCCCCTACCCCCTCCAAAGGAGGGGAATTTCTCCAAGCGTGGTAAGTATCGGCGATTTTGGCGATGTCTTGGTCGGTGAGTTCACGTTGTTTGCGGCTTATCATGGTGCCGAGTTCTCTTGCATCAATAAAAAGTACTTCGTGGGTGCGGTTACGCAACTTGGAGGCTGAGCCTGTCGAAGTCTTGTTGCGAGCCAAAAACCACAAGCAAGCGGGAATTTGAGTGTTGTAAAACAACTGTGAAGGCAAAGAAACCATACAGTCCACCAAGTCGGCTTCAATCATCGCTTTTCTGATTTCGCCTTCGGTGGCGGTTTCAGAACTCATACTGCCGTTTGCCAAAACAATTCCTGCCGTTCCGTAAGGTGCAAGTTTGCTCACAAACAACTGTAACCAAGCATAGTTGGCGTTTCCTGTTGGCGGAACGCCAAATTTCCATTTGTGGGTTTCGGCTTTGTTGATGTTGTAATCGCTCACGTTAAAAGGCGGATTGGCAATTACATAATCTACTTTCAATTCAGGGAACTTGTCGTTCATCAAGGTATCGCCCAATTCTATTTTGGCTTCTATGCCACGGATAGCCAAATTCATTTTTGCCAATTTGTAAGTGGTCGGGTTGCTCTCTTGTCCAAAAATGGAAATTTTGCCTTTTCGGTGTTCGTGCATTTCAATAAAGCGTTCGCTTTGAACGAACATTCCACCGCTACCGCAACAGCCGTCATACACTCGCTTTTCAGGTTCGGGGGCAAGCATTTCCACCAGAAGTTTTACGATGCAGGCGGGGGTGTAGAATTGTCCGCCTTTTTTACCTTCGGCATCTGCAAATTGTCCCAAGAAATATTCAAACACAAAGCCCAAAACGTCTTTTGCACCACCCCGTCCTTCGGCCACCCCTCCAGTGGAGGGGAATTTACCACCCCGTCCTTCGGCCACCCCTCCAGTGGAGGGGAATAAATTTACGGAGCCTATAAGGTCAATGAGTTCACCAAGTCTTTGCTTGTCGAGTGCAGGTCGGGCATAGTCTTTTGGTAAAACGCCTTTCAAAGAGGGATTGTCCCTTTCGATGGCATCCATAGCATCGTCAATATCTTTCCCGATGGTCGGCAGTTTGGCTCTGCCTTGCAGCCATTTCCAACGAGCTTGTGTTGGCACATAAAAAACTCTCTCGGCGGTGTATTCGTCTTTGTCTTCGGGGTCGGCACCTGTTTCGTGTTTGGTGGCTTCTAATTTTTGGTACAATTCATCAAAAGCATCTGAAATATATTTTAGGAATATCAAACCCAAAACAACGTGTTTGTATTCAGCCGCATCCATATTGTTGCGTAGTTTGTCGGCTGCTTGCCAAAGGGTTTTTTCTAATTCTAAATTTTCGCTCATTTGTTGTCTGTATTAAATTCTGGTTATTCCTAAAAAACTGCGCATGCGTCGGTGGGTTCGGCAAATGCGCCGCAAAGGCAAATTTTATGTGGAGGCTTACAAAACTTTTAGTTTTGGAGAGATTCTTCACTTTTCTCTTCGATTGTTGCCGATGGTATCTACTTTTAGGGTAGATATATCTTTTTTATCTGAAAAATTGTGATTTTCAAACAATTGCTTTGCTCGTTTTCTGAGCACTTCATCAGTCCCTGAGTTATGGATATGTCTAAGTATTTCTCTGGTTTCCAACAATCTGATTTGTAGTGGATTGCGAAGTTTATAGGTAGATGCCAAACTTGTAAAAGCCTGTTTGAAAGCGGCGGCGGTGGCTTTTAGCCCGCAGTGCGCCGCGAAATCCATCAAAGCACAAGCCCCCAGTTGGCAAGACAATAGCTCCATAATGGATTGATTTTTAAATGATTTTTCTCCTATTTCAAGTTCAATACTGAGTTGTAAGGCGGGAGCGACCACTTTTTCCAGAGCCAAATAAATTTGCTGCATCGCCAAAGCGGGTATTGAGGCCGCCTCTACAAAGGCATTTAGGGCGTAAATATCTAAGTCCTCAAAATCAAAGACTTCAAAAATTCCCCTTTTCATGGAAATATCATAAAATCTTGGTGTTGCCGATATGATTTTTTCGCCCTGTTTTTCAATTTCCACGTCCAGCCCAATATTTTGAAAGCACATTTTAAATTCGACTGGGGCTTGGGTTTTCATTTTTGCAAGCAAAAGAGCAAGTTCCGAGCCTTTGAACCCCAAAATTCCATACCTCAGTGGTGAAGTGGAGAGGCTGTCCAGCCTTCCGGGCATAGCTGCCTCCAGCATCTCCCAAAGCAAGTTTCCAAAAATACCAGATTTCAAATAGCCAATTTCTCTGCGGCTTTCATGGCGTAAGTTGTTGCCCCAGCCCCATATTATAGTCCCTGAAGGCAAATGATAGTGGCGCAACTCTCTGAGCATGAAATCGGTTTGGTCTTGGGGGCGGATGACTCCGCTTTGGGCTTCTTGCAGTTCAAAAGGCCACTTGGTTGCTTTGAGATAACGCCGCTGAAACTCCCGAATCGCTTCGAGGGTGATAGGGATTTGATGGCTTGTGATGGGTTGATTGCCAATGCTTTTGGCTATCTCCTCGGCTTGCTCTACGCCTTGAGGCAACAGATTGAGTTCCACCAAACGGGCTTGGATTTTGCTTAAATCTTCCGCGTCTATTTTAGAGTTGGTGACCCCTACGGCACTCTTGAGGTGCAGACCTATGTGTTTTTGGCCTTCTTTTGCTACTATGAAGGGACGAGATGCCAACATCTCTTGGGCAACGGGAATCCATTCGGCAGGCACAGGCGGCGGCGGCAATTTGGGGAAAAATAGCCATTGGCTTGTGTTTATAGTGTTGTTTTTCAATCTATTGAGCAATAAAACTTCTTCAGCGTTTGCTCTTTTTTGTTGGCAAAGCAGAGAAAGAGTCTCACCTTGTTTGACTATATGAAGCTCTGTATCAGTATGATATGATCTGAACTTTGGTGTCAAAAATAGAACATCGCCGTTTTTGGGTGTGGCTCTAAGTCCATTGATTTTTAATAATTCTTCAAAATCAATCCCGAATCTTGCGGCAAAACTTCGCAAAGGTTCTTTTGAGTGGTACAGGGTTTTGAGTCGCAAACCACTTTTGCCGACAGGGCGTACCCTAAACTCAAAGCCTGTATAAGGTTCAAAATTAGAGGGTAAGGAGTTGATTTTCAGTAGTTCGTTTCGTGTCAAGCCAAATTGCGCGGCAACAGAGTGAGCCGTATCATTTCTTTGGCATGTGTAAAAGATCTCACCACTACGGGCAGCGTCATTCAAAATTTGTCCCTTTACCCAGAGTTTCATGCCCGGAAAGCCACTTGCGTCCGGCTTGAGGAAGTTCAATTCCAACAGCCGCTCTTTGCCAAGGCGGTATTTTTTGGCTGCCTGCTCTAAAGTCTCAGAACGGGACAAGGTGTGAAAAAGGAGATTGTCGAAGCTAAAGTTTTCAAATACAGCAGGATAAAAATCAGGCGGTACGGCGGTTTTGTCTTTTTTAAACAGCACTCTGCTGACCCGTAGTTTGCAGCCTCCAAAAATTGCAAAATCCGATGGCAACTCGTTGATGGCAAGGAGTTCTTCTTTCTCAAGGCCAAATTTTTTGGCAATTGTTGAAAGACTCTCCCCGGCTTGAGCGCAGTAAAATTGTGCAAAAGCTCGTCTGTACGGTCTGGCGTAGGGCAGTTGTTCTAAATGGGTAAACCGTACTCTTATACGTTGATTTTCAGATAATTCTTTTGTTTTAGGGTTCAGTTGCTTGAGTCCGGCCTCGCTGGTTTTGAACTTTGAGGCTACGGTTTGCCAATTTTCATATTTTTTCACATAATAAAAACCGTATTCATCGGCATCGTCTGCATCTTGGCGGACGGTTATTTTGCTACCGGGCGAGAGGTAGTTGTCAGCCAAACCGTTGATTTTGCGCAGTTTTTCGGTTGTCGTTCCATATCGGTTGGCTATGAAATCCAGCGTTTCTCCTTGGCAGACCAGATGCTCCATAAGATGAATTTTGGTTTAATATCTCAAAAAAATTAACAAAACCGTTTTTCTTCAGCGCAATCTATCGGCAGAGCGCACCAATTTTTCATCTCTGTGGATAAAACGGTTGGCTAAAGAATTGAACAACAAGGCTATAACAGGCATGAAAAAGCCCAACCCCATCTGACCTTGGGCGGGCACAACAAAAGATGTCTCACCTTTGAAAAGCATCAAATACACATTGATAGCCAGCACTATTCCTACTAATATGGTGCTCACAAAGTTGAGTTGGATTTGCCTTAGGCGGTTGGTGTAGCGGGTAATAGAATAAGCGGATACCAACGCAGCCGCCCAAGCCAATATCCAAAGGTAAACAGTGGTGCTTTGAGATATGATTTGGTCTGATTTTTTGTAGGTCAATGAGTTAGCTGTAAATACAGCGATTTCTTGAGTTGCAGGGTTTGTTTTTTGCCAGATGGTAAAAAAAGGGAACAGCAAAAGTGCGATGACCACGACTCCCATAAAAACAGTTTGGATTCTTTGCCACATTTTAATACTAATAATTTTAGGTCAAAATTAGAAGGAAATTAACTTTGCACATAAAATTTAGAAATGTCAAACAAACCGAGTCAAAAAAAGTGGATTCTGTGGATTGTTGGGGTGGTTGTGGTTTTGGTAATTGTGGGGGTTGTAGCCAAAAAATCAGGCTGGCTTGGGTCAGAAAAAATCCAAGAGGTTGAAATTGAAAAAGCAGCCAGAATCACGATCACCGAAAAAGTCAATGCTTCAGGTAAAATTCAACCCGTCAATGAAGTTAAAATTTCTCCCGACGTTTCAGGCGAGATAAGAGAACTGTATGTAACAGAAGGTCAATTTGTTAACAAGGGCTTGTTGCTGTTACGGGTTCGCCCTGACAACTACCAACTTGCCTACGACCGCCAAGTGGCAATTCTAAACTCCCAAAAAGCCGCACTTTCGCAAGCGCGCTCCCGCGTGATACAGGCAGAAGTGCGCCTCAAACAATTGGACTTGCTTCACAAACGCAATTTGAGACTTTTTGCAGATAAAGTTATTTCTCAGCAAGATATCGAAACTTCACAAGCCAACTACGACCAAGCGGTTGCTGATTTTGAAGTGGCCAAACAAAGCCTTGAGGCCGCTCAATACCAAGTGGAAAGTGCGCAGGCCAGCGTCCGTGATGCCAATGAGACGCTCAAACTCACCAGTGTTTTTGCCCCAATGGATGGGATCATCACCAAACTCGCTGTGGACAAAGGCGAAAGGGTGGTAGGTACAGCCACTATGGCAGGTACCGAAATGCTCAGGATAGCTGATTTGGAGAGAATGGAGGTCAGGGTTGATGTAAACGAAAACGACATAATCAGGGTATCCAAGGGCGATACAGCCATCATCGAGGTTGATTCTTACAGCTACACAGGGCAAAAATTCACAGGCATAGTTACTTCAATCGCCAACTCGGCAAAAGCCTCAGCCACTCAACAACTATCGTCCGACGGCGTTACGGAGTTTGAGGTTAGAATATTGATACTCAAGGATTCTTACAAGCACTTACTTGTAGGCAACCAAGTTTCTCCTTTTCGTCCCGGCATGTCGGCCAGCGTAGAAATCATAACAGATATAAAAAAGGATGTTATTGCAGTGCCTCTCTCGGCGGTTACAAGCCGCAAAGACAAAACCAAATCGGCAACGAAGAGCGATGAAAAAGAAACATCTGAGCCTAAAAGACGTACTAAAGATAGTGAATCTGTTAAAGAGTTCGTTTTTATCGTGAAAGCTGATACTGCTGCTTTGCAAGCCGTTACAACTGGAGCAAGCGACTTTGAACATATACAAATTCTAAGCGGGGTCAATGAAGGTGATCAGATTATTACAGGACCTTTCCTACTGGTTTCTAAGCAGTTGGAGAGTGGAGATAAAGTTAAGTCCAAACAGACTAAAGAGGGCAAAAAATCTAATTAGCCGTAAGGGCTTTCTTACGTTTGTTTATGTACTGATTTGTCCAATTTCTTACGGACAAATTCATAAAAACCGATATTTTGTTTACCACAAAGCTCAGTTTAGTCGTTTTTCTTATACCATTAACTTAGGGAGCGCAGGGGCCTTCACTGATTTACAAAAAGAAAGCAGTTTGTTGGTTGGGCAAGTCAACGGTTCAAATGTTCACCTTTCGGGGGGCATCTCTTACCGACTGACTAATTTTTTGTCTCTTAGGGCTTCCTCCGGCATCACTACCCTACAAATTCAAGCCGACGAGCGTTGGGAAAATAGAGTGGATTACCCCATTAAAACGCCCATATACGATGCGAACTTTGTGCTTATCCATGATTTTAGTTCAAGAAAAAAAATTGAGGCGGGTACAATAAAATTCAATCCCTACGCTCTTGCGGGGGTGGGAGCATTTTATTTCAATCCATACAACATGATAACCGGTGAAAGTTTGGCCGAGACCCGAAAACATAATAAAGATAGGGTATATCCTCTGCTTTCAAGACAGTACCTGTTGGGTGGAGGAATTACTTATGCCATCAATAATCAGTTTTCAATGGGTTGGGAGTTTGCTTACCGATATACAGAAACCGACTACCTGGATTCTACCAATCCAAAAGAATTCAAAATCAGAAATAAAAGCAATGACCATTTTATTACTTTCGGACTAAGTCTGACGTATGTTTTTAAAGCGCAAAATTTTCAGGGCTACAATTATTCACGGCATTTCAAACGCCGTTACACCCCAAGAAAAAGATAAGGCTACCAGTTGGCGTAAGTTTTGCCGAAAATATCAAATACAATTTGCTCAAAAATAACATTGACCAACTCTGCCTCAACCGTGGTTAAGTTTTGATTGGCTGCAAAGTCTTGAAAAAATGAAAATTGCTGGTTGTTAAAAGATTGGGTATCATCTACGTTGTCTGTGTAAGTGGCCTCAACCACTATGGTAAGCCTTTGGAGTTGGGCGGTTTGTTGGTCGCCACCGCCGGGGGCTACCGGGCTGAGCCTATAGGAAGCGATTTTCCCCTCCAATACCATGTTTGCGTTGTCGTCTTTTACCAGTTTGAGTGGGGTATTTCTAATAAAATAATCTCTAAGTTTTTCTGTAAAGGCGACTCCCATATTGGCAGGGCCTTCTTGGGCATCATTGAAAAAATTTTCTATCCTAATGGTTTTGTATCGGGTCGGGTCAGATAGTCCGGGCAAAAAACTCACCTTTGCCCCCACACAAGAGAGCAAATGACATAAAATAATAAGTAAACTGGTAAGGATTATCTTGTTCATTTTCAAAGTCTAAAGCCCATAACTAATACATCATCTGTCTGTTTTTCGTCTCTCTGCCAATTTGTGAAATTTTCTTTTAAAACTTCTTTTTTTTGCGAGCAGGGCAAATTGATTATTTTCACAAGAAGGTTTTTTAGCCTTTCAAAACCAAATTTCTTTTTGTCGTTTCCTCCAAATTGGCTTTGGAAACCATCTGAAAACATAAAGAAAGTTTTTTTCTCAATTTCGGATATTACGTATTTTTCAAATATTTTTTCTTTTCCAAATAGTTGTCCCCCAATACAATAAGGGCTTCCCCTGTACACCGTTGCACTTATGTCTTCTTCCACGACCAGTAGGGGTCTCGCCGCTCCCGCAAACTCAAGGGTTTTGTGTTCGGTATCAATCACACAAATGGCTATATCCATCCCATCAAGCAAATTTTTGTTTTTATCTTGTCTTAATACTCTGGTAAACATATTGTTAAGCTCATACAAGATGAATTCTGGCGAATAAATAGACAGCCTGTCCACTATCTCATTCAAAATAGCCGAGCCCAGCATACTGAGCAACCCTCCCGGAACTCCGTGTCCTGTGCAGTCCGCACAAGCCACAAATATTTTGTTTAGGTGAGTCGAATACCAAAAAAAATCGCCGCTGATTAAGTCTTTGGCTTGAAGGAAAACAAAAAACTCACTCAGATGCAAACTAATATCCCGCTCATTTGGTATAATGGCCATCTGTATCCTCTGGGCATAGTTTAGGCTGTCGGTAAGTCTTTTATGATTTTCTCTGAGTTCTTGTTCCAGCTTGAGTTTGTAGGTAATATCTTGTGCAGCAAGTATATAGCCCAGAAAAATTTCGTTTTCATCCACAACCTGGCTCAAACTCACACTCACTTTGATAGGCTCGCCAAACTTGGGTAAAAATGTCCATTCTAACTGTTTGAAAAGGGCAGCTATCTCAGGGTCTTTCATGCACTCTTCTATGGATATAAGATATTTTCCCGTGGAAGAGGTTATTTTGGTCATTATGTCCACCATCTCTGACTCCACCAAAAAGGGCAAAGGCGGACGTTTGTCCACCAACTCTTCTCGACTGTACTTGAGCCAGTTTAAGGCAGTGTCATTGATGGCCGCTATTCGACCTCTTTTAGAAAAGACGATTAAGGCCAAACCGGTATTGTTAAAAAGGGCTTCTTGGCGGGCTGTCAGCTTGTCGGCTTGTTGTTTTGCAATGGCCAAAGCCTCAAATCCTGCCGATATTTCCTCTGTCATTTGGTGGAGTTCTTCGTTGGCTTGTGCGAGTTTGAGGCTGGTTTCTTGCAGTTGTATTTCCCGTTCTCTTTTTTCGGTAATATCGCTCTCAACCGACACATACTTTTTTATGACACCATTTTCATCAAAAACAGGACTAATTTGTAATTCTACCCAATAGGTGGATCCGTCTTTGCGGTAGTTTAAAATAGTCTCTCTAAAAGGTTTATTTTCTCTCAGTTGTCTTGATATATTCTTTTGAGTTTCAAGAGAGGTCAGCGGGCCTTGTAAAAAATAGCCGGGTTTTTTGCCAATACATTCGGCAAGCGTGTAATAAGTCAAATTGGTAAACCCATCGTTTATCCATTCTATTCTCCCTTTTGCA
Source organism: uncultured Roseobacteraceae bacterium (assembly GCA_964602415.1). Classification (GTDB taxonomy): domain Bacteria; phylum Bacteroidota; class Bacteroidia; order Cytophagales; family Flammeovirgaceae; genus CAZRQL01. The sequence continues at coordinate 112,020 of CAZRQL010000003.1, forward strand.
TCGGTGATAACCACGGCATTGGTGGTATAGCGAGCCACCAAGGACAAATTTTCAAAGTCATTATTTTGAGTTGTGTTTAGTGAAAAAAAGAAGATAATTTGGTTTTGATCGTTATCAAATACCTCGCGTTCGAGTCTCCCTTCTTGTTTGGAGGCAAATGGGACGAAGACTTTGTTGTATCGCTGAAAAATTAGTTCCATCGGAAATCCGATAAGTCCTTCTTCGGATTTGCCTGTCCAAGCACAAAAAGCCTCGTTTACAGAAATAATGAGTTGGTTTTCGTCTGTTATGCATGCCGGAGAAGGATTTAAGAGGAAATACTTTTCAGATTGCATTTGTTAAATTTGCACAAAATTAATATAAAAAAAGTAACCCGCGTTTGCAAAAATTAAGATTTTATCCCCTTACAAAGCCCTTCATTTGCTTTTCATGCCCTACTGTGGTGGTTTGTCCATGTCCCGAGTATATCTTGGTTTGAGTGGGCAGAGAGTACATTGTTTCGGTAATTGATTTTTTTAGCGTTTCCCAGTCTCCGCCGGGTAAGTCCGTCCTTCCCACACTTTCCCAAAACAAAACATCTCCCGAAATACAAAATTCTTGTTCGGGGCTGTAAAAAGCCAAGTGTCCGGGCGAGTGTCCCGGCACAAACAAGAGGCGCAAAGCACTATCGCCAAACCTAATTTCCTCAAAATCATCCAAAAACTCATCTATCTCGCATCCTCCAAAACCCGAAATCCCAAGGTATTGAGCAAAAACATGCGCATTGCTGGTGTTGAACTGTTCAAAGCTGTGCGCATAGAGTTTGATGCCGAATTTTTGCTTGAAAAAGTCCACTCCAAAAATATGGTCTATATGGCAGTGGGTATTGTAAATGCCCACAAGTTCAATTTCCTTTTGCTGCAAAAAATTCAACACGGCTTGTTTTTCACTGTATTGGTAACAGCCCGGGTCCACAACGATACCCTGCCCGGATTGGTCGTAGAGAATGTATGTGTTTTCAAAAAAATTGTTGAAAGTAAAAACTTCTATTTCAATCATCTTTATTGGATTTGTGCCACTTCAAGCCCCTTTGTTGCGAAAAATAAGCTGTTGTTGACAATTTGTTCTGTGAGCCTGTAGCTGTCGGTCATGTTTTCAAAAAATAAACTTGAGCTGATGCGGTACAGATGGCTCGGTTCGCAAACCAACAGGTCAACTTGGCTCAAGTCGAATTTTGTATAAAATACCTCATTGATAAGTTCCCCTTTTTCAAAAGTGTAAATGGGTTTTCCATCTTCAATTGCCATAACGGAGCCTGATACCAAAATATAAATTGGCAAATTGCGGAACGTATCTTTTTTGGAAAGCCAATCTCCTTTGTCCCAAAATTCTTCTTTGATTAGGATAGCCATTTCAGCCAAGTATTCTGCGCTTATGCTTTTGGTAGCAGGGATTTGCTTCAAAAATAAAATTTTCTCAAAAATAAGGCTGCGCCGCTCGAAATTGTAGGGTTGTAAGACGATTTCGGAGATGAGCTGTAAGGTTTTTTTTGCCCTTTCAGGAGCAATCCTTTTGCATGCCTGACGAAAATAGTCGTAGTCCTTAACGGCCATACAGTAAGCGGCACTTTGATGAAGCAACTCATTGTCCGCAAAAAACAGCGAAGCTATGGAGTTGGAGATGCCGCGCACGGACTCGTTGGATGCCAGCGAAAAAAGAGCGGCAGACTTTGCGAATTTACCCATTTCGTTGAAATCCCTCAAAAGTATATTTTCTAAAAGTTGCTCAGAGTTGTATCTGTCCCTGTGGTAATAAGCGGTCAGTTTTTTATACTTTTCACTCCAAGGGATGTTTTCTAGCACAGGTATCAAACGCCTTTTGAGGTCTTCACTCAAGAAAATATCGAGAAGTTCCATTGCATAGCTGATGCCGTCATCTGTGCCCGATTCAATATTTTCTTTTACCAAGGCTACCGACTTTTTGTCGTAAAGCAATGTGAGATAGAGAAAAATATCTTCCAAATTTTGCTCGGTCTCGTCCTTCAAAGCCCAACGCACAGGCTCGTTTTCTTTTTTATCTTCCAACTCTTCAATGGCCAAAGAGTTCCACCAGTAGGTCTCTATTTTGGTTTCCAAGAAGTTGAGAATAATACCGGCAGAGGTGGTATTGGCTTTGGCCTGCCAGCTGCAGCGGCTCAAAGAATACAGAACTTCATGGCCTACTTTCCTATCTGGATAGTTGAGTTTTTTGAGCAGAAACTCGATTGCTTTTTTTCCGCCAATAAACCCGGCTGTTCTTATGATATCCAAGCGTGTGTTTTGCGAAGTCTCCTGAAGGTAAAATAGTTTTTCCAGAGTGGGCAGAGACATTTCCCCATAATCAATCAAAGCTGAAATGGCTTGATTTTCAAACCCTATATCATCCAGCGCATCAGCAACCAGAGGGAGTATTTCTTCAATCTGGGCTTGTCCGCAAGATGTTAAAGCGGCTACACGAACATCATACGAAGCATCCTTTAGCAGCAAAGGTAAAACCTTGTAGGTTTTGTCACTGTGGGCTTTTGACATGAGTTGCGCTATCAGGAGCCGGTCATCAATTGATTCAGAAAGTAACATTTCATTGATTTTTGCCCAGTCTTGTGCTAAATCAAGCGCGTAGTCAATTTTTGTAAGTACCTGTTTTATTTTGTCTAAGACGGCTTGGTTTTGTTCTCTTGAAACCTGTTTTTGAAGTGTTTCATAAGCACCAAAAAGGGTGTTGCGCTCTATTTGCTCAAGTAAGAACAATTTTACCTGAGGGTCAAATTTGTAGCGCGTGTAAGTTTCGGCTATAGTTTCCAGCAGAGCCGGGTCAATCCGCTCAATCAATTTCAACAATAAGATGGTATTTTTTACAGGCTGATTTTCTAACTGTTTGGTCAAAAAAACCCTGATATTGAAATTGTTGCCGGCAGCACTTTGGCTTTTGACTTGATTGGACGATAAGATTTGGGTCAAAATTTTTCTGTATTGCCCATAGGTAGAATAGGTTGCAATTGCCCAGACGGCAATCACGACAAACAGAAGATGGGTAAATACCACCCAATCTACTATTCCCAAGGCACCCAAACCAATCAGGCAAAGTCCTGAAACTAAGATTCCCATTTCTTTTACAAAACCCTCGATGAAGGTCTGCACATTGAACCTAAACTTTACGGGGATGGGCAAGAAAAATAATTTTAAAGTAGGTGATTCCAAAGAATCCCTCAAAGCGTCGGTAAAGAGTTTGCTCAAAGCGGTAAATACGAACAGAAATAAGAAAATATCAATTCGCATAAGTTCTTGACCAAAACTCCAATACATCAAGGTTACTATAACCGCATAGATTAGTAGAAAAAGGGGGAGTATGAGCAAAGATGCCCTCGTACCGTATAGTTCAAGAATTCTATCATTTAGAAAAACCTGAATCACAAAGCCCGTGATGACGACCAAAGCCGAAAAAAAACTCAAAAAATTTGTCAAGTCTGTTTCTTTCGGGAACTGCACTTTGGAAACATTCAAAAAATTGTAGTCAACTATGGCTGCCGTGAGCACAGAGCAAACAACAAACAGCGAAAGTAAACGAATGTATCGGCTTTTTCGTAGGCTGTACGCTCCGGTTGACTTGGGATCTAAGACCAAATCTATTTTTGGTTGCGTGCCTTCAAATGGTAGTTTGCAAAGCAGTAGCAAACAGGCAAAAGAAATACTTAGAGCAAAAGAAGATACCCAGAAGAAGTTCTCCAAGTGCTCTCCAAAAAGAACCTTGGCAAAGGGGATTGTAAAGAAAGCAACAATAGAAGACAAAGAAAGCCCCGAATCTATACCGCTTGCCAATCTTTTGAATGCCCGCAAAGAGAATATTCGACCAAAAACACCCCAAAAAATAATTAAGGTCAAGGCTAAAATGGGCTTATAAATTACAAATGAAGTGAAAATGACCCATTCAGGAGAGCTTCCATGCTGGAAATAAGAAACCAACGTCAATACCCATATCATAGCCAAACAAACCAACATTGAGATTCGGGCTACACTTTGGTAGTTGAAACTTCGCTGCAAAATGATGAACAAAAAAGAGACAAAAGCCCCAAAAATTCCTTGAAAAAAGAAAGCAATTGGGGCATCGGTTTCTGTATTGAGCCTTGAGATAAACAGCGTTTCACTGGCAACTAAGTAAGTAGCCCCAAATATGCCCAGGCTAAATCCAAAAGCACTTAACAGCAAAATGCGGTAGTATTCCTCGTCCTTGCCGTTGACTATATAGAGTAGTATGCTTCGCATTTTATGAGGGTCATGCCTAATTTGAGACTAAAAAAGTAATGAGAAACTTTGTAAGACTGCAATCGGTGCAGCCCCAAAATTAGCGTTCAAAAGCGGCACTGATGATGCGCTCCTGCTCTCTTATGTGGGTTTTTGACGAACCCGTGGCAGGCGAAGCAGCGGGTTTTCTTGCGACAAGTTCCAGGTCTTTGCGCTCGTAATAGGTGCGCAAAATAAATGTCCAGTAGCCCATATTGACCGGCTCTTCTTGCACCCAGATTAGTTTCTTTCTCTTTTTGTAACGGCTTAGAATAGCTTCTATTTGGTTTTCGGGGAAAGGATGAATCTGCTCGATGCGTACAATGGCCACATCATCGCGGTTGTTTTTGTTTTTGTAGTCAAGCAACTCATAGTAAATTTTACCGGTGCAAAGAATCACTTTTTCAACTTTCGATGCAACTGCTTCTTTGTCATCATACACTTCTTTGAAGCCCTCTTGCGTAAATTCTTCAATAGGCGAGAAATTCAAGCGCAGCAGTGATTTGGGGGTCATCACAATAGCGGGTTTGCGGAAAGGCCACTTGACTTGGCGGCGCAAAAAGTGGAAGAAGTTGGCCGCCGTAGTCATATTGGCCACAATCATATTGTTTTCGGCACAAAGTTGCAAGAATCGCTCAGGGCGGGCGTTGGAGTGCTCAGGGCCTTGTCCTTCGTAGCCATGCGGCAACAGCAGCACCAGCCCGTTCATAACTTGCCATTTGGATTCGCAACTTGAAATAAACTGATCTATCATGATTTGCGCCCCGTTGGCAAAATCCCCAAATTGGGCTTCCCAAATGGTGAGCGCATTGGGATTGGCCAGTGCATAGCCAAATTCATAGCCCATCACGGCGTATTCAGACAGCAAAGAGTTGTAAATATGCAGATGCCCATTCTCACCTCCATTCAAATAATTGAGTGAATTGTGCTTTTGGTTGTTTTCATAATCCGTCAAAATAGCGTGTCGGTGCGAAAAAGTACCGCGCTCCACGTCTTGCCCCGTAAAACGCACGCTGTGGCCTTCGCGCATAAGTGTGCCGTAAGCCAGCAACTCGCCCATAGCCCAGTTGATTTGCCTTTTGTTGAAAAACATATCTTCTCTGTCCGACAATAGCCTTTCGATTTGTTTGATGGCTCTAAATCCCTCCGGTACACGTAGCAGGGCTTTGGCCACAGCCTCAAGTTCTTGGTAGCTCACAGCCGTATCGGGCGAATGCTCAAAATCTTCAGGTTTGGCACGGCGCAACTGACTCCAGTCCCTGTAAAGAGGCGGCAAGGTAAACTCCAAGGGTTTTTCTTTGACCTCCCCCAAACGGCTATCAAGCATGGAGCGAAATTCTGTATCAAGTTTTTGGGCAAAATCTTCATCTAAAGTCCCTTCTGAGCGGAGTTTATTGATATACACTTCGCGCGGGTTGGGGTGCTTTTCAATAGCTTTGTACAACAAAGGCTGGGTAAAGCGAGGCTCATCGCTTTCGTTGTGTCCGTGTTTGCGGTAGCAGACAATATCTACAAATACATCTTTTCCAAATTTTTGCCTGTACTCAGCGGCCAATTGAATGGCAAAAACCACGGCTTCCGCGTCGTCTCCGTTTACGTGGATTTGGGGCGATTCGATGATGCGAGCCAAATCGGTACAATACGTACTCGAACGCCCGTCTAAAAAGTCGGTTGTAAAACCAACTTGGTTGTTGATAACGATATGGACAGTTCCTCCTACGTTGTAGCCGCGCAAACCAGACATCTGAACGCACTCATACACAACGCCTTGCCCTGCAACCGCCGCATCTCCGTGTATCAGCACAGATAGACATTTTTTTGCATCTCCTTGGCAATAAGAGTCCACCAAAGCACGGGTGTAGCCCATTACGACCGGATTGACTGCTTCCAAATGAGAAGGATTGGGGGACAAATAAAGGGTAACCTCTTTGCCCGAAGCGGTTCTGACTTGGGAGGTGTAGCCCATGTGGTATTTGACATCTCCCGAACCTTGGGTTTCGTCGGGTTGTCCATAGCCTTGGAACTCAGTGAAAACCTGCTCATAATTTTTGCCCATGATGTTGGTCAAAACATTGAGTCGGCCTCTGTGCGCCATTCCAAATACGAAGTTTTCAACTCCCAAATCGGCACTATACTGAACCAATCTGTCCAGAGCGGCTACCGTTGCCTCGCCCCCTTCAAGCGAAAAACGCTTTTGTCCCACAAAGCGGGTATGCAAAAAGTTTTCAAATACCACCGCTTCGCTGATTTTGCGAAGAATTTGTTTTTTTTCTTCGGCAGAATAGCGCAGCGAAGCGTACTCAACTTCCATTTTGTGTTTGAACCAAGCCTGTACCTCAGGGTCTCTTATGGACATGTATTCAATGCCAATCGGTCCTAAGTATATGGCTTTCAATCGGTCTAATATCTGGCGGAGTGTGGCTGTCCCTATACCCAACACATTGCCTGCTTCAAAGGCTGTATCCAAGTCTGCCTCTGAAAGGCCAAAAACCTCCAAGCCCAGCATCGCCTTGCGGTCTAACCGCTTACGCACGGGATTGGTGTTGGCTTCCAAATGACCGCGAGAGCGATACATATCAATCAAAGTCCTGACTTTCAGTTCTTTATTTATTTTTTCGGTACTTACGGCATCTGCCAAAGTGGCACCTTCTGAGCCATAGCGAGCCAACGAGAAATCAAAACCCTCGAAGAAGGTTCGCCAAGAAGGCTCTACCGAGTTGGGGTCGTTTTTGTAGTTTTGGTAGAGTTCGTCCACGTAAGCACCTGTTTGGGCATTGGATATGTAGGAGAATTTGTCCATACAAAAGTCTTTTGGCAAAAATAACTAAAGTTTACAGACTCATCAAAATCGGGAAAAATTTACAACTCAATAACCAAGGATGCTTTCGGGGTCTTTATTTTTTTTATTTGGGGCATAAAAATTTTCAATATTTTGCAAAAAAATACAATGAACAAGGTACTGGTTCTTACGGGGGGGGGAGATTGTCCCGGACTCAACGCTGTGATTAGGGCTATTGTTAAGCGCGCACAACGAGAAAAAGATTGGCAAGTATTGGGCTGTATTGAAGCCTACAACGGACTGCTTAATGACCCTGTCGAAGTGGTTGATTTGATGGATGGAAGGGCTTCTGGTATCCATGTCCGGGGCGGTACGATTATCGGCACCACCACCAAAGGCGGCCCCTTCAATTGGCCTGTACTCCAAAGCGATGGCTCTTGGGTTGGGGTGGATAGGTCGGACGAGATGATACAGAAAATGAACGAGTTGGGTATCAACGCCGTCATCAGCATCGGCGGCGATGGTTCGCAGCGCATATCCCAACAGCTTTTTGAAAAAGGTGTCAATATCGTAGGTGTTCCTAAGACCATAGACAACGACCTGAGTGCCACTGATTTTACTTTTGGTTTTCAGACGGCTGTCAGCGTGGCCACTGATGCAGTGGACAAATTGGTTACCACTGCCGCCAGCCACCACCGCGTGATGATTTTGGAGGTTATGGGCAGAGATGCAGGCTGGATTGCCTTGCACAGCGCAATAGCCGGAGGAGCAGAGGTCTGTCTCATCCCCGAGATACCATACAATATTGAAAATGTATTGGCCAGAGTCGAATCCAGGTACAACAATGGGCGTGGATTTGTGAATATAGTAATAGCCGAAGGAGCAAAAGCGATTGACGGCAAAGTGGTCGCCAAAAAATCGCAAGAAATTGGATATGAGAACCTTAGACTGGGAGGAGTGGCCTACAAACTCTCACAAGAACTCAAAGCCGCCGGATGCACGGCTGACATGAGAGAGATGGTGTTGGGACACCTCCAGCGCGGAGGCTCGCCTATAGCTTTTGATAGGGTACTGGCTTCGCTGTTTGGCATCAAAGCCTTTGAATTGGTTTTAGATAAAAAATTCGGGCGCATGGTTTCCATCAAAAACAACGACATTACCGATGTCCCGCTTTTAGATGCCATAAAAGACTACAAATACGTAAACCCTGATTCTTATATTGTCAAAGCGGCCAAGGGCTTAGGGATTTCTTTTGGGGATGAATAGCGCGTGTCAGCGCTGTTTATTTGTTTTTTTTGCGCACCTGCCTTTTGTAATCTTTATAGTCTTTGCCATAAGATTGTGCCCAGCCTAACTTGGCTCCGTACAAAATGTAGTTGTCGTTGAATAGGGTAGAGGCTTCCTCAGTTACCCCATCGAGTTTGTCGCTGAAACTAAATCTGCCTCCAGCCTCCAGCACCAGGTAGATATTTCTACGCAGGTAAAATTTGATACCTATGCCGCCCGGTACAATAGCTGTTATGGGTAAAGACGGTTTAGAGGCTCTGGTGGCATTTCTTCCACCCGATACAGTAGGCTCAAACCAAGTAAGTCCGGCCCCCAAAAATATAAAAGGCTGAACCCTGCCGCCTTTGTCTATCCTGTACTGGGGTACAATATCATAAATAATTTGTGAACTCAGTTCCCAATTGCCGGAGACAAAGGAAAAATTTCTGGTTTTGACTTTGTCCCCTGAGCGTAGGGTGTATCTTATCAACTCGCTTCTTATACTCAAATAGTGGGTGTGTCGATAGGTCATGCCGCCGCTAAAGTTTACGTTTAGGGTGTTATTGTTGAGGGCAAAGTCGGTAAATGAACTCAGATCCCCGCTGTAAGCTCCATATCCGTAGCCCACGTGCCAACTGAAACTGCTCACTTGGGGGTTGTAGTAATGAAACATAGGGGAAATCCTGGAGGGTTGGGCTTTTGAAATCTGTTGTATTGTCAGAAAGACAAATAAAGCTAACGCAATGTTTTTCATAAATTTTTCAAAATGATTGGTTCATTTAGAGACTAAAAAAACAACTATTCAAGCAATTATTCTAAAAGACAATTTAATGTGCCCGTTGTGCAAAGATGTTAAATTTTAAAGCAAGGCGAAAATGATTTTCTTTATTGCCAATTCACAATTTGCTGCCTTCGTATTTATACAAATTTTTAACTCTCACTTAGTTGAATTGTGGGATCATTTGAGATGATAAAAATCACCTAATACCCAAACATTCATCATCAAAATTTTTGCCCATTGCAAAGACCTTTGTTGCATCTATTTTGATTGCGATGGGTATCATTTATCTTCTTTTGACTATCAGTTTGATTATGGCCCTGATTTTTCTGGGTATTTTCATCAAAATGTACCGCAGCGGTCAGTTCGATGACGACTACACGCCCTCTGTTCGGATTTTGTTCGACGACAAACCCAAAGAAGGGGCTCGTAAAGTTTTGTTGCAAGAGGAAACTAAACCTAAAAATATATGATTGGAGTAGCTAAAACCGCACCTGTTGAGACCAAGGTAGAGCGGATTGAGTATGACAACAGTTTGGTCTTATACTTCGGTATAGCCTCTGTTGTGTTTGGCTTTATCGGGATGTCGGTAGGGATTTTGATTGCCTTTCAGTTGGCCTTTCCTGATTTGAACTTTGACTTGCCTTTTACCACATTTGGCAGGATTCGTCCTTTGCACACCAACGCCGTGATTTTTGCTTTTGTGGGCAACGCTATTTTTATGGGTATCTACCATTCTTTGCAGCGGGTACTCAAAGCACGCCTTTACAGCCGCACATTGGGATTGATTCATTTTTGGGGCTGGCAGTTCATTATCTTGGCAGCCGCCATTACCTTGCCGCTGGGCTACACCACTTCGCACGAGTACGCGGAGCTTGAGTGGCCTATTGATATCGCCATCACGCTGGTTTGGGTCGTTTTTGGTATCAATATGATTGGCACTATTTTAAACCGCCGCGAAAAACACATTTACGTAGCCGTTTGGTTTTATTTGGCTACATGGATTACCGTGGCTATGTTGCACGTTGTCAATTCGATTGAGTTGCCGGTAGGTTGGTTGAAGAGCTACTATGTATATTCTGGGGTTCAGGACGCGCTGGTACAGTGGTGGTATGGCCACAATGCGGTAGCTTTCTTTTTGACGACTCCCTTTTTAGGCTTGATGTATTACTACCTGCCCAAAGCCGCCAATCGCCCTGTTTACTCCTACAAACTTTCGATACTGCACTTTTGGACGCTGATTTTCATATACATTTGGGCGGGGCCGCACCATTTGCTGTATTCTTCTTTGCCTGATTGGGCGCAGTCGTTGGGTACGGTTTTTTCTGTGATGCTCATTGCTCCTTCTTGGGGCGGTATGATTAACGGTCTTTTGACCTTGCGAGGAGCTTGGGATAAAGTAAGAGAGGATGCCACTCTGAAATTTTGGGTGGTGGCTCTGACCGCTTACGGTATGGCAACCTTTGAAGGGCCTATGCTTTCACTCAAAAACGTCAATGCTTTGGCTCACTTTACAGACTGGATAGTAGCCCACGTTCACACAGGGGCTTTAGGCTGGAATGGCTTTATTGTTTTTGCTATGCTTTACTGGCTTGTTCCTGCTATGTGGCAAACCAAACTGTATTCTCAAAAACTGGCTCACACCCATTTTTGGTTGGGTACACTCGGTATCGTGCTTTATGTGATACCTATGTATTGGTCAGGCTTTACCCAAGGGATGATGTGGAAACAGTTTACTGAAGAAGGCATGCTCAAATACCCCAACTTCTTGGAGACGGTTACTTGGTTGATTCCTTTGTATATCATGCGCGGGGTAGGTGGTCTTTTGTATTTAGTTGGTTTCTTTGTAATGTGTTACAATTTGGCCATGACCATTTCTCAGGGCTATTTTATTGCCAATGAACCTGCTGAAGTTACTGTCAGCCATGACCACAAAAGTGGCTACTGGCACAAAGTATTGGAGCGTTACCCTATGGCTATGTTGGTGTTGTCTTTTGTAGTGGTGGCTATTGGGGGCTTGGTAGAGATGATACCTACATTCATTATCAGTCAAAATGTTCCCACTATTGCCTCTATCAAGCCTTATACCGCTCTTGAGTTGGAAGGCCGTGATTTGTACATACGCGAAGGCTGTGTGAATTGCCACTCTCAGATGATACGTCCTTTCCGTTCTGAGACAGAGCGTTATGGCGAATACTCAAAAGCAGGCGAGTATGTGTACGAGCATCCGTTTTTGTGGGGCAGTAAACGCACAGGGCCTGACTTGATGAGGGTTGGCAAAAAATACCCCGATTCTTGGCACTACCACCACATGAGAGAGCCGGTTTCTATGTCCCCGGGCTCTATCATGCCACGCTATCCATGGCTGCTCGAAAATCAAATGGATTTCAGTTCAACTGCTACTAAGATGAGAGCCATGCAGACCTTGGGTGTGCCGTACAGTAACGAAGAAATCAAATCTGCACAACAATCTATTGAAAAGCAATCTAATGGAATAGTCGAAAACCTCAAAAAAGAAGGTATTGAGACCGCTCCAAATACCGAAATCGTAGCTTTGATAGCTTATCTGCAACGCCTGGGTACGGACATCAAAAACCATAAACGATAGTATTATGTTCAAGGCTGTGATGGGCGATGCTTTTGATGCAAGCCCGTATATTTTGACTTCCTTTTTGATATTTTTTGCATTCTTTATAGGTGTGGTGTTTTGGACGGTTTTTTTATCCAAAAAATATACCGACAAAATGCGAAACCTACCGCTGGAAGATGACGAAAACCCAACATTCACCACCAAAACACATTTAAAATGAGAACTAAAAAAATTGCTCTGACTGCACTTTTGGGAATGATGTTAACTCTTCCCGCCTTTGCTCAAACTACTGCACAGTCTCAGGAGATGTTGCTGATATCCATTATTTGGGGTTTATTAATTTTGCTGATTGTATTGGCTCTGGGTGTGTTTTTTTCTGTTTGGCAACTTGTAGCCAAACTCAATGAAAAACTTGAGCCTAAAACCCAAACGCAAGGAGAAACATTAACCTTTTGGGAACGGTTTATGGGATTGAAGCCTATTTCGGCAGAAAAGCAACTCATCATTGAGGGAGAGGATTTTGATGGCATCAAAGAACTCAATAACCCTGTCCCTGCTTGGTTCAATGCACTTTTCTATGGAACCATATTTATAGGGGTCATTTATATGATTATTTATCATGTAACTTCGACTTGGCCTCTTTCTGCCGATGAATATGACAAAGAAGTCGCATTAGCCGCTATTGCGCGCGAAGAGTACCTCAAAAAGTCCGCCAACTCTATTGATGAAACCAATGTCGAACTGGCCATGCAACAAGAAGATATTCAAAAAGGCAAAGAAATTTTTACGGCCAGTTGCGCAGCCTGTCATGGTAAACTTGGAGAGGGTGGCGTTGGTCCTAACCTGACAGACGAATATTGGCTGCACGGTGGTGATATCAAAAATATTTTTAAAGTTGTCAAATATGGCGTGCCCGAAAAAGGGATGATACCTTGGCAAGACAAACTGAACCCCAAACAGATTCAGGCGGTTTCTTCTTATATTCTCACTTTACAAGGCACCAATCCACCCAATGCCAAAGAGCCTCAAGGTGAAAAAATTATCGCTAAAAATTAAATAGCTCTTTAATACACATCAGCCGGATTCTACCCTACCCTTGATTCAAATGGGGTAGGGGTAGCTGAAGGCAAAAAAAAATACTTATGGCTACATTTAGAGAAGAATTGGGAGTGTTGGATAAAACAGGCGGGAGGGTCTGGATGTATCCCAAACCGGTAAATGGATTTTATTACTGGGCAAGGAATGTATTTGCTGTTTTCCTGCTGGTATTTCTTTTTGGGATGCCCTTTGTCAAAGTAAATGGCGATCCCTTTATTTTGATTAATATTTTCGAGCGGAAGTTTATTTTGTTTGGGGTGGTACTGCATCCCCAAGATTTCTATATCGTAGCCTTGATGATGGTTACAGGGGTGCTTTCCATAGTGTTATTTACGGTGGTGTTTGGACGTGTTTTTTGTGGCTGGGCTTGTCCTCAAACCATATTTATGGAAATGATTTTTCGCCGTATAGAGTACTGGATAGAAGGCGACCACAAAGCCCAAAAGCGGCTCAATGCCTCACCATGGACAATAGAAAAAATTATTAAAAAATCGCTTAAATGGAGTGTGTTCTTCATAATTAGTTTCATCATAGCCAATACTTTTTTGGCCTACCTCATAGGAATTGACAACCTCAAGGTGCTTATTACCGATGGCCCTTTGGCGCATTTGGGTACTTTTAGTCTGCTTTTATTCTTTACAGGAGCTTTTTACACTGTTTTTGCTTATGTGCGCGAGTTGGTTTGTATTGTGGCCTGTCCTTACGGGAGGCTGCAAAGTGTGATGCTTGACAACAGCTCAATAGTGGTGGCTTATGATTTTGTCAGAGGCGAACCAAGAGGCAAATCCAAAAAAGGCAATAGTTTTGAGTCTGGCGACTGTGTGGACTGTGGGCACTGTGTGCACGTTTGCCCCACGGGTATAGACATCCGCAACGGAACCCAATTGGAGTGCATCAATTGCACAGCCTGCATAGATGCTTGCGATGCCGTGATGGAAAAGGTTCACAAACCCAAAGGCTTGATAAGATATGCTTCCATCAATAGCATTAAAAACAACAAAAAAGGCACAATATTCACCCCCAGAGCCATAGCCTACAGTGCTGTGATAGCCATTCTTCTCACCATCGTAGGGAGTTTATTTTTCGGTAAACAAGAGGTTTCGCTGGTGGTCTTGCGTGCTCCCGGGCAGTTGTTCCAAAAAGTAGAGCAGGATAAAATCTCCAATCTCTACAATGCAGATTTAATCAACAACACATCCAAAGCCCAAAATTTGATATTGCGAGTCAAAGATAGCCCAAATGCCCAAATCAAATTGGTAGGCACAGAACAGGTTCTCATAGAGCCTCATGCCACTGCAAAAGCCACTTTCTTTATTGTTATGCCCAAAGAAGAGCTTTCTTCAGGCAGTGAAAAACTTCATATTGAAGTGTTCAATACTGAAAACAAACTTGTAGGCTCTGCCAAAACGAGTTTTTTAGGACCGATTAAGCAAAAAATTTAATTGAGTTGCCCCAATTCTCTCTGGCAGGGTTGGGGCACTTATTAAGGCAGCACAACTTCACCGCCTGCGCTCATCCAAGCCCCTATGCCCCCGGACAAATTGGTTACTTGCCCAAATCCGTTTTGTTTTAGAATACCAGCAGCTTTGGCACTGCGAAAACCGCTTGCACAATACACTAAAACAGGTTTGCTTTTATCTAATTGTGCCAATTGTTTTTCAAAATTGGAATTATTGATATCAAGATTGATAGCCCCACGCAATATGCCGGTTTCACATTCTTTTGCAGTGCGCACATCCAAAATTAGAACCTCGCTATTGTTTTTAAGCATATTTTTTGCTTCTTCAGGCATAACGTCGCGGAAGTCTTTCTTACTGCAACCCCAAAAGGCTATTGATAATACAATTAAAAGATAAATGCTCTTTTTCATTAAAATAATATTTAAAAATTAGTTTAAACCCTCAAAGCTGGTACACCAAAGACCGATTCGCCTTCCTCTACTGACTTGATAACCACAGAACCGGGGCCTATTTTGGCATGGTCGCCGATTTCTATACCCGATGCAACCACCGTGCCTGCCCCCAGATAAACCCCTTTGCCTATTTTGACCTTTGAGCCGATGACGCTCCCCGTACCTACGTAGCTGCCTGTTTGGATTTGGACTTCGGCTTCTATGTGCACACCTGACAAAATCCTAACATGATCTGCTATTTGGCTCTCAAAATTTATGCTTGAATTAGCCCCAATCAGTATTCCATACCCCAAAACAGCACTTGAGGCCACATAAGCTGTTTTGTGTATGGCATTGACAGGCATGATTTTGTAATCTCTAATCAACTTCAATGAGAGGCTTTGGTTGTCTTTCATGTCATCCAAAGCAACAAAACAGGAGCATTTTTGGCCTAATATATTTAGGTATGCGGGGTCTTGTATCGAACCCATCACGGGTATATTGTCTATCAAGCTCTGATGCAGGTTTGTATCCTCATCCAACAAACAGTAAACAGTTCTATCATTGGAGCGCAAGGCATCCAATGCTATTTTGCCTAAAGTTTTAGCCCCAAAAATAATTACGGGAGTATCCATATATTTTTCAGTGGAATTATATTTAAATTTAATTGTTTCACAATCTAATGTTATGAAAATTCATTTATCTAAGCAATTTTTTATTTTGATCGATAGCTTTACCGTTTCTAAATGAACCCTTATATCATAAAAATTTGATGGTTTTGTTGTGATGTAAGGTCATTTGAATTGCTTTCAAAGCAGTTTCAAAACAACTAATATTTGCAAATATAAGTATGAAATCCCTTTAGTGCTATATTTGTGCATGTTGCAAAGTTTTTATTACTCCATGTTGCGCAAAGGACATAGATTTGCCTTTAGTGGATTGTTTTTCACGATTGTTTTTTTGACTTTGTTCTTTGGATGCACTTCTGAGCAAAGCGAGTCAAGACTGCCGCTTATCGTTTGCACCACGGGTTTTGTTGGGGATGCCGTAGAGCAAATCATAGGAGATAAAGCGCAAGTTGTTACCCTGATGGGGCCGGGGGTTGATCCCCATACCTACAAACCCAGCCAAGGCGATATGCAAAACCTCATGCAGGCCGATGTGGTGGTTTACAATGGTTTGCACTTAGAGGGCAATATGGCGACAGTGTTGGAAAAGATTTCTTCTTCCAAAAAGGTGATTGCCATGGGTGAGGGGGTTGATAAATCCCTGCTCTTTCGTGTAGGTGATGGACTTTATGACCCGCATATTTGGTTTGATGCGATGCTTTGGAGGCAAGCAATGGGGTACACAGCCCAAAAACTGGCGGAGTATATGCCTGATTTAAAGCCTATTATTGAGAACAATAGCCGGTCATATTCCGATACACTATTGTTACTTCACAAACAAATAACCCATGCGATTGAGCAAATCCCTGAACCAAGTCGGATATTGATTACTTCTCATGATGCTTTCCGTTATTTTGGAAAGGCTTATCATATAGAAGTCAGTGGTTTGCAAGGGATTTCGACGGTCGCCGAACCAACCCTCAACCAAATAACTGAACTTGTCAATACAATTTGTCAGCGTAAAATCAAATCTATTTTTGTTGAAAGTTCCGTTTCCAAACAAGCGGTTATGTCTGTGATAGAGGGCTGTAAGGCCAAGGGACATGATGTAAAATTGGGGGGGGAATTGTATTCCGATGCGTTGGGCAAAAAAAATACCCCTGAGGGAACTTACACAGGGGTTATGCGTGCCAATGTCAAAATATTGGTATCCTCGCTCTAATCGTTTGAGACTTTTTCGCCTTTGGATACTTTTTGGATGACTTCATAGAGCTTGTCTTCATCTCCGGGGGTATATGAGTTGTGCTGCCATACGATCTGCCCTTCCTTGTTGAGCACGAAAGTGTGGGGTATATTGGCTACGCTCAAAGCCCGCTTCAAATCACTGTTTTCATCAATATAGACATCATATTCCCAAGCTTTCCCATTGACAAAAGAAACCACTTTGGCTGAGTTGCGGGCATCGTCTATGGAAATGGCTATCAACTTGACACCCGTTTCTTCGCGCCAGTCAGGGTATTGGTCGTGTATGGCCAAAAGTTCTTGGATGCAGGGTTTGCACCATGTAGCCCAAAAACTTAAAACCGTCGGCCCTTCGGAATTGATAATCTCGGAAGATCGAACCACTTTGCCTTT
This sequence comes from uncultured Roseobacteraceae bacterium, assembly GCA_964602415.1. Classification (GTDB taxonomy): domain Bacteria; phylum Bacteroidota; class Bacteroidia; order Cytophagales; family Flammeovirgaceae; genus CAZRQL01. Next base: position 128,960 of record CAZRQL010000003.1, read on the forward strand.
GAGGTCTTTGATGGCTACGTCAGGCATTTTTTGGATTGGCATCAACATCAGTCCCGCACCAAAAAGAAGAATAAAAGCTAATTTGAACATAAAGTTTTTTTATTAATGAAAGTAAAACGATTTAGACACTCGAATCATTTGATTTTGGAAAGTTCTTGTGTTTAAACGAACTTCTAAACACTTGAATTACAAATAAAATGAAAATCTATTTACAAACCTAAAATAGATGAATTTTACTCTGTAATAACACAATTATCTTTTTGTAAAATCAAAAAAGCACTCTAAGAGGTGAAAAAAAAACCTTTTTTTACTTCTTACTTTGACCTTTTTGTTTTAGGAGTTGTCTATTTCAGAAGAGAATAAGCCCGAAGGGGTATAACTCTAAGCGTTGTAGTTTAAATTTTGTGGTTTGTAGAAAAGGCAGCTTCTGTGAGGCTGCCTTTTTTTTATATTGCGTTTTAAATCCATCAAGGGCAAGTAGTCTTTACTTGAAATCTTGAATCTTAAAATTTTATGTCAGACAAAAAAATCATAATAGCAGGAGCAGGTTTAGTCGGATCTTTGCTTGCGGGTATTTTAGCCAAAAGAGGTTATCAAGTGGTTGTTTTTGAGCGTCGTGCCGACCCGCGCAAGGCCAATCTTTATGCCGGGCGTTCCATCAATTTGGCCATGTCGGTCAGGGGCTGGCGGGGGCTTAGTTTGCTGGGGGCAGATAAGGCTGTTTCTCAGCATGCCATCCCCATGTATGGCAGAATGATGCACCCTGTGAAAGGAGAGCAAAATTTTCAACCATACGGTATTGATAATCAAGCAATTTACGCCGTTTCAAGGGGCGATCTGAACCGTACGCTGATGGATTTTGTTGAAAAAGAGTACAACCTGCCGATACACTTCAATCACAAGTGTTTGGATGTAGATTTGGAAGCGGGGATTGTTTCTTTTGAGACTCCCGACGGGGGCACGGTTGTGGAGAAGGGCGACCTTGTATTTGGTGCGGATGGTGCTTATTCTGCCGTCAGGATGGCTATGCAACGCAAAACCGATCGTTTCAACTTCAGCCAAAGCTATATCGAACACGGATACAAAGAGTTGCTTATGCCTGCTTCGAGCAGCGGGGAATTTTTGATGGAAAAAAATGCCTTGCATATATGGCCGAGGGGTACTTTTATGCTTATCGCGCTGCCCAATCCCGATGGCTCTTTCACTATGACCTTGTTTTTTCAATATGAAGGTGAGGTTTCTTTTTCAAAAATCAAAACCATTGCAGATGCTAAAGATTTTTTGATTGACTACTTCCCTGATGCTTACGAACTTATCCCTGACGCAGCGGAGCAGTTTATCAACAACCCTACATCTTCTTTGGTAACGGTCAGAACATCACCTTGGGTGCATGGAAGGGCGTGTCTGATTGGGGATGCAGCCCATGCCATCGTGCCCTTTTATGGACAGGGGATGAATTGCGGCTTTGAAGACTGCTACATACTTGATTCATTAATAGAGCAATACGAGCACGACTGGGATAAAATCCTGCCAGCCTTTCAGTCTGAGCGCGTACCCAATGCCAATGCGATTGCAGACTTAGCCTTAGCTAATTTTTTGGAAATGAGAGATTTGGTAGCTGATGCCGAATTTTTGCTCCAAAAGAAGATTGAGGCTCGCATCGCAAAGTTGCACCCTGAGCATTGGACTCCACTTTACACAATGGTGTCTTTTACCCATACACCTTATAGTCAAGCACTTGCAAATGGAAAAAAACAAGACGCGCTCATGAAACAGTTGCTAAAAAATGAGTATTTCCGTCAAAATTGGGAAGTCATTGAAGATTTTGGGCAATGGATTGATTTTGAAAATCTTACACTTGTAAATCCATGAGTGAATTTTTGAAGCCTCTTAAAATTATCCATATATCTTTGTTTATGGGGCAGTTGTCTTTTGCAGTGGTCTTGCTTGTTTTGCAGTTAGCCCCCTTTGTTGAGGATGCGGAAATGAAGAAGAATTTGCTCCAAGTGATGGCCGTAGTCTTCTTTTTGTCGGTTTTGGGAGGCAGGTATCTTTTTCGATACATGCGCGGAGGGTTGCCAAAGATTGCGTCATTGGAGGGAAGACAAGAAAAATATCGAAAGGCTCTTTTGCTCAGATGGTCTTCTCTGGAGTTTTCCTCTCTTTTTGCTTTGACATGTTTTCTTTTAACGGCTGAAAAAGCCTTTCTTGTTTTTGCCGGGCTTACGGCTGTCTTACTGTTGGCAGAGATGCCTTCACAAACTCGTTTCAATAGAGATTTGGGGGTATAACCGGCTAAGGTGTTGAAATGGTCATAGGCAGAATTTTGCCGTTGTAGAAGCGGTTGCCCTCCATAGCAAATCTGGCTATTTCTGCCCCGACCGATTCCGCGTTCATACAAGCGGTTTGATTGGGAAAAGCCGCCTCAAACATGCTGGTTTGTACCGAACCAAGTGCCAAACAATTTACAGCTATCTGCCTGCTTTTCAGTTCTAAAGACAAAGTCTCTGTTAAATTTGCCAGTGCCGCTTTCGCAGCCGAGTAACTTGAAAGCCCTGCAAATTTCTGACTGCCCTGAAAACCTCCCATACTCCCGATATTGACGATATGAGAGCAGGGAGGGATTTTTGGGAGTAAGACTTTGACAATTTTCCATACAGCTAAAAAATTGACAGACAAAGACTTTTCAACCTCTTCGAGACTTTGGTCTTCAAAGCTTTTGTTGATAAGCAAGCCTGCATTGTTGATTAAAATATTGCAGCGGGGCACAACATCCAGTACCTGCTCAAAGATTTCTAAATTACTTTCTAAATCCAGCTCTATTTTTTTTATACCCAAACCAGCCACGCGCCCCGGACGCACAACGCCATACACATCTAAACCTAAATTTTTTAGCCCTAAAGCAATATGGTATCCAATCCCTTGAGCCACTCCGGTAACTACGGCAGTCTTCAAATTCCCATATCTTTGGTGATAAGAGTAACTCTATCAGCAAGTTGCTGCCAAGTTTTATCAAATTCGTCCTTGGTGCGCAGTGTTCCTTTTACGCTAAAATAAAATTTGATTTTAGGCTCTGTACCCGAGGGGCGCATGGATATTTTATCTCCGTTGGCAGTATAGAACTGCAAGACATCGGATTTTGGCAGGCTTATCGGGCTTTGTTCGGCGTTTTCGATATTGATTGAGATGGACTGCAAATAATCGTCGATTTTGGTTACAGGCGATCCGGCCAGGGTATTTGGCGGATTTTCTCGAAATTTGCGCATCATGGCTGCAATTTCTTCTACTCCCTCTTTGCCTTTTTTGGTGATAGAAAGCAGTTCTTCCCGGTAAAGCCCAAATTGTATGTATATGTCAATCAGTACGTCGAAGATGCTCTTATTTAGGGATTTATAATACGCAGCCATCTCACAGATCATGCCCACCGCTGCCACAGCATCTTTGTCGCGCACGGCATCCCCTATCAAGTAGCCATAGCTTTCCTCCCCGCCACATACAAAATTTAGGTGGCCTTCGTTTTCTCGTATTATTTCGGCAATGTATTTGAAGCCCGTCAAAACGTCGAAGCACTTAACTTGATAAGCATCACAGAACTGCTTAATTAAATCAGTGGTTACTATGGTTTTGGCTATGAAGTCATTATCTTTTGCCAACCCTTTTGCTTTACGGCTGGATAAAATATAATTGAACAGCAAAACCGCTGTTTGATTGCCATTGAGGAGTTGAAACGCACCGTGGTGGTTTTTGACGGCTATGCCCACTCTGTCGGCATCAGGATCGGTTGCCAATAAAATATCGGCATCTTTTTCCTTAGCCAAGGCCAAGCCTATAGACATGGCTTCTTTTTCTTCGGGGTTTGGATAAATCACGGTAGGGAAGTTGCCATCAGGTTGAGACTGAGCTTCAACAAGAGATACATTGGTAAAACCTAAACGCTCCAGTAGTTGGGGGATCAAGGTGATGCCTGTGCCGTGTATAGACGAAAACACTATCTTCAAATCATGCTGCTGGGCAATGGCCTCAGGGTTGAGGCTTAACTTTTGCAAGTATTCGAGATAAGGTATATCTACTTCTTTACCAATGATTTGTATCAATTCAGGACGTGCATTAAAATTGATATTTTCAACACTGCCTACCGCATTGACCAGTTCAATGACGTTTTTGTCGTGAGGTGGAACGAGTTGGCCTCCATCGCGCCAATAGGCTTTGAATCCGTTGTATTCTTTGGGGTTATGAGAAGCCGTAATCACCACGCCTGAAATGCAGTTTAGGTATCGAATAGCAAAAGACAATTCGGGGGTAGGTCTAAGTGACTCAAAAAGATACACTTTTATGCCATTTGCCGAAAATACCTGCGCACACACGTTGGCAAACTCATCGCTTTGGTTTCGAGAGTCGTAAGCAATAGCCACTGAAACAGGCTTATTTTCAGAGTGTTGGAGGATGTAGTTGGCCAGCCCTTGGGTCGCTGCCCCGACAGTGTAACGGTTCATTTTATTGCTGCCCACTCCCATCACTCCTCTTAGCCCCCCTGTCCCGAATTCTAAGTTTTTGTAAAATGAATTAACGAGTTCTTTGGGGTCTTCGGCCATAAGCCGACGAATCTCGGCTTTAGTTGCCTCATCATAACCGCCTTCCAGCCAGCTATTGGCCTTATCTAAAATTTCCTGCTCCATATCAAATGTTTTTTCTCTTTCAAATACAGTTCTAATATACCGAGTAAGTTTATCGTAATCAATAGGTTTGATGATATAATGATTGATTCCGATGTTTTTGAAGTGTTCATCTTGCAGCAAACGGTCGTTCCCTGTTACCACAATAAGGTGGGTATTTGCTTTTTTAGGGTAAAGATGCTGGTTTTTGAATTTTTTTGCCAGTTCTACACCTGCGTAGGGTGTTTCTAATGCTATATCCAAAATTATTAAGTCAAAATCTTTACTTTCAAATAGTTGTAAAGCTTGAGTAGAATTCATGGCTTTCCAAACTTTAAACCTTTGGTAACCAAAGATCATTTCGGCTATATCTAAAATAATGGAACTGTCATCAATAATCAAGATCTCTTTTTGGTCACTCATTTGGAAATTATTCTGTAAATTTAGTATTGCCAAATAAAGCTAAAACTTCATAACATTACAAATTTATAGCTCTAAGAGCGGTTGTTTTGATTTTTATTATAGTGTATCTACTTGATAATGAATTATATTTTTTTTAGATTAAAAAATGAACATATTTTTTACTAAGTTTGTAATAAAACTGAGTTTACAAGAATTTACTTAGTTTTGCTTTATTAATGCCAATTAGACATCTAATAAATGCTTAATTTTTAGCTACCACTTAAAGATTTTACTATGAGGTTAAAACGCATACTAATCACTTATGTATTCAACTGGATAAATTTTAGTACAGTAGCGGTGATTTTTATTTTTATGTGGCTTTTGAATTCTACTGGACTGAAATTTGAATTTTTTGATGTGATTGGTGAAGTCTTTCAAGATTTTGAACTTACAGATTCGTATTATACTAAGACAAGAATTGACGCAAAGGGACATAATATAGCTGATTTTGAGGACAATGTAGTATTGGTAAACATTGGCAAGAAGAATCGGGTCGAAATAGCTCAGATGATAGAGATCATCAACTTACATGATCCGGTAGCCATAGGTATAGATGCCACTTTTTTTTCTCAAAAGCCTTATCCTGTGGATAGTGCATTGGGAGCAGCGATTGCCAAAGTCAAAAATTTTGTTTTGGCTGCCCGAGTAGAAGGCAATCAAGACAGCAAAACGCGGGTATGGGATACGTTGAGTCGCCCCCCTGCATTGGTTTTAGGCAAATCGCATCTCGCGCTTGTTAATACTGGCCTGCATAGTTCTGAAGGGCGTAACTTTTTGACTTGGAGGAGTTTTACGCCAATCACTTTGGTAAAATCAGATGATAAGAAGAAAATTGATACCATGGAATTTCTGGGCGTGAAGGTGGCCTCATTTTTGAAACCTGACAACGCCAAAAAGTTCTATTTGAGAGGCTCTGAGAGCGAAGATATTTTCTTCAGAGGCAACATTGTGTATGGGAATTTGAAATTCAGTGTTTTGGACTGGGATCAAATCATGGACACTGCTTTCACAGAAGATGCCATTCGGGGAAAAGTTGTGATTATGGGTTATATGGGTGAGTCGTACAACGATTACTTTGTGGCCTCTAAAGTTGGCGACGTGAGCGAATACGCTTTCGATGAAGATCGCTTTTATACCCCAATGAATGTCAAGGCCATAGGTCGTGGAGAGCCGGACATGTACGGGGTTGTGGTCCATGCCAATATAGCTTCTATGATTATCAATAACACCTATATCAACAAAATGCCCGAGTGGCTGAGTTGGCTGGCAGCCATTGGAGTTTGTTTTATAAATGTTTGCTTATTTGCTTACATCATCAACAGCCATCGGCTTGGTATTTGGTACAACGCTCTTTCTAAAGGAATACAACTTATTGAAATCATCCTCGTTGTAGTGTTTACTTACTTCATGTTCAATGAATACCAATACAAAGTTGAACTTTCACTGACCTTGCTCGTTATTGCTTTGTCCGGTGATTTAACCGAAATATATATAGATTTGGTAGTTAATTCATTAAGGCGTACGTTAAAAGTGTAATTTTCAAATAAAAATGTTAATAAAAATGAAAAAGATTGTTGTTATCTCAATTCTTACTTTTTGGGCTTTTGTTGTGCACGCGCAAGACTATGCCTTTAAAGTAATTGCTTTCAAAGGGAATGCGACAGTTCAAGGCCAAAAGCTTAAAGTAGGATCGACCATTTCCCCGGATGAGTCGGTCGTTGTGCAAGAAGGTGCTTACTTGGCATTGGTTCATAAGTCGGGTAAGACTCACGAAATCAATAAGTCAGGCACGTTTACGGCCAAAGATATGGAAGCTGCTGTTGCTAAAAATAACCAAGGCAATGTCTATGTGGCCATGGTTGTCAATGAGTTAACCGGTAACGTGGCCGAAGTAAACCGCAAGCCCAAAACCGGTTCGGTAGAGCGAGCACTTGGACGAGAGCCTATTGGAATTCAATTGGATAAGTCCTCCCATTTTTACACAGGTAAGCCGGTGGCAATAAGCTGGTATCTAAAAGATCAGGGCGTTGAGAAGATAATGGAAGGCGATCAGTTCAAAGTCAGCGTTTACAATATGTTCAATGATGAGATTGCCACTGTTATTACTAAAAATAATTATGCGATTTTTGATTTTAGCAACGTCAAGTTTGACTCTGAAAACACAGGAGTAGTCTATAAGATAACCTCCATGAAAAATCCAACCCGTATTACCTCGTTGCAGTACAGCCTTGGTCCCGCTGATGCTGAGGTCAGTAAAGTTGTTGAGCAAGAACTCGCTGCGGGCGATTATGAAGATACCCCTTTGGGTAACCTGATTCTTGCAAACTTTTTTGAAGAAAATGGACTGTATCCCAATGCTCAAGCTGCCTATCTAAAGGCAATAGAGCAGACTGATTCAGAGGTATTTAAACAACAATACCAATCTTTTCTGGATAGAAAACTTTTTAGCCGTTCTGCAAGAATGACCAAATAGTGATTTAGAAACCAAAAGCCGAGCACATCTTTGTTTAGATGTGCTTTTTTTATTTATTTTCAAAGAAAAAAATATGAATTTTATCAGTACCAATCCTTATACAGGGGAAGTTTTGGGCAGTTATGCTGCCCTGTCCGAGAGTTCTTTTGCCGGCAACATTGCTAAGGCTCGATTGGCACAAAAACAATGGCAGGCCGATAAAAACATAGATTTTCTTTTCAAATTAGCGGAAAGTCTCAGAAATAACAAGGAAGGGCATGCCAGACTCATTACGTTGGAAACGGGCAAAAAAATAACCGAAGCCCGCCAAGAAGTAGAAAAATGCGCTCTTTGTTGTGAGTATTATGGGAAATTCTCTGCTCAGTGGCTTGAAGACGAGCCACTTGCTTATCAAGGAGCTTATTTGAGACGAGAGCCGCTTGGGGTGATTTTGGGGATTATGCCTTGGAATTTTCCTTTTTGGCAGGTAATTAGATTTGCAGTTCCCGCTATTGCTGCGGGTAATGCGGTGTTGGTCAAACACGCTCCCAATACTATGGGTTGTGCCTTGGCCTTGGAGGAACTTTTTGCAAGCAATCGATTGGACGGGCTGTATCAAAATTTTCCTGTTCGGGTCGAAGATGTAGAAAAAATTATGCCTTCTGTCCAGGCCGTGAGCCTAACTGGTAGCAGTCGAGCCGGTTCCTCAGTTGCACAACTTGCGGGTAAATATTTAAAAAAAAGCGTTTTAGAACTTGGAGGCAGCGATGCTTTTGTGGTGCTTGCAGATGCTGACCTTGAAATGGCTGCTCAAACGGCCTTTCAGTCTCGCCTCATCAATGCAGGACAAAGTTGCATAGCGGCCAAGAGGTTTATCATTTTGGAAAGTGTTTTTGATGAGTTTTGTCAGAAATTGATTGAAAAAATAGAAACTTTAGTGGCAGGAAATCCTCTTGATGAGAAAACGACCCTTGCGCCTCTTGCCCGCAAAGACTTAAAAGAAAACCTCGAATTGCAACTTAGTGCCGCGCTCAGTAAATCCGCCAAATTGCTGTTTCGTTCTCAACAACAGGCAGGTGTGTGCGGCTTTGCACCGGCTATTGTACTGGATACCGATGCCGATCCCGAAGAATTTTTTGGGCCTGTTTTTTATCTCATCAAAGCCAAAGACGAAAACCATGCCATACAGCTTGCCAATCAGAGCAGGTATGGGTTGGGTGGTTCCATCTGGACAACAGACCAAACAAAAGGTAAGCAATTGGCTCAAGAGTTGGACGCGGGATGTGTATTTGTCAATTCTTTGGTTTTTTCAGATCCGAGATTGCCCTTTGGAGGAATCAAAGAATCCGGGTTTGGACGTGAGCTTTCTCATTTGGGCTTGTATGAGTTTTGTAATTCAAAAACCATTGTCATAAACTGAGTTTATTGCTTTTCTGTTCCTTTCTTAAAAACACTCATATCGCCTTTTTCCAATAGTATCCTCAGTTTTTTGTAGACTCTGGCCACCAAAAACATACTTACAGAGATGACAAGGAATGAGAGCAATTGTATTGGTGTGCTCATAGCCCAAAAATCAAATACTAAAAATTTACCCAAACTCAAACCAAAAACAGCTAAGCCCATGATTCTGAGTTCTTTAACTTTGTAATAAAGCCCACTCATTAAGAAAATAAAAGCTACCAGCGGCCACAACACTGTATAGCCAATCAAGCGGACTTGCTCCAAAATCGCTGCCGAGTCCGTACTACCCGACCCCGAAAAGACGATGACAGTGTGCTCTAACTCAGCGGTTACGTGCAAAAAGAACATCAGTCCCATGAACCACATGACATACCCATTTTTCCCTTCGTTGCGGTAGTCTTGGCTTTGCATAATCTCTTTGACGATAATATAGCCAATAAGTACAGAGATAGCCACAATAAAATAGTGAAAACCAAAAGGATAGAAAGGAAGCCTGCCATTAACAAAGCCATCTCTCAATTCGACTGTATCCCAGTGTCCCACCAAGATATAGGATAGCACCATTAAGCCCATTGCCCAATGGCCAAGCGTTTCAAATCTCTCAAGCTCAAACTTGCGGATGACAAGCCACAAACCTATGGAAAACACCATATTGAAAGCAACAATCAAGAGGATGCGCAAGTCCCATCCCCCAATTATATGGGGAGTATGGAAGCTTAATTCAAAAATCCCCAACAAATAGCCGATTACAAGCAATACACTCAGCCATATATTTCTGACAGTCAGAGAAGGTAGTCCCAGAATTTCCTCTTCATTTTGAGTGAAGTAGAGAATGCAAACCACTGATAGGAAGGTCAATACCCCTCCCCAAGCGGCTTCGTTGAGCAAGAAGCTATACTGCTGCGAGGGGAAAAAATACATCCTCGTCCATGCCGCCGCCAAAATTAAAATTGCCAACCCCAGTGAAGCTAAGCCCAGAGTGCGAGGAACCCGCTCTTTCAAGTATTGGCCGATTCCTACCAACAAGGCTGCCAAAATTGCAAACCAGTTGTTGGAATAAATGCCAGAAGTCTCAAAAAAGCCCGTGATCAACAGTGAAATAGCCACAAAGAGAATCATCAATTCTATCATTGGCCTGTCGGCATACCGGCGGGCGTAGATGAGCACGATATAGAACAAGTTGAAAACAGCCAATGCAGCAATGAATACTCCAAAACCATAGGGTGAAAGTTTGTCAAAAGCCCGACCGGCAGACAAAATAAAAATTATATTGTTGATAATGAGCAAATAGCCATCTATTATATGGTATTCATTTTCTTTTTTCAGGTTGTAAAGGAGCAAGTTGCAGAAGGTTAGCGCAAAGTAAAGGGAAGAGAAGCTAAACAAGTTCACCTGTTGGTATTCAGTTGAAAAGTCGCCTACAATCGCCCAGATTAAAAATAGGACGACATAGAGAAAAAAAGTGATAACATTCAAAATACGCCACCCACGAAGATAAGCGACTGCACCAAAAAGCAAGCTCACCCCAAAATAATAAAATAGATAATAAGAAAAAGGCTGACTGTAAGAAATAAGCGGCAGTGGTGCCAAACAAAGCCCAACCAAACCTGCAATCGCAAAGGTTGCTTTGGTGTAAACTACAGCCTGAACAGCAGGAATTGATACGCTAAATAGTAGAAGTCCTATTGCCAAAGGCTTGTCAATCATTAAGTAGCTGTAATGAGACAAATAGATTGTAGCAGCATTTATACAAACACCCAATAAGCTCACAACCAAGGCTATGGATGCGTTTTTTTTCTGTGCAAAGTGTGAAAATACAAACAGCCCAAAGCCCAATCCAAACCCTATTGTCATTCTGAGAGGGATAGAAACATATCCCTGACTTACAGCATATTGATAAGCGATAATAGCCGTAACGACGAAGCCCACAATCGATATTTTGCTGATTAAATCTTCCCCGACAAAATCCTCTAAGTCTTTTTTAGTGATTTTATCCATGCGGGTGTCAATGGCCAGCTTGTTTTTACGCTGGAGGTATCTTCCCTCTGTACCGCTTCCGGCATCTTCCTTAAAAGCTCTTATAAATACCTGCTGGTTGCGATTTTTAGTAGCTTGTTCTCTTTCAAACTGCTCTTTTTCGTCTCTTTCTTTTTTGCGGCGTTGGTGTTCTGCTTCAATTTCTTTGAGCGAGGGATATATTCTATTTACCTTGTAGTGGTCGTTGATGGTAACATCCCCTTGCTCTACAAGTGCTTGGTATGTAGGATCTTTATCCAAGCCGTTTGCCTCTAATTGGTCTTGGTGGCTAAACTCGCGGAAGTCTTTTAGCTCATCCCGAAAACGATCCATGAAAGATTGAATCTCTTTCTTAACTTGATCTTCCGAATGTTGGTCAGACATACAATACAGGATTTAGAGCTAAAAATACAAATACCATAAAAACTGGGCAATAGACATATAAAAATAAAAAAAAAAGACAACCTTACCTCAGGTTGCCTTTTTTTTTGTTCAAGCCATAAACTAAAGGGCTATTCCCATAAAGGACATAAATGCCAGCCCCATCAACCCTGTTATGATAAAGGTAATACCAATTCCTCTCAGTGGTGGTGGAACATTGGAATATTGCATCCTTTCGCGTACAGCCGCCAAGGCCACAATAGCCAACCACCAACCAATACCCGAGCCAAACCCAAAAACAGCCGTCTCGGCCAGCGTATAATCACGAGGAACCATAAACAAAGAAGCCCCTAAGATTGAGCAGTTTACAGCAATGAGGGGTAAAAAAATCCCCAATGTACTATAAAGCGCAGGACTAAATTTTTCTATCACCATCTCAACCAATTGGGTCATGGAAGCAATGACAGCGATAAACATAATAAAAGAAAGAAAACTCAAATCAATGCTTGCAAAATCAGGGCTTAACCAAGACAAAGCCCCTGCTTTCAAGAGAGAGTTGTAGATAACCCAATTAAGTGGGGTAGCTACCGTAAGCATGAAAATTACTGCAATACCCAAACCATGCGCCGTGGATACTTTTTTAGACACAGCCAGATAAGAACACATGCCCAAAAAATAGGCAAAAATCATGTTCTCAATGAATATAGATTTGATGAAGAGGTTAAATAAATCCATAGTTATTCGGTATTTTAGTGTGATTCAAATTTTCCTGTAACTCCACGTTGCACCCACACAATCAATCCCAATATGATAAAAGCACCAACAGGAGAGGTCATTAAGCCATTGGTGGGGAAACCTTCGGGCATCACTCTGATATCAAAAAGAGTGCCTGAACCCAATAGCTCTCTAAAAAAGGCGACTGCTAATATAATCCAAGCGTATCCCATCGCATTGCCAAGGGCATCCAACACAGAATCATAAGGTTTGTTGGCCAAAGCAAAGGCCTCTAAACGCCCCATAACAATACAGTTAGTGATAATAAGACCCACATACACACCCACCATTTTTTGGACATCATATACATAGGCTTTGAGAACTTGATCCACTATAATTACCATACCGGCTATGATACCCAACTGGACTATAATACGGATACGAGAAGGAATGGTATTGCGAAGAAGCGAAGTAAAAAGGCTCGAAAAGAACATAACTACCATCACTGAGATAGACATCACCAGTGTAGGCTCCAGTTTTACAGTTACCGCTAAAGCCGAACAAATTCCCAAAATTTGAACGGTGATTGGATTGCTATCGTTAAGCGGATTTGCAACCACTTGAATTCTACGCTTAGAAAGCAGTGGTTCTGATTTTTTAATCGGTTTTTCTAAAACTTCTGCCATAATTTTTGTTTTTATTATCTGATTGGTGCATAAGAAACATCAGTTACGCTGTCAGAAACAATTGGATCTTGAATCGGTTTGTCTGCGGCTTTGCGTTCCTCATTGAAAAAAGCATTGTAAAGATTGGCATAGTTCAAAATCATTTCGTTCACACCATTGCCGGTTATGGTTGCACCTGACATACCGTCAACTTCGTGTGCACTAAGGGTTCTTTCTTGTCCTTCGCCTTTAAGCATGCGAATGCCCACCACTTGGTTGGATGCGTCCAAAAGTTTTTTGTTCTCTTTGTAACGGCGTTGGATTTCTTCTGTTGATATGCGAGCACCCAGACCGGGAGTTTCGCCTTTGTGATCAAATACAATTCCTTTTATGGTGTTTAAGTCTTTATCCAGAGCCATGTAGCCCCATATCAAGTCCCAAAGCCCTCTTCCGTACATGGGTACGATAATCGCCTCAACCTCTTGAGGATTGTCTTCCCGCATAAACTTGTAAACCGGCAGGCGCATGTTATCTTTATCACCTGATTTGTATTCAGCCAAAACATTGACCTGCTTAGGGTCATCTGGCAAAACCTCCCCTTTGCTATTGACAACAATTGCCTTGATCCTTTTTTCGTTTTTTTTACTCAGTTCTTCTTTGGGAACTCCTTTTACAGGAATAACAGCACCCAGAATTTGTTTGCGGGTATCAAGTTCGACTTGCTCATTTTGCTTTGATTTCAGGGCTTCAGCTACGGTAGCCAAAGCGGTAGCCAACACCGAACAAAAAATTACAGTGTAAGCGATGATGTAAAAATTAGACTGTTGCACGTTGTAATCTGCGTTTTTTGTTTGCTTCAACTACATAATAATCTACCAATGGTGAAAACACATTCATCAAAAGGACAGCAAGCATGATACCTTCAGGGTATGCAGGGTTGAATACTCTAATGATGATGGTCAGTACCCCAATCAAAATACCATAAATCCATTTTCCTTGCTCAGTGTGGGCGGCACTGACGGGATCAGTAGCCATAAACACCGCGCCAAAGGCCAAACCTCCTATAACCAAATGATAATGAGCAGGCATAGCCAAAAACTCATTAACACCCCCAAGAGCAGCATTCAAACCATTTAGACCCAGAGCCATTGCGTAAGCACCAACAAAGACACCTGTAATAATTTTCCAGCTACCCATTCCAGTAAATATCAAAATAGCAGCTCCTATCAAACACATAAGGGTTGAAGTTTCGCCGATAGAACCCGGGATAGCTCCTATGAAAAGATTTTCAAAACTGAAAAGACCTTGAGTCCAAGATACGTTGTTAAGGGCTTGCACAACGGTTTCACCTGTCTTGCTGGCAGATGTGCTTGCCGCAATTGCCAAGGCAGTAGCCCCTGAGTACCCATCGACAACTTTCTCACCTCCCATGTATGTCCAAACTTCGCCGGAGATTTGCGAGGGATAAGCAAAGTATAAAAATGCTCTTGAAGTCATGGCCACGTTTAGAATGTTCATACCTGTACCCCCAAAAACTTCTTTTGCTATCACCACACCAAATATAGTAGCCAAACCAACTTGCCACAGAGGAATGGTAGGCGGCACAATCAGTGGCACAAGCATACCTGTAACCAAAAATCCCTCGTTGATGGGGTGTTTCCTAATAATAGCAAAGGCAACTTCTGCAATCCCACCGGCCGTGTAAGACACTATAATGATGGGAATCATTACCCAAAGACCAATTACAAATTTGGCGACTATATCTAACTCTTTTCCTGTGGCCAAACCGTGTTGATGTCCTATATTCCAAATTCCAAAAATTAAGCAAGGTACCATGGCGATAACTACCGTCATCATCATGCGTTTCAAGTCAATAGCATCACGAACCTGTACACCTTTCCTTGGCGTTACGGTGGGAGGAGTAAAAAGGAATGTTTCACCCGCTTCGAAGAGATAATAAAACCTCTCAAATTTGCCTCCTTTCTCAAAAAGAGGTCTTTGCTTTTCTAAAATTTTGTGTAAAAAATTCATATTAGGCTTGGGATAAAGTTTATGATTCACGCACCAATTCAATTCCTTCACGCACAATCTCCTGTATAGGGTGCTTAGAAACATCTATAAATTCACAAAGTGCTAAGTCTTCCTCAATCACTTCATAAATTCCCAATGCTTCCATGTTCTCAATATCTTTTGCCAAAATCGCTTTTATCAGATGAGTAGGCAGAATGTCCATCGGCACAACTTGCTCGAAAGCTCCCGACATTACAAAAGCTCTTTCTTCGCCGTTGGTGTTGGTATCAACTACATGTTCTTTGTTGCCCATAAATGAGGACAAAAGCCCCCATGCTCGGTGAAAACTGACCCGCTTGCTAAATCCTAACCAGCCGTCAGTAAGAAAAAATCGAGGTTTATCTCCTTCGGGGATCACAGTAACTTGGTGATCGTAAAACCCGAGATACCCATTCATACCTTTACTAACCCCTGTCAGAATATTGCCTGAAATAACCCTAACGCCTTCGCTCTTTAAGTTATTTTTCAAAAAACCACTCAACTGAGCACCAATAAATGTTTTGTAGTATTGAGGGGTTTTGACCTCTGAACCCACAACAGCTATGATTTTGCCAGCATCGTAGATACCCTCTAAAAATAGTTTGCCAATTTGGATGACTCCGTACGGGTTTACCGTCCAAACTATCTCCCCTTTTCTAATGGGGTCTAAATGATGGATTTGCACACCTACATTGCCTGAGGGGTGTTTACCGCTAAACTTATTGACTTGTACGTTTTTAACATTAAAGACTTTGGATAACTCCGCGTCGGCATTTACATTGACATGTATGCTTCCTTTGGTGAACTTTTTCAAAATTTCCACCCCGACTTCAAAATATTTTTCGTTGCCTTCAAATATAAAGTTGTAATCGGGAGCGAGGGGGTGCGAGTCGAAAGCAGAAATGAAAATGGATTTGGGGGTGTCGGTTGGATTGGCAATCGTACCAAACGGCCTTTGAATAATTTGAGGCCATACCCCTCCTTTGCACATCACTTCTTGAGCTTCTTCGCGTTTGAGTGAAGCGATATCGGAAAGCGTGTAGCGGTGGAAAGTTTCATATTCTATGGTTTTGTCAGGTAAAATCTTGATGTCCAGCAACTTACGTTTTTCCCCACGGTTGATTTCGACTATTTCCCCACTTACCGGAGAGCAAATCATGGCTTTCTCATTCGACTTGTCAAACATGATAGGAGTGCCTGCTTTGACATTGTCCCCCACAGCAACAAGTACTTTTGGCAATCCAAATGAAGTAAAGTCTTCCGGAGAAATGGCATAAACATCGGGTTGTACGGAGGTGGACAGCATTTTAGCTGCCTTACCGGCAAGGTTTATGTTGAAACCTTTGGTTATTTTTATGGTTCTATGCATACCTTAATGCAAATTCGTCGCGAATATAGACATTTGCGAACTGTTGACAAAAATTATTTAGATAAGTAATTTTCAATATCTTTTAAGCCCACGCGCCCTTCGTAAATTGCACTGCCGACTATTACACCGGGAATATTCATGTCTTCCAGCCTTTTAAAATCATCTACGCTGCTAATACCGCCGCTGGCATATATTTTAGCAGTCGGAAAACGGCTCTGCAAGTTGCTATATAGCTCAAAATTTGGACCTGCAAGCACTCCATCACGGCTCAAATCAGAACATTTCACTACCACCATACCGTTGTTTACAAAACCCTCAATGTGTTCATAAGCATCAACTTCAGTGGTGTCAAGTCTTCCTCTTAATACCAATTTGCCCTCAATGGTATCAGCGGCCATCGTTATTTTTTCTGCGCCATAAGAAATGAGCCAAGAAAGCACCAGTTCCGGATTGTGGTAAGACAGAGTGCCTATGGTTACTACATCAGCACCGTTGGAGAAAATTCTTCTGATATCGGTATTTGTCTTGATACCACCGCCATAGTCTATGGTTAGAGTGGTATATCCGGCAATAAGTTGCAAGGCATCCATGCTGACCGTGCCTGTCTGAGAAGCAGCAAGATCCACAAAGTGAACCTTTTTAAGACCGTGTTCTTCAAAACTTTTGGCCATTTCGTAAGGTGTCTTCTCGTAAGTGGTCATTTTACTGAAATCTCCTTTGGGAAGGCGGACACATTTTTTTTCGAATACGGTTAGCGATGGTATTATATCAATCATTGTCCAAATAGTTTGCGCTCAAAGATACTACAATAAATCAATTTTCCAATACAAAGGGCAAAACTGTGATACCATATTAAATCTCACACTCTACCCTACCTGCAAAACTGCGACCCAAAGTAGCCTCATCGGTGTACTCCAGAGCACTTCCTACCGGAACCCCACGCGCAATAGAAGAAATTTTTGAGACCAACCCTTTGATTTTCTTCGAGATGTAGAAAATAGTTGTTTCGGCTTCCATAGTGGCACTCAAAGCAAATATAACTTCATCACGCTGTTGAGATTTGAGCCTATCTATCAAGCTATCAATCTTTAAATCCGAGGGGCTTATCCCCTCAATAGGCGAAATCAATCCACCCAACACATGGTACAATCCCCTATAATGGCCGCTATTCTCAATGGCCACCACATCGGCAATGCTTTCTATTACGCAGATTTGCCCCTCGTTCCTATTGGAAGAAACACAAAAGTTACACAAACTTGACTCACTAACGTAATGGCAATTAGCACAGTAGCTGATTTTTTCTCTCAAGTCAGACAGCGCACTTGTCAGGCGTTGGGTGCAAGGCAAATCTTTTTTAAGGAGATGAAGCACCAGCCGCAGGGCTGTTTTTTTGCCTATGCCCGGCAAGGCTGAGACCTCATTGACGGCTGTTTCGATGAGCTTGGAGCCAAATTCCATGATTAAAAAATCCTACGTATAATCCAGACTATCAGGAAAAAAATAAACATGATGATGGAGGTTTTATTGGTCCAGTGCATCATTTTGAGATTGATATTGGGTTTGTGGTTTGGATCTTTTTTGCGAAAAAAGTAAAACAAAACTTCTTTGAAATCAAAGTATTCACCCACAGTGGCTCTTGTACGTTGGGGTTTTATGTTATTTTCCATACTCAGCAATAAGTAATTTTTTAATATGGACGAGTTTTTATTTTGCAAAGGTAGCTATTCTTTAATTTTGAAGTCCAAATGTACTTACGGCAAAAAACTAAATTTTAATGAAGTCAACCTCAAAAGCCTTGAAAATAAATAAAATACCGGTTCTTTTTACAAAAAAGATGTGCACTGTTTTAAATATTAATCAATTGATTGTTAGGTATAAACCTAAAAATATGGCATGGCGTTTTTTTTTCATGGTATCTATTTTCCTACTGGCCTCGCAAATACTTTATTCACAAGATGATAAGCCAACGGTTATGTCTTATGAGGAGTTTTTGAGCTATGTCAAGCAGCATCATCCTATTCTCAAACAAGCTGACCTGCTCAACAACTTAGCCAATGAGGAGCTACGGATGCAGCGGGGCAATTTTGACCCAAAACTTGAGCTTAACTATGACGATAAGAACTTCAAAAACAAGCAATACTATTATCACTGGAACAACCAACTCAAAATTCCAACATGGACAGGCACAGATTTTAAGGTAGGCTACGAGCAGAATGACGGCCCGTTTTTGGACTCCGAATTCAACACCGATGGGGGCAAAGGCTATTGGTACGCAGGGGTTTCAGTGCCCATCGGGCAGGGGCTTTTTATGGATGCACGCCGCGCCGTGCTGCGTCAAGCGCAAGCCCTGCAAACACTCAACCAAGCTGAGAGGCTCAAACTCACCAACAAAACCGTACTCGAAGCCGCAAAAGACTATTGGTTTTGGTTTTTTAAATACCATGAGGTCGGACTGCTGACAAAAGCGTATGATTTGGCAATCCAACGCTACTCTCTCGTAAAACTATCTGTAAGACAGGGTGATATGGCTCCATTGGATAGCATAGAAGCCAAGATAGCCATCCAAAACCGCGAAATCAATCTTAGGTTGGCAGAGAACGAGTTAAGAAACGCCCGGCTGTTTCTCTCTAATCACCTCTGGGAAGACGGCCAAACACCCTTGGAATTGCCCGAAACTATTGTCCCTCCTTTATCCATTGACATACCAACAGACACAATTAAAATTGACCAACTCTTTGAGTTTGCCAAACTCAACCACCCCGAACTGGTCAAACTGGCCGCCAAAGCGCGCCAACTCGAAATGGACAGAAGGCTTGCAGCTGAGAATATAAAACCAACATTAAACATGGACTACACCGTTTTACTTGGCAGCCATGCAAGAGAAAAAGGCACGCAGGTAGCCGCACAAGACTATAAACTGGCAGCAAGGTTTTCCATGCCGCTGTTGCTCAGAAAAGAGCGCGCCAAATACCAGATGTCAAAAATCAAAATTGACCAAAACCAGTTTGAGATTAATTTTCAAAATTTGAAAGTTTTCAATGAACTGAAAGCCGCCTACAATGATCTGCAGGTGATTGGGCAAATGTTTAAAAACCAGCGCGAAGTAGTCGAAAACTACAAAAGACTCACAGACGGTGAAATTTTGAAATTTATCAACGGGGAAAGTTCCTTCTTTATGGTAAATCTCAGGGAGAGCGTGTACTTTGAATCCCAAGTCAAGCTCTTTGACATGCAACACAAATTAGGAAAATCAATGGCCACTTTGTTGTGGGCTGCCGGTGTTGGATTTTGATGAGGACTTATTTTTTGATTTTGCGATAGGTTGTCAATTTTTCAAAATAGCCGTCCTTAATAATTTCTAAAAATTGAGAGTTGCCCGCTTTCAGCACAATATCTCTGCTATCCTCATTTTGAATGCCAAAGGTATCCACCTGTTGAAAAAGTTTTTCCATTCGTTCGCTATGATTGAGCAAACCAAATACTTCCAGTTTGTTGTATGTGCGGTCGTGTTCTATCAACACGCAAAGCCAGTATTGAGAGGCTTGTGCCGATTTTGCTATGTTAAAAACTAACTTATTGGTACTGAGTCTGCGCAACACCAATCGGTTTTGTTTTTCAATGACGCTGCTTTTTTCAATGAGGCCATTCTTAATAATCAACGTATCGGCTTTGTCATATACAAATCCACTGTCAGATACATAAATCCCGTCCATTTCTTTTGGCACTTTTATATCAGGGCTTCCATCCGGTTGTTTACGATCAAAATAGATGCCCGTGCAAGAAGTCAATGCAATAGCAACAATCATCAAAATTTTGCGCATACTAATTTCGGGGTAGCGCACGAGAGTGAAGATAAAAATTGTGGTAAACAGGCGTTATGCTCAAGGCATGAATTAAAAGCACAACAAAGAAAATCCACAAAGACTCATTGCCATAAGAATCTATCAACACCAAAGCACTAAACGGAAGCAATACCTGAGAGTAAGAAGTTGCCATCAGGGCTATTCTTGAGAAACGTTTACGCGCTTGAATTGCTGTAAAAAATCCCCCAATACATAAAGCCAGAAACGAAAATTGGATGATCTCTTTTTCTAATCTAAAGGCTTCAGAAAAAGCTATTAAGCAAGGAAAAAGCAAAAAGCCCGCCGCCAAAGCCAATAAAAATTCTCTTGCTTTCATAGACTTGTAAAGCATCACTGTCATGGCAATATAGTAGATTATGCAGAATATGATAACATAGAAACTATATTGTAAGTAAGGCTTTACCTCTTTATGAGCACTGTAAAATGAATTCATGTTTTGCAGCACTTTATATTTGAGTTCGCGGGTTTCTATGGGAAATAAAGTTCTTTCCTCGTTGAAGGCCTGCAAAACTTCTTGCGGAGTTGTATTGAAATCAACGCCATATTTTTTGGCAGTTGCTAAGTAAGCGGATATGTTTTCAATTGTGAGTTCTTTTTTAATCTCGGCCTGCAAATCTTTGATTATTTCATTTTGATTAGGATTGGAAGTTTCTTCTGTGTATCCTTTACCACTTTCTTCATATTTTGGATAATAACCCCACAACAAAAAATAACTTTTACTCTGTTCATAAGAATTTTTTAAGTCAGTGCCATAGCTTTCAGAATCTTTGTTTACTGACCACATATTGTCAGTATAATAATCATCCTCCTTTTGGGCACAGGTAAAAGCAAAGTTTACGGCTTTTAAAGTTTCTATATCGTCAAATACTTGCTTTTGAGTTACTAATCCCGAAGCCCGACTGTAAAATACATAAGTGGGCAAAATGGTTATGGCGAAAAATACTGCAATACATAAAATATTGATAAAAAGCGTTTTGATGGCAAAAAACTTTGAAATATTACCAAAGTTTTTCTCAATATTGTAGATTGTTTGGCGGTAAGCCCAAACAACGAATCCAAGCAAGCCAGTGATGATAGAAAGCACAAAAAACGGACTCCAATTTGGCACACCTGCTGACAGGGAGATAGGCATTGATAGCGCAATGGAACTAAAAACAATTGTGGTCAGTAGTCCAAAATATAGGACATAGTGCGGTTTTGAAATCCACAATAGCCTATTATTTAGTAAGAAATAATCATCCAACTTTTGGAGTTTTGTCCAAGCAGGCAAAAAACGCACAATCTGATTCATTGGAAATATGATTTAGGTGAACTTATTAAAAACGATGTAATTTACAAATTTGGTTCATTCAAACTTAAACGAGGCGAAAAACTTTTCTGATGTTCCCGCCAGGTCTTTAGCTGAGATTACGGCCAATTCGTAACGGATATTTCCCACAAAAAAAATTTTTAAATAGACGTTGCTCGCTTCGTCTGCGGTTTTGATGATGGCATCCATACATTTGTGCGAGTGGAAGATATTTTCTCTTTTGTTTTGGGTATATCCCCCCATATCTATCACAAAGTTGTCAAGAGCCTCTTTGATGAGGAGCAACTCGCTGCCTTCTACCGCTTTGTTGAAGATGGTATAGTTTACCCAAAACATATTGTCTTCTTTTGAAGCTGTGATATTGACTACTTTACCTTTATCATGGGTTTGTTCGGTCTCTGCAAATTCATCGGGAAAGCCAATAGAAAATTTTGCCTCTTTACTGTGATACCGCCTAATTTGAGACCATGCAGGCAAAGAGAGTCCCAAAAGAAATAAAATTAAAACAAGAGAATTTAAAGTTTTCATTAAATTATTTGGTTATTTTTAATTGCAATTTAGTTCTAAGGATTTGAAAAAAAAGCATCAAATCTAAGACCTTTTCTACTTTTGGTCTCAATTAAATGGAAATGACTCTCTCGGCTGTAACTGTGTCCTTTAATAATCTAACTGAACTCCAAGAGACTTGTTTGTCGGTGGACAGCCAGTCGCTTCTTCCCAACGAGCATTGGGTCATAGATGCTTCAACCAATTCACGGATAAAGGATTGGCTCGAAAGTACCCCACAGCCTCCTTACCGCAAATGGATTTGCGAGCCGGACAGGGGTATAAGTGATGGATTTAACAAAGGCATCAGGCATGCTGCTTCGCAAGTGGTTCACCTACTCAATAGTGGCGATAGGTATTTTGATAATCAAGCCATTGAGTCAGCTATGAGTTTGCTTGGCCAGTATCCGAAGGCCACCTGGTTGCACGGAAAAATGCTCGTACCTCGTGGAGGCATCAAAATAGTGGTAGGCGCGCCCTTTGAGCGACAAAAACTCTACCGAGGCATGAGAACCCTCAACCATCAAACATTTTTTGTCAAAAAGAGCCTCTACGAAAAATATGGAATGTTTTCTTTACAGAAAAAGTACGCCATGGACTACGACTTTTTGGTCAGAATAGCCGATGAGCCTTTTGTTTTTTGTGAATCTGTGTTGGTTGAATTTGAAGGGGGGGGAGTGAGTGAAAAAAAATTTAGCGAAAGTCTAAAAGAAGTCATCCAAAGCTATGAAAGCAGGTTTGGATGGAGTTTAAAATGCAGGCTGTGGGCTTTTAGGACGGGCTTATTGTTCACTTTGACACACCAAAACCAGATTGTCAAAGCAGTATTCAAGTTCAAAAACAGACACAATCGAATCACAAACCAGAAGTAAAAAAGGCTTGACTTTAAAAAGCCAAGCCTTTACTTATCAATAGATTATGTTTATCCTCTATGTTTTTGGCTGTAAGCAAGGGCGGCCTCTCTTACCCAAGCACCTTCTTGTTTGGCTTTTTGGCGGGCTTTGATTCGTTCTTTGTTGCAGGGGCCTTTTCCTGAGATTACGTTTTCAAATTCTTGCCAGTTGATAGCACCAAACTCGTAATGACCTGTTTCAGCATTGAATTTCAGGTCTGGGTCAGGTATGGTGAGACCTATAATCTCGGCTTGGGGCACTGTATTGTCCACAAAAGACTGCCTGAGTTCGTCGTTGGTGTGGCGTTTTATTTTCCAAGCCATAGACTGGGCGGTGTGCTTTGAGTGGGCATCATTAGGGCCAAACATCATCAGCGCAGGCCACCACCAGCGGTTGAGGGCATCTTGCGCCATTTGTTTTTGTTCGGATGTGCCTTTGGCCAAAGTGGTCATGATTTCGTAGCCTTGACGCTGGTGAAAGCTCTCTTCTTTGCAAATTCTGACCATAGCCCGGGCATAAGGCCCGTAGGATGTGCGGCAAAGTGCCACTTGATTCACAATAGCCGCACCATCTACCAGCCAGCCTATCGCCCCCATATCTGCCCAAGACAGGGTAGGGTAATTGAAGATGCTGGAGTATTTGGCCTTGCCTGCATGAAGGTCATCAATGGTTTCTTCGCGGTCAGCCCCCAATGTTTCCACAGCACTATATAAATAAAGCCCATGCCCCGCTTCATCTTGCACTTTGGCCAAAAGCGCAACTTTGCGACGCAGCGAAGGCGCGCGGGTGATCCAATTGGCTTCAGGGAGCATACCAACTACTTCAGAATGAGCGTGTTGTGATATTTGACGGATGAGTGTTTTGCGGTACTCATCTGGCATCCAGTCCTTTGGCTCAATTTTAATATCTGAATCAATTTTGGCTTGGAAAGCCTCTTCCCTACTTAAATTCTTCATTACATTCCAGTTTATTTGCAAATTTAATTATAGACGTTTTTTTTGCAAACGTTTCTTATCAAAAACGCAAATTTTTGAACCTTGTTTGGTTGGTGGGTACTATGTTAGCAGTCGTTCAAAGAGTCAGACGCGCTTGCGTTGAAATAGATGGCCAGATACACTCGCAAATTGATGCGGGGCTTTTGGTGTTTTTGGGGATTGGGCAGCAAGACACCCCCAAACAGGCAGAGCGGTTGGCGCAAAAAGTCGCCCAACTCAGGATTTTTGGGGAAGAAAAGATGGATTTTTCTGTCATTGACCAAAAGGGGGAGGTGCTGGTGGTGAGTCAGTTTACGCTGCTGGCCGACACCCGACGCGGCAACCGCCCTTCATTTGTGGCGGCGGCCAAACCTGAGCAGGCCATCCCGCTCTATGAGTTTTTTGTCAAACAACTTTCTGGCTATGTCTCGGTCAAAACCGGTGTGTTTGGAGCGGATATGCAGGTCTCTCTTTTGAATGACGGCCCGGTAACCATTGTGTTGGACTCAGGAAGCCATGTTTGAATGCTCAGATGAGATGTTAACTAATCTTATGGTCAGAATTTGGTCGAAATTGACATTACATTTGGTGTTTTTACAGCTAAATGTTTGGTAGATAATACATTATTTTATTAACAATAAGAAAACTAAAAGTTCACAAAAAATTCATATAAAATTTTTGATTTTTGATTTTTGATTTTTGATTTTTGTGTCACTATTATGATCATGTAGTTGAGTACTTTCGACTCAATAAATCGAATTATTAATTTAAATTTAACAAAAACATGAAATTTATTTTTTCTTTATTTTTTACTTTTTTTCTAATTTTCTTTATATCAATTGCGTTTGCAGGAGAAATAAAAATCAATCGGACAGTTAAGAACGGCGGTTGCAATGGGTACAAAAATGTATCATCTCAATGGTCAAGTAGTGGCCGGCGATGTACGATTAAATGCAGTGAGCCGGGTGAAGAACCTTGTCCATACACTTGCTTAACCCAAGAAAGTCATTATGGCTTATTGATAGAGCAGGCAGAGCAAATGATTTTATCCGGCACATTGAATGGCACTATCTACAACACAGATACCAACGCTTATGTTACATGGATTGCTTGTTTAAATGAAAATGGTACTTATGATACAGAATTTATTGTAATTCAGAATTAATCGCTCTAATTCCTTCATGTTTACAAGGTTGATTGGATAAATCAGCCTTGTATTTCTTTTAAAAATTAAACTCTATGAAATCAATAATAATATTGCTACTCTTCCTCTCAGTTGCTTCTTCCGGCTATTCTCAGGGATTGTTAAATAGTAAAGTAAGGTTGGACACTATTTTTTATCTCAGTTCATTTGAAAATGATGTCTCAGGCACAGAACCGTTTGTATTGAACAAATATTGTTTTGATAAGTATCTTTACTTTTTTTCGCCAAAATTGAAGACAGTTCTTCATTCAGATAGCTTATTCTTTACTGAGTTCAATGTTTTGACCGGAGAGTCTAAAGATTTTTTTGTCATCACGCCTGAATTAAATCTTAGGACTAATTACCCGGACAATATTTCATCTCTTTGTTTGGACGATACTTTTTTGCATATCGGCTATTCAGACAACCTATTTGTCAGTTTTATTAAAAAAAATAAGTCGTATAATTTTTATTTTTTTGATCCATTAAAAGCATGGCATGAAGAAATATTTTGTTATAACAAATCATTATTTTTATTCAATAGCTACAGGACAATTGATTTGAAGTCAAACTGGAACTACATTTACAAGTATGACACAGACAAGCATTTCTTTTCAGCAGCAGTGAATTTTGATTTTAAACACCCTGAATTTTCATATTTTCGTCCCAACAAATGGTTTGATTTTTACAAGGGACAAAGTGCAATGAGTCAGACCATAAGCTATGAAATATCGCTCTATGACAGCGCATTGAATTTGAAAAAGACACTTAGCAGAAACGATGTTAGTGGATGGGTGGATTTCAAGCCTACCCCTATGTTGGATACCGTATTAGCAATCAAAGATAGGGGCGGCAACATTAGCGTAGTGATGAGCTGTTTGGTAAAACACTTGCCCAATATCGCTCGGGTAGAAAGGGTATATTTCATCAATGAGTCATCTTTGATGGTTATTTATTATGTTCCCTCTGAGCAAAAATCACTCAACAATACTTCTATGGTGCTTAGAAAGGTTGATATTTGGGATTTGAATAAATATGAGTTAATCCATAAGGATATGGACTACAAAGAAGGAGTTCAAGAAGACGACGGCTCGGATTTTAATCATGATGAAATTATTTCCAAAGATAATTTTCCATTATTTTTCGATGGTAGCGAAATTTTTTTCTTGAAAGAACACAAAAAAATGGTTGTCATTCGTTCGGGTGGAAAATTTAAAAATTACCTCAATATTCCTTTTGAAGACCTAACCATTCAAGAAGATAAATATTTGGATGAAAATGATCCTGTACTTCAGGTATTTGTGTATAGTTTAAATCTATAAACCCCCGCAGATTAAGATATTTTCTCATTTTGGACTTTATCACCTTCCCCCGCCCAATACGACAGATGAAGATTGCACGGTATTGCTCAAATGGGTAGCCCTGTCTGCTATTTTGACATCAAAAAATATTTCGTCTCCTTTTTTGAAAAGAGGATTGACACCCAAACCATACAAAAAACTCATTACGTAAGTGATCTCTCCGCGCAAAGGTGTGGGGGTCTCCAGTTCGTTGATTTTGGGAAACCTGCCATTGAAAGTAGCCCCGTCGGGGAAAACAATCGTATCAATCGCACCATCAAGGGTTTTGCGGCGGTAAACATCTATGAATATGTTGTAATAGAAGGGGTTAGGGGTTACGCCATCGGGTCTGTAAAATGAAAATGGAAACTCTGTGTCCTGCTGTCCAAGCCCCAAATCGCCGTCGCCATCTTTGAATGAAATAGTGAGCAGCACAGAATCATTGCCTGCTCCTGCAGGTATTCTTTTGAGTGAGACGAACCCAATCTCAGGAACAAGGGGATAGTTTGGCTTAGGAAGGCAGCTATATGCCAACCATGCCGCAACCAGTATACTCAGTGTTGATTTCATTTTGGTCTAAAATTTAACTAAAGACAATCAAATTGCTGTATTGAGTTAAATTTCATGGTATTTTACTTCATCCAAAAACTTGGTGGTGTAGTTTCCTGATTTGAACCTTTCGTTGTCCATGAGTTTGAGGTGGAAAGGGATGGTCGTTTTGATGCCCTCGATGACGTACTCCTGCAAAGCGCGTTTCATTCTGATGATGACTTCTTCGCGGGAGCGGGCTTTGACGATGAGTTTGCCAATCATAGAGTCATAATAAGGCGGTATAACATAGCCCGAGTAGGCATGGCTATCCACCCGAACCCCTGCGCCTCCGGGGGCGTGGTAGGCCGATATTTTACCCGGTGAAGGGCGGAAATCATTTTCGGGGTCTTCTGCATTGATTCGGCACTCCATGGCGTACTGTTGGGGGTAATAGTTTTTGCCGCTTATGGGCTGTCCGGCGGCCACCAAGATTTGTTCCTTTATCAAATCAAAATCCGTAACTTGTTCTGTAACAGGGTGTTCTACTTGTATTCGGGTGTTCATTTCCATAAAGTAGAAGTTGTTGTGTTTGTCAACCAAAAACTCGATGGTTCCCGCACCTTCGTAGCCTATGGCCAATGCGCCTTTTATGGCCGCTTCGCCCATTTTCTCGCGCAATTCGGGGGTCATAATGGGCGAAGGGGTTTCTTCTACCAGTTTTTGGTGGCGGCGTTGGATGGAGCAATCTCGCTCTGAAAGATGAGAGGCCTTGCCGTACCTGTCGCCAAATATTTGTATCTCAACGTGTCGCGGTTCTTCCACAAACTTTTCTAAATACACTCCGTCATTTGCGAAAGCAGCTCCGGCCTCTGTTTTGGCGGAGTGCCAAGCCTTTTCAAACTCGCTGTCTTCTCTGATGATGCGCATCCCTTTGCCTCCCCCTCCGGCAGTAGCTTTCAAAATCACAGGGTAGCCTATTTCTTTGGCTATTGCTTTGCCTTGTTCGATAGAGGCAAGCAGGCCGTCCGATCCGGGTATCACCGGCACACCTGCGGCTTTCATGGTATCTTTGGCGGTGGCTTTGTCTCCCATTCTGTTGATCATATCGGGAGAAGCACCGATGAATTTTATGTTATGACTGCCGCAAATGGCTGAAAATTTCGCATTTTCAGACAGAAAACCGTAGCCCGGGTGTATGGCATCGGCGGCGGTGATTTCTGCAGCAGCTATCAGATTGGGCATGCTGAGGTAAGAAAGTTTGCTTTGGGGCGGGCCAATGCAGACAGCCTCATCGGCAAACCTGACGTGCAGGCTTTCTTTGTCGGCAGTCGAGTAAACGGCCACTGTCTTGATTCCCAATTCTTTGCAGGTGCGTATGATACGCAGAGCTATTTCCCCTCTGTTGGCTATGAGTATTTTACGAAACATCTCAACGATTTTGGATAAGGTGCAAAAATGAACAGCCTTTTTGTTATTTCCAAATGTACTCAATTTGGAAGCCTTGCACACACTTATCTAAGAAAATCAGTTTTTGGGTTTTTGGACAAGTAGGCAATTGTTGCAAATCAAAAAAACTGGGTCTGAATTTATGAAATTGTTTTTTTCAAAATATTGACTTTCAAACTTTTTATTGATATTTGAAATAAAAACATGCGTCAAAAATTTTGTAGATTTGGTTTGCACAATCCAACTGTATGAGTCTGCAATTTATATTTGAGTTCAAGTAAATTAGATTGTATGTCAGAGATAACAGTGCCAACAGCGGCGGACTTAGCCGCCAAAGGAGAGAAACCCGATATTTTGTTTTGGGTAGGGTGTGCAGGTTCTTTTGATGATCGGGCGCGCAAGGTAACGGTTGCTTTGATTAAAATTTTGCATAAAGTGGGGATCAAATACGCTGTTTTGGGGACAGAGGAGTCTTGCAGCGGCGATCCGGCGCGAAGGGCAGGCAATGAGTTTCTGTTTCAAATGCAGGCACTTAGCAATATTTCGGTGCTCAATGGCTACGGTATCAAAAAAATCGTAACCACTTGCCCGCACTGTTTTAACACATTAAAAAACGAATACCCCGAACTCGGCGGCAACTACCAAGTCATACACCACAGCCAACTGCTCAGTGAACTGATTGCTCAAGGAAAAATCAGACCCGCCGACGGGCAGGCTTACAAAGGCAAAAAGATTGTTTTTCATGACTCTTGCTATTTAGGCCGCGCCAACGATGTCTATGATGCCCCGCGTGAAGTTTTAAAAGCCCTCGATGCCGATTTGGTCGAAATGGGACGCAATCGAAAACACGGACTCTGCTGTGGGGCAGGTGGCGCGCAGATGTTCAAAGAACCCGAAAAAGGAAACAAAGACATCAACATAGAAAGAACCAACGAAGCCTTAATGACTGGTGCTCAAACGGTTGCTGTGGCTTGTCCTTTCTGTATGACCATGATGAGCGACGGGGTGAAGCATTTTGGCAAAGAAAGCAAAGTTAAGGTGTATGATTTGGCTGAATTGCTTTCTCAAAACACCTAAATTCACTCTCTCAAGGCTTGAAGGTAGGTTTTTGGACGATATAGTAGATGTAAAGGATTTTACGAATACATTTTTTGTTAATTGAATTTTATGAATTATCTTGCAGCCAAACTAATCCACCGTATCTGTGGAAAATATAGAAGATTCTATGCAGCTTAACACTAAGTTCACCAAATCGGTGCTAACTTTTTACGATGAAATGGTAAACAACGGTATTTCTTTGATTTACCTCGGTGAGTTCACGCAAGAAATCACCAAGATGTTTGCCTCTATGGCTGAGGAGGATATGATAAAGAACCAAGAAGAACTCACTACCCAGCGCAGGGTTTATCATGTGCTGGTGGAGACACTTCAAAACATGAACAAGCATTCTGACAGTTTGTCTGAAAACAACGTTGGCAAGGGGCTTTTTATGATAGGTAAGGACATGAACTACTATTATGTGATTACTTCCAATAAAGTTCGTAAAGACCGTAGTCCCATATTGAGAGGCATGATAGACCAAGTCAATAATGCCAGCAAAGATGACCTCAAGACTATGTACATGCAACAAATCAAATTTGGTCAGATTTCCGACAAAGGAGGAGCAGGCTTGGGTTTGATTGATATAGCCCGCAAAACGGGTGAAAAGTACCAGTACCATTTTATCCCCTTGGACAACAATTATGATTTTTTCATGCTCAAGGTGCGTGTTAAGGTAAACTAATGGCTTTTGCGGTACAAGTTAGTGATTTGACTGTCAGCTATCATTCCAAGCCTGTTCTCTGGAATATTTCATTGCATGTGCCCACCTCTGTTTTGTGTGGAATTGTAGGCCCTAACGGGGCAGGCAAATCTACGTTGATTAAATCAATCATGGGTTTGATACCCAAAAACAGCGGTGAGGTCATTTTGTTGGGCGATTCTCTGGAGAAAGTAAGAAAAAAGATAAGCTACGTCCCCCAAAGGGAGAGTGTTGATTGGGATTTTCCGGCTTCTGCTTACGATGTGGTTCTTATGGGGCGGTATTCTCACACGGGGCTGTTTGGCAGGCTCACCCGCCAAGATAAAGATATAGCACTCAACGCGCTGCAACTCGTCGGGATGGAGGCTTACAAAGACCGTCAAATCTCCCAACTCTCAGGTGGACAGCAGCAAAGGACGTTTTTGGCCAGAGCTTTAGCACAACAGGCTGACTTGTACTTTATGGACGAGCCTTTTGCGGGTGTTGATGCCGCCACCGAAAGTTCTATTGTTACCGTACTGCGGACATTAAGAGACCAAGGAAAGACGGTGGTGGTGGTTCATCACGACCTTAACTCCATCACAAAGTACTTTGATTGGCTTATTTTACTCGATACCAGACTGATAGCTTTTGGTAAAACCGAACAGGTCTTTACCCAAGAGAACCTTACAAAAACCTACGGTAGCCGACTCACGGTACTAACTGAAGTCGGCCACAGGCTTGACCAAGAGCAGTTTCCGGTCAGAGAATAGCTTATTTTTGGACAATAATTTTTCTGTACGCTCTCAAAGAATTGATTTCAATCTCCAAGCTGTAAACCCCTGAAGCCAGATTTTGCAAGTCAATTTCCTGACTAATAAATAATTGGTTCTTGTCAATTTGCTTTGACAACAATACCCTGCCCTGCAAATCCCTCAACTGTAAAGACCCTCGACCAATCAATTCGTTTTCTATTGAGATTTGAAGCAGGTTTGCTGCGGGAACGGGATAGGCTTTCAGGCTGGCATCCAATACATTGTCCAATCTGTTGGCATCAATGACCACCGTATCAGAGTAAGCCGTACAGCCTTGTTCACTAATAGCGAAGTAATAATAGGCGGCTTTTTTTCGGGCATTGAATACCGGTTCTTTGCCTCCTTCGCTTTCGGGCACAGCCCCACCGTCTTCGTACCACTGGTAGCTTTTGGCGGCCTCTGCCACAAGACGCAACGGATTTTCTTGATTTCTAATGATTTTGGGCTTGAACTCGGGCAACACGAGCACAGAATCCAACCGGTAAACCGAACAGCCTGCCGCACTCTGTGCAAAAACCCATAACCTATTGAAGCCCACAGAAGGAAACACAAAACTGGTTGTTCCTCGCCGCTCCTCAAAGATACTATCCCCGTCAAAGTCCCAGCCCCAACTCAACACTTCCCCTCCTGAGATTACGGGTTTGGCTTCCAGTTTGGTGGCTTTGCCAAAGCACTCGGTACTGTAAGTAAAGTTAGGAATGGGTTGAGGTCTGTATGAAATAGTAAACACCGTAGTACCAACACTTTGCTCGGCATCAATGGCACGCAGTTCAATCTCAAAGTTGCACACCCGATTGGCAGTAGAATTTAGAAAGATAATTGTTTTTTCAACGGGGTTGTAAACAGAAATCAATTCGTTTGGGGCAGCGTTGCCGGCAGAGAGCACGCGAGCCGTAAAGTTGAACAAGGGGTTGTTTTTTATGCTGTCGTCCACGTCCACCACATAAGGCAGAGGGTCTAACCGAAAAACATCTCCAAAGCACACGTTTTGGTTGGGGATAGGCTCTACCCACTCCGGTGCATCATTCACAGACAAAATTTCAAGTTTGACTTTGGCAATATTGGAAAAATTGTCTCCATCAAAAAGTTTGTAAGTGAAACTGTCTAAGCCAAAAAAATTTAATTTGGGGGTGTAACGCAAAAAAGTGGATTGTCCTGATTGTTGTATGTCTAATGTGCCGTTTTTGGGCAAATCAACCAAACTGACTTCAGTAGAAAAAATATCTCCATCAAGGTCAAAATCATTGAGCAAAATATCCAATTGAGACTCTATGTCTTCAAAAATCACAAAATTGTCGTCATTTGCAACCGGTGCGTAGTCGTCGTTTTTGATGATACAAATGGCGGTATCTCTCAGTATCGTAGCCCCCGAAGGCTGGGAGAGAACAACAAAAAAATATTCATCGGCTTCTTCGATTTTATCATCTACGATCGTAATTGAAACCACTCGCCTCGTAGTGCCGGGATGAAATCGGATGGTATCCGAAAACCCCAAATAGTCCTGTGGAGAGGTGGCTGTTGCGTCCTTGGTAGAGACCCTAACGGTAACAGCGGTACTCGAAGCAGTGCTCAGGCTGACCTCCACTTTGATACTACCCTCTGCCTCAAAGGCTTTTACGGTGTCTTGAATACTGATTTGCTGCCCGAATCCATAAACTGCGAACAAAGTCAGCCCAAAACTGTATTTGAATTTGGTGAATATGTTTTTCATGGTAATTAATTTCTCAATAGACAATTCTAAACTTGACAAGTAACAAAAAGAAAATGATTTGCATGTGTAAGTTGTCCTTGCCATTCAACACGGTGTCTATTTTTGTGCGATGAATATGAACAGGCTGTGGATAGTGATTTGCTTACTTCTTTCTAACTTTTATGCCTTATCCCAGACGTCTGAGATTAAAAAGTTTGGTTCTGACAGCGTTTTTGTCAAGCACATCATCATATTGGGCAATTCAAAAACCAAAGAAAGAATCATTTTGAGGGAGTTGAGCTTTCGCCCCGGCGACAGGCTACCCGTGCAAGGCCTGGATGAAAGATTGAAGCGAGACAACGATCTGGTTTTCAATACCCAACTGTTTACTTTTTCCTCTATCCAATACCAACTCTATCGGGGAGACACCATAGCCGTTTTTATTGAAGTCAATGAAGAATGGTATTTTTGGCCTATTCCTATCATAGAAATAGGAGACAGAAGCATCAACGAGTGGTGGCGCAATAGGGGAGGAGGGTTTTCTCGCCTTAATTATGGGATGGATTTTCGCTGGGACAACTTTATGGGACAACGTGACCAACTCAAAATCAAGGCAAATATTGGCTTTACCAATCGCTTTACCTTGGCCTACCTTTACCCCTACATCAATAAAAGTCAGACTTTAGGACTCAGGTTTGAGGCTCAGTACAGAGAAAGTAAATTTGTCCAGTACGCCACAGGCGAATTCAACCAGCGGCTTAACAGTTTGCTCGAAATCAAGGGGGATAAAGTGCTACTCAAGAGCTACAAATGGAATAATTATTTGATTTACAGGCCTAATTTTTATAGTTTTCATGAGGTTGGGCTGGGGTATATCTACGAACATACCGCCGACACCATCGCCAAACTCAACCCTGACTTTTTGCTTGACGGGCGCACAGAGATGGGGTACACTGCCTTGAGTTACTCTTTTCGATACGACAAACGCGACTTGCGGCAATACCCCTTGGAGGGGTATTTTGTTGGGGGTGCCATCACTCAAAAAGGACTCGGCTCTTGGGATGCCATCAGACAAACCGAACTGAGATTGGAAGCCCAAAAGTTTTGGAAACTTTCTAAGGTTTTTTACGCCAGCACTTCTCACCGCGCCAAGCTCTCAAGCCCAAGCCGACAGCCTTACATCGAAACCCGATCGTTTGGATACCGCGAAGACTACATCAGAGGCTTTGATTTGTACGTTATTGAGGGACAGCATTTTTACCTAAATCGCAACTCTTTTAGACTCAAATGGTTGGACAAAACGCTTGGGCTTCAGAAAATCATTCCCATCCGTCAATTCAACAAAATACCGTTTAAAATTCTGAGCAAAACTTATTTTGATGCGGGCTTTGTCAGAAATGAGTTCGCCACCCCCTCAAACGGGCCACTTTACAACCAGCCTCTTTGGGGCTATGGAGTTGGTCTGGATATCGTAACGGCTTACGAGAGGGTCATGCGCATCGAGTTTTCAAGAAACAATTTTGGCGAAAGTCGAATTTATATCAGTTTTGATGCAGATTTTTGAGGCCAATCTCTACAATCGGGAAATAGCTGTTAGGTTTGTAAGATGAACAAAGTGCTCACCCTCACGCCGCAAGTAGCTTTCAGTTCTGCTCAGTTGGATGCCTATGTCAGCAAAGAGTTCGGGCAGGTGTACTACCGCGTGCTCAAAAGGTCAATTGATGCCCGCAGCCGCGCTGTCAAGGTAAATTTGGAACTTGAAATCCTCAAAGATAAACCTTCTAATCATAAGATTTTCAGAGAGTTTGACTACAAAAATGTCGCATCGGCAGAGCCTGTTTTGATTGTTGGTTTTGGGCCGGCAGGACTTTTTGCAGCCTTGCAGCTCATTGAGTTGGGTTTGAAGCCCATCGTCTTGGAGCGAGGCAAGGATGTCAAATCCAGACTCGCTGATATAGCCGATGTGAGCCGCCGCCACAAAGTACATCCCGATTCCAACTACTGTTTTGGCGAAGGTGGCGCGGGCACTTATTCAGATGGCAAGCTCTACACCCGCTCCACCAAGCGCGGCGATTTTAGACGCATTCTTGAAATTTTTGTCGCACACGGTGCCAATCCCGAAATTTTGATTGATGCCCATCCCCATATTGGCACAAACAAACTTCCAGCCATTGTGGCCGCCATGCGCAAACGAATCATCGAGCACGGCGGAGAGGTTTATTTTGAGACGCGAGTGGTTGATTTTGAGATACTCAACCACAGACTCATCGGCGTTTGGGCTTTGCAGGGCACTACAAAAATTTTGTTTAAGGCCAAAGCTACCGTCTTGGCTACCGGGCACTCGGCAAGAGATATTTTTGAACTTTTGGCCGCCAAAAATATCCCAATCGAGTCCAAGCCTTTTGCTCTGGGAGTCAGGGTAGAGCACCCCCAAGCCTTGATTGATGAGGTGCGGTACAAGGGCTTTCAGCCCAAAAATATTTTACCGGCGGCTTCTTACAGTTTGGTTTGTCAGACTGATTTTCAGCAAAAAAGGCGCGGAGTGTTTTCTTTTTGCATGTGTCCGGGCGGCTATATTGTGCCGGCTGCCACTGCCGAGGGCGAAGTGGTGGTCAACGGGATGTCCCACGCCGCCCGCAATTCAAAATACGCCAATTCGGGAATCGTGGTGGCCGTAGAAAACGAAGACCTTGGGGCTTTTTCACGCTGCGGGGCTTTGGCGGCTTTGCGCTTTCAGCAAAGTGTCGAGCAGGCAGTCAGCCGGGCGGTTGAAGGCAGCCAAAGGGCATTGGCTCAAAGGATTCCCGATTTTATCAAAGCCAAAGTCTCTTCCTCTTTGCCCAAATGCAGCTATCAACCGGGTTTGGTTTCAGGTCAACTTAGCGACGTGCTACCTGCCGGCATAGCTGAAAGGCTCAAGTTTGGTTTTTTGGAGTTTGAGAAAAAGATGCGCGGTTTTGTCAGCGAGGAGGGCATCGCTTTGGCAGTGGAAAGCCGCACCTCTTCCCCCGTCAGAATCCCCCGCAACGACCGACTTGAGCACCCCCAAATCGAGGGCTTGTTTCCCTGCGGCGAAGGTGCAGGCTATGCGGGCGGGATAGCCTCTGCCGCCATGGACGGCGAAAGGTGCGCATTGGCCGTTTGGGAAAAAATCAACAACCGATAAACACCCAAAACAAATCCGCACCTTATACATTTTCAAAATAAATAGGGTTTTCTATCAATAAAGAGCTAAAAACTTAAATCTGTAGTGATGGTTACAAAAAACCTGTTTATCAACACATTAACTATCATTAACAAATGAAAGGTGCAAAATTCACAAAAAATTCATATTGTATTTTTGATTTTTGATTTTTGATTTTTGAT
>CAZRQL010000004.1:0-59192 GCA_964602415.1 uncultured Roseobacteraceae bacterium
AAGACAAAAATTATCCCCGCACCCTATCAAGAAAATTAAAAAAAAAAAAAAAAAAACGCTTTACCAACTACGAAACAGCGCAGTTTTTGGACAATGAAACCATTGTATTTGAAAAAAACAGCTTCCAACAAATTCCTGCCTTTTGCACAGCCCAAATCATGGATTTAAAAGGCAATTATTTATTTAAAGAAAAAAACCATATAGTGCCCGGCCTCAATACAAGCGGCAAAACGCTGTCTGCCTCACAAAAAAATATCATTTGGGCAGAAATGGCATTCCATCCGCGTTGGGGTTACAAGGATTATTCTGTTATTAAAATTTACGACACGGTAAAAAAGAAAAAGACAAAAATCACTGCCAAAAGCCGTTTGTTTGCCCCTGCGCTCTCGCCGAGTGCCTCAACAATCGCTGCCGTCGAATGGACAGACAGCCTGAGTGCCTATTTGGTGCTCATTTCAAGGTTTCCTACACTTGAATTTAAAAAAATACCCAACCCCAACGAATACCTCATCCAAACCCCAAAATTTGCAGATGAAAATACCCTCGTGGCGGTATTGCAAAAAGACAACCGCAACGCGCTGGCCATACTGGAACTTGATTCGGCTGTGTGGAAACTCATCACGCCTTGGCAAACGGAACAAATCACCTATCCCTTTGCTTACGAAGATTATATTTATTTTTCGGCGGCTTTTACGGGCAACAATGAAATCTTTAGAATAAAATACACAGAACCCGCCGCCCGCACTGAACAAATCACTTCCACGCAAAACGGGGCTACCATGCCCGCTATTTCCCCAAACGGACGTTATTTGATATACAGCGAATATAGCTCCATGGGCTACGACTTAAAATTGATGGAAACTACTTCTATCGTGCCTATCGAAACACAAAAACCACGTTTCAGCTATGCAGATATGCTAACCGAGCAAGAAAATTTGGGCGAAGTAGCTCAAGATTTTCCACTCAAAAGTTATCCAATCAGCAAATTTAAAAAATCAAGCGATTTGTTTCATGTGCACAGTTGGTCGCCGTATGTGTTTCCGCCTATCTATTCGATAGGTTTGTTTTTGGACAATAAAATGAGCACCCTGTCCGGCTCTTTGCAATACGAGTTCAATTTGAACGAAACCTCCGGCAACTGGGTTGCGGAACTCAACTACGGCGAGTTGTTTCCGGTGCTTGCGGGTGGCTTTTTGACGCGCAGCCGCCGAAGCAGTCGCCCCGATACCGTGTTTAGGGGCAATCAGGGCTTTTTGACCACAAGGACGCAGTTTTGGCGGGAAAATACCGCATCGCTGGGCTTCAGAATCCCCCTAAACCTCACCCATGAGGCTTATTTGACCGGCCTGAATTGGCAAAACAATCTTTATTTTTCTGAGTTTGCTTTTGAAAGTGAAAAAGACCGTTCCAACTCTGGGTTTTATACGCATTTTCAATCGCTACTGACCTTTAGGCGGTTGCGCTACACTTCGCGACAGGAAGTGTTGCCGCGATGGGGACAAGCCATGCAAGTGCGCTACATGGAAATGCTGCCCCAACAAAAACTCAAAGGGCAGGCATTGTATCTGAGTTCTCAGTTCTATTTTCCGGCCTTGTTGCGCAGCCATAGTTTTTATGTGATGGCCGACCACAAAAGAGAAGATTTTTACAACAGCTACAAATTCCCAAACTATTTTTTTGAAGTGCGGGGCTATCAGAGTGCTACCGTCAATTCGGCCAATACCAAAATCTCCGTAAACTACATGCTCCCTTTGTTCAATCCCGATGTGGCTTTGGGGCCTTTGGCTTTCGTGCAGCGCATCAGGGCCAATCTGTTTTACGACCATAGCTTTCCCGTGCAAGCCAAGCCATATACCGTCTGGGAAAGACGCTCTGCGGGAGTGGAGTTTATTTGTGATTTTAGGTTTTTGAGGTTAATTGATTTGAGTGCGGGAGTTCGATACAATCGCTTTTTTAGCCTAAAATCATTTGAAACGGTGTCCACTTGGGAATTTGTGTTTTTTGGCTTTAGGATATAGATAACTAAAAAATAGTGGCTGGATTTATGTTTTAAAAGTTTAATTTATCACAATACGCCCCTAAGCACTCACAAAAGGCATCTGGAAATTAAAACTTTCGTCTTCGACTTGGGTTAAAATAAAATCGGCCAAATCAAAACGGCTTATTTGTGTGCTTGAGTTGACCCCGACCCAGCCAACCTTGTAGCTGCCTATCCTTGCGCCGTTTGTGAGCCTTGGGCCTCTGACAATCACCCACTTTTTACCGCTTGTTTTCAATACTTCGGCGTGCGCAATGGCATCGTTCAAAATCTTGGGAACAACAATTTTCATGATTGCTCTTATCAATAAATCGGCAAATTTGGGTTTGTCTTTCTCAGGAAAAGGCAAACCGCCACCCGATAAAGAAATAATTCTGTCAACATTATGTTGTTGCATGGCTGCAATAATATTTTTTGTCCCATTGGTCTGCAACCACTCGGACGAACCTTTCACATGACCGAACAAACTGACCACAATTTCTGTATTTTTAACCGTATTGTTTACATCTTGTAGATTTAAGACATCACCTTCAATGACCGTAAGGTTTGGGCTTTGGACGGTTAGTTTGGTTTTGTTTCTAACCAAAACTTTGACCTCATACCCCTTTTGTAGAGCAATTTCCAAAAACTTTTGTCCGGTTTGACCGGTTGCCCCAAACAATGCTATTTTTTTCATTTTAGTTTATTTTTAATTGTCAGAAAATTATTTTCCAAAACATCAAATGGAACATAACCGCTGGCTATTTTATGATAAACGCCGTTGGATTGGATAAAAACAGTTGGGAATCCATTTACTTTTAAATCGCTTGATTTCTTAAAATCCCTTATCGCATCTTGGATGCTTAATTTATTTTTCATCTCTA
Organism: uncultured Roseobacteraceae bacterium; assembly: GCA_964602415.1. Classification (GTDB taxonomy): domain Bacteria; phylum Bacteroidota; class Bacteroidia; order Cytophagales; family Flammeovirgaceae; genus CAZRQL01. The sequence continues at coordinate 2,902 of CAZRQL010000004.1, forward strand.
TTACAAATTCAGCGGCATCTAAGCCAAATTCTGCGGCAATTTTTCCGTATGCGCTGTCATCTTCAGGCTCAATGCCATCAAAATAGATGGCTTTTTGCAATGCCCCTGCGAATATAATTCCCTCTTTGGGGCGTAATTTTTTGAAAACGGACAGCGCAATGGCCGGTGGTATAGATGTAAAAATAGCCTTTCCCTGCTTCAAGGTCTTATCTAAAAAATCGCTCCCAAACTTCACTTTTGTTGTTTTTTCAACCTCTTTGTACGCCCAACTTATATAGGAAGCGACTTGACCAATAGGTCCGACTCTGCTACCGGTTATCATGCCGCCGGATACAACTTCAAAATCCACACTGTGTTTATATTTTTCATAAAACTGAGTCATTACAGGCGAAAAACCATAACACCAACCACATAAGGCATCATATACATAAATTATTTTCATATTATTTTGAGATTTACAATCGATCACGAACAAGAAAAAGAGGCATCCAACCCAAATATTTTTCATCAAATATTTAATTTGATTGCAAGTATATATAGCTTTGCAGTATCTAAATAAATTTATAGTACTAACCTTTTTGTGGGTATGAGTGAACAAGCAATAAAATTGACAGCGAAATGTCCCATCAGAACCATATTGGAGTTGATAGGCGGTAAATGGAAACTGCTTATTTTGTTTCAATTGGCCAATAAACCGTTGAGGCTATCGGAACTAAAAAGATTGATACCTGACATAAGTGAAAAAATGCTGATTCAAGAGTTGAAGACCCTTGTGGATAGCAGGCTGGTAGAGCGCAAAAACTTTGGAGAAGTGCCGCCTCGCGTTGAGTACGAACTAAAACCAATCGGGCAAAAAATACTGCCTCTCATCTCAGAAATGGTAAATTTTGCTATCGAATACCAAAACACCAAATAAATGACAAACGTATTGATAACAGGGGCAACGGGAAACGTAGGCTCGGAAGTGATTCGAGCACTAAGCACATTGAAACACAGTCTTACGCTTTTTGCAGGGGTCAGGGATTTGAAAGAAGACACCTACAAGATGGCAGGTAAAAATATTCACCTTATAAAGTTTGATTTTACTGATACCGCAACTTATTTGCCTGCCCTAAAAAATTGTGATGTTTTATTTTTATTGCGACCGCCGCAAATCTCAGAGGTAGAAAAATATTTCAGACCTATGATTGATATTTGCAAAAAAACCGAAATAAAGCATATTGTGTTCTTGTCCGTTCAAGGCGTTGAGAAAAGTAGTATTATACCGCACCACAAAATCGAAAAGCTAATCGTTGAGAGTAAAATACCCTATACATTCTTGCGCCCGGCTTATTTTATGCAAAACTTTACCACGACTTTGTATAGAGATTTAGTAAATAAAAGAATGATTTACCTGCCCGCCGGCAAAGCAAAATTTACACTTATAGACGTGCGTGATATAGGATTGGTGGGTGCTACCGTACTGACAAATACTTCGGAACATATTAATAAATCGTATGATTTGACAAACAATGAAAAATTGACCTTTTCACAAATGGCAAGGCAATTGAGCAACATTTTAGGCTTTGAGATTGAATATAAATCTCCCTATCTTTTGAGCTTTTTTTTGACAAAAAGAAAAGAAAAAATCCCCACCATGTTAATTGTTGTGATGATTATGCTTCACTATTTGCCAAGATTTCAAAAAGAGCCTGAGATAACTGATTGGGTAAATAAAATTACCAATAAAGAGCCCTTTAGATTTGAAGAATTTATCAATGACCATAAAGAATTATTTGTCCAATAAAACCCGCCTTTACCTGCCGAAAACGCAATAATTGAATAAAACTTGTGTCAGAATATGGTTGGCTTTGGGAAGCCGCCACCAAGGGCATAGATTTCAAAAATTTGGATAGTGGTATTTTTTGGTTATGTTTGTCTATAATTAAAGTACTTATTTGTCCGCTTTCATGCGTGTTTAATACCTTAACTTTATGAACCAACACCTCTCCCCTGAGTCATTCAAAGAAGCGATGCGCTACTTGTCGGGGGCTGTAACGATAGTTGCCACGAAGGGACACGGAATCACCGCCACCGCCGTTTGTTCGGTGTCAGCGGAGCCGCCGAGTTTGCTGGTATGCGCCAACAAAGAAAACCAACTCGCTCAGCGTATAGAAGAAAACCGTTTTTTTTCTGTAAATATATTGCAAGACAAACAAATTGAACTTTCCAATGTGTTTGCCGGATTTGTCAAAGACATCCCTTACCCGCGCCGCTTTGAGAGTGGCAACTGGACGGTCTCCCCAAACGGCTGCCCCTTAGAGCAAGAAGCCATGGTCAACCTTGAGTGTGAATTAGATAAGATTGTGTCTTATGGCACGCACGAGATTGTCATCGGCAAAATTATCTCTGTGCAGATTAGGGAAGGGAAGCCCTTGCTTTATTTTGACAGGCACTATACCACCTTGGTTTAGTTCATTTGAACACCCCGACCTGAGCTATTTCTTGAGCCATTATAGCGACCGACTTGGCCTCCGTTTTAGAGATGAGGTAGTGCTCCATGGTTTTGTAAAAAATCTCAAGATTGACTTCAAATTCGTCTGATATGACCATATCGGCGCCCAGTTTGATAAGTTCGGGTACTTCTTTATCTCTGGCTGTTCGGGCTAAAATAAATACGTGCGGGTTCATCCGCCTTGACAAAAAAACCACTCTTTTGGTATCAAAAAGTTGGTGAAGGCTGACCACCACAATCCTTGCGTGGTCAATGTAGGCTTTGTGAAGCACTTCTTCATTTCCACCATCTCCATACACAACCGGGATACCGGTTTGCTTGAGTTGCTTGGCAATATGTGCATTGTTGTCTATGATAATATGCTGAATACCAAACTGCAAAGCCCCCGCAGCCAAGGTGCGCCCGTGAAGCCCATAACCCACTATCACCATGTGGGCTTTGAAATCTTCTGCGGGTGGATTGGCTAAATCTTGTTTGCTAACGGGACGCGCTTTTTGAATTTTGATAGGCCTGCGGTGTGTCCAACGCAAAGCCAAAAAATTGGCCAAGTTCATAGCAAAAGGTGTCAGGGCAATGGTAAAAATGGAGACGGCCAGAAAATAGTTGTTGAGTTCGATGGGCAAAATACCGTACTCCATCCCGGCTTTGGATAACACAAATGCAAATTCACCCACTTGGCAAATCGCAAACCCCACCAAAATACATTTGCCCATGGGCAGCCCCAACAGCAAGCCCGCCAATATGCCTATACCAGCCTTGAGTACCATAGTCAACAGTGTCAGTGCCGCAATCTCATGCAGGTGGTCGCTCAAAAACCTCAAATCCATGAGCATACCAATCGAAATAAAAAAAATACCTGTAAAGACCTCTTTAAAAGGCAAAATCAGTCCGGCAGATTCATAGCTGTAGTCGGTCTCAGAAATCATCAAACCCGCTATAAAAGCCCCCAAAGCCATAGAAAGCTGTGCCAGCGAAGTAATCCAGGCCACCATAAAGCAGATAACAACAATTGAAGTTACGAATAGCTCTTTGCTTTTGGTTTGAGCCACCCAATAAAGCAGTCTGGGAATCACAAAGCGCGTGCATACATACACAAAAATCAACACTGCCAAAAACTTAGCAAAAAGAATCAAAATCTCATGTTGTCCCTCAGAAGTCTGGCCGGCCAGTGTGGGAATAATGAGCATCATAGGCACTACAACAATATCCTGAAATATCATAATGCCCAAAATCACCTCGCCTTGAGGGGTACGCATCTCTCCCCGAGCCTGCAACACCTTGAGCACAATAGCCGTGCTGGAAAGCGCAAACAAAAAACCTATAATAACAGCAGAAGGCAAATAATCATATCCGAAGAAATAAGAAAATAAAGCAAACGTGCCTATGGTCAAAAATACTTGTGTGGCACCACCCAATAGTACCGCTTTGCGTATTTTGATGAGATTCACCACCGAAAACTCAAGCCCGATGGTAAACAGCAACAGGATAACACCCAACTCAGCCAAAATATCAATCTCCTCAGTATGAACAACAAAACCCGCTCCGCCCGGCCCAACAAGCATCCCCGTAAGCAAAAAGCCTACAATGGCCGGTATTTTAAATCGGTGCAACACAAGGCTCAACAATACCGAAATGGCCAACACCTGCACCGTATCATTGACTATATCTAAAGAAAGTAGGATCATAGACAGAGTTAAAAAAAATCCTTATCGCGAGAAAATTTTATGTAAATTTAGAATAATTGTCGGGCACTATTGTGAACGCAATATGAATCTAAAACAATACAACCAAAATACCCACCAACATCAACCACTTAGCCCAACGACTCAACCTCGCAAAATCTTGTCGGGTAGAAGAAAAACTAAGCCGATACAACATCCAAATCAAAGGCAAACCTACCCCAATATCCAATATCCACACTTTGAAAGGATAAGCAGCCTCAAAAAAATGAACCGCAAACAACAAGCCCAAAAAAATAAACCCTATCCCAAAAGCCACTCCCCTGCCTACAATAGTGCCATATACAACCGGCAAGGTACGGCAAGAGTGTTGCCCATCGCCGCCCGCATCTTCCAAATCCTTAATAACCTCCCTGAGCATATTGGAAACAAAAGCAAACAGACCATAACCCAAAAAAACCGCATCCACAGCCCAATCTGTCCGGGCATACAACACTTGAGCGTACCACACAATCCAAGCCACAAACGCGCAAAAAGCAGAGACCAACAAATTGCCCCATAGTACGCTGCATTTGAGGTATTTGGAATAAATCCAAAGCAAAGCGACTGCGAAGGGATAAATCAAAATCTGAACAAAATTCTCAATAAAAAAGGCAAGGTACAAGCTGATGGCGAAGCCGACAAAAACCAACACAGCATAAATCACCCAACTCTGAAACAGGCTCCAAATCCTACCAACAATTTGTTTTTCAATGGGTTTGTTGATTTTATCTATCTCAACATCAAAAATATCATTGACCACATTGCCGCCGGCAGCTATCAAAACCGTAGAAAGCACCAGCAAAGCAAATTGCAAATCAGGCAAATACACCTCGCTTCGCTTCACAATAAGACCATAATGCAAAAAGTATTGCGTCAAAGCCACTATCAAAAGATTTGGCCAACGAACTAATCTAAGAAAATAAAAAACCAAATTTTTCCTTATTATTGAAGCAAATATACTTTAATCAAGGCATTTTGAAAACTTTTAGTCTTTTGGAAATCAATCGGCTCATTGCTGCTGAGTTGGAGCAGATAGGGCGCGAGTTTTGGTTGGTGGCAGAGGTGGCGCAGGCCAGTTTCCAACAGCACGCCTACCTCGAGCTTGTCCAGCAAGAAAAGGGCAAAATAGTGGCCAAATCCCGTGCAGCTATATGGGCAAGCAACTTGGCCGTACTCAAACGCAAAATAGGTACTTCGCCCGAAACCATACTCAAAAAAGGGGCTAAGGTGCTGCTTTTGGTCTCCATCAATTTTCATGAGGTCTATGGCCTCTCGCTCATTGTGTCGGATATGGACATCAACTTCGCACTGGGCGAAATGGAAGCCAAACGCCAACAAACCTTGGCACAACTGGAAAAAGAACAACTCATTGGCAAACAACCGGCCTTAGAAATCCCCCTCGTTTTGCAGAAATTGGCGATTGTATCCTCTTCCGAAGCAGCAGGCTACGGGGATTTTATGCACCACATCAGCCAAAACCCGCAAGGCTATCGCTTTGATTGTGTGCTTTTTGAGTCTTTGGTGCAAGGCGAAAAAGCCATAGACGAAATCGTGGCAAAACTCCAATCCATACCCGCCGACTTTGACGCGGTGGTTTTGATACGAGGGGGCGGCTCAAAATTAGACCTTGCCATCTTTGACGAATACAAAATCGCTCGGGCTATATGCCTATGCCCTATTCCTGTGCTGACGGGCATAGGACACCAACGCGACGCTTCGGTCTGCGATTTGGTGGCGGCAAAAAGCCTCAAAACACCCACCGCCGTCGCTGAATACCTAATCAACAAAGCCGCCGTATTTGAAGCCCAAATACTGCAAATCAATGATTCAATCTTAGAACATGCAAAAAAACAGCTTGTTGAAAAAAATAAAGAACTCACCCAAATCGAGCTTTCTATCAAAAAAAGCATGTCTTTTTACCTAAAATCGCAGCATAAGGTGCTGCCCGAATACTTGGGAAAAATCATGAAAAGTGCTTGGTACTTTGTTGCAAAGAAAAACATGCTGCTCAAAGAGTTAGACCTAAAAATAGAAGCCTATTCACCGCAAAAAAATTTGGCCAAAGGCTACTCGCTCACTTTGCAAAACGGCAAAATACTCCGAAAACTCCCCCAAGCAGGCACTCAAATACAAACTTTACTTGCCGAAGGTAGTTTCGAGAGCCAAGTGCTGTAAATTATTCGTATTGCTGAAGCCTTAGCGTGGCTTCTTCGTAGGAGTTAAGCAGCCTTTGTTTGTTGTCTAAGTTCAGAAAAACAAACACAAAGCGGTTGGGGTAGCCGTGCCTGTCGTTTACCAGATTAGCTGTCAATTGCCAAAGATCTTGGCCAATTTGCAAAGCGACCTCAAAACTTTCACCTCTCTGGACAAACACCCGAAGTTGTCTATCTTCACAAATCAAATCACAGATTTGCTTTCCGACTATTTGGTTTTTGTCTAAAAAAAGAAGTTGGGCAAATTTTTCGTTCGCCCAAATCAACAGCCCCTCTTTGTCGGTAATGGCGACCAACTCGTTTGCATAATTGGCAACCAGCGAAAGATTGTAGAGTTGTTCGCGGTTTTGGATTTCTTTGGTGATGTCGGTTTCGATGGCCACAAATTTGATGTGCTTGCCCTTGTCATCAAAAACGGGGGAAATATGCAGCCTAAGCCAATACGTGGAGCCGTCTTTGGCATAGTTGAGCACCTCTTCCTCAAATGGTACTTTCAGGGCTATTTTTTCGCGCATGTTGATGATGGCACGCACATCGGTCAGGGGGCCTTGGAGCATATCCCCGGGCTTATGGCCATACACTTCTTCCAATTGGTAGCCGGTTATTTGGGTAAAGCCATCATTGACCCACTCGATATATCCCAAAGCATCTGTAATCACCACCGCGTTGGCGGTTTGCTCGGCTACCATGGCGATATTTTTGACCTCATTGAGGTGAGGAATAAGAAAAACATTTTCTTGACTTTCAAACAGATAGGCTGTAAAATCTTCGTTAAGCCGAACAATCTGCCTGAGATAAACTTGCCTGCGCCAACCCGCACTGGTCAGCATATCAATAAAGCCATCGCTATCGGTTTGTGGTAAAATCTGATGAAACTGAGTACCAAGCAGTTTTGAGGCTTCAATGAGACAAAGGTCAGAAAACGGCTTATTGGCAAATTCAATAAGCCCCTCCCCCGAAACCACGCAGACGGGTTCTGTTATTTTGTCCAATAAAATCTCATAAAGCCCAGTCATCTCTTATCAATTATGTTGCAAAATTGGGATCAAATACACAACCAAAACAATGACTTTTGTTCTCTTTTTAAAATTTAGACCCAAAAAATATAACCCCCATTTTGAGTTTTGATTGAGAAAAGCGGGCTATTGGTGTTTAGAAAACCTTTTTTTAGATTCTTCAACAAAGACTAAAGTCACCAAAAAAAGCAAAAGCCGCAAGGAAACCCTGCGGCATTTGGAAACAACTCTTTAAAACGCTCTACTACAAATTTGAGACGATAAAACTGGTCATCATCCCATATAAATGCAGACGAGTATTGCCTCCGTATATCCCATGGTTGCGGTCGGGATAGAAAAAAGAATCAAACTGTATGCCTGCTTTGATGAGTTCGGCTTGGAGAGCGACAGCGTTTTGAAAGTGTACGTTGTCATCTGCCGTTCCGTGTACGAGTAAAAATTTGGATTTCAAGTTTTTGGCAAGGCCAATAGGCGAAAAGTCATCGTAACCCCTTGGGTTGTCTTGAGGCAGTCCCAAAAACCGCTCCGTGTAGATGGTGTCATAAAACCTCCAAGAAGTTACCGGAGCCACACTGATGGCCAGTTTGAACAAGTCAGGGGCTTTCATGGCACACACCGCCGACATGTAGCCGCCATAACTCCAACCCCATATCCCAATTCGGGAGGTATCCACAAAACCCAATCCGGCAAAATACTGAGCGGCAGCTATTTGGTCTTGCGCATCCAAATCCCCCAGTGCGCCGTAAGTGGCTTTTTTGAACTCAGCCCCGTAGCCGGGCACACCGCGGTTGTCCACTACCGCCACCAAATAGCCCTGTTGGGCGAGCATCTGATGCCATACGAAATGGGAGCCTGCCCAACTGTCGCTGACCATCTGCCTGCCCGGCCCCCCGTAGGTGTGTATGAGCAAAGGGTATTTGCGAGTGGAGTCAAAATCCAAAGGCTTAATCATATAGCCATACAGTTTTTGGCCCTGCCGCGTATGGAAACTAAACGCCTCTTTGAGTCCAAAGCCGTATTCCAAACATTTATCTTTGAGAGTGTGGTTACTGACCAGCGTATCAATGAGACTATTTTTTTGTATTTCAAAAAGATAGCTCGTTGGAGGATGTATAAAAGAGGAGTGCGTAAGTTCATAAAATTTGAAATCTCGGCTCAGCTTAACGGAATTAGTCCCATACCTTTTGGAAAGTTTTTCTTTTTTGCCGGTCTTGAGATTGAGCGAAAAAAAGTCTTTTCCCAGCAGATTTTCTTCATTTGAGGTGTAATATAAAACCGGGGCTTTGCCGCTTTGGTCAAACCCCAACACATCTATCACATCATAAGGGCCTTTGGTGAGTTGATTTAACAATTTGCCCGAAGTGCTGTATTGGTAAATGTGTTTGTGGCCGTCCGACTCTGAGGTCAATAACAAAAAATCGCCGTTGCGGGAATAGAAAAGCTCTTCGCAGGCCTCCAAGTCGATATAACTCTCCGATTTCTCGGAGTAAATGAGCTCCAACTTTTTTGTGGCAAAATTGTAATGAAGCAATTCCAACTGATTTTGGAGGCGATTTAGTTTTCTGATACTCAGTATATCAGGATGATTTGTCCATTGCACCCGAGGCAAATAAACGGTGCTATCCGCTCCCAAATCAATAATTTGCTTAACACCTGTTTCCAGACTATGGACGGTCAAATAAATCACCGCGTTGGCCTCTCCCGCTTTGGGGTATTTGAAGCGGTAATCTTGGGGGTACAAATTTTTGCCCCAAATTTGCATATTGTACTCTTTGACGTGGGTCTCGTCAAAGGTCTGATAAGCAATCTTTTTGCTATCGGGCGACCACCAAAACGCCTTTGTGTATCCAAATTCTTCCTCGTTTACCCAATCTGTGCTGCCGTTGATGATGGAGTTGAACTTACCGTCAAATGTAAGTTGGGTTTCTTTCTGATTTTCAATTTCGTACACATACAAATTATTTTCCCGCGTATAAGCGATTTTTTTGTCGTCGGGCGAAAAAGTGGCGCAGCTCAACGAGTGGGGACTTATTGGTTTGAGAGATTTTGTGTTTGTGTCAAATAGGTAATAAACGGCTTTGTAAGAATGCCTGTAAATCGGGTTGATTTGGGTAATGAGCAAGATATAGTTCTCGCTATGGCTCAACTCATAGTCTTGCAAGTTGATTCGGGCATCAAAAAAGAGGGTATCTGAGAAGGCTTTATTTTTAGTGTCTTTTCGTATGATGGCGTTATTGGCCAACGTAGTATAAAAACGACTGTCTTTCATCCAATTAAAGCCTTGTGAGCTTTGCGGTAAAAAAGTCCTGCCCACTGCGTCTTCGAGGGTGATTTTTTTTTGAGCTTGGCAAGTAAAATAAAAGCATAAGAGAACAAACAAATTCAACTGCTTTTTCATAAATTTGAAATGTTATTGTCGCAAAGTAAAACTAATTTATGTCATCGCAAGAAGAGTTAAGCGCAACAATCGCGCTGTTAGATTGGCAAAACATTTATCAAGACCTTAGTTGGATAGCCCAAAAAGATGGCAAATTGTATGAGCACGCCGCCGCGCTTTTTTTGGTGAGTGCCGCTATCATATTCCCTTTTTTCTGGCCGCTGGGGTTGGTGCTGCTGGCGGCTTCGATGGGCTTGTACGTGTATTATAGATTCAAATCGCAGCGCGCAAGAGCCATACTGGGCAGAATCGTGAACAAAACGGCTTGGAAAAACGAAAAACAACTTGAGATATACCGGTTTACTGTGGAAATAACCCAAGATTTTTTAGTCAGAAAAAGCGGGCTTAGCCCCCAACCCCTCAAACAAATCATCAAAGAAGTGCGCGTCTCGAAAGTAATTTACAATTCTTTTGAACTTAGCAACCCGATTTTTATGACTTTCTCGGGCTTTGGAGAACTGACAGGCTACCACAATAAAACTTTTTTCCCCCTCTCCAAAACCATCACCAACAAAGACGGCGTAAAAACACGCTTTTCTGTGTCTATTCCTCAAAAGGACTTGAGCCGAAAAGCAAATTGGAAAAGAATGGATTGATAAATATATTAAACCGAAAAAATAGATAATACAAAAATTAGTTGCATGTAATTGTATATCAAATTTTTGTATAAAAAATGTTAATTTTATTCCTGAAATCAATATAATAATAAAATCATGAATTGTAAAAATTGTGCTACTGAGGTAAACTCAAGCTACTGCCCTAACTGCGGGCAACCCGTAAATATTAAAAGGATTGATAAAAAATACATTTTACAAGAAATAGCGCATCATTTGAACTTTGAAAAGGGAATTACATTCACTATTAAAGGACTGATTACAAATCCGGGACAAACCGTAAAAAGTTATCTATTAGAAAATAGAACTAAACTTGTTAAACCGATATTTTTTATCATTGTTACTTCTGTAGTTTATACTCTATGCAACAGCTTTTTTCATTTTGAAGATTCTTACATAAGATACTCTAACAATACAAAATCAACAGTAATTGAAATTTCTAAATGGGTTCAGGGAAATTATGGTTATGCCAATATTATTATGGGGATGTTTATTGCACTTTGGATAAAAATATTTTTTAAAAATCATAATTTCAACTTCTTTGAAATACTTATGCTACTCTGTTTCGTAATGGGTATAGGCATGCTCATATACTCATTCTTTGGTGTATTGCAAAGTTTGATAGGCATTAATCTAACGCAAATTGGAAGTTTTATTGCATTTATCTACACATTTTGGGCTATTGGGCATTTTTTTGACAAAACAAAAATCACAAGTTTTATTAAAGCCTTTTTTGCTTATATTTTAGGTATGTTAACCTTTTCATTGTTGGTAATATTGATTGGCTTAACGATTGACGCAATAATAAAATCATAAAATAAAAAGAGAGTGATTTTTTTCTCATCTTGAGGTTGAAGCTCTATAAACATAATTGGCTATGAGAACTCAAGAGTATAAGCACTAAAATATAATTATTGTTTACCTTGCTGAAAACCTAAGCCAAAAAATTCCCCGCCGCTAAAATTCATGGATTGGCGGGCAAAGTTTTGGTTATTTTTGCCTGAAAACCCTTTCGCATGTACCTTATCTTTGATACAGAAACGACCGGCTTGCCCCGCGACCACCGCGCCCCCTTGACCGACACGGCCAACTGGCCGCGTGTGGTGCAGATTGCTTGGCAACTCCATGCCGCCACCGGAAAGCTGCTCTCTCATAACTCGCTCATCGTCAAACCCGAAGGCTTCAGCATTCCCTTCAATGCCGAAAAAGTGCACGGCATCAGCACCGCGCGGGCCTTGGAAGTAGGCAAACCGCTCAGCGAAGTGCTGGACATATTTTTGGCAGACGCACAAAAAGCCCAACTCATTGTGGGACACAACATTGAGTTTGATATGAACATCCTGGGGGCGGAGTTTTACCGCTTGCGCAACCAAAACCCGCTTGAGAGCTTCAAAACCCTCGATACCAAAGACGTAGCCACCGATTTTTGTGCCATACCCGGCGGAAAAGGCGGCAAATACAAATGGCCTACCCTGACCGAACTCTACAACAAACTCTTTGGAAAAACATTTGCCGCTGCCCACGATGCAGCCTACGACGTAGAAGCCACTGCCAAATGCTTTTTTGGACTCATAGAAGTCGGGGTCATCGCCTCAGAAGCAAAAAACGTGGCCTACGAACCGCCCGTACTGCCCGAAGCCAATTTCGCGCACAAAAAAGTCATTGTCAATCAACAAGATAAGGACGAGCGCAGTGAAGCCATTCGCAAAGGCGGGTTGGTACTGCCATTTGTTCATCTGCACTGTTACAGCAATTTTTCGCTGCAACAATCCACCACGTCCATCAAAAAACTCATTGCCAAGGCCAAAGATTGCGGGATGGATGCAATTGCTTTGACCGATTTGGGCAATCTTTACGGAGCTTTCAATTTTGTGGATTATGCCAAAGACATCAAAGGTATCGTAGGCTGTGAAGTCTATGTAGCCCAAGAGCGCACCCGCACCAAGTTTACCAACGAAGACCCTGACCGCCGGTTTCAACAAGTGCTGCTGGCCAAAAACCAAGAGGGCTATAAAAACCTGTCCAAATTGGTTTCCAGAGGCTTTACAGAGGGATTTTATGCAGGCATTCCCCGCGTGGACAAAGAATTGATTGCGCAGTACAAAGAAAACCTTATCGCGCTTTCGGGAAATTTGTACGGAGAGATTCCGCACCTGATTTTGGACAAAGGCGAAGAAGAGGCCGAAAAAGCCTTCGCTTGGTGGCTGGAGGTCTTTGGTGATGATTTTTATGTGGAACTCCAACGCCACAACCTCCCCGAAGAAGACCGCGTCAATGAGGTGCTGTTGCAGTTTTGTCAGAAATACAATGTCAAATACGTGGCCACCAACAACTGCTATTATTTGGACAAAAGCAACGCCCGCGCCCACGAAATCCTGTTGGCGGTCAAAGACGGCAACACCATGAGCATGCAAGTCGGCAGGGGAAGACGCTACCGCTACGCTTTGCCCAACGACGAGTACTACTTCAAAACCACCGAGCAAATGAACTTGCTCTTTGCCGACCTGCCCCAAGCACTGGAAAACACCCTCGAAGTAGCCCAAAAATGCGAACCAATCAAGCTCAAGCGCGATGTGCTGGTGCCCAAATTTGAGATTCCCGCTGAATTTGAAACCCAAGACGACTACTTGGCGCATCTGGCTTACGAAGGCGCACTGCCTCGCTACACCCACACCCACCAACGCGAAGACCTCAACCCAACAATCTGCAAACGAATAGATTACGAGTTGGAGGTGATGAAGAAAATGGGGTTTGCGGGCTATTTTCTTATTGTGGCCGATTTTATCCGAGCCGCTCGGGATATGGGCGTTTCGGTTGGGCCGGGGCGCGGCTCGGCTGCCGGCTCGGTGGTGGCCTACTGCATAGGCATCACCAATATTGACCCCATCAAATACGAACTGCTTTTTGAGCGATTTCTAAATCCTGAGCGGGTCTCTATGCCCGATATTGACACCGACTTCGACGACTTGGGACGTGCAAAAGTGATAGATTACGTAGTGCAAAAATACGGCAAAAACAAAGTAGCCCAAATCATCAACTACGGCACGCTGGCTCCCAAAATGGCCATCAAAGACGTTGCGCGGGCTTTGGAACTGCCTTTGGAGCAAGCCAACTATTTGGCCAAACTCGTGCCCGCCACCCCGGGAATCACCTTTGAAAAAGCCATCAAAGAGTCGGCTGAACTCAAAAAAATATGGGACTCAGCCGCAGGCCAGCAGTACCAAGTGCTCAAATACGCCCAAGAACTCGAGGGATGCGTGCGAGGAACAGGCATACATGCCGCCGGTGTCATCATAGCCCCCGACGACCTAATGGAGTACATCCCCGTATGTGTATCCAAGGATGCCGATTTGTGGGTTACGCAGTTCGATGGCAAAGTGGTAGAAAATGCCGGTATGCTCAAAATGGATTTTCTGGGGCTTAAAACCCTTTCTATCATCAACTTGGCCTTAGAACTAATCCAAAAAACCCTTGGCATTGGCATAGATATTGACAACATACCGCTCGACGATGCCAAAACATTTGAACTCTACCAAAACGGAGACACAGTAGGCACATTTCAGTTTGAATCCGAAGGCATGCAAATGTACCTGAGAGACCTAAAACCCACCAACATCGAGGACTTGATAGCCATGAATGCCCTCTACCGCCCTGGGCCTTTGCAGTTCATCCCCAACTTCATCAACCGCAAACATGGCAAAGAAGCCGTCGAATACCCCCACCCTCTGTTAGAAGGCATCCTCAAAAACACCTACGGCATCATGGTCTATCAGGAGCAAATCATGCAAACCGCCCAAATTTTGGCGGGCTACACGCTGGGAGGTGCGGACTTGCTGCGCCGTGCCATGGGTAAAAAAGACAAAGAAAAAATGGCCAAAGAGCGCGTCAAGTTTGTGGAAGGAGCCGAAAAACTGCATGGCATCCCAAAGCAAGATGCCGAAAAGGTGTTTGACATCATGGAAAAGTTTGCAGAGTATGGCTTCAACCGCTCACACTCAGCCGCTTACAGTGTAGTAGCCTACCAAACCGCTTACCTCAAAGCCAATTTTCCCGCCCAATACATGGCCGCCGTACTCTCCAATGCCATGGGCAACATCGAAAAAATTACTTTCTTTTTGGAAGAAGCCAAGAGAATGGGTATCAAGGTGCTGGGGCCTGATGTGAATGAAAGTGCGATAGATTTTAGCGTAAACCAAGACAACGCCGTCCGCTTTGGTTTGGGGGCTATAAAAGGCGCGGGCGAAGGAGCCGTCGAAGAAATCATCAAAGAAAGAGAAAAAAATGGCCGCTATGCGTCTGTATGGAGTTTTGCCGAAAGACTCGACCCAAAAAATCTCAACAAGAAAAACCTCGAATCGCTGGCCTATGCGGGTGCGCTCGATGGTTTTGGCTTACATAGGGCGCAGTATTTTCACCTTGAAAACGGATCTTCGGGAATCGAAAAAATCATCCGCTACGCCGCCAACAAAAAAGCCGAAAAAGAAAGTGCACAGGCCTCACTTTTTGGCTCAGGCAGCACCGCTTCTCAGCCACCCAAACTAACTGATTGTGAGCCTTGGTCTGCCCGCTATGCCCTCGACCGCGAAAAAGACGTGGTCGGCTTCTACATCTCAGGCCATCCACTCAACCCCTATGCTGCCGCTTTGGCCAAATGCACCCCTCTTTCCCAAATGGAAAATGTCCGCGATAGGGAGTTTACTGTAGGGGGCATCATCACTGCCATACAAAACGGAACAGACAAAAACGGAAAACCTTATGCCAGAGTAAGCATAGAAGATTTGGAAGCCGCCAGAACAATAGCCTTTTTTGCAGAAAATTATGCCAAACATGCAGAGCTTTTTGAAGTTGGCACTCCCGTCTGCATCTCAGGAATCAACAAAGAAAGCCGCAGAGAAGCCGGGAAATTTGAGTTTTGGGTCAATAAAGCCTCCAAGCTCGAAACCCTGAAACCCGATAAGGTGAAAATCAAAATCAATCACCGTGAGTTAGACCAACAAGCCGTACTGAGCTTGGCCAATATCTGCTCAAAATACCGAGGAGTAGCCGATTTGATACTGGAAATAGAAGACAACACCATCATCTATACATTTCATTCTCAAGAGTTTAGGATAGACCCCACCGCAGAATGTATCGCTTCTCTGAGTAAAATCAAGGCGGTCAGAATATGATTTTAACTGAGGGGCATTAAATTACGCTCTTGGTAGTATAGCGGAAAATTCATAGAATCAAACTTTTGTGATTTAATAACTATAAAGTTTAGTTTATAAATTCTGAAGGATACCGCTGTTAGCGCCGTTTGTTCTTGTCCACCAGTCGAAGTTGTCTGAAATGATTATTTCGTTTTTCTCCAAATGATGTGTCGTTTTCATTGGTATTGTTCGGTATGCTAAATGGTATTTGTCGGCCAATGCTCTGATTTCTTCTGTGTCGTCATAAGTCAACATAAACTTTCCTTGAATCTTAGATGTCAAGTAAAATAGTTGTTCGTGGTCTATGTCGAAATATGTGTAAAGCCGCTTGCCTGCGATAGTGTAAGGCGGGTCTATGAAAAAATAAGCAAATTTATTGTCGCTATTTTGCTCAACTACTTTGAAAGCGTCTGTCTGAAGGAATTGAATTTTATGTTTGATGAAATTAATTGCTCTAATTCTGTCAGCAAGTGTTTTTGCATACCATCTCGAAGCAATGCCTTTTCCATTCTCACCGTTTTTGAGCATTCCAGAACCTTTGGCAATGATACCACCGTGAAAAACTCTGTTTTTAAGAATGGTGCAAAAAGCAACGTCTTTAATTTCTTTGTTTGGGTTACTTAGTTCCTTGTTTACGTTTTCGTGTGATAGTTCAAAGTTTAAAATCCTTTCAGCAAGCCATTCATTTTTGCCGTTAAGGATTATTTCCCAAACTGCTGCAACTTCTTCGTCCAACTCAACCATTGTTATATGGTCAGCAAGATTTTCAAATGCCGCTGTCAAGCTAACAATACCACCACCAGCAAACGGTTCAATTAAATTCTTTTTGTTGCTGTCTTGACGAAGCCATTCTCTAACAGTCGGGATTAACCAAGTCTTGCCACCGGGGTAACGAAAGGGGCTTCTTTGCGGAACAGATGCAACATTGACAACCTGAGTTTGTTGCTTTTTAACTGTTGCATTTTCAAATATGGTTAATTGTTGACCCATTTTAACTGCTGATTATATCGGTTAAACTTGGTGCATCAGGCGAATTGCCTTCTCATCTTTCATCAAGCCTGTCTTGAAGAATATTGATAAAATCTTCAAGTTTTCCAGGAGCTATAACCTTAATCAAGGATTATTTTTTTTTGTCTGTCGCCATAGGGCAAATGTACAAAATATCACTATTGCAGGGTAATTTTTCCGCCGTTTGACAATGGTAGATTTTTTATGTTTGATGCTATCTTTGCATTTTGTTGATTGCGAGTAGATGAATATATCCCCTTATTTGACCCTTAGTGGGTTGGAGCCTTTGGTCGTTACTCCTCAGACCAATTTCATAAATATTGGGGAGCGCACCAATGTTACAGGCAGCAAACAATTTTTGAACCTCATCAAAGATGAGAAGTTTGAAGATGCCTTGGCCGTAGCACTCGAACAAGTCAGAGGCGGTGCCCAAATCATTGACGTAAACATGGACGAGGCCATGATAGACGGCCAAAAAGCGATGGTGCGCTTTTTGAACCTAATAGCCTCTGAGCCTGAAATAGCCCGCGTGCCCATTATGATAGATAGCTCAAAATGGGAGATCATAGAAGCCGGACTTAAAGTGGTGCAGGGCAAATCGGTAGTCAACTCTATCTCACTTAAAGTCGGAGAGGCTGAGTTTATCCGCCAAGCCAAGCTCATCAAACGATACGGAGCGGCCACTGTGGTCATGGCTTTTGACGAAAAAGGCCAAGCCGACAGCTACGAGCGAAGAATAGAAATCTGCGAGCGCAGCTACCGAATTTTGGTGGACAAAGTGGGCTTTCCGCCTGCCGACATCATATTCGACCCCAATATTTTCCCTGTGGCGACAGGTATGGAAGAACACCGCCGCAATGCGATAGACTTTTTCCGCGCCACTAAATGGATACGTGAAAACTTGCCCTATGCCAACGTAAGCGGAGGGGTGAGCAACGTTTCTTTTTCGTTTAGGGGCAACAACACCGTCCGAGAGGCCATGCACTCGGCTTTTTTGTACCATGCCATCAAAGCCGGCATGAATATGGGTATTGTAAACCCTTCTATGCTAACGGTCTATGACGAAATCCCCAAAGATTTGCTTGAGCATGTCGAAGATGTACTGCTCGACCGCAGGGAAGATGCCACCGAGCGGCTGCTGGCCTTTGCCCAGACAGTCAAACAAAAAGGCAAAACCTCAAGTGAGGATTTGAGCTGGCGCGAAAAATCGGTAGAAGAGCGGCTCAAACACGCCCTGATTTATGGCCTAATCGAATACATAGATGCAGATGCGGAGGAAGCCCGCCAAAAATATGGCCGCCCGCTGATGGTCATCGAAGGGCCGCTGATGGAGGCCATGAACGTAGTGGGCGATTTGTTTGGGGCGGGGAAAATGTTTCTGCCCCAAGTGGTCAAATCGGCGAGGGTGATGAAAAAAGCCGTGGCCTACCTGACCCCTTTTATGGAACAAGAAGCCGCCGCCGCCCAAACAAGTACCGCCGCGCCAAAGGTACTGCTGGCCACCGTCAAAGGCGATGTCCACGACATAGGCAAAAACATCGTAGGGGTGGTGCTGGCCTGCAACTCATACAAAATCATTGACTTAGGGGTAATGGTGCCTACCGAGAAAATCCTCGAAACCGCCAAACGTGAGGCCGTGGACGTGATTGGGTTGAGCGGACTGATTACCCCCTCGCTCGACGAAATGGTGGACGTAGCCAAAGAGATGGAAAAACAAGGTTTCAACATTCCTTTGCTCATCGGCGGGGCTACCACCTCCAAAATCCACACCGCCGTCAAGATAGACCCTTGCTATTCAGGGGCTGTGATCCACGTACTGGATGCCTCCAAGGCCGTACCCGTAGTGAGCCAATTTACGGGAGGAGATGAAAATTCACGCTCAGAAGCACTCCATGCCTTCAAAAATGTATATTTGTCGCTGCGCGAAGACCACGCCAACCGCCGCAAAACGACCGCCTCCCTGCCCATAGAAAAAGCCAGAGCCAACCGCTTCAACCCTCAACAATGGGTGATAGACAAACCCAAAGAGACGGGAATTAAAATTTTCAAGGATTATTCTCTCGAAGAAATAGTGCCTTATTTCGACTGGTCGCCTTTTTTTATGGCTTGGGAACTGGCCGGAAAATTTCCCCAAATCCTTCAAGACAAAGTCGTGGGAAAAGAAGCCACCAAACTTTTTGAAGACGCCCAAAAGATGCTCAACCAAATCATCAGCCAAAAAAGCATCACCGCCCAAGCCGTGATAGGAATCTTTGCGGCCAACTCCATCGGAGACGATATTGAGGTCTATGGTCAAACAGGGGAAAAATTGGCCACGCTCTACCACTTGCGCCAGCAAATGCAAAAACCGCAAGATGCCGCCAATTTGTGTCTATCGGATTTTATTGCGCCAAAAGAAACGGGCTTGCAGGATTACGTGGGGGCTTTTGCGGTCAATTGCGGGCAAGGCGTGGACGAACTGGTAGCCCGCTACGAATCCGAACACGACGACTACTCGGCTATTTTGGTCAAAGCCTTAGCCGACCGTTTTGCAGAGGCGTTTACCGAGTTGCTCCACGAAAAGGTGCGCCGCCAAATTTGGGGATACGCTCCCGATGAAAACCTCTCCAATCAAGACCTCATCCGTGAAAAATACAGAGGCATACGCCCTGCTCCCGGGTACCCCGCCTGTCCCGATCATACAGAAAAACGGACACTCTTCAAAATGCTTTCCGTTACAGAAAACATCGGTCTGAATTTGACCGAAAACTGTGCCATGTACCCCACGGCGGCGGTGAGCGGATGGTATTTTGCCGCACCTTTTGCCCACTACATAGGTGTAGGCAAGTTGCAGGCCGACCAAGTCGCCAACTACGCCGCCAGAAAAGGAATCAGCCAAGCAGAAGCCGAAAAATGGCTCAGAAGCGAGTTGGCCTATTAAAAACGACAAGTAAACAAAAACACTGCTCAGAGCCGGATGATGTATTTGGTACACGCGGGCGTGAGACATGATTTTTTTAAGTATCAACCCCATCGGGATAAAATCATAAAAATTGGCTTCAAGGTTTACAAAAATGGTTTTGGTATGTATGTAAAAAATAATCTTTACCATGTTCACTACCCAACAATTCCATTTCTATGCTTACAAAAATGTAGCTATCAGATTCTATTGTGTTGTCATTAAGGCCAGTAATGGATGTATAAATCTGTAGAGCATTTCTTTGATGAAGCTAATTTGGGCGGTAAGCCTTTTGATATATGCCAATTTTGTGGAGGCACAAGTTCAGGTATTGCACCGTCCTTTGCTCATGGGTCTGTATGCACAGACACCTACCCTCTACAACCCCGCACAAGCCTCTCAATACAGCCGCTACGAGTCTTGGACAAGCCTGCAACGCTGGCCGCTGTTGAGCTATTTTACCGCCCATTTCAACGCCAGACTCTCCAAGTCCAGAACCCATCGCTCTGCCTCTGTGCTGGGCTTGGGTTTTTCCAATGAAAGAGAAGGCTCTTTTCTGAATCGAAGCACGGGCTATGTGCTTTTTTGTCGCCATCAAAGGCTCAACGAAAAACTGTACCTTTCGGCGGGAATCAATTTGGGGCTTTTTAGCTATTTGATAGGCCAAACCCAAAACCGCGCCGGCTACTCCGACAATACTTGGGACGGCTCATTGGGGCTATCGCTTTGGGGTGAGGATTTCTCGATAGGTCTTTCGATGCTCTACGCCTTTGATGCCGAGTTGCGCCCGGCAGGAAGCGTCGAAATCGTCAAGCTGGCAAGACACTACAATTTTAGCTTCAATAAAACCCTTGCCGTAAACACCGATTTTACACTGGAATCTGCCGCACTGATAAGATATGGGGCACTTTGGGGCCGGTTTGGCTACAATACCGATATTGCGGTATCTATCTTTGCAAGGCTACAACAAAAAGTCAGGGTCGGGTTTGCTTATCAGCACGGCTCGGGGATTACCTTCGGGGCGGGGCTACACGAAGTGAGGTTTGGAGATGTTATGCCCCCTGTGAGTTTGACAGTTGGCTACACACAGCCCTTTGACCGAACCCAACTCAGCAGCATCAACCGCTATGAGTTGGTCTTAAAAATAGCACCTAAGCTATCAGGAAAACTGAACCAACCTCAGGATTGACACTTTAGCGATCCAAGCCATCACTAATTAAATGTGGTTTTTTATTTCATAGACATGGATTAAGCAATATAGAACTCCCTTATGACACGGAATGGCTACAAACATGCGATGCCTACGACGCCGGGCGCATGTATTCCGAATTAAGGATTAGAAAAATATCTATCGCGCAATCCGAGATCATCAAATTCTGTTGGATAAGGTCGGTTTGAGTTGGTGTTTTTGTAGATTTGCAACAAAAAAACGATGTCCGCAAAATACATCTTCGTAACCGGTGGCGTAACTTCGTCCTTGGGCAAAGGAATCATAGCCGCCTCACTGGCCAAGCTATTGCAAGGCAGAGGCTACCGCGTTGCCATCCAAAAATTCGACCCCTATCTCAACGTCGATCCGGGTACCATGAATCCCTACGAGCACGGCGAATGTTATGTTACCGACGACGGGGCTGAAACGGATTTGGATTTGGGACATTACGAGCGATTTCTCAACGAGCCTACCTCCCAAAGCAACAACATCACCACCGGACGCATCTATTTCAACGTCATCACAGCAGAGCGTCAAGGGGCTTACTTGGGCAAAACCGTGCAAGTCATCCCCCATATCACCGATGAAATCAAGCGCAACTTCTATCTGTTGGGAGACACCAACCGCTATGACATCATCATCACGGAAATTGGGGGCAGTGTGGGCGATATTGAGTCCTTGCCTTTTATAGAAGCCGTCAGGCAATCCCGTTGGGAACTACCCTCTGCCGGCGCGATTGTCATCCACCTGACTTTGGTGCCTTATTTGCGCTCGGCAGGTGAACTCAAAACCAAACCCACCCAACACTCCGTCAAAATGCTTACCCAATCGGGCGTTTTGCCCGACATATTGGTTTGCCGCTCTGAGTACCCCTTGCCAAAAGATTTGCGAAAAAAAATCGCGCTGTTTTGCAATGTCGCCCAAGACTGCGTTATAGAAGCCTTGGATGCCGAAACCATCTACGACGTGCCCCTGCTCATGTTGCGCGAACAATTGGATTTGAGGGTGTTGGAAAAGTTGTCTCTACCTACACACGGAGAGCCTAAACTATCTGAGTGGAAAAACTTCCTGGGAAAACTAAAAAACCCTACCACTACCGTTACCATTGGTTTGGTAGGCAAATATGTATCCCTACCCGATGCCTACAAATCAATTTCTGAAGCCATTGTCCATGCGGGTGCTTACAATGAGTGCAAAGTACAGCTTCGGGTCATCAACTCAGAAACACTCATAAATGATTTTGAAACTTTATTATCTGATTTAGACGGCATTATAGTCGCACCCGGATTTGGGGAAAGAGGCATTCCCGGCAAAATCAATGCCGTCAAATTTGCCCGTGAACACAAAGTCCCTTTTTTCGGTATCTGTCTGGGAATGCAATGCGCCGTCATCGAATTTGCCCGCAATGTCCTACATTTGGAAAATGCCAATTCAACCGAAATGAACCCGCAAACACCCCACCCCGTCATTCACCTCATGGAGGAGCAAAAAAATATTATGAATCTGGGAGGAACCATGCGACTGGGTTCATATCCTTGTGCCATACAAGACAATACGCTTGCCAAAGACCTGTACGTCAAAAATCTAATCCACGAACGACACCGCCACCGGTACGAATTCAACAACGCCTACCTTGATGCCTTCCAACATGCCGGTATGAGGGCATCGGGTGTCAACCCCGACAGCGGACTTATCGAAATTATGGAAATTACAGATCATCCCTTTTTTATTGGCTCACAGTTCCATCCCGAACTAAAAAGCCGTGTCGAAGAGCCGCATCCGCTTTTTATGGGCTTGGTAAAAGCCGCCATTCTCCACAAAACGCGCTTTCGCCGTGATAACTAAGACCCTCACCAAAGACCTAAACCGATTAGACACAGAGGCATTCCAAAAAGCCCAAAAGCTGCCTTTTGCGGTTGTGTTGGAAGATGTGCGCAGCCTAAACAATGTCGGTTCGGTGTTTAGGACTTGTGATGCCTTTGCGGCTCAAGAACTTGTCTTGGTAGGCCTGACGGGATGCCCGCCTCATCTGGAGATTCACAAAACGGCACTCGGTGCAGAAGACAGCGTCTCATGGCGCAAATTTGACTCTATCGAGCAAGCCCTCTCCACCCTGAAAAACGAGGGATATACACTGGTGGCCGTTGAGCAAGCCAAACCGCATGTGTTGCTCCAAGACTGGATGCCCCAACCCAACGACCGCTACGCATTTATTTTTGGCAGTGAGGTATATGGCATCAACCAAACTACCTTAGAGCAATGTGATTGCTGTTTGGAAATCCCCCAATTCGGCACCAAACACTCCCTCAATATCGCTGTCTCGGTTGGGGTAGTACTTTGGGATTTTGTTGGTAAGTACAAAAAAGCAAGTATGTAACAGCCAAAAAATCCCTGCTGCCAAAAAGAAGTCGAATAGCTGATGCTTCAAAGATTGGATTTTTTAGTTGTTGCGGAATAAAACTTTTGTCATCATTTTTTTTGTAAATTTATACGAAACAATGTAAAAATTTTTATTATTTACTTGGTTTTCGATTAAATCAAATAATTTTACTTCAATAATATGAACCCTGCAAATGTCATCCAAAGAAACAATGTAACCATCCAAGGCAACGGCGAGCAAGTCATGATGATGGCACACGGGGCTATGGCTGCGACCAAAACATGTGGCGTTTTGTTGCACCTGCTTTCAGAGAAAAATACAAAATTGTTCTCTTTGACCATGTTGGCTCAGGAAAATCCGATATTTCGGCCTATGATTACCAAAAGTACAGCTCTTTGCAGGGGTATGCGGATGACATTATAGAAATTTGTCAAACTTTAGATTTGAAAAATGTAATCTTAAGTGGTCACTCTGTCAGTGCGATGATTAGCCTTTTGGCGGCCAACACAGCCCCACATTTATTTGATAGATTGGTGATGATATGCCCTTCGCCACGCTACATAAACGACGAAAGCTATACAGGTGGGTTTAGTGAAGCAGACATCAACGAGTTGATAGAGTCGCTGGATAGCAACTATTTGGGCTGGTCAAGTGCGATAACCCCCGTGATAATGGGCAACTCGGACAAACCCGAATTAACTGAGGAGCTGACAAATAGCTTTTGTCAAAACAACCCTGAGATAGCCAAACACTTCGCAAAAGTAACTTTCCTTGGAGACAACCGCCAGGATTTATACCAAGATTTAAGTGATTTTTAAGATTTTAAGGCTTTATTCGCTTGATTTTCAATTATTTAATTCTACAAAAAATATAAAACCACTTAATTTATAGTATACATGGAGCCTTTATGTCAATGTTGGGAAGTTCTTTGCTCAATTACGTCATTCACGACAAAAAAATATACCTGCCTAATCAGATTTTGGATATGCTGCACATAGGTGTAGAAAATACGCTTAAGCAAAAAGAAAACACAAATCGTGATGGGATGGACGTTTCGATTTGCATGGTTGATCGCAAAGAAAATAAATTGCACTTTGCAGGTGCAAATAACCCTATTTACATATTGTCTGAGAAACCACTCTATTTTACAACAGAAGATTCAATAAATCATACAAAAATTGAGCAAGCGGACGATTGGATACTTACAGAAATTAAAGGAAACAGAAAGGCGATTGGAGGAAGGTTTTCAAAAGAAAGCAAATTTCATTACAGTTTACACAGTTTTGATTTTGACCAAGAGATGCGTATTTATATGTCTTCTGATGGTTTTGCTGACCAATTTGGCGGCAAAGACTACAAAAAAATCATGTCAAAAGGCTTTAAACAAATTATTATTAACGAGCATAAAAAACCTTATCTCATCCAAAAAGAAAACTTTGATACTTTCTTCAACGAGTGGTTAGGTGATAGATACAAACAAATCGATGACGTATTGGTTTTGGGTTTGAGAATCAAGAAATAAAACCGTATGTATTTTAAGTGTAAAGATACCTAAAAAGAGGATTGCTCAATATGAGTAAAAATCTCTTTCTTTGCACATGGCAATTGTAGCACCTTCTATCCTATCAGCCGATTTTTTACATCTTGACGAGGCTGTAAACATGTTGAACCACTCTGCCGCCGATTGGGTTCATATAGACGTAATGGACGGCGTATTTGTACCCAATATTTCATTTGGCATGCCTATTTGTCAGGCGATTGCCAAAAACAGCCAAAAACCGCTTGACCTGCACTTGATGATTGTTGATCCCATCCGCTATGTAGCCGATTTTGCCAAGTTTGGAGTGGCTTATATTTCGGTGCACTGGGAGGCCTGCACACACCTTCACCGAACCATAGAAACCATCAAAAGTTTGGGAATCAAAGCCGGAGTAGCCATCAATCCCCATACACCTGTGAGGTTTTTGGAAGAGGTGATTGAAATGATAGACTTGGTTTGCTTGATGTCGGTAAATCCCGGGTTTGGTGGACAGAAATTTATAGCCCGCACCTACGAAAAGACTGAACAACTCAAAGAGTTGGTTATCAAAACCAATTCAAAGGCTCTCATAGAAATAGACGGCGGAGTAACACTGGAAAACGCCTCTGAACTTCTTCGCCGTGGTGCGGATGTGCTGGTAGCAGGCAACACAGTCTTTGCATCGCAAAATCCTGTCGCCACTATAGAGCAACTCAAACGGTTTGAATCTTAGAAACCAATAGTCTGTCTTCACATTCGTTTAGCATCTCTAAGGCTGTTTTTTGTAGGTAGAGATGTCGCGCATTAGGCAATATTTCCGCAAAAGGCTCTAAAGCAAACCGTCTCAAGGCAAGAGATCTATGCGGAACTTGAAGCTGAGGGCTAAACCATATCAGTTTATCTATCCAGATAATATCAATATCAATGGATCGGGGCAAATTTTTGCCTTTGTCTTCTCTTCCGAGTTCAGTTTCTATTTGCTGGAGACGAGCCAGCAGTTCATTAGGCTCAAGTTCAGTTCTGATATGGAGGCACTGGTTGATAAAGTCGGGCTGTTCTTCCTCCACGCCCCAAGGATGGGATTTCCAATAGCTTGAGGCTTTGATTACCTCAGCAAACTCACTTATTTGCTTGGTGGCCAGCCAAAACGTATCCGTCTGAACCCCTAAATTCCCTCCGAACAATAAAGCAACATCATATTTCTTCATCCCAGTTTTTCCTATTGATAAGTTCGTTCAGAATAAAAGCATCTCTCAACGCCTCTAAATCATTGAGCATATCAGCGTATTTGTTGGCCTGTGAAGCAGAAAAAGAATACCGTTTGTCAGGCTCAAGTCGCTCATAATCACGCTGGGTCAAAACACTGTGCCTGCCTTGATATTTAATGGTAGAGTCATCGTCTGCGCCCAATGGCTTTTTGGGCTGATAGCGAGTAAACTCATCCAGAAGTTCTCCCATGGTAACAGAGGCTGGCTTAGAGACAACCGGCTTTACTTTTTTCTTTCGCTTAGGCGGCTCCTCCTGTTGGATTGTTTTGGGCTCATCAGATAGTTTTGTGCCTAACTTAGGTCTAAAATCAGGTACATCAAACTTAGGTTGAGGCGGGGGAACAGGAAAAACAGACTTTTTCGCTCTTTTAGAGTTAAAATTTGCCAATTGATAAAGAACATACCCTACTACGGCAGCCACGACAATCCAGTTTTCCTCCATAAGACCGAATTTTTTACAAATCTAAAAAAACGCTTTGCCAAAACAAAATAAAGCCAGATAAATACCAACTCAGTGAGAGGCATACCGATTTTTTCTGGCGTAATTCCAAAGTAATGAAAATACCAAGACAATCAATATCGGCAGCCCAATATTAAAGACTTGCCAAAACTTCCGTTGTTCTTCCACCTGAAATCCATTGAGCGGGCGCATGGCTATTTGTTTGTTCCTCGAAATGATAATTCCATCTTGATCAACCATATATGAGATGGCATTGAGAACGAAATCCTTGTTTGAGACGGTTCTCTTACGCACAGGATCTACCTCAAGAGGCAGTGGCCTTCCTGCTTTATCTATTGAATTGCGCAATAAATCCCCATCGGAAACGACCAAAACCTTTGTAAGGGGACTTGCTTTAATAACATGATTTTCAGACTCTACACCTTTGGGAGGAAAGCGTAGGGAAAAAAAAGACTCAAACATTCCTTCCAACAAATAAGCCACCGGCAAATTGCCTTTGTCAAATTTTTCTCTTTGCAGTTCCATTCGTAACTCCTCTAAACTCACCATAGTAGGGGCTTTTTTGACGCGAGTAAACTGAGAGGTAAATACAAGTGGTATTTTAGAAACTTTCGCGCTCCTAATGGTGTCTATGGTACTCACAAATTTAGACGCAATTACGTCCAAATTCCTAACGATTGGATGCAGGGAGAAGGTAGTCAAATCCACATAATAAGGCCAAGGCTGACGTTGCACATTGGCACGGGTGCCAAAGTTCCCAAGTTGTACCTCAATAAAGCCCATTTGTTGGTCTTGTATCATATCCATATTGACCCTGACACCGTACTTGAAGAGCAAACTCTCAATGCCCAAATCGTACCCAAAAGCATAGTTGCCCCCCTTGTCCAGGCTGTCGAGGTTCATCTGTACTTTATCCAGAAAAACAGCCAGAGAGCCTCCGCGCATCACATACTGGTCAATATAAAAGAGGTCTGTATCGCTGAAACTCTTCTTAGGCTGGGCAATGATGAGCACTTTGGGCTGCTGTTGCAACAAATCTTGACTCTCAACCCTTTCCACAATATAAAAATCGCTCAAAGCACGCGCAATGTCCGCTACTTCGATAGACTCAAGTTCGTCATGCCCCTTAAGAAAGGATACAATTTGTCTTTGTTTTGTTCCTAATTTGGATATAGCCGATGCAAACTCATACTCCAAGCCCTCGGCAGACTGGTTTAGCTGCTCCTCCGGGCTGGACAAGCGATTGCCTTTCAGTAAATTAACTGCTACACCTCTACCCTGATAAGTCAACCAAGCACCGGGAAAAATAATTTTTTCGGTTTTTTTCCCTTGAATTTTATCAAAAAGAGTTGTCGGCAAAATACCCCTGTCTTGAAGTTCCTTGTAAAAAAGATTGCGTGTTTTTTCATTGGGAGCTTCATCGGGATTAGTGAATTTAAAATCAATGTTTTTACCCCCAAATACTTTAAACTCATTAAGTGTTTCGGCAATATTTTTTTGAAATTGTTTAAAAGAAGCATTGAGTTCGCCTTCTAAAAAAACTTCAATAAAAACGGGTTCGTCCAAATTTTTGAGCAGTTCTTTGGTGGCATCTGTGAGTTGAAACCTTTTTTCCTCTGTCATATCAAGCCTAAAAAAATACCGGCCTGCGTGAATATTCACAATAATAAGAAACCAGAACAGCGCAGTGTAGCCAAGAATGTCTTCAAATTTTTTGTACGGATTCATCTGAAACTTCGTTTTTGCAAAACTGCAAAAAAAAGGGGCTCAAGGCCCCTTGGATTATTCTTTGTTTTCTTGATCTTCGGTTTGATTGTCTCCACCTTGTGGCTCATCATCTACTCGCTGACCAATGCCGGGCTCATTGGCTTGATTACCATCGCCCAAAACTGTCTCCCCCAGAGAAGCGGCTGAAATATCAACTGGCTGCTGCTGGTTTGTTGTTTGCGAAGCGTCTTTTTTGCGACGACCGCGACGGGTTTTCTTACGAGCCGATTTGGCTTCCAACAGCAACTCATTGAAATCCACCAACTCAATCAAGCAAGTTTCGGCGTTGTCTCCCAAACGGTTGCCTAATTTGATGATACGGGTATAGCCTCCGGGGCGATTGCCAATTCTGTTAGAAACAATCCCAAACAGTTCATTGATGGCTTCGTTGCTATGAAGATAAGAAAACACAGTCCTTCGAGAGTGACTCGTGTCAGTCTTAGCCCTGGTCAATAAAGGCTCAACGTATTTGCGTAAGGCTTTTGCTTTGGCCAATGTGGTGGTAATTCTTTTATGCAAAATCAATGATGTTGCCATATTTGATAGCATCGCCTTGCGGTGCGAGGACGTTCTACCTAAGTGATTAATTTTTTTTCCGTGTCTCATGGGTTGTTAAATTTAGTCTTCGTCTAACCTATATTTTGATGTATCGAAACCAAAGGTCAAACCCAAGTCGGCCACCAAGGCTTCTAATTCTGTAAGAGATTTTTTACCAAAATTTCTGAACTTGATCATATCAGAAATTTCCAAACCCACCAAATCGCCCAAAGTCCTAATTTCGGCTGCTTTCAGGCAATTGTAGGCGCGAACCGACAAATCCAAATCAGCCAATGAGGTCTTAAGGAGTTTACGCATCCTGATAAACTCTTCGTCGATAGGTTCTTCCTCCTGCCTAATCTCATTGTGTAGGGTAATGGTCTGGTCAGAGAAAAGCATAAAGTGCTGAATCAAAATGCTCGCCGCTGATTTGAGCGCATGTTCGGGATGAATAGAACCATCGGTTTGAATATCGAGAATCAATTTCTCGTAATCAGTTTTTTGCTCTACACGAGTATTCTCAACGGTATAACTCACGTTGCGAATAGGAGTAAAAATGGAGTCAATCGGAATATAGCCTACGGTTTGGTCGGGTAAACGGTTTTCTTCTGAAGAAACATAACCCCTACCCTTACCCATATTAAGCTCGATATGGAAATCCACACTGCTATCAATGTGACAAATTTCGAGTTCAGGATTCAAAATTTGGTAGTCTGAGGTAAAAGAAGCAATATCACCTGCTTTAAAAACCTCTTTATTTTTGAGCGAAATCAAGATTCTGCCTTCCGGTGAGTCGGTAATTTTCTTAAAACGAACCATTTTTAGATTTAAAATAATATCGGTTACGTCTTCAACTACTCCGGGGATAGAAGTAAACTCATGGAGAACCGAAGGGATTTTGATGCCTATCACAGCATAACCCTCCAAAGAAGAAAGCAATATTCTCCTAATGGCGTTGCCTATGGTTACTCCGAAGCCTCTTTCCAAAGGCTTAAATTCAAAAGTGCCATGAAAATCATCTGATTTTTCCATGACCACCTTTTCAGGTATTTGGAAAGCTAAAATTGACATGATTGGTTCTATTTAAGAAAAGGCAAAAATTATTTAGAATACAATTCGACGATAAGTTGTTCACGAATATTTTCGGGTATTTCCTCTCGTTCCGGCATAGCAACCAATTTACCTTGTTTGGTAGCTGTATCCCATTCAAGCCAAGAGTATTTGTTCACTCGTCCTTCAATCCGCGATTTGATAAAATCTGCATCAACAGATTTGGGGGTAACCGATATGATATCTCCTATCTTAAGGCTATAAGAAGGAATATTGACAACCACCCCATTGACCATAATGTGCCTGTGGCAAACTAACTGTCGAGCGTTTTTTCTGCTTGGAGCTATCCCCAATCGATAAACAACATTATCCAAGCGCGTCTCTAACATTTGTAAAAGAATGGTACCGGTTTTTCCCGATTTTTTGGAAGCCTTTTCAAATAGATTGCGAAATTGACGCTCCAAAAGGCCATAAAGGTATTTAGCTTTTTGCTTTTCCATAAGCTGAACGCCGAACTCGGAGACCTTGCGCCTTTTATTTTTGCCATGAATACCCGGAGCGTAAGGTTTTTTTTTCAGTGCCTTAGAAGCACCAAAAATAGGCTCATTGAAGCGGCGGGAAATTTTTGTAGTTGGGCCTGTATATCTTGCCATAGTAGTAATTCTGTTAATTAAACACGTCTTCTTTTAGGTGGACGACATCCATTGTGAGGCAAAGGGGTTATATCTCTTATGACAGATACCTCTATTCCAGAGGTCTGAATCGCGCGAATAGCTGATTCTCTGCCTGACCCAGGGCCTTTTACAAAGACTTCAACTTTGCGCAGACCAAGTTCAAAAGCTGCTTTGGATGCTTCTGAGGCAGCGACTTGTGCAGCATAAGGGGTATTTTTTTTAGAGCCGCGAAAGCCCATCTTGCCGGCAGATGCCCAAGAAATCACTTGACCACTTGAATTGGTAAGAGAAATAATTACATTGTTGAAAGTAGCCTGTATGTGAGCTTGTCCATAAGACTCAACCACTACTACGCGCTTTTTAGCTTTGTCT
This sequence comes from uncultured Roseobacteraceae bacterium, assembly GCA_964602415.1. GTDB lineage: Bacteria > Bacteroidota > Bacteroidia > Cytophagales > Flammeovirgaceae > CAZRQL01. Next base: position 33,769 of record CAZRQL010000004.1, read on the forward strand.
TTACGTTTTTGTGTAGCCATAAATTATTTAGTAGCTTTTTTCTTGTTAGGTACGGTTTTGCGTTTTCCTTTACGGGTACGGCAGTTGTTTTTGGTGCGCTGACCTCTCACAGGCAAGCCCTTACGATGACGAAGACCACGGTAACACGCAATATCCATTAACCTTTTGATATTGAGTGAAACCTCCGATTTAAGTTCGCCTTCTACTTTGTACTCTGAACTAATGATATCACGTACTTTCTTTATTTCATCATCAGTCCAATCCATTACTTTTTTGTTTTCGTCCACCCCGGCTTTGCCAAGAATATAGCGGGCAGCCGAAGTCCCGATTCCATAGATGTAACTCAGGGAAATTACACCTCGCTTTTTATTTGGTATATCAACACCAGCAACTCGAGCCATTGATTAATAATTAGTTTTAATAAGAATAAAATTTTTTAACCTTGTTTTTGCTTAAACTTGGGATTCTTTTTGTTAATAACATAAACTTTCCCGTAGCGGCGAATGACTTTACAGTCTGCACTGCGTTTTTTGACCGATGCTTTGACTTTCATAGTTTTTATTTGTAACGGTAAATAATTCTTCCTTTAGTCAAATCGTAAGGGGACATTTCAAGTTTAACTTTATCTCCGGGCAAAATTTTGATATAATTCATCCGCATTTTACCGGAAATATGAGCGATAACCTGATGGCCATTTTGGAGCTCTACCCTAAACATAGCGTTAGAAAGGGCTTCTTTGATGGTTCCGTCTTGCTCTATATTTGACTGTTTAGGCATAGTTTAAATTTCAGATTGGGTGTAAAATGAAGGCACACTGGCTGCTCTGCCTTTGACGTGTCCTGTCTGGAGCATACCGTCGTAGTGCTTGTTTAATAAGTAACTTTCGATTTGCTGGAGTGTGTCCAATACCACGCCAACTATGATAATAAGTGAAGTACCACCGTAGAATTGCGCAAAACCCTGACTAACACCCGCTACAATAGCCAATGTAGGAAGAACAGCGATGGCAGCTAAGAAAATAGCACCGGGAAGAGTTATCAAATCAACAACCCTGCTGATAAAATGCTCAGTGGCCTCACCGGGCTTGACACCTGATATAAAAGCATTATTGCGCTTCAAATCCTCTGCAATCTGTCTGGGATTGATGATAATAGCAGTATAAAAGAAGGTAAATGTGATAATCAATACCGAAAAAGTGATATTGTAGGTCAATGAAGTAAAGTTTGAAAACTGATCGGCTACACTGGCAGCAAAATCACTGTACTCACGAAGAGGAGCAAATGCAAATGCAGGAATAAACATCAAAGACTGTGCGAAAATAATCGGCATGACATTGGCTGCATTCACTTTTAAAGGCAAATAACTTCTCTGTGTCTTGGTAGGCAATGTTTTACGACCGGAAGCCGCACCCGCAGCAACTTGGTTGGCGTATTGAATGGGTATCCTTCTTACAGCTTGCACCAAAAGAATTGTACCCATAATCACAAAGTACAAAGCCAACAGTTCCAATATAAAAAATATCAGGCCTCCTGCATCGTTGCGACTGGTCAGCTCTTGCCAAAAAGCACCGGGCAATTCTGATATAATACCAATCATTATGATCATTGAAGTGCCATTACCGATGCCTTTTTCAGTAATCTTTTCACCCAACCACATAGTAAATATTGTTCCGGCAGTTAAAATAATGGTAGAATAGAAAATAAAGAATGACTGATCAACCAAAAGAACGCCCTCTTTAACTATAACTTGAGAATAAAGGTATCCAGCACTTTGAGCGATACATATTGCAATGGTCAGAATGCGGGTTATTTGGTTTATTTTTCTTCTTCCCGATTCACCTTCTTTTTGCATTCTTTGAAAAGAAGGCACAGCAAGAGTCAATAACTGCACCACGATGGAAGCTGAAATATAGGGCATAATCCCTAAAGCGACTATGGAAGCGCGGCTAAAAGCACCGCCCAGTATCGTGTTAATAAGTCCCAAAATCCCACCACTGTCCACATCAGACAACTTTGAAGGATCCACACCGGGCAATACGACAAAGGAAGCCAATCGAAAAATGAGCAAGAAAAATAATGTATAATAAATACGATTTCTCAGCTCTTCAATCGAAAAAATATTCCTTATCGTTGTAATAAATCGGTTCATGCTTCTAAGTTTTGCTTTCCAATAAGAATGATTTTGCCTCCGGCACTTTCGATGGCCACCTTAGCCGACTCTGATACGGCATGAACGGTTAAGGTGAGCGGTACAGAGACTTCTCCCCTTCCAAGAATTTTTACTTTATCACTTTTGGCTATCAAACCCGCCTCTTTAAGAGCTTTCAAATCTATATTTGAATTGGATGTTTTGTTGTAAAGTTCGCTGACAACATCCAGATTGATTGGAGTATATTCTACTCTAAAGGGGGATTTGAATCCATATTTTGGAATTCGACGATACAAAGGCATTTGACCGCCCTCAAAACCAAGTTTAGTGCGTGAACCTGATCTTGACCCATCGCCTTTATGGCCTCTTGTGGAAGTACCGCCTTTACCAGATGAATCACCTCTGCCAAGTCTTTTATTTTTTCTAACCGAACCTTGTGCCGGCTTGAGTGAATGTAAGTCCATAGATACTGAGTTAGTTTGGTATAAAGTTACAAAATTAAATCTGTTCAACCCTAATTAAGTGTCTTACAGCGTTTATCATTCCCATAATGGTAGGGCTATCTTGGTGTTCAGCAGAGCGGTTGATTTTACCAAGTCCCAAGGCTTTGATGGTATCTTTTTGCCTTTGGGTTTGCTTAATTGTGCTTCTGATTTGAGTTACTCTGATTTTTGCCATTGTGCTTCGTTTTAACCGTTAAATACTTTGGAAAGATTTATGCCACGGTGTTTGGCCACTGTATAAGGATCTCTCAACTTAGAAAGAGCATCAATGGTAGCTTTTACTACGTTGTGTGGGTTTGAAGAGCCGCGAGATTTGGCCAAAACATCTGTAATGCCCGCACTTTCCAAAACTGCACGCATCGCGCCACCGGCTATAACACCTGTACCGGCAGAAGCAGGCCTAATGAGCACCAGACCACCACTGAACTTGCCCAGCATTTCGTGAGGTATTGTTCCATTGATAACAGGTACTTTGATAAGGTTTTTCTTTGCATCCTCTGTGCCTTTGGTGATAGCATCAGCTACCTCATTGGCTTTACCGAGTCCAAAGCCTACCACACCATTTCCATTGCCTACCACAACTATTGCGGCAAAACTAAACCTGCGTCCGCCTTTTACTACCTTGGCCACCCTGTTGACAGCCACAAGCCTCTCTTTCAAATCAAGATCGCTGGCTCTGAGTCTAATATCATTTTGTAGTTTCATCTCAATTAAAATTTAAGTCCTGCCTCTCTTGCGCCATCGGCCAAGGCCTTTACGTTACCATGATACAAATAGCCACCTCTATCGAAAACCACTGTTTCTATGGAGGTCTGTTTGGCTTTATCCGCCACCAGCATTCCTACTTTTTTAGAAATGTCAAGATTATAATTCTTTGGACTACCCTCAAGTTCTCTTGAAGATGCACTCAATATCGTTACGCCTTTCTCATCGTCAATAAGTTGGGCATAAATAGCTGTATTGCTGCGGTACACAGACAGGCGTGGGCGCGTAGAGGTGCCGGATATTTTTCGGCGAATCCCGACCCTAACTTTTAGTCTTCTTTCAAATTTATTTTTAGACATAGTTGATCAAATTTATTTACCCTTAGATTTACCGGCTTTTCTTCTGATAATTTCTCCTGAGAATTTGATACCTTTTCCTTTGTAAGGCTCAGGCTTTCTAAGAGAGCGAATTTTGGCGGCTATATGCCCGATAAGTTCTTTGTCAATAGACTCCAGAGTAATCATTGGCGGTTGGCCTTTTTGCATAACCGTAGTACACTTTATTTCCTGTGGCAAGCGAAAATAAATGTTGTGTGAATAACCCAAGTTTAATTCCAAAACGTTGTTGGGCTTAATTTCGGCTTTGTAACCTACACCAATAAGTTCCATTTGTTTGGTGTAGCCTTGTGAAACGCCCACTACCATATTCATAATGAGAGTTCTGTACAAACCATACAATGATTTATGTTGGCGTTCTTCAGACGGACAGGCGATACTCAACACGCCGTCCTCCAAAGTAAACCCGAACTCGGCACTAAAAGTGCGTCTGAGTGTACCTTTTGGTCCTTTGACTTCGATGTTGCCGTTGTCAACTTTCATAGCAACACCGGATGGGATTTTGATAGGTTGTTTTCCAATTCTCGACATACTCTGGGCATTAATAAATGTAACATAAAACCTCACCCCCAACGTTCATCTGTTTGGCTTCTTTATCGGTCATTACACCACGCGAGGTGGAGACGATAGCAATGCCCAATCCATTGAGTACGCTTGGTATTTCTTTGGCACCTGTATATTTTCTGAGTCCGGGGCGGCTTACTCTCTCCAAACTCATAATAGCAGATGTTTGGGTCTGAGGATTGTATTTTAGGGCTATCTTGATTGTGCCTTGAGGCCCTTCATTTACGAATTTATAGGCATGGATATAGCCTTTGTCGTACAAAACTTTGGTGATTTGTTTTTTGAGATTTGAGGCGGGTATCTCTACCATTCTTTTGCCGGCAGCAATAGCATTTCTGAGCCGGGTTAGATAATCTGCAATAGGATCTGTCATTTGAGTAGCGGTTAGTTTAGTGATTACCAGCTTGCTTTAGTGAGACCGGGTATTTTGCCGTGTGAGGCCATTTCTCTGAATGTAACACGAGAGATCCCAAATTTGCGCATATAGCCACGGGGTCTGCCCGTAAGTTTGCAACGGTTATGGAGTCTGACAGGAGATGAGTTGCGGGGGAGCTTGTCCAACGCCACCCAATCTTGGGCTGCTTTGAGGGCTTTGCGTTTTTCGGCATAGCGAGCAACAAGGGCTTCGCGTTTTCTTTGCCTTGCTTTTATGGATTCTTTTGCCATGATTAAGACGCTTTTTGTTGGTTTTTGAATGGCATACCTATCAATTTGAGTAGCTCAAGGCATTCCATATCGTTGGTGGCAGTAGTTACGATAGTTATGTTCATGCCCGATATTTTTTTGACTTGGTCAATTTTGATTTCAGGGAAAATAATTTGTTCTTTAATACCAAAATTGTAATTACCTCTTCCATCAAAGCCTTTGTCATTGATACCACCAAAATCGCGAACGCGGGGCAAAGCAATTGTAATAAGTCTATCTAAAAATTCGTACATTCTATCGCCCCTCAAAGTTACCATTGCACCTATGGGCAAATTTTCTCTGAGCTTAAAATTTGAAATGGCTTTTTTAGATGTTGTGGCAACTGCTCGCTGTCCAGTGATGATGGTCAATTCTTCAACACCCTGATCTACTAACTTTTTATCTCCCACTGCATCACCTATACCTTTATTGAGAACTATTTTCTCAATTTTGGGCACTTGCATAATTGATTTGTATTTGAATTTGGCGTTGAGGGCAGGTAGCACCTCCTTTAAATAACGCTCTTTAAGTCTTGGAATGGCCATTAGTCTATAATTTGGTTGGATTTTTTAGAAAAACGCTTCAATTTCATAGATACCTCACCCGTCTTCTTATTTTTAACTTCCACCAAACGCCTTCCGATACGAGTAGGCTCATTGGTTTTGGGATCTATGAGCATCAGGTTGCTGATATGAATGGGGGCTTCTCGCTGTTCGAGTTTACCTTCAGGATTTTGCTGTGTGGGTTTGATATGTTTTGTAACCATATTAAGTCCCTCAACGATAGCGCGTTGCTCTTCTACTAAAACCTTGAGGATGAGTCCTTCTTGTCCTTTGGAGTTTCCGGCGATGACTTTAACCTTATCTCCTTTTTTTACGTGAAATTTTGCCATGATAGAGAATAGAATTAGAGTACTTCCGGGGCTAATGATACGATTTTCATAAATTGCTTCTCGCGAAGTTCACGAGCTACGGGACCGAATATGCGAGAACCTCTTGGCTCATCGGAAGCGTTGAGCAGCACGCAGGCATTGTCCTCAAAGCGAATGTAAGAACCGTCTTTACGGCGAACCTCTTTTTTAGTTCTTACTACTATAGCTTTGGAAACCGAGCCTTTTTTCATACCTCCCGAAGGAAGCGCGGATTTGACGGCTACCACGATTTTATCGCCTACTGTTGCGTAACGCTTGCCAGTACCACCCAAAACGCGGATGCAAAGAACTTCTTTGGCTCCACTGTTGTCGGCTACGGTAAGTCTTGACTCTTGCTGTACCATATTATCTTAATTTTTTGAGTGGAAAAGATTATTTAGCTTTTTCTATAATTTCTACCAATCTCCAACACTTATTCTTGCTCAAAGGGCGGGTCTCCATGATACGAACTTTGTCGCCCAGGCCACACTGATCATTTTCATCATGTGCCATAAACTTAGAAGTTCTTTTCATAAATTTGCCGTACTTGGGGTGTTTCACAAAACGCTCAACAGCCACAGTAATAGATTTTTGCATTTTATTGCTGACGACCATGCCTATTTTTTCTTTGCGGTTGGCTCGCTTTTCAGGGGTATTCTGTTCCATATTACTCACCGGTTTGTTGTTTGATGAATTTTCTAACTTTTCTCAATTTGATATTAAAAATCAACCCTTTTTGACCTTCCTGTTCGTGGTTTTCCAAACTTAAAGTTCCTGAATGAACCTTATCGACGATAATTTGTTTGTTGCGAAGAGATGTCTCGGTTTGCAAACGGGCAATCAAGCGGCGCATCTCTCTTATGGTATGCGGGTTACTGATAGGAGATATAGAATGGTCAAAGCGCAATTTTTCGTATTCGCTTTGTGTAGATTTAATTTTGTCTTTGAGTTCGACATTGCTCAAAGCTTTTATTTCTTCAGTTTTCATGACTTATGCTTGATAATCCGGTCTAACCACAAACTTGACACGTATAGGCAATTTTTGAGCTGCCAATCTCAGGGATTCTTGGGCGAGTTCGAGAGGCACTCCGTCTGACTCGATAAGAATGGTTCCGGCTTTAACGGGAGCTACCCAGTATTCAGGGCTACCTTTACCTTTACCCATACGAACCTCTGCGGGCTTTCTGGTGATGGGCTTATCGGGAAAAATGCGAATCCAAACTTGGCCTTCCCTTTTCATGGCGCGGGTAACTGCGATACGACAAGCCTCTATCTGACGACCTGTTATCCAACCCGGCTCTAACGCCTTAATGGCAAAACTACCGAAAGCTACCGTATGACCACGCTGGGCTACTGCTTGCATGCGGCCTTTTTGCTGCTTCCTAAATCTGGTTCTTTTCGGTTGTAACATAGAAAGATATATTTTTGTCTCCTAAGAGACGCTCTAAATACATTAAAATTAGTTCCTTTACTTTGGTGGACTTACAGCCGTGTGAGTACGAGTGCAGTATCCTTGTCAAATCGGGCTGCAAAGGTATGAAGAAAAAATAAGTATCCAAATTTTTTTTCAAAAAAAATTAAGTTTTTTATTTTCACCTGTCCTACTCAAGGATAGCAAAACAACATAACTGGCCTACAGAGTCAATAAAAAACCGCTGTTTCTATCTTCCTGTCTCAGGTATCAACGGAGTTTTTCCATCGGTTATGATGATTTTGGCGTTGGGTGATTTGGCGAGCTCCCTAAAAACCTCAAGGCTTGTGTAGCGCAAAACAGCCTCTGTAAGACCTTCGGAAAGAATCTTTTGATAATCTCTAATCCCTCCTGCCTCAATGATTTTCCTTTCTGCCTCCTGACGCTCTCGTTGCAGAACGAACTCCATTCGCTGGGCTTCTTGTTCGGCAGAGAGTTTTTCTTCTATGGCGCGGGAAAGACTCGCCGGTAAGACTATGCGCTTCATCAAAACTGCTTCAATAACAAATCCTTTGCCGGCTAAAACCTTCATCATTTGGTCCCTTACAGCTTCTTCAATTTCCGCACGCTTGCCAGTGTGCATGTCTTTGGCGTAAAATTTCGCGCTCACATCGGCCAAAGCAGAACGAAAAACAGGACCAATCAAAGTCTGTTCATATCTGATACCTATATTACGCAAAATTTCTAATACTTTTTCCCTTTCTAACCGATATAAAATAGACATTTCGGACTTGATGGTCAGCCCTTCTTTTGAGGGAATATCCAGTTCTATGGTTAAATTGACTGTGCGAATCGGGGCTCGCAAATAAGTAGTAACAAAAAAATTATACATCTGCAAACCTTCCCCTTTGGGTTGGCCTACCAAGCGTCCGGCGCGGCGTTTGACCCCTACTTCGCCTTGCCTGATGACAATACAACTTTGCATCATCAAAATAAACATTGTAATAAAAAATGCGTCAATTATTCTATTCATTATTCAATCATTTTTTTCAAAAATACTTTTGGCATTGCAAGCTGCAAATGTGGTAGTTAGATTTAATGTAATTTTAATAACCCGACTAATAAACTTCGGATGGCTTGCATCAAAAATTTATTGAATGATGAGCCAAGGTATCGTTTGAGGGTTTGATACACGGCTGGTTTTTTTAGTTTTGCAAAAAAAACAATGATTTCTGCATTTATTCTTGATGGTTTGCGCTCGCCCATCGGCTCTATAAACGGTTCTCTATCGGCTGTCAGGGCTGATGATTTGGCTGCCCATGTGATTGCGGGTTTGGTGGAGCGGCATCCTTCTATTGATACGAGCCAAATAGAAGACGTGGTATTGGGTTGTGCCAACCAAGCCGGCGAAGACAACCGCAACGTGGCGCGCATGGCCTCTTTGTTGGCCGGCCTGCCCCTGAGCGTGCCGGGTGTTACGGTAAACAGGCTCTGTGCATCAGGGCTTTCTGCTGTTATGGATGCCGCAAAAGCGATAGCCTTTGGAGAAGGGGAACTTTTTATCGCGGGCGGTATCGAACACATGACACGCGCACCCTTTGTGATTTCCAAGCCTTCCTCTGCTTTTGGCCGCGACTCCAAAATGTTCGATACCACGTTTGGTTGGAGATTTGAAAACCAAAAAATGCAACAGCAATACGGCACGGAGGCAATGGGCGAAACGGCTGAAAATCTTTTTGAGCAATACCAAATCAGCCGCGAAAGACAAGACCGATTCGCTCTGGCTTCGCAGTTGAAAGCCACAAATGCCACGCAGCGGCTGGCACAAGAGATTTTACCCATCCCAATCCCTCAGCGCAAAGGCGAACCAATTCTCTTTGAGCGCGACGAATTCATAAAACCCAATACTACACTGGAAGGCTTGTCCAAACTCCGTGCTGCCTTTCGTCAAGGCGGCAGCGTAACAGCCGGCAACTCATCGGGGCTTAACGATGGGGCGGCTGCCCTACTGATAGGCTCAGAACACTCTGCCAAAAAATTCAATATCAATCCTTTGGCTCGTATAGTGGCTTCAGGGGTGGTCGGTGTAGAACCCCGCACCATGGGCATAGGGCCTGTGGGTGCAAGCCTTAAAGCACTGCAAAGAGCCAAATTGACGTTGGACGATATGGACATCATAGAAATCAACGAGGCTTTTGCCGTTCAGGTGCTGAGTGTAATGCAACAACTTGGATTGCAAGACGATGACCCAAGAATAAACCCAAACGGAGGTGCGATTGCGCTGGGACACCCGCTGGGTATGTCGGGGGCAAGATTGGCCTTGACAGCCGCAATCGAATTGCAACTAACCCAAAAAAAGTATGCTTTGGTAACTATGTGTGTGGGTGTGGGGCAAGGCTATGCCGTCATTTTGGAAAAAATCTAAGCCTTAGCCAATCCCAAGGCGACAGATTGAGTCTGTAACGTATAAAGTTAGTTTTTTTCCTGAAAAATTTATTTTTAGTAGTTGCAATAAAGACCACCGAAGAGTGGTATGTCGTTTTTTTTAAAAAAAAGCATAGACATAAAGCCAAGTTTACCGTTGAGACCAAAGTGGATAACCACAGATTTAAAATAAGTGTATTTTTAACCAAATTTTGAATTTATACACTCTTTTGGGGTTAAGTTTGTGCCAAGTAAATAGGTCTAAAGACTTTACTGACTGCACTTTAATAAAATTACTAATAAAAAATGAGTATTTTAGCTAATGTCAATAAAGTAGTTAGAAAAGTAAAATTTCTGTTGAGCTGCGTGGTGCTGGTGTGTGCTTTTGTCAATATTGGCCAAGCTCAAGGCTTTGATTCTTTGGAAACCGTACGCGAATACTACTCTAATGGGATTCTGAAAGCCAAAGGAACCAAAAGCGGCTTGCTTAAACATGGGGTTTGGTACTATTACTATCCCACAGGGGTTTTGAATGCTGAGTACACTTATATCTATGACCAAATACACGGGTTTGTAAAATATTTTGCCCCCGATGGTAAAATCAAAGGCATAGAAGAATGGCGTTTTGATACCCAACATGGCAAAGTAATGGAGTTCCATCCCAATAAGGTACTTAAAAAAGTGGGTTATTTTGTGCAGGGCATGCACTCAGGGGAGTGGTTGTTTTACTATCCAAACGGCGTTTTGCGGCAAATAGGCCAATATAAAAATGGGCTTCCGCATGGGCTTTGGCAAACATTCGATGAAAAAGCCAACCTGACCTCACAAGGCAACTATGTCAAAAATAAGCGCGAAGGCGAATGGCGGTTTTATGAAAAAGGCAAACTGATTTTGAAAGGCAGTTTTGAAAAAGGTGTTCCTGTGGGAACTTGGATGAGTTCGATGAGGCGGTTCAGGACACGGTACATAGAAGCGGCTGAACTGCCACAAGAACTGTTGGAGACATTGAGTGAATAATCTTTGAAAGTCAAGCTACATCCCAATTTTGGGCGTAAGCAAATTTGTCTTTGCTCAAATTGAGCCATTGCAAGGCGTTGCCGGAAAGCAGTTGTTCTTTGAGCCCCAAATCATAGGGCATAGAGTGTATGAGTTTGCCGGGTTCGAGTTCCCCCAGCGGAAAAGGGTAGTCTGTACCAAGAGCCACCTTATCGCCCCCAATCAAATTGACAATATAATCAAGCATTCTTTCGTCGTGAACCAGCGAATCCAAATAAAACTTACCCAAGTATTTTTTAGGAGCAAACGGATTGTCCACCGCACACAGGTCGGGGCGCACATCAAAGCCGTGTTGTATCCTTCCGATAGTAGCAGGAAAACTTCCGCCCCCGTGTGCAAACGCGACCCTCAGGTTTGGTAGCTTTTCAAATATCCCCGAAAAAATCATCGAACAAATGGCCAGAGAAGTTTCTGCGGGCATACCAACCAACCAAGGCAACCAATATTTTGGCATTTGTTTGGTGCCCATCATATCCCAAGGATGCACGAAAATAGCCGCTCCCAACTCTTGAGCCGCCTCAAAAACAGGGTATAGCTCCGGGGCATCCAAGTTCCAGTTGTTTACGTGAGAGCCTATCTGTACCCCCGATAAACCTATGCTCATACATCGCTCCAACTCCTTGATAGCCAAGTCGGGAGCTTGCATGGGGATCGTACCAAGGCCCACAAATCTGTCAGGATACCGCTGCACAACGGACGCTATGTGGTCGTTGAGCAACTTGCTCAGATCAAGCGCGTCTTGTGGTTTGGCCCAATAACTAAACATGACCGGAACAGTAGAAAGCACCTGAACATCAACACTATGATGAGAACATTCTCTCATCCTAACCTGCGGATCCCAACAATTGTCTTGTACCTCTCTAAAAAACCTATCGTCAACCATCATCCGAGCACAGCCGGTTTTGTGGTGTTCCAAACGTACAAAGCCACCGTAACCATATTTTTCGCGTAAATCAGGCCAACTCTCAGGTAAAATATGTGTGTGAATATCTATGGTAAAAATTTTAGGACGACTCATCTAAAAAAATTTTGCAAAGATGATATTTATCACTTGCTAAAAGATAAAAAATTTGGTGTGATTAAGTTAAATTTGCGTCTATTAAGAAAAAGTAATAGTAACATGGAATTAACACAGTTGATTTGCACAGCGGTAGAAATTATCAGGAACTACTGTGCAGAGGGGGAGAGGGACGGAGCCGGAAAATCGGTTCTTTCTTATGTTAAAAAGCTTTTTGCTCAAAACAAAGATGCCAAAAGTGTGCTTTCAAGTTTTCAGAAAGATTATGCTAATGACAGCTTGCGTGATGATTTGAAAATATATCTGCGTTGGGCTCTAAAAAATAAAGCCAATGCCAAAGAAGAGTTAGAGCAAATCATTGAAAACGAGTAAAGAATTTTACCCCTACCCAAACCCAAATCACCCTTAACAAATGTTAAGTACGGGTTTGGGTTTTTTGTTTGTGCGGAGACTGTGTTTTGTGATTGGATTAGGCTATTTTTGCGGCGACCAAATAAACGATGGGAAACATTGAAATCATTTTGATAGCCGTATTTGTGATTGGATATTTGGCTATCGCCTTGGAGCACAACCTACACATTGACAAAGCCGCTCCTGCTATCATGCTTGCCGCACTGCTTTGGAGTATCTACGTCATGAGTTTCAAATCTAACGAAGCGCACTCCGAACACAAATCTACTCATTACCAGCAAAGCGACCCTGCACACTCCCCAACCGACACCCCCACTACCGCCGTCTCTGCAAGCCACAGCACTGTAAATGATGTCATACACCATGTACTGCTTGGAAGTTTGCTCGGTGAAGTGGCCAGCATCCTTTTCTTTCTGATTGGGGCTATGGCCATCGTGGAACTCATTGATGCCCATAGCGGATTTGAAGTAATTACCAGCCGCATCAAAACACAAAATCCAACATCACTGATTTGGATTATCACCATCATAGCTTTTTTCTGTTCGGCAGTGCTTGACAACCTGACTACCTCAATTGTGATGGTTTCGGTACTGCGCAAGCTCATTCCCGACCGATTGGTGCGGATTCACTACCTCAGTTTGGTAATCATAGCGGCCAATGCAGGGGGAGCATGGACACCCATAGGGGACGTTACTACCACCATGCTCTGGATTGGAGACCAAATCTCCGCCGGTGAGATTATGAAATCTTTATTGCTACCCAGTCTTGTTTGCGCAGCCGTTCCGGCTTTTGCTATGTCTGTCTTTTATCAAAAGAGCCTGACCATCAATGCCAACGCACCTATTGAGGACTTTGGACACATTGAAACAAATATTTCCAATAGCGAAAGGGTGTTTGTATTTATTGCCGGTGTGGCTGGGCTTATCTTCGTGCCCATTTTCAAAACGGTTACCCACTTGCCTCCTTTTATGGGGATGATACTTTCTGTGGGTGTGCTATGGGTTGTTACCGATTTTATGCACCGCCATAAGCCGGAAAAAGACAAACGCAATTTGAGCATGTATCTGGCTCTCAAAAAAGTAGATGTTCCCAGTGTGATGTTTTTCTTGGGTATCCTAATTGCCATAGGTTGCTTGGGACAGGCGGGGATTTTGCATAAAATGGCTAATTTATTGGATTCAACCATTGGCAATATTTATTTTATTGCTTTGGTGATTGGGGTACTGTCAGCTATTGTGGACAACGTGCCGCTGGTGGCCGCTGCACAAAAAATGTACGAACTGGCACCCGATGGAGCAGACAATTTCCTCAACTACGGAACAGACGGGGTTTTTTGGGAATATTTGGCCTACTGTGCAGGCACGGGAGGAAGTTGTTTGATCATCGGATCGGCGGCAGGGGTGGCCATTATGGGCTTAGAAAGGATTGATTTTGTGTGGTATCTGCGAAAAATCAGTTGGCTGGCACTCATCGGCTATTTGGCAGGTGCTGCCGTTTATGTGATTCAGCCTTGGTAAACAAACCACTGATTCAGACTGACATACCATTTTTTAGCTAAAAAAATACTACCCAAAAAATGGAATCAAACCTTAAAATATTGTTGCTGCTGAGTCTGAGTGTTACTGCTTTTATGACCGGATTGATTTGGTTTGTGCAAGTGGTTCACTACCCCGGCTTTCAAAAAATCAGCTCTCAAAGTTTTGTAAGTTACCATCACTTTCACACCTCGGCGACTGGTATGGTAGTGATTGCCCCTATGTTATTGGAATTGGCTTTGGCCGCTGTGATGGTTTATTTGGCTTGGGGACAATGGTGGCACTGGCTGTCTTTGGGTTTGGTGCTGGCGGTCTGGCTGCTGACCTTTGTTTGGATTGTACCTGTGCATGAGCAGTTGGGGCAAGTATTTGATTTGGCGGCTGCCCAAAAGCTGGTAATACTCAATCTGGTAAGAAGTCTGCTTTGGACAGGCAAAATGTTGGTTTTGTTTTATTTGTGTTTGCAAAAACTCTAACCGCGTTTGTTTAAAATCGAGTAAAGACATAGCTCAACAAATTAGCTCCCATCTGCAAAGCCGCCTGACGTACTTCTTCGGGGTCATTGTGAATGGAAGCGTCTTCCCAGCCATTGCCCAAATCCGTCTCGTAGCTATAAAAGCAAACCAACCTACCCTCATAAATCAACCCAAAGCCCTGAGGTCTTTTGCCATCATGCTCGTGTACCTTGGGCAGCCCCTTGTCAAAATGATATTTTTGATGGTAAATCGGGTGAGTAAAAGGCAATTCGATGAGGTCAAGTTCGGGAAACACTTTTTTGAGTTCGGGACGGATAAATTTATCCATGCCGTAGTTGTCGTCAATGTGCAAAAAACCGCCCGCAATCAGATAGTTCCTAAGATTTTGGGCATCTTTGGCAGAAAATACCACATTGCCGTGTCCGGTCATGTGCACAAAAGGGTAATTGAAAAGTTCTGGAGAGCCTACTTCAACAATATCCTCCTCCTCTTCTATATCAGTACCCAAATTTTGATTGCAAAAAGCGATTAAATTGGGTAAAGATGTTTTGTTGGCGTACCAATCCCCGCCGCCTTCGTATTTGAGCTTGGCGATTTTGAGCTTTTGGGCTGAAGCCAAATTGCACAACAACAACAACAAGAATATCCTAAACATGAGAAATGAGTTTATATTATACAAAACTTAAATTACAAGCTATTTTTCTTGAGCTTTTGGGGTGAAACTGCCGTAAACACGCGGGCTATGTTAAACCCAAAATGAATGTCTCCCATGCCCCAGTTGCCTGTGGTTTCGCCTATAAAGCCTTTTTCTATCATCGAGCGCGAATTGCTCAGGTGAAGCTGAAAAACGTGGCCACCCGTCTCAATATCAACACCAAAAGAAAGCGAATTTTCAAACTGTCGGCTTAATTCAGGGGCGTAGTAATACTCAAAATTAAAAGCCGTTCTGCGGGTTATTTTTTGGCGGAAGGCCAAGCCCAGGGCAGCCAAAGCATTGGCATCGCTTGCTTGTCTGACCAAGTTCCTATAAACCAGCGTGGGCATGAGTTGCAAAGAAAAACCTTCGCTGAATTTACGTCCCAAAATCAGTTGATGGGTGTAGGCCAACCTGTGCGCCTCCTCAAATACTCCGGTCTGAACAAAGTTTTCGCTCCGGTAAGCCAAGGAAGAAAACCAAACCGCCGTGATGGGCGTACCGGTTTGTTTTTGCCTGACAATCTTGTATTTGAAAAAACCATCAAAAGTCTTCTCAAAGCTGCTTCTTCCCAGCCCAACCATAAGTCGGCTGGAAATCCCATAATCTAAGCCAATCCTAATATAGGCGTTGTCCAAGCCCCAAGCGTTGTAGGCTCCGCTGTTGAGCCTACCAAAACGGTGAGAAATTTTTACATCCAACACCCCCGCCGCCACATTTTCGAGCGAGTGCCCATTGATGACGCGGGTGGTTTTAAAAGCCGCTATGACAGCAACCGCATCTGGGGCTTGTTCCAACTCAGAAAGCAAATCCACCTCTTGCGCCTGCAAAAAGGGCGAAAAGAAAAATAAACAGAGAGTTAAGTTCTTAAAAAAGAATTTCTTGCTTGTGAACATGTGCTTTAATTTTCTAAAAGACTCCATTGGCCGGCAAAAGAAACCCTACTATTTGCCCAAAGACAACATCAAATCAAATTCTTCTTTGGACAGCGGCATGACCGAAAGACGGGACTGTTTAACCAAAGCTATGTTTGATAGCCTTTCTTGGGATTTGATGTCTTTGAGAGAAATAGGTTTATCTAAAGCTCTAAGAGGCTCAACTTCAACGGCCACCCATTGCTTGTCTTCCGTAGTAGGGTCAGGATAAGCGCTGCGGGTTACGCGGCAAATGCCTACTACCTCAGGATTTTTGCCGCTGTGGTAAAAAAATGCCCAATCGCCCGGTTGCATGGCTTTGAGATGGTTGCGGGCTTGGTAGTTGCGAACGCCATCCCAGTGGTCTTTGCCTTTGCCGACCAGATCGTCCCAACTGTACGTATCAGGCTCAGATTTAAGCAGCCAATAATTCATTTGCAAATTTACTCAAAAAAGTGTACAGCATTATTGCAAATTCTTCTCTTACTGATTGAAATAAGAAAAAAACATTTGAAATAAACAAATAATGACTTTTGTCATAGAATTTTAAAAAATATTTTTTGAAAATTTCCAAAATCAATCAAAAAATAGCTGTTCATGAAACGAATCAAAAATTTGGAGGACTACGCAGTGGCCTACCGCAAAAGTGTCAACACGCCCGAAGATTTTTGGGCAGACCAAGCCCGAGACGGTTTTCTGTGGCGTCGAAAATGGGACAAGGTGCTGGACTACAGTTTCGATGACTTTTACTGCAAATGGTTTGTAGGGGCTAAACTAAACATCACAGAAAACTGTTTAGACCGCCATCTGCTAGAAAAAGGAGACGCCATAGCCATTTCGTGGGTTCCCAATGACCCCAAAGAATCAGACAGAATTTTCACGTACCGCCAACTTCACGAAGAAGTATGCCGCTTTGCGAACATGCTTAAAAAAAATGGTGTCAAAAAAGGCGACCGTGTTACATTTTATATGCAAATGGTTCCCGAGTTGGCGATTGGGATTTTGGCCTGTGCGAGGATTGGAGCCATTCATTCTGTGGTGTTTGCGGGTTTTTCGGCTGAGGCATTGGCCAGCCGAATAGACGATGCCCAATCTAAAATCATATTAACGGGCGATGGCGCGTACCGAGGCCCTAAGGCCTTCCCTCTCAAGCCCACAGTCGATGAAGCATTGAGCCTATGTACAGGCAACTCAATTGAAAAAGTTATTGTATTGAAGCGCACCAACGAGCCTGTTTCCATGACAGAGGGTCGTGACTACTGGCTTGATGAAGAGTTGGAGGGTATGAGTACCTATTGCGAGCCTGAGATCATGGATGCCGAAGACCCGCTTTTTATCCTTTATACCTCAGGCTCGACCGGCAAACCCAAAGGGGTGCTTCATACTTGCGGAGGTTATATGGTTTATACGGCCTACACCTTCCGCAATGTGTTTCAGTATGAAGAAGGCGATGTGTATTGGTGTACCGCTGACATTGGTTGGATTACGGGGCACTCTTATATTGTCTATGGCCCTTTGCTGGAGGGAGCGCACAGTGTGATGTTTGAGGGCATACCCACTTATCCCGATGCAGGCAGGTTCTGGCGGATTATAGACCGCCTCAAGGTCAATATCTTCTACACCGCCCCCACCGCAATACGCGCACTGATGGCCTTTGGCTTGGAGTACATCCAACTCTATAAATTAAGTACTCTCAAAATATTGGGCACTGTCGGAGAGCCTATCAATACCGAAGCATGGCATTGGTATCATCAGCATATCGGCAAATTTCGCTGCCCTATCGTGGATACTTGGTGGCAGACCGAGACTGGCGGGATGATGATTTCGCCCGTCGCGGGTATTGTACCCACCAAACCCGGCTATGCAACCCTGCCTTTGCCGGGAGTACAGCCCGTTTTGCTGGATGCAGAAGGCAAAGAACTCAAGCACAAAAATGCAGAAGGAAACCTGTGCATCAAATTCCCTTGGCCGGCTATGCTGCGCACCACATGGGGAGACCACGAGCGTTGCAAACAGACTTATTTCTCTACCTATAAAGGCTACTATTTTACGGGCGACGGTTGCAAACGCGACGAAGACGGATACTACCGCATCTTGGGAAGGGTGGACGATGTCATCAACGTATCGGGGCACAGACTTGGAACCGCCGAAATCGAAAACGCCATCAATAGACATTCTGCTGTCATTGAGTCTGCTGTGGTGGGATACCCTCACGAAATCAAAGGACAGGGAATCTATGCCTATGTCATTTGCGACAGTGACAAAACATTGGATATCGCCATTGACGACCTCAAAAAAGAAATCATCGCTACCGTTACCAAACACATAGGCCCCATTGCCAAACCCGACAAAGTGCAACTCGTCAGGGGGCTGCCCAAAACGCGCTCAGGAAAAATCATGCGCCGCATCTTGCGGAAAGTGGCCGAAGGCGATTTTACCAATTTTGGCGACACCTCCACCCTGCTCGACCCAACCATTGTGGAGAGCATCATAGAAGGCGCACAAAAGGACTGAAGATTGGACTCTGAATTAAAAAAAGGGGGGTCTGAAAAGCCAAGACACCTTTTTTTTTATTTAGCAGGGATTAAGCAATAGGTAAAAACAGCATTCACAGGTTAAATTATTGAGAATCGGCTATCGCTATGGTACAAGGGCATTCATCCCTTAGGGATGGCATACAATCGCCCCAAAGGAAAATCTCATCTACTCCCATCTCGCCCCAATGGGGCTTTTTGGCTCGTTTTCGCCAATCTGTTACCACCTGCTAAAGACTCCGCAGGAGCTGTGTATGACCGAGATGACGGAGCTATGGTGGTGGCATTTGCGATGGTTTTAGCTCCATAGGGGCAAAATATGAATAGATTGCGCTTAATTTGCACCAAAACCTGATGTATGTCTGCGTACAATCCTGCGGAAATTGAGCCAAAATGGCAACAATATTGGTTTGATAACCAAGTCTATAAAACCATAGAAGACCCTTCCAAGCCCAAATATTACGTCTTGGATATGTTTCCCTATCCTTCGGGTGCGGGCTTGCATGTAGGGCATCCTTTGGGATACATAGCCACCGATATTGTGGCACGTTACAAGCGCGCCAAGGGCTACAACGTGCTGCATCCCATGGGCTTTGACTCTTTTGGGCTGCCGGCGGAGCAGTATGCCATAGATACAGGCCAGCATCCCGCCATTACCACCGAGCAAAATATCGCCACTTTCAAAGCCCAGTTGGCCAAAATCGGGTTTTGTTATGATTGGGAACGCGAAGTGCGCACCTCTTCGCCCGACTACTACCGCTGGACGCAATGGATTTTTTTGCAACTCTTCGATAGTTGGTACGACAAAAAAGCGGACAAAGCCCGCCCGATTGCGGAGTTGGTGGCGGAGTTTGAGGCAAACGGCAACCTGCGCGTTCAGGCGGCTTGCGACGAAAAAACACAGCCTTTTGATGCCCAGACATGGAAAGCGTACAGTGAGAGGCAAAAATCAGACGTGCTGCTCTGTTACCGGCTAACTTATTTGGATGAGGCGGTGGTCAATTGGTGTGCGGCCTTGGGGAGTGTATTGGCCAACGACGAGGTCAAAGACGGGCTTTCCGAGCGCGGCGGCCATCCGGTAGAGCGCAAAAAGATGCGTCAGTGGATGATGCGCATCACCGCTTACGCCGAGCGATTGGAGCGAAATCTGGAGCACTTGGACTGGTCGGAGGCCATGAAAGAGACCCAGCGCAATTGGATTGGCCGCTCTCAGGGCTGCGAACTGCATTTTTCCTTAGAGAATAGTCCTCTGAAAATCACTGTTTTCACCACCAGAATAGACACCATTTTTGGGGTGAGTTTTTTGAGTTTGGCGCCCGAATACGAAAACTTAGCTTCTATCATCGCGCCCTCACAGGCCGACCAAGTCCAGCAGTACCTCGAAAAAGCCCTTAACCGCTCAGAGCGCGACCGTCAATCCGACATCAAAACTGTTTCGGGGGTGTTTACGGGCAGCCATGCCATTCATCCGTTGAGCGGTGCAAAAGTGCCTGTATGGGTGGCGGACTATGTGCTGGCAGGCTATGGGACGGGTGCGGTGATGGGTGTGCCCGCCTCAGACGAGCGAGATTTTAGGTTTGCCAAACATTTTGGCCTGCCTGTTGTGCCCGTCATCGACCAGACCAAAGTAGATGAACGAGGCTTTGTGGTTGAGCCTTTTGGTGAAAAAAGAGGTACGCTCATTAACTCAGACTTTTTAAACGGTCTGTCTGTGCCCAAAGCCATCGAAGCGGCCTTGCAGGAAATAGAAAAACGCAATATCGGGGTCAGAAGAACCAACTTCAAGCTGCGCGATGCTGTCTTTGGTCGCCAAAGGTACTGGGGTGAGCCAATCCCTATTTACTACCAAGACGGTATCCCCAAAGCGGTGGAAGACTTACCTTTGGTCTTGCCCGAAATTTCGCATTACAAGCCCACCGAGACGGGAGAGCCGCCGCTGGCAAGGGCGCAAGATTGGAAATACAAAGGAGTTTACGACTACGAACTGACTACCATGCCCGGCTGGGCCGGCTCGAGTTGGTATTTCCTCAGATACATGGATCCACAAAACCAAGATTCTTTTTGCCAAAAAGATAAATCAAGCTACTGGGCTTCGGTGGACTTGTATGTGGGCGGTACGGAGCACGCCACAGGGCATTTGCTTTATGCGCGGTTTTGGACAATGTTCCTCTACGACAGAGGATGGATAGGCCATGAAGAGCCTTTCCAAAAATTGGTCAATCAAGGCATGATTCAGGGACGCAGTTCGCTGATTTACAAAGTAAAAAACCAAAGTAAATTCGCCTCGCTGGAATTGAAAGACTCCTACGACTGCCAAGAACTGCATGTGGACGTATCTATGGTCAAAAATGATATTTTGGACATAGAAAAGTTCAAGCAGTGGCGTCCCGAATACGCCCAAGCGGAGTTTTTGATGAAAGAAGACAAGTTTGTTTGTGGTTATCAGGTAGAGAAAATGTCCAAAAGGTGGTACAACGTGGTAAACCCAGATGATGTAGTGGCTCAGTATGGAGCGGATACCTTGAGGCTTTATGAGATGTTTTTGGGGCCTTTGGAGCTTTCCAAGCCTTGGAGCACCCAAGGCATTGACGGAGTGGCGCGCTTTCTCAAAAAGTTGTGGCGGCTTTTTTATAGCGATAAAGGAGAATTTTTGCCACAATCCACTCCACCTAACGACCAAGAACTGCGGGTTTTGCACAAATGCATCAAAAAAATCACCCAAGACTACGAAAACCTCAGCCTCAATACCGCCGTGAGCAATTTTATGATTGCCGTAAACGACCTCACAGACCTAAAATGTAATAGTAAAGCCGTTTTGGAACAATTTTTGGTCATTTTAGCACCTTTTGCGCCGCACATCGCCCAAGAACTTTGGCAGGCACTGGACAACGAGCAACTCATTTTGGATGCGCCCTTCCCGCAATGGGACGAGCAATACACCCAAGAGGACAGTTTTCAGTGCGCCATACAAGTAAATGGCAAGCTCAGGGCTACACTCGCGCTGCCCATCGACATGCCTCAAAGCGAAGTTGAGGCTCATGTGCTCACCCACGAAACCGTACAAAAATGGCTCGAAGGCAAAACACCTAAAAAAGTAATCGTCATCCCCAAAAAATTGGTCAACGTGGTGGTGTAAAGTGTGTTTACAATACCGTAGTTAGGTTTGTAGGACGGCTGTGCGATTGCATTATGCCATCCTTGATGGGGCTTGTTTGGGAAATATGATTTGATAGAATTTGGTGTTGGCACTGCATGATTGGGATAAAACAATCCCCCCAGATGTTGGGGGGATTGTTTTTAGCTTGCCGAGGCCGTTTTCTTGGATTCTCTCCAACGGTCGAATGAATAAGAGATGGGAGTAGCAATGTAAATAGACGAATAAGTACCAAAGGCTATGCCTATCAACACAGAATAAGCAAAGCCTCTCAAGGAGTCGCCACCCAAAGCCAATAGCGTGGCCACCACCAGCAAAGTAGTCATCGAGGTCAAAATGGTTCGGCTCAGAGTGCTGTTCATGGCATCGTTGAGCGATTTTTCAATTCCCAAAGTGGGAGAGTAATATTCGCGAATCCTATCAAAGACAACCACGGTGTCGTTGATGGAATAGCCTATCACGGTCAGCACCGCCGCTACAAATACTTGGTCTATTT
The DNA here is from genome assembly GCA_964602415.1 of uncultured Roseobacteraceae bacterium. Classification (GTDB taxonomy): domain Bacteria; phylum Bacteroidota; class Bacteroidia; order Cytophagales; family Flammeovirgaceae; genus CAZRQL01. The sequence continues at coordinate 55,801 of CAZRQL010000004.1, forward strand.
CAAAACCGAACCCAAGTACGCTGGCTATGCCCATAAAAGCAAAGACCATAAGCGTATCGTGCACCAGTGCAACGATAGCCCCTACACTAAAAGATACCCTCCTAAACCTGATTAAGATATACAAAAAGATAGCACCCAAAGAAAACAAAATCGAAGTTCCGGCTGAGTTGCGAACGTCCAGCGCAATGGTGCCTTCCACTTTAGAACTGCTGGGTATGGTAAAGGTGCCCTCTAAGGCCTTGCTGTCGTCGTTGTCGCTGAATTTGAGCTTGGTAAATGCCTCAAGTTTGGTTTTCAAAGTGGTCAATACGATTGAGTCGGCTTGGGAGCTTTCGTCATTGAGCAGGTAGTTGGTGGTGATTTTGAGGGCTTTGTCGGTGTCGTAGGTCTTGACTTCGGCACTCAGTTCTCCCAAAGCCGATCTGACTTGGGTAGGCTCTTGGGGGGTTGAAAATTCGACCACATAAGAACGCCCGCCACTGAAATCAACCCCAAATTTTGGGGGAGCCACCACAAAACAAATCAATCCCAATCCCAAAAGAGCACCGGAGAAGATAAACGAAAACTTGCGTTGGCTCAAGAAATCAAGATTCGCATTGACAAATGTGTTTTTCAGTATGTTGCCTTGAAAAGACAGCGGCGAATCGTTGCCTTTGCGGGTCATGTAGTCTATGATAAGGCGAGAAACAAAAACAGCGGTAAAAAAAGAGCAGGAAATACCAATAATGAGGGTAATGGCAAAGCCTTTGATGGGGCCAAGCCCGAATAGCATCAAAAACAGTGCGGTCAGCAAAGTGGTTAGGTTGGAGTCCACAATCGTCCAATAAGCCCTGTCAAAGCCTTTTTTGATGGCATCGGTCAAAAGCAAGCCTTTGCTCATCTCTTCTTTGATGCGTTCAAAAATCAACACGTTGGCATCCACCGCCATACCCATAGTCAAAACGATACCCGCTATACCGGGCAAGGTAAGAGCCGCTCCAAAGTTGGTCAATACGCCAATAATAAAGAACAAGTTAAACAGTAAAGCTAAGTTAGCCACCAAACCCGCACGGGCGTAGTAGAGCAACATAAAAGCAACGATAAGCAAAAACCCAATTGCAGCAGACATAAGACCTTGTCCTTGAGCTACTTTACCCAAAGAAGGTCCTACGACGGCTTCTTCTACGATGCGGGGTTTTGCAGGCAGCTTGCCGGTTTGCAGGACGTTGGCCAAATCGCTGGCTTCTTCTATGGTAAAACTGCCGGTGATTTGTGAGCTTCCCCCGTCTATCTCGCCTTGTACGGTAGGGGCTGAATAGACTTCATTGTCCAATACGATGGCTATTTTGCCTTTGGGGTTTTGGCTGGCGGCTTGCTTGGTCATTTTTGCCCACTCTCTTGAGCCGCTCACAGACATCTGCATCGAAACGTAAGGCTTGCGGTCTAAGGGGTGAAAATCGCGGTAGGCATTGATGACCTCGCTACCAGTCAAACGGGCTTTGCCGCCCCGCTCGCGCTTCAAAAAATACAAAGGCAAGCGGGTGTCTTTGTCTGACATAGGCTTAACACCCCAATAAGCATCTACCCCCTGAGGGAGGCGTTTTTTTACGGCGGGGTTGTCAAAAATCTCATTGATCAAGGCCGTATCGGTGGCCTCATAAAAAAGTGCATCAAAAGCAGCTATCTCTTGCTGCGCACCTCGCTGGAGTTTGAAAAGATTGGAAACCTCATCTGATTTGGATTTTGTGGTGTCGGAAGCGGTAGAACTGGTGTCTTTTTTGACAAACAACTCATCCTCATCTTGGGATGCTTTTTTTGTGGTATCGGAATCTATTTTTAGGTCTTCGCCTATCGGACTGCGGCCTTCTTCTTTTTTGGCCTTTTGCATCTGTACCAAGTATTTGTCAATGCTCTGGATAGCAGGAAAAACCTTTGCCAAAGGCACAACTTCCAAAAATTCCAATTTTGCTTCGCGGGCTATGAGTTTGCGCACGCGGTCAGGGTTGTCGGCACCGGGTAGTTCTACCTGTATGCGCCCTGCTCCGGGTATGAGTTGGATGTTGGGCTGTGATACCCCAAACTTGTCTATGCGGGCGCGGATGATGTCATAAGCGCGTTTGACCGAGCCTTCTACCTCCTCTTTGACATATTTAATCACCTCATCATCAGACGAATTGAACTCTATCCTGCCTTTGGATGAACTGGTGGCAAATACATCGGCGAGCTTGGTGTTGGGTGCTATTTTGGCAAAACTGTCAAAAAACCTGTCCACCAATCCCGAACCTCGGTTTATGCTTTGAGACTTGGCGGCTTTGAGTGCCTTTTGAAACTCAGGGCTGTCTGCCGCATCGCCTGCCAAGCCAATGAGTATGTCCTCAGGCGAAACCTCCAGAAGTACGTGCATACCTCCCTGTAAATCAAGCCCCAAACCAAGTTCAAACTGCTTGATTTTTTTTAGGGATTGCCCCAAAAAAACAGGCTTATTCCAAAGAGAGTCGGTAAAACGCTGCTTACGGCGCAAATCTATTTTGCCCTCAGCCGTTTTGGCATATTCGTCAGCCTTGCGCTGAATAGACCTCGAAACAAAGGTCATAGATAGGTAATAGGTACATACCAATACCAAAATAATGGTCAGGAATAAAATCCCGAATTTGTTTTTCATGTTTTTGTTTAATTTAATTTTTTTTTTAAATAGCAGAAAAAGGGTAGTCTTTTTGAGAAAAAAACTACGGCGCATTTTTGACTATATAGCCCCTAAAGAGTGCTTTAACGAAATCCAAAGGTATTTTAGGGCTTTGTCTGAGAGAAGGCGGAAAAATCTCAAAGGGAAGTACCCAACCATCTGCCTGACAAAACCAATCAAGACCTCCATCGCTGCAAGGATGAAAAAAGAAATGAGCTGAACCCACCAAAACCTGAGCTACATCAAGCTGTTGAGGCTGTGGACTTTGCTCTTCGTCGTTTGTTTGCTCAAAGCAATAAATTGGTTTCTCCCACCGATTGAATACAGTAGAAGACAAACCTACCAGAGCCAAAAAAAATATAAAAGCCTTGAATTTCACAGGGCGCAAAACTAAAGAACTTTTTGAAATATCAAGTTTTTTTAACGGCAAATTAAGAATTCTCAAAAAGCGAAATGTATAGCGCAAGGCCTTTCGCAGTTGTAAATTTAGCTTTGTTCACCGCGTAGAGCCTCTATTTGCTCAATGGTTAAGCCTGTATATTTGGCTATTTTTTCGTTAGTCTCGTTATCTGCCAACATAATTTTTGCAATCTCCATTTCCCTTTCCCCCACCGCTGCCTCTACCGCTGCCTCAACCGCCTCTTCTACCGCTGTCTCGATGGCACTTTTCATACCCCAATATTGGATGAGGGTTTCTTCGTAGATAGCCCGCTGCTCCGCACTCAAAGCC